>JAFRRO010000050.1 GCA_017428025.1 Clostridia bacterium
AGGAATCAAGCAAGTCCTGGGGTAAGGGGTACTATATTCATTCGCACAAAACTTCACGCCGTTACATCCCTCGTTCTTCCGATTCGCAAATAAAGAGAAGCCGTTAAGATCCTCTTTCGAGTTTCTTAACGGCTCGTTTTTACACGCTTCCGCCGGATGAGGGGGCATGGGGGAAGCGAACGGAGGGCTAACCGTTTGCGGGCGTCGGTTCCGTCACCGTGCCGACGAACAGCACCGTGCCGTCGTACGATTCGATCGCGTACAGGAACGGGCGCGTCAGATGGAAGTCGATCTCCGGCAGGTTCTCCGGCAGCAACGCGCAGCTGTCGTTCATCGCGACCATCGTGTACGCTGCGGCTTCGACGCCCTTTTCATCGACGCCGATGAACGATTCCTGCAGCACGCGCGACACTGCGATATCGTCCTTGTCGACGCACATGCCGGAAAAGTCCGCGTCCGGGGAGAAGATGATCCCGACGCCGAGCGATTGCAGAACGTCGTTCAGCTCCAGCTTATCCTGGAATTTGAATTTCGGCAGTCTGACGCTGACGTCCGCTTCGAACGTTTCGCCGCCGTTCAGCAGCGCGTTGAGCTGTTCCGGCGTGCCGAGCAGCGCGGAGAGCGGGGTGCCCTCGTCGGGCAGGACGAACGTCATGCGTCCGATCCGGTAAAGGTCGATGCTGTAGCGCAGAAATCCGTCGCCTCTGGCGATCGGTACGCCGCTGTCCTTCCGGTTCATGTAGCTTACGGTCTGCGTGCCGTCGAGCCCGTCAAACGATCCGGTCTCGGTCGCGCCCTCATAGAACGCGTCGAGCCAGCCCGCTTTCAGATAGATCGTGTTGATCAGCACGGCGACCGTCGTGGGATCGAACAGAAGCGCGTCTTCGGAGATCTTGATCTTGCCGCGCGTGTGCTCGGTGATCCAGTCCGCGATTTGCTTCGCCGCGTCCGCGGTGCCGAATCGGACGGCGTTCGCCTCGGAACGGTAGGTTTCGGCAAGGACCTTGAGATAGTCCTCGCGGAAGGTCAGCGCATCCGCGCGGTCCGCCATCCAGATCGAATCGGCATTCGCAAGCGTGGCGTCCTCGCTGTCGATCGAGAGCGTTTCGAGCATCGCGCCGCAGACGCCGCGCAGCTCCTCGGGCGTTTTGCAGCCGAGCAGCTTCAGCATGTCCGCCTGCGTCTGTCCCTTTGCGCCTTCCGTGACCATGGCGAGCGCGAGATAGACGCTGACCGGCGAAAGGTTCCTGTTCTGCGTGCCGTCCAGAAGCTTTGCACAAAGCGCGTCGGAAAAGCCCGCGTAGCTGCCGATCTCGGGGATCGGCGCATAAATCAGCTGCGTCGGCGCGGCGGTTGGGTTCGCGGCGGTCGGCTCGACCGCGGGCGCGGGGGACGGCTCGTAACGTGCGGTGCAGGCGCAAAGCAGCAGCGCCGCAAAGAGAATGCAAAGCAAACGTTTCATGTTCGTGTTCCTTTCGTTCTTTGCCTATAATACCGCGCAGCGGCGCGATCGGTTGCACCGTTTTGCGTTGACAAGCGAACGGACGGCGGGGTATAATGACAGAAACAGGAAAACGAGTTTGAGGAACAACGATGAAGCAGAGAGGAATCCGACTGATCCGGTTTGCGGTCCTTTTGGTACTGACCGCGCTTTTGGCGTGCGCGGAGCAGCCGACAGTCGAACCGCGCACGGAGACGGCAGCGCCGGTTGCGGAAAGCGTACCCGTGGAGGATGTGATTGCCGCGGCGCAGACCGCCGCTGTGACCGAGGCGCCTGCCGCACCGACGCAGGAGATCACGCCGGAACCGACCGAAACGCCGACGCCGGAACCGACCGACACGCCCGTGCCGACGCCCGCGACCGTGACGATCGGCGCGGTCGGCGATATCATGGCGCCGAGTCAGATCGTGGAGGACGCCAAGACGTCCGGCGGCGAATACGACTTCATGACGCTGTTCGAGCCGTTTGCCGAGCTGTTCGAATCGGTCGACCTGATGTGCGGCAACCTCGAGGTGCCGATCGCGGGCAAGGAAGCCGGATACTCCGTCAAGGCGAACGACGGCGCGCTCGTGTTCAATGCGCCGGATTCCTTCCTCGACGCGCTGAAAGCGAACGGCATGGACGTCTTGACGACGGCGAACAATCACTGCCTCGACAAGGACGCGGCGGGGCTCTTCCGCACGGTCGAAAAAATCCGTGAGGCGGGCTTTCATCAGACCGGCACGTACCTTGACGCCGCGGACCGCGAGCAGCCGTGCATCGTGGAGGTCAACGGCATCCGCATCGGGTTCGTCGCAGGCACGCGCAAGCCGAACGCAGGCAAGACCAAGCGCCATATCACCGAAGACGAGGCGCGGACCGTCATCAGCTATCTGATCGACGGCGACAAGATCACCGACGCGGCGGCGCGCGATATCGCGCGGGCAAAGGAAGCGGGCGCGGAGTTTGTGATCTACTTTGCGCACTGGGACTACGAGAGCGACAACGCGACGGCGGAAGTGACGAAATCGCTTGCCAGACAGCTGTTCGCGGCGGGCGCGGACTGCATCATCGGCTCACATCCGCACCGGATCAAGGGCGCGGAGTACGTCACGGTGCAGCGCGCGGACGGAGCGTATACGGGACTGGTGCTGTATTCGCTCGGGAATTTCTCGGCGAACAACCGCTTTGAACTCATGGTCGGGCTGTTTGCGCGGATCACGCTCGAAAAGGACTTCGCGACCGGCGAGGTCCGTCTGGTCGACGCGGGCGTTCTGCCGACGCTGTCGATGCGGCGCGCGGGCAAGGGACAGAAGTTCACCGTCGTGCCCGCCTATGCCGATCCGTCGAAGATTACGGGACTGAAGACGCCGCTGACCGAAACGGAGCTTAAGACGCTCCGAAAGGCGCGGGAACACGCGTGGAAGCGCCTCGGCAAGTGCGAGGGACTGCGGATTCTCGATGAGGAATAAGAGAATATCAATAAAGCGCTGAGAGTTCAGCGCTTTTTGTTACTTTTCCGCTCCGGCAGCGGGAGCAGCGGGCGCAGCAGCGTTTCCGCGCGTTCCTGTACGCGGGACGGCATCGTTACAAGCTGCGAATAGATGCCGAACCACTGGCTGACCGTCCGGAAGAAGTCCTCCGAGCCGGTTATCTGCCGCGGCTTGCGGTAGTGCTCGCGGTCGTTGAGTATGACGCGATAGCGCTCCACGGCGTTCTTCACGCTGTCGTCCCAGGAGAAATAGAGCTCGTTCATCGCGCTTTCGCCGAGCACGCGCATCGCGGCGCGGCGGTCGTTCATATAGAACAGCAGGTTCGCCATCGATTCGGCGGTTTCGCGGATCAGAAGCCCGTTCCGTCCGTGCGAAACGCCCTCCGCGGCGCAGCTGTCCTCGATCAGCACGCTCGCAAGCCCGTTCGCCGCCGCCTCGCGCACCACGATGCCGTTGGTATCGAAGGTGGAGGGGAAGAGGAACAGATCGCATGCGGCGTATACGGCGCGCAGCGTTTCGCGGTCGCGGATCGCGCCGACGAACTTGCATTCCTCGTCGAGCGACAGGCTGTGCATGTAGTCCTCGATCTCCCTGCGGTCGAGTCCGTCGCCGACGAACACCGCCGAAAAGCGCTTGCCCGCGTTCTTCAGCATGCGCAGCGCGTCGAGGATGATCCGCTGTCCCTTGTACCACATCATGCGCCCGACGAACAGATAGGTCGTGAGATCCGGATCGAGGCGGTACGTTCTGCGCACCTCGTCCACGGCGTCCGCGCCCGCGCGGCCTTTCGGCATGTCGACGCCGTTCGGCATCACGAGATAGTTGCCCTCGTAGCCGATCGAGCGCAGGTTTTTGCCCGCGCCCTCGCTGACCACCCAGACGTCGTCGCAGGCGGCAATGTTGTCCACGATGATCTTCAGCGCCGCGTCCTGAATGAGCTTCAGCTTGACCGCCTTGCGCACGTCGATGTCGAACTTCGTGTGATAGGTGAAGATCAGCGGCACATCGCGCGTTTCGCGCACGACGCGGCACAGCTGCGCCGAAATGAACGGGCAGTGCACGTGCATGACGTCCATCGGAAGGGTATGCAGCCGTTCGAGCACCTTGGCGTCGAACGGATAGCCGGTACGGTAGCCGACGAGCTTGGTCGTGTCCATGCTCGCGTAGCGGACGACCTCGTAGGGATAGTCGTCCTTCACGTTCGGATAGGCGGGCGTCACAACCGTCGCCGTGCCGTAGTGCGCGGAGATGATGTCCGCATAGTTCTTCATCACGTTCGCCACGCCGTCGAGCATCGGCGGGAACGAGTCGTTCAGAAGGCAGACGTTCAGATCATCCATACAAAGCTCCTTTCCGGTGGGATAGTCCCATTATATCAGCTTTTTCCGCCTTTGCAACCGATCCGTCAAGAATCCGCATCTTTGTCACAATTCCGTGCAGTTTTGTGCATAAAACAAAACCGCGCCGTTTTCCGGCGCAGTTTGTAAACATCGGGTTATTTATGGATTGATTCCGCTTCGCTCGGCGTCGTTACGGTGCCGACGAAGAGCAGGGTGCCGTCGTACGATTCGATCGCGTAGAAGAACGGGCGGGTGAGGTGGAACTCGATCGTTTCCAGCTCGACCGGATTGTAATAGCCCGTCGCCCGCATCGAGACCATCGTATACGCGGCGGCTTCGACGCCGTTTTCATCGACGCCGATGTAGGATTCCTGCAGTACGCGGTCGATCTTGCAGGAGGTGTCGGACATGTTGGAGAAGTCCGCGCCCTCGCTGAAGCAATGCGCAAGACCGAGCACGCGAAGCACGCCGTCCAGATCCATTTTGTCCTGGAACGAGAACTTCGGGATGCGCAGGCTGACGTTGCAGGTCTTGTTGATGCCGGCGTACAGCAGCTTTTCGATCGCCTCCGGCGTGCCGAGCAGCTTTTCAAGGTCGATGCCTTCATCCGGCAGCACGAACGAAACCCAGCCGACCGCTCTGAGATACACGCGGTAGCGGATCCAGCCGTCGCCCTGCGAAATGAGAACGTTGCGGTCGAACCGGCTCATGTAGTCGACCTTGCGATCCTCGGCCGCGCCGTTGTCGTCAAGCCCGTGGAAGATGCCCTGCTCGGTGCGCGTCGAATCGAACGGTTCGCTCCAGACGTCCTTCAGATAGATCGTATTGATCAGTACCGCAAGGGTTTCCGGCTCGAAATGCATGGCGTCGGGCGAGATCTTGATCTTGCCGCGCGTATGCTCGGTGATCCAGTCCGCAATCTGCTTGCCCGCGGTGAAGTTGCCGAAATCGACCGTATGCGCCTCGGAACGGTAGGTCGTGCCGAGCGAGGTCAGGAACGCTTCGCGGAACGTGACCGGCATGCCGCCGATGCTCTCCGACATCCACAGCGAATTGTGCAGGTCGAGCGTGCTTTCTTCGAGGTCGATCGACAGCGTTTCGAGCAGAGCGGCGCAGACGCCGCGCAGTTCTTCGAGCGATCCGACGCCCAGAAGCTTCAGAAGCTCTTCGAGCGTTTCGCCGTTTGCACCCTCGGCGACCATCGCCATCGCGAGATAGACGCTGACGGGCGAGAGGTTGCGGTTCTGTTTGCCGTCCAAAAGACGCGCCGCAAGCGCGAACGCGAATTCCGCGTCGCCGGTCGGCTCGTAGGGCTCCGGCGTCGGTTCGTCCGCACCGGGATCGGGTTCCGGCGTCACTTCGGGCACAAAGAGGTCCTCGTCCGAAGGAGACGGCTGCGCGGTCGGCTCCGGCGTCGTTTCCGGTACGGGTTCGTCCGTCGGTGCGGCGGGCGGATCGGTCGGAACCTCCGAAGTCTGCGGTTTGGGCGCCGCGGTGCATGCCGCAGCGAAAAGCATAAGTCCCGTAAGGATCATACAAAGCAAGCGTTTCATGGTTTTGACTCCTTTCTCCGTTTGCCTATAATACCGTTTATCCCTCGATTCGGTTGCATGCGGGCAAGCATTCTTTTTCGACGGCCGCAAACGCGCGCTGCGCGCGGTCGATCACGTCGAGGTAGATCGCCTGCGTGCTCTCGAACGTTTCCTTGACGTAGGTCTGGTCCTTGATCGACAGCAGATTGATGTTGACATTCAGCCACGCGCCGCGTGCCGCCGCTTCGACCGCCGCCGCGCCGACGCCGAGATCGCTTGCGCAGTTCGGGTTGATCCTGCCGAGCAGCGATTCGATGACTTCGATCGTATCCTTGCAGAGTTCAAGCGTGCGGCGGGGCGTTTGCACCGCTTCCTTGGTCGCTTCCTGCATCGCCGCGCTGCGGACCGCCTTCTGTTCGTCGGTGTCCTTGGGCAGGTGCATCGCGTCCATCAGACGGTTGAACGCCTGCGTGTCCGCCTCGACCGCTTCGAGAAGCGCCGCGATCAGCGGCTGTCCCTGTTTGTTGACGAGCTCCGCGTGCTCCCACAGGTCGGCGTACTTCTTTCTGCCGATCGTGAGGTTCGTCGTCATCACGCCGAGCGCCGCGCCGCATGCGCCGAACAGCGCCGCGACCGAGCCGCCGCCGGGGGCGGGGGCGTCGCTTGCCAAAACGTCCGTAAAGGTGGTGACGGTCATGTCGGTTAAACGTTCCATAGGTTTCTCCTTTCAAATCTTGCGCGCGCCGCGCTTAAAGATTGCGGCCGCGCGATTGGTTCCGTAACGATAGATCAGCTGGTCGAGGTTGTCCGCGTCCCATACGACGAGGTCCGCCTGCTTGCCCGCTTCGAGCGTGCCGAGACGGTCCGCCATGCCGATCGCCGCCGCGCCGTTCAGCGTCGCGCCGCAGAGGACCTCCTCGGGCGTCAGCCGTCCGTAGAGACACGCCGCCGTCATGGCGAACGGCAGCGAGAGATTCGGCGTCGAGCCGGGGTTCATGTCGGTCGCCACCGCAACGGGCACGCCCGCGTCGATCATGCCGCGGAAATCGCCGTACGGCTTTTTGAGATAGAACGACGTTGCGGGCAGCATGACCGCGATCACGCCGCCGTCGCGCAGCGCTTCCATGCCCGCCCTGCCTGTCTCGGACAGATGGTCGCAGCTGATCGCGCCGACGCGCGCCGCCGCCTGCGTGCCGCCGATCTCCTTGATCTCGTCGGCGTGCATCTTGGGAATCATGCCGCAGCGCTTGCCCGCGTTCAGGATGCGTTCGGACTGCTCGGCGGTGAACACGCCGTCGTCGCAGAACACGTCGCAGAACTGCGCGACGCCGTCCTTTGCGATTTCAGGGATCATTTCCCTGCACAGAAGATCGACGTACGCTTCGTGATCCATGCCCTCCGGGAACGCGTGCGCGCCCAAAAACGTCGCCGCGATGTCCGGATTCTCGGTCTTCAGCCGCTGCACGACGCGAAGCTGCTTGCGCTCGGTTTCGAGGTCGAGCCCGTAGCCGCTCTTGATTTCGAGCGCGGTCGTGCCGTGGCGCAGCATTTCCGCCATCAGCGCGCGCGTCTTTTCATAGAGCGCGTCCTCGCTTGCCTTGCGCGTTTCGCGCACGGTCGAGAGGATGCCGCCGCCCGCGGCGAGGATCTCGAGATACGTCCTGCCCTGCAGTTTCATCGCAAGCTCGTGCTCGCGCCAGCCGCCGAACACCAGATGCGTATGGCAGTCGACAAGCCCCGCGGTGACGAGCTTGTTTTTGCAGTCGATCGCTTCGTCCGCGTCCGGCGCAGCGCCCTCGCCCGCGGCAAGGATCGTGCCGTCCTCTTCGAGAAGCCATGCGCGGTGCAGCTTGCGGACGCTGCTTTGCGCGCAACCGCATACGGCGGCCGATCCGGTCGCCGTAGCAAGTTCGCCGATGTTGAAAAATACCCGTTTCACAGCAGATGGCACTCCAATACCTGTTTGGGCGCGTCGAATTTCTCGATCTGCAGATAGTAGTCCGCCGCGTCGACAAACGCCATCATCGGCGCGAGACCGATGATCTCGGTGCCGACCACGTGCACGCCGTAGCGCGCCGCCTCAAAGCGGACGAACTCGAGCACGCGATACAGCGGCGTCTGCTTATAGTCGCACATGTTGATCGAGACCTGCGCGATGTTGCGCTCCTCGAGCATGACGCCGAGCGCCTTGACCGCGCGGAAGCCGCCGTCCTTTTCGCGGATGATCTTTGCGATCCTCTTGGCGATCGAGACGTCGGAGGTGTCGAGGTTGATGTTGAACGCGATCAGGGGCTGACGCGCGCCGACGGCGACGACGCCCGCGGAGGGGTGGATGCGGTTGCCGCCGAACTCGGGATGCCACTGGTCCTCGAGGACCTTTGCCGCCATGCCCTCGAACTGACCTTTGCGGATCGCGGCGAGGTTCTTGCGGTGCGGCGCGG
>JAFRRO010000051.1 GCA_017428025.1 Clostridia bacterium
CAACGCGCGGCGAAGCAATTCTTTGTCCTTGCTCTCAATGCCGAACGCGCGAAAGACCGCGGCGCTTTCCTTCACGATCTGAAACGAGTGCGGATACCGTTTCAGCGCTTTTTCCGCCTCCGCAAGTCCTTCCCGGTCCTTGGCGCGGCGGAAGTTCTGCAGCCGCCTGACCGTCGCTTCCTTGCGGTTGTCCTTGATCTCATAGCCGAGAAGCACATCCACGGAGGTGTCGAAAAAGTCCGCCATCTGTATGATCAGTTCGATATCGGGCACGGAGAGCCCCGCTTCCCATTTGTAGACGGCGCCTGCCGTCACGCCGAGCACTTCGGAAAGCTGCTCCTGCGTCAGCGACCGCTCCCTGCGGAACCTCCGGATGTTTTCTGCAAGCTTCATTTCCATCGTTTGCCCCTTTCGTCTCTTGATGATACGATTATACCGGATCGGATCGCAGATGTAAACCGATGATTCGTACCAATAGAATATTTATTTACATACTGACAGTATGAAAAACAGGCAAAACAAAACGGAGCAGCCTTGAACTGCTCCGTTTACGGGTTTCGAAAGAGGAATTACATCTTGAACAGCAGCTTCAATAGATCCAGCTTGTCGCCGAAGAACGGCAGCGGCTGCTTCTTGCCGAGCAGTGCGTTGATGATGCCGATGATCGAGAACACGGCGACGCCGCAAAGACCGATGCCGAACACGTACTTCAGGAAATGCGTGCCGATGTACGGGATGATGCCGAGCGTATATCTTGCAACGACCAGCACAACCCAGAAGCAAAGCAGATTGAAGCCCTGGCGCACATGGAACTGCGCGAACTTCGAATTCTTCCGGACAAACATCGGAACAAAGAGAACGGGACCGAGATAGGCGAGAACGCCGAACCACTTGTTGCAGTCGGGTTGTTCGTCCATCACTTCAACGCGCGGTGCGCTTTGCGCAGGGGTGACGGGGGTGCCGCAGGACGGGCAGAACTTGCTGTCCTCGTTCAGCCGGGCGCCGCAGTTTTTGCAGAATGCCATGGGTGTTCCTCCTTTATCTCACATGGTTTTTATCAAGTCCAAAAGCTCTTCCGGCCGGTTCATGACGATCTCGGCTCCCGCTTCGCGCAGGAACGCTTCCCCGCGAAAGCCCCAGCCGCAGCCGGCGAACTTCAGTCCGCTGTTTTTCGCAAACTGCACGTCCACGTCCATATCCCCGACGTACAGCGTTTCCTCGCGCGAAAAGCCGAGCTCCTCGCGCACCATGTCCATCATAAACGGATCGGGCTTGGTCGGGTACTCCGGCGTCTGTCCCTGAATGCGCGCAAACAGCGAGCCGTCGGGCGGGAACAGCCGACGCAGCATCGGAACGGCGTGCCGGTGCGGTTTGTTCGTGACGCACGCAAGCGCAATGCCCCGCGCCTGCAGCGCGCGCAGCGTTTCGGGCATGCCCGCATAGGGAACCGTGGTGTCGCACGAATGCGCGGCATATTCGATGTGCCATTGATCGACCAGCGCCTGCCAGTCGTTCTCGTGTCCCGCGGGCACGGCGTTTTTGCACATATAGACCACGCTCTTGCCGACGAGGTTTGAAACCTCATCGTCCGAAAACACCGGATAGCCGAAATGCGCAAGCGCAAGATTCAGCGACGAGGCGATGTCCCGCAGGGTGTTGCAGAGGGTTCCGTCCAGATCAAAAGCGATCAGTTTGATTCGATTCATGTCGATTCCTTCTTGTTTCATTCGCGTCTATTTTACACGTTTTTTGCGGTTGCGTCAATGCGTCGCAGACTTTTCAGGCTTCACAAATCGCAAAAATATGGTATACTAATAGTTGAGGTATCTTATGCAGGAATATCAACGAATTACCGAGCAATCCATTGAAACGCTGCGTCCGTTTTTTCAAACGTACGCTTGCGGCATTTGCGACAATACCGTCGGCGCGGTCTATCAATGGCGCGATATCTACGTCTCGTATTTTGCCGTCATCGGGGACATGCTCTGCATTCGCGCGGGCTACGGCGTCTACGGGGACTGCTACACGGTCCCTCTCGGCGCGGGTGATTTCGACGCGGCGTGCGAAGCGAACGAAAAGGACGCACAGGCGCGCGGCATTCCGCTGCGCTACTGCGTGGTGCCCGCGTGCGCCGTTGCGCGGCTGCGGATGCGCTACGGCAGCCGGATGCAGGTCGAAAGCATCCGCGACTGGGCGGATTATATCTATCACGCGGACGCGTTCCGCACCTATGCCGGAAAAGCGCTGCACACGCAGAAGAACCACGTCAACCGCTTCTATCGCGACCATCCGGATGCGCAGACCGTCGTGGTCCGCGACGCGCAGACCGAAGCGGCATGCCTTGCGTTTCTGGACCGTTTCCGCGAAAAGCATCCGGAGTTTACGCCGCTCGAACAGAACGAATGGAACGGCGCGAAGGACCTGCTGCTGCACCGCGAAAAGCTCGGGCAGACCGCGGCATGTCTCGTGACGGGCGGCGAGGTCGTTGCGCTTGCGATCGGCGAGGCGAAGGACGATATGCTGTATGTGCACGTCGAAAAGGCGATGCCGGACGTATCCGGCGCGTATCCCGCGATGGCGCAGGCGTTCGTGAAGTGCTTCGACGGCGTGCAGTACGTCAACCGCGAGGACGACGGCGGCGACGCGGGACTCCGGTATTCGAAGCTCAATTATAAACCGGTCGAGCTCAGAGAGAAGTATCTCGTCACAATCCGTGACGATGCAACATATGAAATCAGGAAGGAGCAAACAATGAACAAACCGATTCTTTTGATTATGGCGGCAGGCATGGGCAGCCGCTTCGGCGGACCGAAGCAGATCGAGCCGATCGACGAGCACGATCACGTCATCCTCGACTTTTCCGTATTCGACGCGATCCGCGCCGGCTTTGAAAAGGTCGTCGTGATCATCAAGAAAGAGATGGAAGCGGACTTCGAGGAGCGCGTCGGCAGACGCATCCGTCCGCATGTGCAGCTGGAATACGCGTTCCAGTCGCTCGATAAGCTGCCCGAAGGCTATGCGATTCCCGAAGGCCGCGTCAAGCCGTGGGGCACCGCGCACGCGATCCTCTGCGCAAAGGATCTGATCGACGCGCCGTTTGCGGTATTGAACGCCGACGATTTCTACGGCGCGGACGCCTATCGCAAGATCTACGCGTTCCTGAAGGAGGAGCGTCCGGAGAGCGAGTGCGCGATGGTCGGCTATCAGCTCGGCAACACGCTTTCGGACTTCGGTTCCGTGGCGCGCGGCGTGTGCGAAGTCGGCGCGGACGGCAAGCTGCAGTCGCTGACCGAGCGGCTCAAGATCGAAAAGCGCGACGGCGCCGCCGCCTTCACCGAGGACGACGGACAGACCTATACGCCGCTTGCGCTGGACACGCTCGTTTCGATGAACCTCTTCGGTCTGCAGAAGACGGTGCTCGACGCGTTTGAGGCGCGGTTCCCGGCGTTCCTCGACGAGAATCTGCCCAAGAATCCCATGAAGTGCGAATACCTGCTGCCGCGCGTGCTCGACGCGATGATGCAGGAGGGCAAAATCACCATCGAAGTGCTCGAGACCTCGGCGCGTTGGCACGGCGTGACGAACCGCCCCGACCTGCCGATCCTGAAAGCCGCGATCCGTAAAATGAAGGACGAGGGACAGTATCCCGAGGAGCTTTGGAAGTAACCGATGCGCACGATCAAAAAACGGATCATCGTTCTGCTCTGCGCCGCGCTGCTGCTGGCGGCGGTCGGCTGCGGCGGACGGGATGACCGGACGCTCGATGAGAATACCGCGGTGATGACGGTCGGCGACGTGCCGGTTTCGGCGCTCGTGTACCGCTATCAGCTGAACGCGCGGTATGAGCAAATCGAAAGGAACAGGCTCTACGAACGCGACGTCTATCTGTCGTATGTCCAGAATCCGTCGGTCTATTATCCGTATCCGTATTACGATACGCGCACCGAGGAAGGCATGCAGGGACTTTGCAGCGACGTTCTGAAGGAGCTTGCGTATGAAGCCGCGTCGATCTACGCCGCAAAGCAGGCGGGCTACGCGCGCACGATCGAGGATCAGTATTACATCGACGAAGCGAAGACGAACGCAAAGAACGCGCTCGAAGAGACGATTGAATCCTACGATTCGGCGGAAGCGTTCTATGCGGAAACCGGTTTCACCGAAGAGAGCTTCGTGCAGATGTACGCAAGGAGCCGGGAGGCGTCGATCGATTTCAGCAAGCTGCTGAGCGCGTATCGCGAAACGCACACGATCGACGACGCGACGCTCGAAGCGGGCTATGCGCGCATTGTCAAGGAGACGTTCGAGGACCGCTACAAGGACGGCATGTATTCGCAGTATCTGGGGTACTACATCTCCGGCGCGCGCACGTTCCCGTCGCTCTATATTCCGGACGACGCGATCTTTGTGCGGCTGTTCGTGCACACGAACCCGAGCGAGGAGCAGGTGCAGTCGTATGCCGCGCAGGCGAAGGAGGACTTCAATGCGCTGTACACCGGTCCGGAGAACGAATTCACCGCGCAGGGAACGGCGGGCGATCTTGCGGTTGCGCCGAAGGATTCGCTGATCGACGGGCTCTACGAGGCGGCAAAGGACGTTCCGATCGGCGAGACCGGCACGATGACCGCGGAGAAGGACGGCAGCGTGACGTTCTATCTGTTCCTGCGCGTGGAGGGGCAGACCGGCAGGGTGCCGATCGACCGTTATCCCGGCGTGCGCGAACGCATTCTCAATCAGCTGACCGGCACGCTCTGCACGGAAACGCTGCAGGCACTGATCGACGATCCGAACGTCACCGTCCGCAACGAAGCCCTGCTCGCTTCGATCCGACCGGATCAGGCGAAGTGAGGGCTTGACAAACCACGGAAAGCATTATATAATATACGAAATCCAGATTCGGAGGCAGGTATGCGCAAAGTGAACGTCAACAGCATCGTGTGTTGTCAGGCTTGCTTTGCGATACCCATTTGCGTCTCCGAATAGGACAAACGGATCGAAAGCGGAGCGTCAAATGGACGCTCCGTTTTGTTTTGCGAAGCGTCCGGACACCACTTTCCCGCACAAATCATACGCTGAAGGAGAGGACAGAACCATGAAAACATTCACATCGCTGGATCAACTGATCGGACATACGCCGCTGCTGGAGCTCAGCCGCATCGAGCGCGAGGAACACCTGGAAGCGACGGTGCTTGCCAAGCTGGAATACCTGAACCCCGCGGGATCGGTCAAGGACCGCATCGCGAAGGCCATGATCGACGACGCCGAAGCGAGCGGCAGACTGCGCCCCGGCGCGGTCATCATCGAGCCGACCTCGGGGAACACCGGCATCGGGATCGCCTCCGTTGCGGCGGCGCGCGGGTACCGGACGATCATCGTCATGCCGGAAACGATGAGCGCGGAACGCCGCAGCGTGATGCGCGCATACGGCGCCGAACTCGAACTGACCGACGGCGCGCTCGGCATGAAGGGCGCGATCGAACGCGCGGAACAGCTCAAACGGGAGCTCAAGGATGCGGTCATCCTCGGGCAGTTCGACAATCCCGCAAACCCCGCGGCGCACCGCGCGAGCACCGGTCCGGAGATCGATGCGGACACGGACGGCAGGGTTGACATCTTCGTGGCGGGCGTCGGCACCGGCGGCACGCTCACGGGCGTCGGCTCGTATCTCAAGGAAAAGCATCCGAACGTGCGCATCGTTGCGGTCGAGCCCGCCGGTTCGCCGGTGCTGTCGAAGGGCGTCGCAGGCGCGCACAAGATTCAGGGCATCGGCGCGGGCTTCGTGCCGAAGGTGCTGGACCGCTCGCTCATCGACGAAGTCATCACGGTGGAAAACGAGGATGCGTTTGCGACGGCAAAGCGGATCGGCAGAACGGAAGGCATGCTGGTCGGCATCTCGTCCGGCGCGGCGGCATGGGCGGCGATCGAGCTCGCAAAGCGCCCGGAAAACCGCGGCAAGGTGATTGTCGTGCTGCTGCCGGACAGCGGCGACCGCTATTATTCCACACCGCTGTTCGGAAACTGATATGGAACATCTGCGAATGATGAAACTTGCGGCGGACATTCGCGCGGCGCAGAGCGGCACACGCGTGCCGCAGACGGACTATACCGGGTTTCGCGATCGCGTGCAGCGCATGACGGAACGGCTGATCGACGTGCTCTTTCCGAATTACGCATCGGTCCCGACGACCTGCGAACAGGCGCTCGAGGAAGCGGCGGACCTTGCCGAACGCTGTCTAATGACGGTGCTTTGTGAGCCGGACGACGTGCAGAGCGCATCGGAAGCGCTGTTCTTCGCGCTGCCGGAGATCCGGCGGCGGCTCGAACTCGATTTGTATGCGGCGTATCGCGGCGATCCCGCGGCACGCGATCTCGACGAGATCGTGCTCTGCTATCCGGCGTTCTTTGCAATCGCGGTCTACCGGCTTGCGCATGTGCTCTACCGCGCGAAAGTGCCGCTGCTGCCGCGCGTGATGACGGAGTTTGCGCACACGCGCACCGGCATCGACATTCATCCGGGCGCAGAGATCGGCGACGGGTTCTTCATCGACCACGGCACCGGCGTCGTCATCGGC
>JAFRRO010000052.1 GCA_017428025.1 Clostridia bacterium
GACTGGTCAATACGATCTGGGCGGTCAGTCTCCCGTCGATCCTGTCGGTGTGGAACCTGTTCATGACAAAGACCTTCTTCGAGTCAAGCATTCCGAACAGCCTGATCGAAGCGGCAAAGATCGACGGCGCGGGCTCCTTCCGCATCTTCGGCGAGGTCGTTCTTCCGTTAAGTAAAGCCGTCATCGCGGTTATGGCGCTCTACTATGCGGTCGGTCAGTGGAACAGCTACTTCAACGCCATGATCTTCCTCCAGAACGAAAACCTGTACCCGCTGCAGCTCGTTCTGAAAGAGATCCTGATCGCGTCGGAAAGCACCGTCGGCGGCAGCGGCGAAACGATCCTCCAGCAGTACCGTCTGGCGAATCAGCTGAAATACGTCTCGGTCATCGTATCGAGCGTGCCGGTTCTGCTGCTGTACCCGTTCGTACAGAAATACTTTGCGCAGGGCGTCATGATCGGCTCCCTGAAAGAATAATTCAAAAAATCAGGAGGAAAGCAACATGAAAAAAGGTATCGCATTGGCGCTCGCATTGCTGTTCGTACTGTCTATGGTCGCGTGCGGCGGCAGCGGAAAGAGCGGCAACAAGCAGGAAAGTGCCGGCGTTGAGAAGCTCGTAGAGGAATACGGCTTCCAGTGGACGGACACGAACGCCCCGATCCTCAATGAGAAGGGCGCACAGGAACTGTCTTTCAGCATCTATTCTTCCAAGAACGCATCCGCGCTCGATTACAACGACATGAAGATCATGCAGGATTTGTATGAAAGCACCAACGTGTTCGTGACGTGGGAGAATGTTTCCGAATCCGTGTATGCACAGCAGAAAAACCTGATTTTCGGCAACGCGGACAACCGTCCCGACGCGATCTATCACGCCGGTATGGGCGCGGGCGAGATCATCAAGTACGCCAAGCGCAAGGTTTTGCTGCCGATTTCTGACTATCTTGAATACATGCCCAACTTCTCCAAGATCCTCGAAGAGCGTCCCGACATCAAGGCACAGCTCATCAACGTCGAGGACGGCAAGATCTACTCGCTGCCGCGCATCGAGGAGATGGGACTTCTGCAGAATCCGAACATCCTCTTCCTCAATAAGAACTGGGCTGCCGCCGCGATCGAAGCGGGCGCAGTTCCCGGCGTTACGACCGCGGACCTGAAGGATGGTCTGAACCTCACCTGCGATCAGATGGAGGCAATGCTCCGCTACTTCCGCGATAACGACATGAACGGCAACGGCAATGCAGGCGACGAACGCCCGCTGAGCTTTGTCTACAACAACTGGCAGGGCAATCAGTGCGATCTGTACGGCATGTTCGGTCTAAATGACAACCTCGAACACCGCATCATCATCGACGGTAAGGTCACCTACACGGTGCAGGACGACCGCTTCAAGGAAGCGACCAACTTCCTTGCAAACTGGGTTACCGAAAACCTGATCGACAAGGTTTCCTTTGAACAGTCGCAGGACAACTTCCTCGCAAACGGCAAAGGTCTCGAAACCTACGGCGCGTTCTACTGGTGGGAGAGCGAAACAGTCGTTTCCAATCCGGAAAACTACATCGTCGTGAACCCGCTCATCGGACCGCACGGCGATCAGACGCTCTGCATCTCGAATAACCCCGAAGTCGGCGCGGGCGAAGTCGTCGTCTTTGCGGACTGCCCGAACGTGGAAGTGCTGCTTGCCTACTTTGATCGCTATTACGATCCGGTCATCTCCGCGCAGATCAACTACGGCCCGATCGGCATCGTCTATGAAGAAGAACGCGATGCAAACGGGATGCTCGTGCAGAAAGAGCTGCCCGAGGGAATGACCGCGGACGAGCTGCGTCTGCAGAACGCGCCGTTGGGCATCATCTACCTCAGTGACTATGCGTGGAACAACGTGGTCAACATGGAGCCGCGCGCCAAGCTGCGTCTCGAACGTCTCACCGCATTCGCAACGCCGTTTATGCCGGAAGGCGTAAAGCCCTGCCCGAACCTGCAGTTCACGCTCGACGAGCTGAACACGCTCTCCAACTATGAGACGAACCTGAACGACTACATCCGCACCAATCTGATCCGCTGGCTGATGAACGGCGGCGTTTCGGATGACGCATGGGCGGCGTTCCAGAAGGATCTGACCGGCAAGTGCAACATTGCGGCGATCCAGAAGGTCTATCAGGATGCGTACGATCGTTACCTGAACCAGTAATCCAAGAGGTACGAAGCTATGAAAAAGGTATTGGCAATTCTCCTGTCCGTCCTGATGATCGCATCGTTTGCGGCATGCGGGGGCAACACGAACAAGCCGTCTTCCGAGGGCGGCAGCAAGCCCGAGATCAAGGGCGTGCACGATCTGACCGTGGAAGCGGGACAGAGCGTCGATGCGCTCGAAGGCGTCACGGCGACCGACGCCGAGGACGGCGATCTGACTTCGATGATCACGATCGAATCCTCTCCTTCGCTGTCCTTCAAGGGCGGCAAGGCAACCCCGGAAACTGCAGGAACCTATGAACTCGTTTATTCCGTTACCGACAGCAGCGGCGAAACCGCGGAAGCGTATGCAACGCTGATCGCAACCAAGCAGACCGGTGAAGCGGTGCTCTATAAGGAGTTCGATTTCAGCACGGTCGAAGCGACCGACGCGCACGGCTGGGAAACCGTCGTGGACGGCGGCGAAGCCACCGGCACGCTTAAGGACGGTGCATTCGTGATCGACGTCACTAACCCCGGCGAGGGCGACGGCGCGGTCCGCTTCGTCAAGTCTCTGGCTGTGAAAGCAGGCGCGGATTATAAGATCAAGGTCTGGGCAAAGTCCACCGCCCCCACCTATGCGCACTTCATCCCCAAGGATGGGTCCACCGAAGAATGGAAGACCTTCGGCGGCGAGGTGTGGAACGCCCGCTTGGACGAAGCCGTCACCTGCATCGAATCCAACTTCACCGCCTCCGAAGACGGCACGGCGGAACTGAGACTCCATCTCGGCAAGATCACACCGAACCCGGACAATCCTGCGGACACCACGCCGGAAAACTTCACGGTCACGATCGACAAGGTCGAGATCTATGAGATCACCGGTGAGGAGCATCCTGTTCCCGTCTATACTGCGGACTTTACTTCCGGTACCGGCGCATTTGCTTCCGCCGGCGACGGCGCAGCCGCAAACGTGACCTTTGAAGACGGTGCAGCCGTTTTCAACATCGAATCGTATCCGACCGAGGGCGGCGTATGGAGCATTCAGGCAAATCTGGAGCTTCCCGGTCTGACCATCGTTGCAGGCGAGAAATACAACTACTCCTTCACTATCTGCGCAGAGAACGCGCAGGGCGGCGAAGCGCTGGTTGAGAGCAACGCCCGTTCGTGGGAAGCGCGCGCGAACTTTGAAGGGCTTTCTCTGGCTGCGGGCGAAGAGATCACGATCTCCAAGAACTTCACTGCGGAGAACAACGTGGACGATCCGGTGATCCGTATGCAGATCGGTAACCCTAGCGAAGGCGTAACGGCGAACAAGATCATCGTCAAGGACTTTGTGTTCAGCAAACTCGAAGGCGACAAGGAGACCCACAAGACGATCGAGGACTTTGCACCGTTCGGAATGCGCGTGGAAAACATTGATAAAGAAGCGTATCCGTGGGAGACCTTCAACGGCACCGATGAGGACAACGAGCACGGCGTCGGCAC
>JAFRRO010000053.1 GCA_017428025.1 Clostridia bacterium
ATTTCGAGATATTGAAATAACAGTGGCAGTATGATATTCTTTTCTTGTTGGTTAATATGCCGATGGAGGATAATCATGGATTTTTTGACCGTAAGAGAAGCAGGAGAATTGTGGGGTATTACGGCACGCATGGCAACAAAGGATTCGGTGAGCAGATTGCGGAAAATCCTTTGTTTTCAACGGTTTCAGAGGATTTCATTAAAGCCCTATAATCACTGGCGGATGCCTATGATTTTGAGGAATTCAAATCGGGATTTATTCAGGAGGATACTCAAGAATGGTTTTGAAACTTACGCCTGAACTCATATCCATGGTTATCGGTTCATCGACAGAAAAGGGTAATCCCGCACTGTTCGACATGGAAACTTATGAACTGTACAGAGCCGATGAATCAATACCTCCGGCAGTACCCCGCGAGATGCTAATCAAGTTTCCGAAAGTACGGGAGGTTGACGTTCAGCGAGCTTATGTGGACAGCCTAAATGATCGCATTATCTCAAGCAAATTCAAGCATTTAACGGATGAAGAGTTCTGGGGAGAATTCTGGAATACATTTGACGATTGCGGTTTGCGATTAGATCGTTACAGGACATTCGAAAAGACCTTTTATGTGCAATCTGTCGTAAAATGGTGCCAAGACAATGGGATAGCTTTTTTTATTCCAAACGAAAGAAGATAGTCATTGATCGGTACTGAACCCGACTGGTAAATTCTTGTTTGAAAGCATAACTCTCATCCTTGCTGCTTTTCGCACATTTTAGTAAGCAGAACATTTGTGTACCAAACGTCAAAAGCCGAGGTCGAATTGCCCCGATTTTCGCTTCAAGGGACACCCCTGACCCTGTTCTCGTTAGGTTCAAGCTATACTTTCCAGTCGACTGGAAAAAAGGCGAAAGCAGAAAGCGCACGTCCCGACGCAGGAGGGTATCACCGCCGGCCATGTCGGTGGTGTATAAGTGCGCCCTTACGGTAAAAAATGAGCTCCCCTTGTCAGGGGAGCTGTCGAGGCTTGCCGAGACTGAGGGGTAGTCATCTCTCCCTCCGTCACCTATCGGTGACACCTCCCTCGTCAGAGGGAGGTCGAATCGTCCTGCTGCAAGCTGTTGCGGCTGTTTGAAAACCACCCTTTAGAGAATCGCTCTTCGGACAGCTTTTTTCGGTTGCGTTTCAATTCATGAACAGCGTGCGGATGGCCTCGGAGACGTCGGCGACGCGGAGAAGCCTGCAGCCGCAGTCGGCGACCTTGCTGCGCGCGGGGATCATCACGGTCGTATAGCCGAGCCGCACCGCCTCGCGGATGCGCGTATCGAGCTGCGACGCGGGACGGATCTCGCCGGTCAGACCGACCTCGCCGATCAGCACGGTCTTTTCGGGCAGCGGCTTTTCGAGTACCGACGACGCGAGACACATCGCAGTCGCAAGGTCCGCGCCGCGGTCGAGCACGCGCAGATTCCCCGCGATATCGCAATAGACGTCCTGATCGGAAAGCTTCAGCCTTGCCTTGCGCTCCAAAACGGCAAGCAGCACATTGAGCCGGTTATAGTCGAGCCCGATCGCGGTGCGTCGCGGGCTGCCGAACGCCGTCGGGCACAGCAGCGACTGGATCTCGCACAGCAGCGGGCGCGAGCCTTCGAGCACGCAGGTGATCGCCGTGCCCGCCACATGCCGTCCGGAGACGAACAGCGCGCCGGGATCGGTGACCTCGCGCATGCCGGTCTCGGTCATCTCAAAGACGCCGAGCTCGTTGGTCGAGCCGAAACGGTTCTTGACCGCGCGCAACAGCCGCAGCCCCTCGTGCCGGTCGCCCTCAAAGTACAGCACCGTGTCGACGATGTGTTCGAGCACGCGCGGTCCCGCGATCGCGCCGTCCTTGGTGACGTGTCCGACGATCATGACCGTCGTGCCGGTGTCCTTCGCAAACCGCGTAAACAGCGCCGTCGCCGCCCGCACCTGCGAAACGCTGCCCGCCGCGCTCTCCGCGGCTTCGGTCTGCATGGTCTGGATTGAGTCGACGATCAGCAGCTGCGCCTTGCACTCCTTTGCGCGTTCGATCGCGTCCTCCGCTGAGGTCTCGGTATAGAGCAGCAGGTTTTCGCCCTTCACGCCGAGCCGGTCGGCGCGCAGCTTGATCTGCGAATTGCTCTCCTCGCCCGACACGTACAGCGCGGGACCGAGGACGGAAAGGTTGTCCGCGGCTTCCAGCAGAAGCGTCGATTTGCCGATGCCCGGATCGCCGCCGATCAGCACGACCATGCCCTTGATGAGCCCGCCGCCGAGCACGCGGTCGAACTCCGAAATGCCGGTGGAGACGCGCGCCTGCGCCTCGGCGCGCACATTTTGAAGCAGCACCGCCTTTTGAGTGCCGGTTCCGGACGGACGCGCCGGTATGCGCTCCTCCTCGACGAGCGTGTTCCAGCTGCCGCAGCCGGGGCATCTGCCCATCCAGCGCGGCGTTTCATACCCGCATTCTCCGCAGACGTACAGCGTTTTTTCCTTCATAGCCTCAATCTCCGACCGTCATAAATTCCATGATATCCTTGTCGCGCCACGTCACGTCCATCCATACGATCACGTCGCCGCCCGCCGCAAGCAGCATGGCGGTCTCGTCGCTTCTGGTCGTGCAGAACGTCGTGCCGTCGCCGTAGTAGTACACATAGTTCCTGTCATAGCGCGAATACGCGATGAATCCGTCGCCGAGGAAAAAGTCGACCGCGCCGGTCACGACCTCGACCGTCTCCTTGCCGTTCCAGAAGAGCAGCCGCCCGCTTTTGGCGTGATCGGAGTCGAGAAACGCGATCCCGTCCGCGTTTTGCTGCGGATCATGCACGATGTCCGCTTCGACCGGCACAGTCTCGCTTTCGCCGGTTTTGAGATCGAACGACGTCAGCGCGCCGTCGGGCGCGACGTACAGCAGCGTGCCGCCGTAAACGGACAGCTTCGACAGCGCATGGGGCGAGTTGTCGAAGATCGCGATCGTCACGCTTTCGCCGGTTTCGAGATCGACCGCAAAGAGCTTGTCGCGCGTCTGACCGGTGCGTTCGATCCAGATCGCGGTGTTTTCCCAGACGACCGGACGCGGCAGCCCCGTGTGTACGGTTTTCAGCGCCTTCGCCTCGCCGGTCTGCCGGTCGTACGCCATCATGCGCCCGCCGCCGTTCGCCGCGGAATCGAGATAGACGATCCAGCGCTCGTTCATCGCGGGGAAGCGGATGCTTTTATTTTGCAGCGGCAGCGCAAGGAACGTATGCGTGCCCGCCTTGACGTCATAGAGATAGGCGCGCACGAACGCCGCCGTGCCGTCGGGCGTGTAGTTGCCGACCGCGGCAAGGATCGTGCCGTCGACGACCGAAAGGTCGGTCGCGTACTGGAATTCGGGAATGACGATTTCGGTCTGCAGCGACTTGAGATCGGCGCCGTACAGCGCATGATCGGGATACGGATCGCGCGTCGGCTCCGGCGTCGGAACGGGCGTGGGGGAGGGCGTCGCCTCCGGCTCTTTGCACGAATACGCGTGCGTCGCAAGCCCCTTCATAAACGGCACGCCGTAGGTCCACGCCGCCCAGCCGAACGCGGCAAGCAGCCCCAGCCCGAGCAGGATCTCGAGATAGGGCGCGATGCGGAACTTCTTGAACCGGTTTTTGACCTTTTCGGTGGAGCGATACCGCTTTTCGTGCTTCATGCCGTTATTTTACTCTTTTTTCGGGGCGCGGTCAACCGTCGCGGCGAGAAAAGGGCATTGTGAAACCGAAACAAATGTGTTATACTGCATACTGTAGGATTGTGCGCCGCAGAGACGCGCATCCGGAAAGGAACGAACGCTTTGGCACGGCGCGCTTTGTATCGCGAATACCGTCCGGAGACCTTCAAAGAGGTCGTCGGACAGGACCATATCACCACGATTCTCAAGAATCAGGTGCGGGAGGGCAAGATTTCCCACGCCTACCTGTTCTGCGGTTCGCGCGGAACGGGCAAGACGAGCTCGGCAAAGATTCTGGCGCGCGCGGTCAACTGTCTCTCGCCGAAGGACGGCGAACCGTGCATGGAGTGCACGGCGTGCAGGCTCGCGCTCGCGGGCAGCGCGGACGTGATCGAGATCGACGCTGCGTCCAACAACGGCGTCGACAACGTGCGTTCATTGATCGAGCAGGCGCAGTTCGCGCCGCTGGAGCTTAAGTATCGCGTGTTCATCATCGACGAGGTCCACATGCTGTCGACCGCGGCGTTCAACGCGCTGTTGAAAACGCTCGAGGAGCCGCCCGCGCACGTGCTGTTCATTCTGGCGACGACCGAGCCGCAGAAGCTTCCGGCAACGATCGTTTCCCGCTGTCAGCGGTTCGATTTTCACCGTCTGTCGATCGCGCATATCATCGCAAACCTCACCGCAGTGCTGAAAAAGGCGGGCGCAAGCATCGATCCGAACGGTCTGAGGCTGATCGCCCGCGCGGCGGACGGCGGCATGCGCGACGCGCTTTCGCTTGCGGATCAGTGCCTGTCGTTTGCGGGCAATACCGTCAGCGAGCAGGACGTCTACAACGCGCTCGGCACCGTTTCGGGCGAGACGCTCGAACGGACGGCGCAGGCGCTTCTGACAGGCAGCGCGCCGGACGCGGTGCGCGCCTTGGACGAGGTGGTTGCAAACGGCCGCGATCTCGGCGTATTCTTAGGCGATCTTGCGCGGCATTTCCGCGCGCTGCTGCTCAGCAAGACCTGCGGCGACTGCGCGGAGCTTCTGGACTGCACCGACGATCAGATGCAGCGCTATCTCAAGGTCGCAAAGGGCGCGGACGAATCGCGCATCCTCTACAGTCTGGAACAGATCCTGAAGGTGCAGAGCAGTCTCAAGCTGTTCCCCGCGCCGCGCATCCCGATCGAGGCGGCGTTCATCCGCATCTGCCGTCCGGTCGACGATCAGAGCTTTGCGGCGCTCGAATCGCGCGTAGCGGCGCTGGAGCAGCGTCCCGCCGCAGCGGTTGCGGCAGCGCCGGTCAAAGCGGAGGAACCGGTGTTCGACGGGCCGCCGATGCTCGACGCGCCGCCGGAGGAACCGGTGTTCGACGATCCGTGGGAAGCGTCGCGACCGGCGCAAACCGAACAGGAGCCCGAACCGGCGCCGGCGTCGAAGCCGGAACCCGCTCCCGAACCCGAACCGGAACCGAAGCCGGAGCCGGTCAGGGCGGCGTCGAGCGACGCGGAGGCGATCTGGACAAGGGCAAAGACGAAGATGATGGAGCTGAACCCCATGGTCTTCATGTACGCAAAGGATTCGCGCGGCACGGAGCTGGTCGGCGATTTGCTGACGGTCGAGTTTCCGGCGTCGCAGGAGAGCAAGATGAACGGGCTCAACGCGGCGCGCAATCTGCAGGTCGCGAAGGAAGCGATCGAAGCGGTGCGTCCGGGCACGGAACTCCGGTTCCGCCTCGCGCAGCTTCTGAACGCAAACGAAGAAAAACTCAAGGAGCTGTTCGGCAGCTCGCTGACGATCAAATAACGGAGGACAACAACATGGCAAAAGGCGGATTCCCGAGAGGCGGAATGGGCGGCGGCATGAATATGCAGCAGATGATGATGAAGGCGCAGAAGATGCAGCAGGACATCCAGAAGAAACAGCAGGAGCTGGAGAACACGGAGTTTTCGGCGACGGCGGGCGGCGGCATGGTGACGGTCACCGTGCTCGGCAGCAAAACCGTGCAGTCGATCAAGCTCGATCCCGCGTGCGTCGATCCCGACGACGTCGAGATGCTCGAGGACCTGATCGTTGCGGGCGTCAACGCCGCGCTCAAGGAAGCGTCCGACACCGTCGAGCGCGAAATGGCAAAGATCACCAGCGGCATGGGCCTCGGCTTCTGATATGGCAATCGCATCGATCGAAAAACTGACGACACAGCTCAGCCGCCTGCCTGGCGTCGGTCACAAGACGGCGCAGCGGCTTGCGTACCATCTGCTGAGCGTCCCGAAGGAACAGGCGACGGAGCTTGCCGAGGCGATCACGGCGGCGCGCGAAAAGGTGCATCCGTGTCCCGTCTGCGGCGCGTTTACCGACCGCGACACCTGCGAGATCTGTTCCGATCCGAAGCGCACCGAGGAAACGGTGTGCGTCGTCAGCGACGCGCGCGACGTGCTTTCGATGGAAAAGACGCGCGAATTCCACGGACATTATCACGTATTGAACGGCTCGCTTTCCCCGATGAACGGCATCGGCCCGGGCGCGCTGCGCATCAACGCGCTGCTCGAACGCTGCAAGACCGGTCAGGTCAGGGAGGTCATCCTTGCGACGAATCCGGACGTCGAGGGCGAAGCGACCGCCTCGTATATCGCAAAGCTTTTGAAGCCGCTCGGCATCACGACGTCGCGCATCGCGCACGGCATCCCGATCGGCGGCAATCTCGAATACACCGATGAAGTGACGCTTGCAAAGGCGTTGGAAGGGCGCAGGATTCTGTGATATGAAGCGTCGACTGGTTTCCGTTCTGCTGCTTGCGGCGCTGCTGTTCGGCTGCGCCGGGCAAAGCGCGCCCCAAAATACGGAAACCGTCCCGCCCGAGCCGGAGGGTACGCCGATCGTCGAAGCGGTGCCGCTGCAGACGCCGGTGGACATCACGGTAGACGCGGCAACGCCGACGCCCCACACACCGCCGCCTCCGCCGACGCCCACGCCGTCGCCGACGCCCGAGCCGCCGCTGTACGGCATCACGATCGGGATCGATCCGGGGCATCAGGCGCGTCCGAACTTCGGGACCGAACCGGTTGCGCCGGATTCCGATGAGCAGAAGGTCAAGTGTTCGTCGGGCACGATCGGGATTGCGTCGGACGTTCCGGAATATCAGGTCAATCTGGACGTCGCGCTGAAGCTTGCGGCGCTTCTCGAAGCGGACGGCGCGACCGTGATCCTTACGCGCACGGTCAACGACGTGAATCTTTCGAACCGCGAACGCGCGGAGATCATGAACGAACACGAGGTCGACCTTGCGATCCGCCTGCACTGCAACGGCGCGGACGACACGGGCATCCGCGGCGCGTTCATGCTGGTCCCGACCAGGGAGCACACGCAGAGCTTTGCGGAGAACGTGCGCGCGGCGCAGGAGATCATCGACGCGTACTGCGCGGCGACCGGTCTGGGACTCCGAAAGAACGCCGCGATCCTGTATCGCGACGATCAAACGGGGTTCAACTGGTGCAAACGACCGATCATTTGTATAGAAATGGGGCATTTGAGCAACGAAACGGAAGACTTGCTCTTGACGAACGCCGCTTTTCAGGATAAGATGGCATTTGGAATCTACATGGGGATCATCGGGTATTTCCATCCGGAGAAAACCGACTAAGGAGGACATACATGGACAAACCGATTTGTGTGCAGTCAGAGGTCGGACGGCTCAGAACCGTCATGCTGCACAGACCGGGCAAGGAGCTTGAAAATCTCATGCCCGATTATCTCTCCCGTCAGCTGTTCGACGACATTCCGTATCTGGTCCACGCCAGAGAGGAGCACGACCAGTTCGCCGAGACGCTGCGCAGCTGCGGCGTCGAAGTGCTGTATCTTGATACGCTCCTGAAGGAAGCGGTCGAATCGGCGGGCGTGCAGGAGGAGCTGACCTGGGAATACATCCGCGAGGCGAACATCAACGCCGAAGGCGCGGAACAGGCGGTCAACGAATACCTGTCCGCAAAGCCGCTGGACGAGCTTGTGGAGATCATCGCGGGCGGCGTCCGCAAGACCGACCTCCAGAAGGTCGAAAAGCGTCATCTCGTCGACTATACCGACGACAAGTACCCGTTCTATGTCGATCCCATGCCGAACCTGTACTTCACGCGCGATCCGTTCATGAACGTGAGCGACGGCGTGCTGATCTCCCGCATGGCGAACGAGGTCCGTCGGCGCGAAACGCTGTTCGCGAAGTACATCTTCAAGTATCACCCCGTCTACAAGTGGGTTCCGAAGTACCATGACCGCACCGACGTGCATTCTCTGGAGGGCGGCGACTGTCTCGTGCTTTCGCCCGAGACCGTGGCGTTCGGCATGTCGCAGCGCACGAGCGCGCAGGCGGTGGAGCTTGCGGCGAACCGTCTGATCGGCGAGCGCACCGGCATCCGGCAGATCCTTGCGGTCGACATCCCGAAGGTGCGCGCGTTCATGCACCTCGACACCGTCATGACGATGGTGGACGTCGACACGTTCGTTGTGCATCCGAACATCCTTCGCACGATGCGCGCGTTCCGGCTCACCAAGCCGGACGGCAGGCGGCTCCGCATCGAGGAGTATCAGCGTCCGGTGAAGGAAGCGTTCTCCGACGCGCTCGGGCGGGACATCCGGTTCATCGAATGCGGCGGCGCAAGCGAGATCGACGCGGCGCGCGAGCAGTGGAACGACGGCGCAAACACGCTTTGCGTCGCGCCCGGCGAGGTCATCACCTATTCGAGAAACTACGTCACCAACCGGATCCTCCGGGAAAACGGCATCACGGTCCACGAGATCCCGTCCGCAGAGCTTTCGAGAGGCCGCGGCGGTCCGCGCTGCATGAGCATGCCGTTCCGGCGCGATCCGATCAACTGATCATCAAATAATTCATATAGAAAGGAAACACATTATGTTCCAGGGAAGAAACTTTCTCACGCTGCTCGACTACACACCCGACGAGATTCGCGCGCTTCTGAAGCTTGCGCATCAGGTCAAAGCCGAAAAGAAACAGGGCATTTTCCCGAAGCGCATGGCGAACAAGAACGTCGTGCTGCTGTTCGAGAAGACCAGCACCCGCACCCGCTGCGCGTTTGAGACCGCCGCCTACGACGAGGGCGCAAACGTCACGTTCCTTTCGAACTCCCAGATGGGCAAGAAGGAATCGCTCGAAGACACCGCAAAGGTACTCGGAAGATTTTATGACGGCATCGAGTTCCGCGGCTTCAAGCAGGAGACCGTCGAACTGCTCGCAAAGTACAGCGGCGTTCCGGTATGGAACGGCCTTACGGACCTGTACCATCCCACGCAGGTGCTTGCGGACTGGATGACCATCGAAGAGCACGTCAACAAGCCGCTCCATGAGGTCAAGTTCGTGTACGTCGGCGACGCGCGCAACAACATGGGCAACTCCCTGATGATCGGCTGCGCCAAGATGGGCATGCACTTTGTCGGCATCGCGCCCAAAGAGCTGTTCCCGTCCGAGGAGCTTGTCAACCGTATGCGTGAGCTCTGCAAGGAGACCGGCGGCAAGATCGAGCTTTCCGATTCGATCGACGCGGTCGAAGGCGCGGACGTCATCTACACCGACGTCTGGGTATCGATGGGTGAGGAAGCGCAGTTCGAAGAGCGCATCCGTCTTCTCGAGCCGTATCGCGTGACCATGGACATGCTGAAGAAGACCGGCAACCCGAACGTCATTTTCGAGCACTGCCTGCCGTCGTTCCACGACCTCGAAACGAGCGTCGGCCGCGACATCTACGAGCGCTTCGGCCTCAAAGAAATGGAAGTCTCCGACGAGGTCTTCCGCAGTAAACACAGCGTCGTGTTCGACGAGGCGGAGAACCGCATGCACACGATCAAGGCGGTCATGGTCGCCACCATGTCCGACACGCTGGACAAGTAAAACCCGGGATTTTCCCGATCAAAAAGACTCCGGATCGCATCCGGAGTCTTTTTTTGCTGTCGCCGTTTACGGCGTTTCGATCTTTTTGAGCTGCTGTCTCGCAAGACGCTCGCGGCGCTTCTGCCCGCTGACGACGACGTAGACCATCATGACGATCGTGATGAGATACGGGATCGTGCCGGTGAGATCGGAGCTGATGTAGTCCTGCAGCCGCAGTCCCAGCGCGTCGAAGAAGCCGAACATCAGCGCGGCAAGGTACGCCTTGGGCGGGTTCGCCGCCGCAAAGATCACGCAGGCGAACGCGATGTATCCGCGCGACGCGCTCATGCCCTCGACAAACGAGCCGTTGAGGTAGCCGAGCGACAGATGCGCGCCCGCCAGTCCGCAGAACACGCCGCAGAGGATCGAGGCGATCCACTTCATGCGCTCGGGATTCTTGCCCGCGGTGCGCAGCGTCTCCGGCGATTCGCCGGACGCGCGGATCCAGAAGCCGACCGGCGTGCGGTATACGAACAGCCACATCAGCACGACGAGGATCCAGGTGATGTACACGAACACCGAGTGTCCCGAAAGGACCTCGCCCACGAACGGGATCTTGTTGATCAGCGGGATCGTGACGTCCGGCAGACACGGCACGAGATAGCCCGACGTGCCGGAAAGCCCGAAGATCTCGCGCGAAAGGTACGCGGTGACGCCGAGCGCAAAGGTGTTCAGCGCGCAGCCGATGATGAACTCGTCGCTTTTGAGCTTGACCGTGAACAGCGCGAAGAACAGACCGATCAGGATGCCGAACGCGACGGCCGCGAGCACGCCCATGGCGGCGCTTGCGCAGAAATAGCTTGCGACCGCGGCGACGAACGCGCCCATCAGGATCATGCCGTCCATACCGATGTTCATGATGCCCGCGTGCTCGGTCATGAGTCCGCCGAGCGCCGCCAGCGCGACCGGCGTGGCGCTCCGGAGCATCTGTGCGAAGGTGCCCGCCGAAAAGACGGTTGCCCAGACATTATGATTATTCATGCGCGGCACCTCCTTCCCTGCGCGTCTTGATATCCAGGGCCGCCTGCCGTTTCTCGCGCGCTTTGCCGATCGCGACGCGGATGCCGGTCTCCGCCGCCATGCAGAAGATGACGACCGTCTGAATGATCAGATACAGCTGCTTCGGCACGCCCGCGGCGGTCTCCATGCCCATCGCGCCGATCTTCAGGATCGCGAAGATCAGCGAAATGATGACCGTCGGCAGCGGCTGATACTGCGCGATCATCGCGACCATCAGACCTTCGAAGTAGTATTCGTTGGACACCGAGGATTTGTAGATATGCTCGGCGCCGTAGACACGGAACATGCCGCAGAGTCCGCACATCATGCCGGAGATGACCATTGTGATGATCACGATCCGGTCCGTCTTGAGTCCGGCGAACAGCGCAAAGCGCGGGTTGTCGCCGGTCAGGCGCATTTCATAGCCCTTGGTGGTCTTCTGCAGAATGTACCACACGAGGAACGTGATGATCGCCGAAAAGATGATCGCCGTCGACAGGTTGGAGCCGGGAACGAGCTTCGAGAACCAGAACGCGCTCGGCAGATTGCCCGTGCCCGCGACGATGTTCTTGTTCGCGTTCTTCCACGGACCTTTGGCAAGGAACTGGCAGAGGAACGCCGCGACCGTGTTCAGCATGATCGTGGTGATGACCTCGTTGACCTTGAGCTTGACTTTCAGAACGCCCGGGATCCACGCGTAGAAGCCGCCGACCGCCATCGCGCCGAGCGCCGCCAGCGGAATTGCGATCCATGCCGAGGTGCCGTCGAGCCACACGCCGATCTGCGCCGCGAAGATCGCGCCCAAAAGCAGCTGCCCTTCGCCGCCGACGTTGAAGATGCCGACGCGCGAACCGATGTCGCAGGCGAGACCGCACAGGCACAGGACCATTGCGTATTCGAGCATGTCGCCGATGTGCCGTCCGTTCGAGAACGCGCCGCCGAGCAGCGCGCGGTACGCAACGAGCGGGTTGTGTCCGGAGATCGCAAGGATCGCCGCGCCGATCAGCAGCGCCACCGCAAGCGAAATCAGCAATGCGACGAGATATCCGACGTTCAAACGCTTCTTCATGCCTCTCCCTCCTTTCGGGAGCCGGTCATATAGAAGCCGATCTCCTCCTTGGTGATCGCATTCGCCGAAAATTCGCCGGTGATCTTGCCCTCATAGAGCGTGATGATGCGGTCCGAAAGGCGGAACACCTCGTCGAGGTCCGCGGAGCTCAAGAGGATCGCCGCGCCCTCGTTGCGTTTTTCGATGATGCGCGTGTGGAAGAACTCCATCGCGCCGATATCGACACCGCGCGTCGGCTGCGAAATGACGAGCACCGGCGTGTCGAACGTAAATTCACGCGCGACGACGACCTTCTGCATGTTGCCGCCCGACATCGAGCCGACCTCCGTGTGGATGCCCGCGCCGCGGATATCGAATTTCCGATACAGCTCCTCGGCGTAGCGCTCGACCGTCGACCGCCGCTGATGGAAGCCCAGGAGGTTGAACCGCTTCTCCTTCTGCCGACCGACGAGCAGGTTGTCCGCAACCGAAGCAAGCTTGTCGACGCCGGTACTGAGACGGTCCTCCGGCACGTGCGAAAGCCCCATGTCGCGGATCTCGCCGGGCGTGTGGTTGGTGGCGTCGCGCCCGCACACCGCGACCGTGCCGCGGTTGATCTTGCGAAGACCGGTGATCGCCTCCAGCAGCTCGCTCTGCCCGTTGCCCTCGATCGCCGCGATGCCGAGCACCTCGCCCTTTTTCACCTCGAGCGACACGCCGCGCACCGCGGGCAGTCCGCGGTTGTCCGCCACGTACAGATCGTCGACCTTGATCGCAACCTCGCCGGGTTCGCCGGCCTTTTCGAGGTGGTCGAACAGCACGGGGCGTCCGACCATCATGGACGCAAGGATCTTTTCGTTGACGTTCTTCGTCTCCTCGACGCCGATGAGCTTGCCCTGCCGCATGACGCCGACGCGGTCGGAGATCGCCATAACCTCGTTGAGCTTGTGCGTGATGATGATGACGGTCATCTGCTTTTCGCGCACGATGCGGCGGATGACCTCAAAGAGCTCGTCCGTCTCCTGCGGCGTCAGGACCGCCGTCGGCTCGTCCAGAATCAGGATGTCCGCGCCGCGGTAGAGCGTTTTCAGGATCTCGACGCGCTGCTGCAAACCGACCGAGATGTCGCGGATCTCCGCAGAGGGATCGACCTCAAGCCCGTATTCCTCGACAAGCTCGCGCGTGAGCTTCTCCGCCTTGCGGTTGTCGAACAGCACGCCCGCGTTTTTCGGCTCGCGCCCTAAAACGATATTCTGCGCGACGGTGAACGACGGAACCAGCATAAAGTGCTGATGCACCATGCCGATGCCGCGGTCGATCGCCGCTTTCGGGCTGAAGGTCGTGACCTTCTCGCCGCGTACATAGAGTTCGCCCGCCGTCGGCGTATTGATGCCGTACAGGATGTTCATCAGCGTCGACTTGCCCGCGCCGTTTTCGCCGACGAGCGCAAAGACCTCGCCGTCGCGGATCGACAGCGAGATATCGTCGTTTGCGAGCACCCCCGGGAACTCCATCGAGATGTGTTCAAACCGAATTTCGTCCGTCAAACTCTTGCCTCCGTTTCTCTGTCATCAACCCTTCCGTCAGCCTTCCGTACACAGGGAGGGCAAGCGGTTTCTGTCCGGCTCTCCGTGTAAAAGGATGTGAAAGCGAATACGCTTGGCTCCCCTGTGCAAGGGGAGCTGCCGCCGCAGGCGGCTGAGGGGTTGTTTGCCCCGTGTAAAAAGGCGGAAGCTGCCCAAAGCGCGGGCAGCTTCCCGAATCGTTTGATTATCTGGTGGTCTTGACCGTGATCTCGCCGGACGTGATCTTCTGCATGAGGGCTTCGACCTCCGCTTTCAGCTCGTTCGGGACCTGCTGCGGGGAACCGAGATCGCCGTAGCCGATGCCGACATAGCCGTCCGCCAGGTTTGCAACCCAGGTGGTGCCCCAGAGCGACTTGTCGCCCGCGAGGTACTTTGCGACCGCGTCATAGATCGACTTGCCGACTTCCTTCTTCATCGAGCAGACGATGACGTCGGGGTTGATGTACTTCTGATCGCTGTCGACGCCGATCGCATAGAAGCCGCCTTCCTGCGCCGCTTCAAACACGCCGTCGCCCGCCTTGGACGCGATCTGGAAGATGACGTCCGCACCCTTGTCGTGCAGCGCCTTTGCGCATTCCTTGCCCTTCGCCGGATCGTCATAGTCGTTGGAGTAGTTCCATTCGACCTTGACCGCCTCGTTGCGGTACTTCGCGCCCTGCTCGTAGCCCACGATAAAGTCGTTGATCGTGTCGCTGTCCTCGCCGCCGACCGCGCCGACCGTGCCGCTCGTGGTGAGCGCCGCCGCGATGTAGCCCGCAAGGAACGAGCCCTCATTCTGCGCGTAGGTGATGTTCAGAACGTTTTTGACCGGTGCGCTCGTCGCGTTGTCGATCCAGATGAAGTCGACGTTCGGATACTCGGGCGCGATGGTCTCGATGTCATAGAACTCCCAGCCGACGCAGACGACGATGTTTGCGACGTCCGCCGCATTGCGCATCTGCACGTCAAAGTTCTCGCCGTTGCACTCGACGGTCTTGACCTCGACGTTCTCGAAATCCTTCTTGAGCGCGTCGCCGCCCGCCTTCGAAGAATCGTAGAACGAACGGTCGCCGAACTGACCGGCCACGACGATCGCAACGACGGTCTTGTCGCTGCTCTGTCCGTTCGTCCTGGTGCATGCGATCATGCAGCCGAGCGCCAGAATGAGCGCCAGTGCCAGTGCCAGAATCTTTTTCATTTCTTTTCCCTCCTGAAATTTGCCCTTTTTCGGGGTTATCTCCAGTATAATACTTGTGCGCGGCTTTTTCAACCTATATTTACGTAAAAAGAAACAGCGAACGCAGTTTTGCGTCCGCTGTGAAGGATCGGCTTATTCGCCTGTTTTTTCGAAGATCATTTCGTCAACCGCGCCGTCGACCTCCTGCTCCAAAATGAGATACGTGCCGTCGTATACCAGCGTCAGGATCGTTTCGCCGTACAGCGTCATGGTGAGCTTCGATCCCGTGATGCGCCACTGTACCGCCTTCGTGTTTTCCGGCGGATCGCTGGTGGCGGAGATCTCGTAGATGTTCATCTCGGCGCTGCCGTTCGAGAACAGCCAGAGAATCATTCGCTGCTTCGTTTCGGACACGGAAAGCTCCTTGCCCTTGTAGCGGCTGCGCTTGAACTCCCATTTGCCGAACAGATACGGATCCGGCGTCGGCGTGACCGAGGGATCCTGTGTCGAACCCGCGTCCGGCGTTGCCGCGGCGCTCGCCGATGCGGTTCCGTCGGGCGAACCGGAGGGCTGCGCCGAATCCGCCGGTTCGGGCGTCGGTTCGGGCGTCTGCGTTTCATAATCCTCCGGTATCGGCGAGGGCGTCCACCGCGCAAAGGGCGTATAGCTCGGCGCGGCGCTCGCAATCACATACTGCGGCGTGTTGTCCCAGCCGCAGCCGAAACTCAGCAGCAGCAGAGCCGTTGCCAGCAGAACCGGGATTGCTTTTTTCATGCGCCGTATCTTCATGCCGTTATCTGCCGTCGTCAATTGATTTTTTCAAACGCGAGCGTAACGTCCGACGACTCCTCATACAGCGACAGGACCTTTGCGTCGGGATCGTAGGACATTTCGTAGATCTTCTGCACGTTGTACGCGTACAGCCCGATGGACGCAGCCGACTCCACCTTCCAGGTGAGGCCCTGATCGATCGTCTGCGTCTGATTGCTCATGGATGCCGAGCCGTCCTCGTTGAACACGAACGTCATGCTCGTTTCGCCCAACAGGTCCTTCGGGATTTTACTGTTGTTTACGATGGCATAGGAGAGATCCCAGGTGCCGACAATCTGAGCGGCGAGATCGTCCGGAGCCGCTTCCGGCGGAGGCGTGGGCAGGACCGCGTCCGGCGTACGAATCAGGATCATTTCGGCCTGCGTGCCGTTCTCGTCGAGGGAGAAGGACAGCGTGTCCGCTTCCGCATCGTACGTGATGGCCGGTTCGCCGTTGATCTTCAGAACGCCGTCTTCGATCGTGAACGTCGACGTGTCCTCGTCATACTCGCCGTAAGTATTCTGGATCGCGTGCACGGTGCCGTCCTCACGGAATTCGAGATACATTTCCATGCCGAAATCGGAAGGCGAAAGCGTGCTGTCGCCGTACCGGATGCTTGTCAGCGACCAGATGCCGATAAGGTCTGCCGCTTCCAAAGGCTTCGGCGTCGGTTCGGGCGTGGGCGTCGGCTCCTCGGTGGGCTCCGGCGTCGGCACTTCGGTGGGTTCCGGCGTCGGCACTTCGGTCGGCGCGGCGGTCGGGACGATCGCTTCCGCGATCTTTTTTGCGACGCAGGCGTTCAGAGACAGCAGCATCACGAGCGCAAGCGCAAAGGTCAGAATCTTTTTCATATACACACCTCTTCATCCGAATTTACGGCACCTGCCGATTAAATCATTTTATCATGATTCGCTTTCTTCTGTCAAGTTTCGCGCCCGGCGCGCCGCATCCGGTCAGTTCAGCTTTTCGTAGAACGATATAACGGTGTTTTCCAGGTCACTGACGATCAGCTGTTCGCCGTCGCAGGTAAACGTCAAGAAGACCTCGTCGTTATCGGAGAACGTCCCGACGCCGTCCGCATAGGACCAGCAGAGTCTGCCGACGCCTTCTTTTCCGTCATATACCATGATACTCGTCGCGCTTCCGTCGCGCTTCAGCTCCAGCGTCTCCTGCCGGTTCAGCTCCTCCGCCGCGTACAGATGACCGGTGACGTCCACGGAAACGAGCGTCCATGTCCCGAGGAACGCTTCCGCTTCGGCGGGGAGCACGAACGGCGCGCTGCGGTGCAGCGTCACGGAACGGTCGAGGCGGGCGCCGTCGTCGGCTGTGCCCCGATCCCGTTGACGCAGGCGATCGCGCTCAGCAGAACCGCAAGCGCAAGTACGGCGATACCGATTCGTTTCATTGGAAAAACATCTCTTTCGTCATGCATTGGTTTCGCGCCTCAGGCAGACCGCAAACGCGGTCGGGATCGACCGGCTGCCGTCGGAGCGCACAAATTGCCCGGTCCCTTCGCCCGCAACGTCCATGGCGTACACGCGCATATGCCACTCGATGTGCGTAAACACGTGCTTTGCGGAATAGCTTTGCACCGCGCCGACCGGATGCAGGTCCCACGCGGTGAGCTTTGCCGTCGCCTCGTCGGGCGTCAGCGTGCCGGAAACGTTCGGCAGCTCGTAAAGCCCCGCCAAAAGTCCCTTGTTCGGGCGCTTTTTCAGCAGCGGCGCGCCGCGATCGTAGAGCGCAAAGACCGTGCGCCGCTCGATCGTGCGCGGCTTCTTCGGACGCTTGTTGGGCAGCAGCCGTTCCGTGCCCGCCGCCCTTGCCCGGCATACGGACGCCAGCGGACAGTCCCCGCAAAGCGGTCGTCCGTTCGGCACGCACACCGTTGCGCCGAGCTCCATCATCGCCTGATTGAACAGACCGGGATCGTCCGGCATCTGCGCCTTGAGTGTATCGAACACGCGCGCTTTGACCGCGGGATCGGCGATGTCGGACGGATCGTTCATCAGCCTTGCATACACGCGCAGCACGTTGCCGTCCACGGCGGGAACGCGTTCCCCGTACGCGATCGACGCGATTGCGCCCGCGGTGTAGCTGCCGACGCCGGAGAGCGTCAGAAGCGCTTCATAGGTTTCCGGCATCCTTCCGCCGAAGCGCGAAAGCACCTCGTTCGCCGCTCTTTTGAGATTTCTTGCGCGCGAATAGTACCCGAGCCCCTGCCAGAGCCGGTTCAGCCGGTCGTCGTCGACCGCGGCGAGCGATGCGACGTCGGGCAGCTCCGCTAAAAAGCGCTCGTAATAGGGGATCACCGCCGCGACGCGCGTCTGCTGCAGCATGATTTCGCTGAGCCAGATCGCGTACGGATCGCGCGTATTGCGCCACGGCAGGTCGCGGTGATGATCGGGATACCATTGCATCAGAAGTTCGATCCATTCCATGCGCACAGTATAGCACAGATCCGCCCGAAACGGCAAGCGCTTGCCCTTGACTTTCCGTTCCGATACGGATATACTCGTAGACAGCAAGGCTTCCCCTTGAGTAACCGCTGATTTAATCATTGAACGAGATGTGGTATAATGGTTACAACAGGAGGGCGAAGAAATGGGACAGCAATTGAGTTTTACGGATA
>JAFRRO010000054.1 GCA_017428025.1 Clostridia bacterium
AACGCGGATTCCGGCAACTTCAACCTCGGCATGGTCGGACCTTTGAAGACGACCGTGCGCATCACGACACGCAAGCTGACTTCGGTCACCGGCGGCAGCAAGCAGCTGACGGTCAAGTGGGAAGGCTCGAAGAACTTCACGGGCTATGAGGTGCAGATTGCGACGGATGCGGCATTCACGAAGAACGTCAAGACGGTGAAGATCACCGACGCCAAAACGTATCAGACGACGATCAAGAGCCTGAAATCCTCCACGACGTACTACGCGCGGGTGCGCTCGTATCACGTGTTCGAAAAGATGACCTACTTCGGCAACTGGTCGAACGTACTGAGCGCAAGAACAAAATAGAGCATGAAACGTTGTCCGGAAAACCCACATTTTGACATTCGCGCAAAAAGTGTGTTTCTCGGGCAACCTTTTTGGCTGGAACGCTTGCAAAAGAAAAAAGAGTATGATATGATATATCAGAAAATATGACGATACTGTGAACAAACATGCAAGCAGGGATCGTCATAAGCAAGGAATCGTTGCGGCAGAACGATCTGAACGAAAAACCGTCACAGCTTGCCGTGCGATCCGCATCATTTACCAGGAGGATAGAACCTATGAAAAAGACGCTGGCAGTGCTCCTTTCTCTGATCATGGTGCTTGCGCTGATCCCCGCAGCATTTGCGGAGGACGCGGAAGAAATGGCTTACAGGCTCGTGATCAAGGGCGGAGAAACAAAGGACAACATGGCAAAAGTCGGCGATGCGAACTGCCTGAAAGTGGAAGTTGCTCTGGCGGGCGAACCCGAGGAAGCGGGCGGTGAAACGCCGACCGGCACGCGCGCCGAGGAAGTGGTTTACACCGCGACGTTCGACATCAATTACGACGCGGCGCAGCTGACGCTGAAGGACTATGAGCCCAGCGAGAACATGGACAGCGCGGCGGTCAACGGCAAGAAGGCGGGCGTGGTACGCTGCTCGTTCGTCAGCGTAAACGGTGTCGTTCCGGGCGATTCGCTGCTCCTTTTGACGTTGTACTTTGAACTTGCCGAGGATCTGGAAGCGGGAACCGAGATTGCGTTCACGCTGGAGGACGGCGCAAACGTGGAGAACACCGCGGAGAAGCCGGTCATCAGCAAGGCGCTTGCAGCGGACTTCACGCCGTATGTCGTGTCCGAAATCACCGAGCTGGAAGGCGAAGTCGTCATCAACAAGGATGAAGTAGAATGGAAAGGCGCAACGCCGTACCTCGTCTACGACATCAATCAGAAGGAATACACCCCGGGCTTCAAAGTGCTCGACAAGGCGACCGGCGAAGAGGTCGATCCGCAGTTCTATGACTTCGAGTACAAGGAGAACACGCTGCCCGGCACCGGCTACATCTTTGTGTACTTCAAGGGTGCGTACTCCGGCGAGTGCCAGACGTTCTTCAAGATCTATCTACCTGCATCCGAGGATATCAAGGTTGAAAACGTCGACGAAGGCATCAAGGTAACCTGGGCGCCGGTCGAAGGCGCTGCGGGATACGTCATCTACCGCAGAGCATGGAACCTTGTAGACAACGGCTGGACCGCATTTGCACGCTGGAACAACACGACCGCGACGACCTACATCGACGGCGTCGACGAATCGCACAAGGTCTTTGCGGGCACGCGCTATCAGTACGGCGTGAAGGCATACTTCACCCGCCGTCTGGATCCGGTCGCGGGCACCGAAATCGGCGGCAATGTCAACGACAACTCCGGCAACTTCAACCTCGGTCTGGTCAGCCCGCTGAAGACGACCGTCCGCATCACCAGCCGCAAGCTGAACTCCGTCGAGGGCGGCAAAAAGCAGATGACGATCAAGTGGGCGGGTTCCAAGAACTTCACCGGCTATCAGATCAAGTACGCGACCGACGCGGCGTTCACCAAGAACGTGGTTGCGTTCAAGATCACCGATCCGAAGGTCTATGAGACCACCGTCAAGGATCTTGCGGCAGGCACCTACTATGTCACCATCCGTTCGTACCATGAGTTCAACGGCATGACCTACTACGGCGCATGGTCCAACGTGCTGAGCGCAACGGTCAAATAAGCTGACACAGCTTTGCAGACGCCTTTCGGGGCGTCTGCTTTTTTGGTTGACGGAATACGGGAAAAACGGTAGAATGAAGGCATCAAGACTGGGAGGCAACAATGGTCGCATTCGGGATTTTTGCATCGATTCTGTTTCTGCTGATGCTCGCCGTGCTCGAGCTCAACAAGAACACGCTCGTCGGGTTTGTTCTGCTGCTTGCGGTGACGGCCGGCTTCGTTCTGCTGTTTGTGAAGGTGCTGCACGGCGGCAAATGGTACTGGAAGGTGCTCGGCTGGCTCGGCTGGATCGCCGCGTTCGCTGCGATCCTGTTTCTCACATGGCCGCCGGTCAGGGCGGTGCCGGCATATGCGGGCAAAACGCCGGTATACACCGGGACCGTTTCGCTTGCGGACGGCGACGTGCGCGGCGTTTTGATTGACGACGGCGCGGTTGAACTCTATGCGGGCATCCCCTATGCCAAGCCGCCGGTGGGCGAGCTGCGCTGGCGCGAGCCGCAGGATGTCGAGCCGTGGAGCGGCGTGCGCGACTGCGATCATTTCGCGCCGATGTGCATGCAGCCGACCGAACTGCCGATCGTTTCGTCCTTGAAGCAGGTCATCGGCTATCACGATTATCGCATCTCCCTTTCGGACAACTACGTTGCGCCGGTGTCGGAGGACGGGCTTTATGTCAACGTCTGGAAGCCCGCGGGCGACGCAAAGGACCTGCCGGTGCTGGTCTATATCCACGGCGGCACGCTGCAGACGGGACAGCCGTGGTACGGCGATTATGCCGGAACCGGTCTTGCAAAGCGCGGCGTGGTCGTGGTGAACCTCGGCTACCGGCTCGGCGTGTTCGGCTATTTCGCGGATGAGGCGCTTCAGGCGGAGTCCGCGCACGGCACGACCGGCAATTACGGTCTGCTGGATCAGATCAAGGCGCTCGAATGGGTGCAGAAGAACGTCGCGGCGTTCGGCGGCGATCCGGACAACGTCACCATCGCGGGCGAGTCCGCAGGCGCGGCAAGCGTCAGCGCGATCTGCACATCGCCGCTTGCAAAGGGGCTGTTCCGCCGCGCGCTGCTCGAGAGCTCGACCGTCGCTTCGATCGAACCGCCGCATTCGTTCCGCAGCTTTTCGGACGCGATCGCTTCCGGCAGGCAGCTGAAAGAACGTCATCACGTGTCGACCGCAGAGGAGCTGCGCAAGCTGGACGCAAAGGCGATTGTCAACGAGGCGTATACGCAGCACTATATGACGGTCGACGGCTACGCGCTCACGGAAACGCCGTACGAATCGTACCGCAAAGGCGTGCACAACGAGGAACAGCTGCTGCACGGCTACAATGCCGAGGAAAGCGGACCGTTCATCCTTTTCGGGCACGCGAACCTCAAGAATTTCGAGGGAAAGGTCCGCGCATATTTCAAGGAGCATGCGGACGACGTGCTTGCAATCTACGCGCCGAAAACCGACGCGGAAGCCGACGCCGCATGGGCGCGCATCTACGGCGCGATCTTCTTCGACTATCCGCACTACTGCCTCGGACAGCTTGCGAAGGAAAACGGCATCCCCGCGTATGAGTACTATTTCTCGAAGCAGAACGGACGTCTTTCCGCGTGGCACAGCGGCGAGCTGATCTATCTGTACGGCAACATTCCGGCGGGCTCCCGACTGTTCGACGCGAACGACCGCGCGCTGTCCGAAACGATGCAGCGGTATCTGGTCAATTTCGTCAAAAACGGCGATCCGAACGGCGACGGTCTGCCCGCATGGGAGTGCGGAGACGGCACGCGGCTTCTGGAGTTCGGCGAAATGACGGCGATGCGCGACGAGCAATCGCTCGCGCTGTTTGCGGTACTCGACCGCATGGCGGGCTGGCCGCAGAATTGACGGCGAAAAAACGCGGCGGGAGCGAAAGTTGCGATTGACATCCCGACGCGTTTGCGATACAATAAACATCGCGTTGAAGGTGTCAGGTACCGTCCGAACGCAGTGAAAGAGAGCCCCTGCCGCGGCTGAAAGCGGGGGAACAGGGCACGGACGGGAAGGTTCAGCACCGGAGCATCCGCGTTTGCGGCGCGTCCTCGCGTTATCGGGGAAATGAGCGAAAGGCGTTTTGCCTTTAACTTGGGTGGTACCGCGGAAACTGTTTCGTCCCATGCGTCTGCATGGGACTATTTTTATAGGAGGAAACTATGGGCATGACAATGCAGGAACTGCGCGAGCAGTTCTATGAGAAACTGCAGCAGGCGAACGCCGCGGAGGCGTTCGAGGAGCTGCGCGTCCGCTATCTCGGCAAGAAGGGCGAGATCACGGGACTTTTGAAGAACATGGGCGCGATCGAGCCGTCGATGCGCAAGGAATACGGCGCAAAGGTCAACGCACTCAAGGAGGAAGTTGAAAACAGCATCAAAAAGCGCATCGAGGAAGCGCACGCGCGCGAGCTCGAGCTGAAGATCGCGGCAACCGAGCGCTACGACCTGACGCTGCCGTCCACGCTGGAAACGGGCAGCTATCACCCGATCACGCTCGTGCAGCGCGAGGTCGAGCAGATCTTCGCGTCGATGGGCTTCACGATCGAGGACTACGATGAGATCGTCGACGACTACCACTGCTTCGAAGCGCTGAACATTCCGAAGCACCATCCGGCGCGCGACATGCAGGACACCTATTATCTCGACAACGGACAGCTCCTGAAGACGCACACATCCGCGGCGCAGAACGCGATCATGCGCAAATACGGCGCGCCGCTCCGCGCGATCTTCCCGGGCAGATGCTTCCGCAACGAGAGCACCGACGCATGCCACGAGAACACGTTCTTCCAGATGGAGGGCATCATGATCGACGAGAATATCTCGATCTCGAACCTGATCTATTTCATGAAGACGATGCTTTCGGAGGTCTTCCAGCGCGACATCAAGGTGCGTCTCAGACCGGGCTTCTTCCCGTTCGTCGAACCGGGCTTCGAGCTTGACATCTCGTGCCTGATCTGCGGCGGCGAAGGCTGCCCGTCGTGCAAGAATTCCGGCTGGCTCGAGCTGTGCCCCTGCGGCATGATCCATCCGAACGTGCTGAAAGCCGGCGGCATCGACACCGAGAAATACACGGGCTTTGCGTTCGGTCTCGGACTGACGCGCCTTGCCATGATGAAATACGGGATCAAGGACATCCGCGACCTCAACAGCGGCAACCTCAAGTCCCTCGACCAGTTTGTGAAGTAAGGAGGCAGAACCATGAACGTTTCCATGAATTGGATCTCCGATTACGTTGACCTTTCCGGTCTCGATCGGGAGGAGCTGATCCATCGCTTCACGCTGTCCACCGCGGAGGTGGAGGAGGTCTATCGCCTCGGGACCGAGATCAACGGCGTCGTGGTGGCGGAGATCAAGACGATCGAAGACCATCCGAATTCGAAAAAGCTGCATCTTTTGGAGCTCGATCTCGGCGATCATACCGACCGCTGCGTGTGCGGCGCGCCCAATGTGCGCTTGGGCATGCGCGTGCCGTTTGCGCCGTTCGGCGCGTCGGTGGTCGGCATGACGATCGGCGAAGCCACGATCGCGGGCGTTGTGTCGCGCGGCATGTGCTGCTCGGCGGCGGAGCTCGGCATCGCGGATTCTTCGAGCGGGCTTTTGGAACTGCCCGCAGACGCGCCGCTCGGCAGACCGATCAAGGAGCTCTGGCACTTTGACGACATCGTGTTCGAGGTCGACAACAAATCGCTGACGAACCGCCCCGACCTGTGGGGACATTACGGCATCGCGCGCGAGTTTGCGGCGATCGCCAAGCGTCCCTTAAAGCCGATGGCGCTTGCGGACCTGTCCGCCTATGACGCGCTCGATCCGGTGCCCTTGGGCGACATCGATCCGGAGCTCTGCTATCGCTATTCCGCGATCCGCGCCGATCACATCACCGAAAAGGTCAGCCCGATCGACATGCAGATCCGTCTCTACTACTGCGGTATGCGCGCGATCTCGCTGCTGGCGGACCTCACCAACTACATCATGCTCGAGCTCGGACAGCCGACGCATGCGTTCGACTCGCGCAGGGTCGGCACGATCGGCGTACAGCGCTTCCCCGAGACGTTCGCGTTTAAGACGCTCGACGGCACGGAACGCAAGATCGATCCCGAAACGCTGATGATCACGTCCGACGGTCAGCCGGTCGCGGTCGCGGGCGTCATGGGCGGCGAGAACAGCGAAATCGTCGACGATACGGATTCGGTCACGCTCGAATGCGCGACGTTCTCGGCGGTCTCGGTGCGCAAGACGTCCGGCAGAATCGGACTTCGCACCGACGCGAGCATGCGCTATGAAAAGACGCTCGATCCGGAGCTTTGCAAAACGGCGGCGGCAAGATTCATCAGGCTGCTCACGGAGATCGACGGCGGCGCAACGGTCGTTTCGCGCTATACCGATCGTTACAACTATCGCTATCCGCAGATCGAGCTGAAGTTCGACAAGGCGTTTGTCGACCGCTACACCGGCATCGACATCTCCGACGCGCAGATCAACGAGACGCTCGTCCGTCTGGGCTTTTCGGTCAGACAGGACGGCGAGACGTTCGACGTCTCCGTGCCGTCGTGGCGCGCCACCAAGGACGTGACGATCCCCGCGGACGTCATCGAGGAGATCACGCGCATCTACGGCTACGACAACTTCAACATCGAGACGACGCTTTCCGCGCTGCGTCCCGTGCTGCCGCTGCGCACCAAGGCGGACGAAGCCGCGATCAAGGATGCGCTCGTCAAGACGTTCGGGCTGCACGAGGTTCACACCTATCTCTGGTGCGACGCGAAAAAGCTCAACGATCTTAAGATCCCGCTTCCCGACAACGTGAAGCTTCTGAACGGCATGAATCCCGACGCGACGGTGCTGCGCACGGCGATGATGCACACGCTGCTGCCGGTTTTGAAGGAGAACCGCTTCTACGCGCCGTCGTTCGGCATCTTCGAGATCGGCCGCACGGTCAAAGGTCTCAAAGAAGACGGCACCTGCAACGAGCGCAAAACGCTCGGCGTCGCGCTGCTTTCGCACGAAAAGGAGCGCACCGCGTTCCTCGCCGCGCGCGATATGATCGCATCCGTTCTGTGGAATCTGCGCCGCAAGCAGGCGACGTTTGAGCGCGTCGAACCGGTCAATGCTTGGGAGCATCCGGCAAACACTGCGCTGATCGTGCTCGACGGCAGAACGATCGGCACGCTGTCGACCGTACATCCCGAGGTCGCCGCCGAGATCGACAAAAAGGCGACGCTGATCACGCTCGAGGCGGACCTCGACACGCTCTGCGAGATCCCCGAAAACGATCTCAAGTACCGCGAGCCGTCGCGCTTCCCGGGCATCGACATCGACCTGTCGTTCATGCTCGATAAGGACGTGACCTTTGCGGACGTCGTGCGTCCGTTTTACGCGGATCGCGACGAAACGCTTGCAAACATCTCGCTCGTCGACCTCTACGAGGCGGAGGGCAAGAGCATGACGATCCGGCTCTCGTTCGTTTCCCCGACAAAGACGCTTTCGAAGGCGGAGGTGCAGACGTACATCGACCGCATCCTTTCCGTCCTTGCGGAACAGAATATCCGACTGCGCGCATAAGAAAAGGAGGCACCTATGGCATTCGACGTCAAAAAAGTCAAAGAAGATCTGGTCAACTGGCTGAATCAATGGTTTCTCGACAACGGTCCCGGCTGCAACGCGGTGATCGGCATCTCCGGCGGCAAGGACAGCTCGGTCACGGCGGCGCTGTGCGTGGCGGCGCTGGGTAAGGATCGCGTCATCGGCGTGCTGATGCCGAACGGCGATCAGTACGATATCGACGTATCCGAAGCGCTGGTCAAGCACCTCGGCATCCGTTCCTACGTCGTCAACATCAAGGACGCGTACAACGGCGTGGTCGAAGCGGCGAAGGCGGCAGGCGTGGAGCTCTCGAATCAGGCGTACATCAACCTTGCGCCGCGCATCCGCATGAGCACGCTCTACGCGGTGTCGCAGTCGTACAACGGCCGCGTGATCAACACCTGCAACCTCTCGGAGGACTGGGTGGGCTATTCCACGCGCTACGGCGATTCCGTCGGCGACGTGTGCCCGCTCGGCAAGCTGACCGTCGCCGAAGTCAAGGAGCTAGGCACGTACCTCGGTCTGCCCGACATGTTCGTGCACAAGGTCCCGAGCGACGGGCTCTGCGGCAAGACGGACGAGGATAACCTCGGCTTCACCTATGCGGTGCTCGACCGCTATATCCGCACCGGCGAGATCGACGATCCCGCGACGAAGGCGCTGATCGATCACAAGCACAAGGTCAATCTCTTCAAGCTCGAACTGATGCAGACCTTCCCCTATACGCCGGAACCATGAAGGAGCGCGACGACAACCCGGTCCGGTCGATCCGGAAAGCGGCGGAGATCCTCGACATCATCGCGGAGGAAAAACGCCCGATGTCGCTGACCGAGCTTGCGGAGGCGACCGGCTGGGCAAAAAGCACGGTCTACGGACTGCTGTGCTCGATGCGCAGCGTCGGCTTTGTGGAGCAGAGCGCGGAGACGGGGCGGTACGAGCTCGGCGTGCGACTGTTCGAATACGGCAGCGCCGTGCAAAGCACGCGCAATATCCTGACGCTTTCCCGCGAACCGATGCGCGCGCTGGTCGCAGCGACCAACGAATCCGTGACGCTGTCGATGCTTGACCGCGGCGAAGTGCTGATCCTCGGGCACGCGGAGCCGGACAACAGCTTTCACATCGTGTCCGAGACCGGACGGCACCTGCCGTCGTTCTGCACCGCGCAGGGCAAGGTGCTGCTGTCCGATCTGCCGTCCGCAAACGTCAAACGCATCTTCGACGCGCACGTGCAGGCGTTCACACCGCATACCGCGACCGCCTTCGAGCAGCTCGACGCGGAACTGAAAACCGTCCGCAAACAGGGCTACGCGATCGAAAACGGCGAATTTCGCATCGGCATCCGCGGCGTCGCTGCGCCGATCCGCACGCACAGCGGCGCGGTGCAGTACGCGCTCGGGCTGATCGGCATGTTCCGCCGCATCGATTCGAACGAATTCCGCGCGGCAACCGCGCTCGTCGTCGAAACGGCTAAGGCGCTCTCGCAGGCGCTGGGCTGGCGGGAGGACTGAACGGATCGGACGGGAGCGGAAGACGAAAGGCTGCTGCCGACGGCAAAAAAGATCTCAGACAAGGGACTTCGGTCCCTTTTTGTTTTCCCATAAACGGGATTGCAACGCGCGGCGAACGATGATACAATAGTGGCAGAAAGAGAGCAGAGAGGGACCTGCATGAAGCACGAAAACCAGAAATTCAAGATTCTGTTGATTCGCGACTGGCTCAACGAGACGGACGAGCTGCATCCGCTGACGGTGGCGGATCTTCTGGTGCGGTTGGAGCGCGAAGGGATCCGCGCCGAGCGCAAGAGCGTGACGGACGATCTTCTGACGCTGTCCGAGTACGGCATGGACATCGAATCGGTGTCGGTCGGCAAGAAGAAGGGCTATTATCTCGCGTCGCGCGCGTTCGAACCGGCGGAGCTCAAGATGCTGGTGGACAGCGTGCAGGCGGCGCGGTTCCTTTCCGCGAAGAAGACGAACCGCCTGATCAAAAAGCTGGCCGCGCTGTCGAGCCGCGGCGAGGGCGCGCTGCTGCGCCGTCAGCTCTATGTGAACGAGCGCAACAAATCCGACAACGAATCGATCTTCTACAACATCGACGCCATCCACGGCGCGATCGCCGAGGACCGCGAGATCACGTTCCTGTACTGGCAGTACGATCTCAACAAAAAGCGCGTCCCGCGCAAGGACGGCGCGCGCTATCGCATCAGCCCGTTCGCGCTGATCTGGGACGACGAATTCTATTATCTGATCGGCTATGATCCGGAGGACGCGCGCATCAAGCATTATCGCGTCGACAAGATGAACGCGATCCGCGTTTCGGAGGCGGCGCGCCGCGGCAAGGAGGCGTTTGCGGCGCTCGACATGACGCAGTACACGAGCCGCAATTTCTCGATGTTTGCCGGAGAGGAAGAGGATGTGGTGCTCGACTGCGACCGGGATATGATCGGCGTGATCGTCGACCGGTTCGGCAGCGGCGTGTCCCTGCACGCGACGGAAACCGGCTTCTCGGCGTTTGTGCGCGTGGCGGTTTCGGAACAGTTCTTCGGCTGGGTGTCGGCGCTCGGCGGCGCGGTGCGCATCGCATCGCCCGCGACCGTGCGGGAGCGGTTTCTGAAGCATCTGGACCGCGTGAAATCGGCGCAGGAAAAAACCGGCCCGTGATCGGACCGGTCTTTGTTGTTCGGGGTTAAGCTTCGACGACGGGTTCGGCTTCGGCGGCCGCAAGCTTCTTGGAAAGCTCGGCATACGCCGCTTCGTCCGTGACGCGCAGAAGTTCCACCGCGGCAAGCGCGCGGACAGCCTTCTTGCCGGAATCGTCGAGCCTCGCGTAGCGATCCAGCAGCTCGCGCTTCTCACCGTCCAGGAATACGGGATTGTCGCCGGGAACCGGCTTGATATTCAGGACCTTGCACATCAGCATGACGGTCTCAAAGGACGTGCCGCCGACGCCCTTCTGCAGGGCGGTGATGATCGTCGACTGCGGAACGCCGATGTACATGGAAAATTGCCGTACGCTCCGGAATTGCTTTTTAATCTCGGTCTTGATCAAATTGGTAAGTTCGTTCATTTCACACACCTCCTGATGATCTATCATATCACGGTGCCGGCTGTTCGTCAATAAAAAACAGCGATTTTCTACCAAAAAATATATAAAACTGTCTCAAAAGTTTTATTTATCTTGAAAAAATGACAAAATCCGGAAGTGGTCACAGAAGAAGCTGTCTTGACGGCACCGCCGCGATCCTGTATACTAAAACGAGCGTCGAAAAATCCGGCGGATCGATCCGGCAACAACAAGCGGTTGAGCCTAATGAACCGCCGGTTGCTTGTTTCGGATGCGGAGCTTTGCTACAATATCAACCATGAAAAAGATTCTTCCGTTTATCAAACCGTATCGAAAGGAACTGCTGCTGACCGCCGTTCTGTGCGTCATATCGACGCTGGAAGGGGTGTTTCTGCCGTACCTGATGAGCCGCATCGTAGACGAGGGGATTCCGACCGGCAACATGCCGCTGATCTGGAAATACGGCGGGGTGATGCTCGGGCTTGCGATCTGCTCGATGCTCTGCGCACTTTTAAACAGCGCGGTCAACGCCAAGGTCAGCGCGGGCTTTTCGCACGATCTCACGCACAGCATTTTCAAAAAAGCGTCTGGCTTAAGCTTCGAGACCTTTTCGAAGATCGGCACGGCGGGGCTTCTGACGCGCTCCACGCACGACGTCTCTACGATCTCCGACGCGTCCTCGATGTTCGTCAACGTCGTGGTGATCGTCCCGATCCTGATGATCGGCGGCGCGGTGTTCGCGGCGCTGTCCGATCGCGTGCTCGGGCTTGTCCTTCTGATCGCGATTCCCGTGACGTTTCTGATCCTGCTGCCGATCGTCAAAAACCTCGACAGGCTCTGGAAGCTTTCCGACGAATACATCGACGAGCAGAACCGCCTGATGCGCGAACGGCTCTCCGGCATCCGCGTCATCCGCGCGTTCGACAAGGAAGCGCACGAGCACGGGCGCATCGCGCACGCGACCGAGGAGATGGCAAAGTACATCATCCGCGCCAACGTCCGCGCGGGCTACGTGAACCCGCTGTGCATGCTGGTGCTGAACCTTGCGACCGTCGGCATGCTGCTGATCGGCGCGCAGCGTCTGCAAAATCCGGAGCTTCTGCAAAAGGGACTGACCGCGGGCGGCATCATCGCCACCGTGCAGTATATCGCGCTGATTCTGAACGGCGTCATGATGCTCTCGTGGACGTTCGTGTTTCTGCCGCACCTCAAGGTCTGCGTCAACCGCGTGACCGAGGTGCTGGACCTGCCCGATGATCCGGTGGAGGCGGGCGACGGGACGCTGTACGGCGGCGATCTCACGATCAAAGGCGTCGGCTTCCGTTATCCCGACAGCGAGCTTCTGACGCTGTCCGACATCGACATCGAGATCAAGGAGGGCGAAACGGCAGCGCTGATCGGCGGCACCGGCAGCGGCAAATCGACGCTGCTGAAGCTGCTGCTTGCATTCTATCCGCCGGCGGACGGCGAGATCGCGCTCGGCGGGCATTCCTATTCCGAGATCGGGCGTGCCGCGGTGCGCGACAACGTCTCCGCCGCGCTGCAGAAGGGCATGGTGTTCGAAGGGACGCTCCTGGACAACGTGCGCATGGGCTGGCCGAAGGCGAGCGAGGAGGACGTCAGGCGCGTGCTCGACATCGCGCAGATGACGGAATTTGTCGAATCGCACGAGGAGGGGCTTGCCTATCATCTGTCGCAGTCCGGCGCGAACATCTCCGGCGGGCAGAAGCAACGCATCAGCATTGCGCGCACGATCCTGAAGCCCGCGTCCGTCTACGTCTTTGACGACAGCTTTTCCGCGCTCGATTATCTGACCGAGAGCAAGCTCCGCAAGGCGATGAACCGCTATCTGAACGGCAAGACGCAGATCATCATCACGCAGCGCGCGGCGACGGCGATGCGTTGCGACCGCATCTTCGTGCTCGAACAGGGACGTGTCGTCGGCTCTGGCACGCATGAAGCGCTGCTCAAGACCTGTTCCGTCTATCGCGAGATCGTCCGCTCGCAGTTGGGAGGCGAAGCATGAAGAAGCAAACCGCCTCTTACCGCACGGTTCTTCGCATTCTGAAGGACACGAAACCGATCGCGGGCTGGCTGGTGCTCGGCGCGTTCGTCAGCCTGATCTCCGTTGCGCTGGCGCTCGTTACGCCGGAGATCCTGAAATCGCTGTCCGACCGGCTCTACGCCTACTGGGACGTCGCGCGCACCGGCGCAAATGCGGTGTTCGATAACGCAGCGTTCTCCAGGGAAAGCGTCTGGCTCGCGGCGGCGTACGCGGGCAGCGCGCTTGCGTCAATCTTCGAAATGCTGATCATGAACAACGTCGTGTCGAAGCACTTCACCTGCGCGATCCGCATCCGCATGAGCGACAAGGTGCGGCGGCTGCCGGTCCGCTATATCGACACCACGCCGAACGGCGAGATCATCTCGCACATGACCGACGACGTTTCCGTGATGGGAACGACGATCCACGGCTTCCTCGAAACGATGATCACCGGTTTCATCAAGCTTCTGGGCATCATCGTGCTGATCTTCCTTCTGAACCCGATCCTTGCGGCGGCGGTCGTCGTGTTCGTGCCGCTGTCGCTGGTGCTGTCCGCGCGGATCGCGGGCAAGAGCGAAAAATACTATGTCGAGGTCCGCAAAAAGAACGGCGAACTGTACGCGCTGACCGAGGAGACCTTCACCGGTCTCGACACCGTCAAGGCGTACAACCTCGAAAGCCGCCAGTGCGAGCGGCAGGCGAAGCTCTGCGGCGAGAAGCGCGACGCGACGCGCAAGGGCAACTTCCTTGCGGCGATCGTGCAGCCGGTCGTGGCGCTTTCGAACAACATCGCATATATCGCGATCTGTATTCTCGGCGGGCTGTTCGTCGCGAACAACCTGTTCGGCGTCAGCGTCGGCACCATCGTCGCGTTCATCCTCTATGCGCGTATGTTCGCGGGACCTTTGGAGAGCATCGCGCAGGGCTTTTCGATGCTGCAGCACACGATCGCGTCCGCAGAGCGCGTCTATCGCATGCTCGATGAGGAGGAAATGACCGAAGCGACCGAGGAGACCGCGCCGAAGGGCGAGGGGAACGTCGATTTCGAAGACGTCGATTTCTCCTACGATCCCAACCATCCGCTGATCAAGGGGCTCAACGTGCATGTGCGCGCGGGCGAAAAGGTCGCCATCGTCGGTCCGACCGGCGGCGGCAAGACGACGATCGTCAACCTGCTGATGCGCTTCTACGACGTCGACGGCGGGCACATCTACGTGGACGGCAAGGACGCGTACAAAATGCCGCGCGCCGATCTGCGCAGCGTGTTCTCGATGGTTCTGCAGGACACCTGGCTGTTTTCCGGCACGATCTACGACAACATTGCCTACGGACGCCCCGATGCGACCGAAGCGGAGGTCGTCGAGGCCGCGAAGCGCGCGCACATCGACCGCTTCATCCGTTCGCTGCCGGACGGCTACAGGACCTTGATCAACGAGGAGACGACCAACATCTCCGGCGGGCAGAAACAGCTTCTGACGATCGCCCGCGCCTATCTTGCGAACCGTCCGATCCTGATTCTCGACGAGGCGACGTCCAACGTCGACACGCGCACCGAGATCCTGATTCAGCGGACGATGGACGATCTGATGAAGGGCAGAACGAGCTTCGTCATCGCGCACCGGCTCAGTACGATCGTCGACGCCGACACGATCCTCGTCGTCAACCACGGCACGATCGTCGAGCAGGGCACGCACAAGGAGCTGCTCGAACGGAACGGCTTCTATGCCGAGATCTACCGCTCGCAGTACGAACTGCTGAACTGACGGAAAAGAAAAAGCGCTCCGGGTGTTCGGAGCGCTTTTTGCGTGTGAAATCAGTCGATTTTCTCGAACATTTCCTTGTCGACGCCGCAGATCGGGCAGCACCAATCGTCGGGAAGGTCCTCGAACGGGGTGCCGGGCGCGATTCCGCTGTCGGGATCGCCCACTTCGGGATCATAGATATAGCCGCAGGGGCCGCACTGATACTTTGCCATCATCATTCCTCCTTCGAAGATTTCTGTCATTCATTATAGCAGAGACGAAAGCGCTTTTTCAAGTCCCAAAACACAACAAAAATCTTTCGAAACAGTTGTTGACACGCGCAGAATATGCTATACTGGCTCCAAAGGAATATATACAATCACAGGAGGATAAAACGATGCAAAAACGAGTGATCGCGATACTGATGATTCTGCTTCTGGCGTTCGGCGCATTCGCCTGCAACGGCACGGAGCAGCCCGTACAGCCGACGCAGGAGGCGGAAGTCACGCCGCCCGAAGTACACGAAACACCTGCGCCGACCGAAGCGCCGGCAGTCGACGACGAGTACTTCCTGCCGAAAGAGGACGGCACCAAGCAGCTGACCATCTACTGGAAAGCGGACAAGATCAACTTCGAAACGAGCGATATGTGGATCTGGTATCCGGACAAGGACGGCAGAGGCTATCCGATGTATCCGTGTGCCTACGGCGCAAAGTGCATGATCAACGTGCCGAACGACATCGAAGAGGTCGGCTTCATCGTGCGCGTCAACTGCTCCGAGCCGGGCGGCACCTCCTGGGGCGAAGCGACGAAGGACTTCGGCGACGATCGCTTTGTGAAGATGGAGGAAGGCGATACGCAGGTCTACCTCGTATCCGGTCAGGGCAATATCTATTTCAGCAACGACGGCGGCGCAACGCTTTGGGAGAAGAAGACCATGAGCTATGTCGGCATCATTTCCAAGAATGAGATCAAGTACACGCTGAACCCCGCAATCCGCATCACGAGCCTCGATCAGGTTGCGGTCTATGACGGCAGCGAGAAACTCGAAATCGAGAGCCTCTCGAGCCTCAACAACGAGGTCGTCACGGGCGTCGTCAAGCTCAAGGAGGACCTCGACGTTTCGAAGAACTACGAGCTGGAGATCGAAGGCTTTGAGCGCAAGGTTGCGATCCCGACGGGCATCTTCGATTCCGAGGACTTCATCCGCGATTACACCTACGACGGCGACGATCTCGGCGCGGTCATCCACGGCGACGAAACGACCTTCAAGGTCTGGGCGCCGACGGCAAGCCGCGTGGTGCTGAACCTGTTCACCGAGGGCAACGGCGGCAAGGCATATGCGACCGTCGACATGGAGAAGGGCGAAAAGGGCGTCTGGAGCAGCACGCAGCCGTGCGGCAGCGGCACGTATTACACCTACACCGTCACCACGGCGGCGGGTGAGCAGGAAGCGACCGATCCGTACGCAAAAGCGCTCGGCGTCAACGGCAACCGCGGCATGGTCATCGATCTCGACACCACCGATCCGGAGGGATTCGCGGAGGACAAGTACTTCGACGGCATCGAGACATATCGCGATGCGATCATCTGGGAAGTCCATGTGCGCGACTTCTCCAACCGCATCGAGGGCAGCAAGTATCCGGGCAAGTACCTTGCCTTCACCGAATCGGGACTCAAGAACGCGTCCGGCGAACCGGTCGGCATCGATTATCTCGTCGATCTCGGCGTCACGCACGTGCATCTGCAGCCGGTTTACGACTACGCAACGGTCGATGAAACCAAGTGCACGGACTTCAACTGGGGCTATGATCCGAAGAACTACAACGCGCCCGAGGGCAGCTATTCCACCGATCCGTACCACGGCGAGGTGCGCATCAACGAGTTCAAGCAGATGGTGCAGGCGCTGCACAGCAATGGCATCGGCGTCGTCATGGACGTGGTGTACAACCACACCTACGACGCGAACGCGAACTTCAACCGCATCGTCCCGTATTACTACTATCGCTACACGGCAACGGGCGTCAATTCGAACGGCAGCGGCTGCGGCAACGAGACCGCGTCCGAACGCGCGATGTTCCGCAAGTTCATGGTGGACAGCATCACCTACTGGGCGAGCGAATACCACATCGACGGCTTCCGCTTCGACCTGATGGGTCTGCATGATTTGGAAACGATGCAGCAGATCGAGCGCGAGGTGCATAAGATCAACCCGAAGGCGATCCTCTACGGCGAAGGCTGGACCGGCGGCACCACGACGATGCGGTCCAATACGCAGGCGACGCAGGCGAACATCCGCAACATCACCGCAAGCGAAGGCGCGGCGGGCAGCGTCGCGGTGTTCAACGATTCGATCCGCGACGGTCTGAAGGGCAGCGTGTTCAACGCGACCGACAAGGGCTATATCAGCGGCGATCCGAGCAAGGGCCGCGCAACGAGCGTGTCGTTCGGCATCGAGGGCGGCTATTCGAACAAGGCGTCCTGGCGCGTCGACAACGCGATGGTCGTCAACTACATGTCGTCGCACGACAACCGTACGCTCTGGGATAAGCTGACGCTTTCGAACCCCGATGCGACGGATGCGCAGAAGGCGCAGATGAACCGTCTCGGCGCTTCGATCGTAGCGATCTCGAAGGGCACCGTGTTCTGGCTCGCGGGCGAAGAAATGCTGCGCTCCAAGGGCGGCGACGGCAACAGCTACAACTCCTCCGACGCGGTCAACAACATCGACTGGGATGCGCTGACTTCGGGCAGCGAGGTCATGGCGATGCGCGACTTCTATCGCAGCCTGATCGCCATGCGCAAGGCGAATCCGTTCCTGCGGGATGCGGACGTCGTCTGCGAAGTCACGAATGACAACGGCATCGTCGTGACCTACACGATCAACGACGAGGTTGTGGCGATCGCAGTGGTCAATCCGAACGGCGTCGATACGCCGTACACCCTGCCGGAAGGCGACTGGGGCGTGCTGATGAGCGGAACCGACGTTTCCGCGGAGCCGATGCAGACGGTCTCCGGCGAGATCATCGTCCCGCAGATGAGCGTGTACCTTGTAAAGCGGTGAGCATGGAGCAAACCTACCGGATTGCGGAGCATACGATCCTGATCCGCACTCTGTATGAACAAATGCATCGGGAGGCGGCGGCGTTCGCGGCGTCGGGCGCTGCCGACTTCACGGTGGAAACGACACAGGCGGACATCGATGCGGAGCGTGTCCGTGCAGCGCGCAGCGCTCAGGAGGAAGGCCGCGCCCCGCAGGCGTATCCGGACGCGTACATCGAAACGCTGGCGGTCTATCGCAGGATTGCGGAGCGCATGCCGCAGGACGATACCGTGCTGTTTCACGGCTCGGCGATCGCGGTCGACGGCGCGGCGTACATCTTTGCCGCCAAGAGCGGTACGGGCAAGAGTACGCACGCGCGGCTGTGGCGTGAGCTTCTGGGCGACCGTGCCGTGATGATCAACGACGACAAGCCGCTTCTGCACATCGCGGAAAACGGCGCAACCGTATACGGCACGCCGTGGAACGGCAAGCACCGGCTCGGCATCAACGGCAGCGCGCCGGTCCGCGCGATCTGCATCCTCGAACGCGGCGCGCAGAACCGCATCGAACGCGTCGATCCGAAGACGGCGTATCCGGTCCTGCTGCAGCAGACGTATCGCCCCGCTTCGGCGGAGGCGCTGCAAAAGACGCTGACGCTGCTCGACCGGCTGATGCGCGTCACGGCGCTGTACCGTCTCCGGTGCAACATGGAGCCGGAAGCGGCGCGCGTGTCCTATGAGGCAATGAAGGAGAACCGATCATGAAACTGAATCCCGAATTCATCACACACCTGACCGACGAAGAAGCCCTGCTGGTTCCGCTCGGCGGCAACGCGTTTCACGGAATCGTGCGCGGCAATCCGACGCTCGGCGCGATCCTGGAGCGGTTGAAACAGGAAACGACGGAGGAGCAGATCGTCGAATCGATGTGCGCCGAATACGACGCGCCGAAGGAAACGATCGCCGCCGACGTGCACCGCGTGGTGGAACAGCTCAGGGGAATCGGTGCGATCGATGGGTGACGGACTCACCTACGAATCGTATCTGGACCGCTTCGGCAGGCTGACCTATCGCGTCGTCGGAACCAGCATGCTGCCGCTTCTCAGACAGACGCGGGACCTGTTCATCGCGGAGCCGAAAACGGAAGCGCGCTGCAAGGTCGGCGACGTGGCGCTGTTCCGCCGTCCGCCGGACCGGTATATCCTGCACCGTGTGATCGCGGTCAACGAGCGCGACTATACCACGCTCGGCGATCACTGCGTCCGTCCGGAATACGGCGTCACCGACGCGGACATCCTCGCCGTCATGACCGGCTATGTCCGCAACGGCAAGGAACACAGCGTGACCGAGCGCGGCTATCGCCTGTATACCGCATTCTGGCTGCATACGAGGGGCGTACGCGTGTTTCTGTTCCGCGTCAGGTTCGCCGCGGCGCGCGCGTTCCGAACGATTTTTCCCAAAAAGCATGCGTAAAGAGCAAAGGACAACCGCACAGAAGCCGCTTTTGTGGCTGTGGAAAGCCTCCGCCGGCGTCCGGTGGGAGGTCCTTTTGCTGCTGTTCGCCGATGTACTGAACGGTGTTTCCGGCGTGGCGCTTGCGTGTGTGCTGCGCGATATGATCGACAGCGCCGTTGCGCGCGATCTCAAGCGGTTTCTGCTGTTCGCCCTGCTGTTCGTCCTCGTCATCGTGGCGCAGCTGCTGCTGCGCGCGTTCGTGCGCTGGTTCAAGGAGCACGCGACGAGCGCGATGGAAAACAAACTGAAACTGCGTCTGTTCCGGACGCTGCTGGACCGCGACTATGCCGCAGTAACGGCGGTGCATTCCGAGGAATGGATGAACCGGCTCGTGTCCGACACGTCGATCGCGGCGGGCGGCGTCGTTTCGATCGTTCCGGAGGCAAGCGGCATGCTCGTCATGCTGTTGAGCGCGGTCGGCGCCGCGCTCTGGATGCTCAAGGCGGTGACATGGATCGTCGTGCCGGTCGGCGCGCTGATCGTGCTGCTCGGGTATCTGTTCCGCAAAAAGCTCAAGGCGCTGCACAAGGACATCCGCGAAGCGGACGGCAAACTGCGCGTGACGCTGTCGGAACGGCTTTCGGAGCTCATTCTGATGCGCACGTTCCAGCGGGAAAGGAACGCCGAACAGCAGGCGGAAGCGGCGATGGAGCGTCATCGCGCGGCGCGGCTCAGACGGAGCCGCTATTCGAGCGGCGCAAATTTCTTTTACGGGCTTCTGATGCGCGGCGCATATGCGGCAGCGGCGATCTACTGCGGCTTCGGGATTTTGAACGGCACGCTGAGCTACGGCACGTTTGCCGCGGTTCTGCAGCTTGTCGGACAGATTCAGACGCCGTTTGCAAACCTGACGGGCTATCTGCCGCAGTACTACGCGATGCTTGCGAGCGCGGAGCGCCTGATGGAGGCGGAGGCGTTTGCGCGCGACTGCGAGACGCCGAAAAAGGACGCCGAGGAGATTGCGGCGTTCTATCGCACCGATTTTGCGGGCATCGGGATCGAGGATGTGTCGTTCGCCTATCGACCGGATGAGGAGCTTGCGCACGCGGTGGTGTTCGAACATCTGAACGCCGAGATCCGAAAGGGCGAAACGGTCGTGCTGACCGGCGCGTCCGGCAGCGGCAAATCGACGCTGCTGAAGCTCCTGCTGTGCCTGTACCGCCCCGAACACGGCGCGTGCGTGCTGCGCACGGAAACCGGCGAAAAGCCTTTGACGGCTGCCGACCGCGGGCTGTTTGCCTATGTGCCGCAGGGGATCCGCATGTATTCGGGTCCGATCCGCGCGCTGCTGACGTTCGACGACGAGCAGATCTCCGATCACGCGATCGAAAACGCGCTGACCGTCGCCTGCGCGGACTTTGTGCGCGAACTGCCCGACGGCGTCGAAACCGTGCTCGGTGAGCGTGGCAGCGGGCTTTCCGAAGGACAGCTGCAGCGGCTTTCGATCGCAAGGGCGATCCTAAGTGATCACCCGATCCTGCTGCTCGACGAGGCGACCAGCGCTTTGGACGAAGCGACGGAGGCGGAGCTTTTGCTGCATTTACGGAGCATGACCGACCGCACGGTGCTGATCGTGACGCACCGCAAAAAGGCGCTGGAGATCGCCGACCGCGAATGGATCCTCGAGGACGGGATACTGACGGAAGCGCGATAACAAACCAAAAATGCAACAGGGGAGAGCGGTTCGCTCTCTCCTGTTTTGTTTGTCCAACATTATGCGGCTTGCGAGACGGTGAACAGCGAGTAGAAGTAGCCCTTCTGCTGCATCAGTTCGTCAAAGGTGCCGCGCTCCGACACGGCGCCGTTTTTCAGCGCATAGAGCCCGCTGCAGCGGCGGAGGATGTTCTCGTCGAGGTCGTGCGTGACGATCACGCGGGTGTAACCGTCGAGGTTCAAAATCGCGTCCAGCACCTCAAACGAGGTCTCGGCGTCGAGCGCCGCGGTCGCTTCGTCCACGAACAGCACGGGTGTTTTTCGAAGCAGCGCTCTTGCGATCGAGATCCTCTGCCGTTCGCCGCCGGAAAGTCCCGCACCGTTTTCGCCGCAAAGATACCCTTCGCCCTTTTCCTCGATGAGTTTAGAAAGACCGGACAGCCGCACCGCGCGGTCGACCTCCTCTTTGGGGAACTCGGAAAACATCGTGATATTGTCGCGGATCGTGCTGTTGAACACGAACACGTTTTGCTGAATGATCGAAACGAGGTCGTAGAGCGAACTTGCGGAGATGTCCTTCAGTTCCTTGCCGTCATAGAGGATCTCGCCGCCGTAGCGATCGGACGACGCCATCAGCAGGTTCAGGATCGTCGATTTGCCGCTGCCGGAGCCGCCGACCAGCGCATAGCAGCCGCCTGCGCGCATGTCCATATCGACGTCACTTAGGACCGTCTTACCCTCCTCATAGGCGAAGTTCAGGTCGCGGATCTCGATGCTCTGCGAGAGCTTCGGTTCGATGGGCTCGCCCTCGTCGGGGATGTTTTTGTTGAGCGCATCCGCCAGCTTGTCGATCAGCCCGAAGGAGGATTTGGCGCCCGCATAGAACGTTGGGAACGACTCGATCGGTCCGAGGATGAAGTTCAACAGCTGCACAAAGACGATCGCAGTGCCGGCGGTGATGCCGGCCTTGCCGGAAAGCGCCAGCATGGCTGCGACGAAGAACACGCCGAACTGCAGGATCGCGCCCGCAATGCCGGAGGCGTAGCCGACAAGGATGTTCACCTTTGTCCGCTTCTTCGAGGCGTCGGCAACGTCCCCGTTGCTTTTGTCATGGATGCGCGAGATGTTCTTTTCCGCCTTGAAGCTCTTGACCACCGAGAAGCCGGACAGCGCGTCCTTCAGCATGCCGGTGTAGGTTTTTTTTTGTCGGAAACGTTCTTCTCCGCAACAGCCGCCTTGTTGCCGAGCACGACGGATACGAGGATTGGCAGCAGCGAAAAGCCGATCGCAATGAGCGTCAGAAGCGGGCTATAGAGGATCATCATCACCAGCGCGCCGACAAACGTGACAGCGACCTGGATCGTTCCCTGCAGCTTTCCGATAAAATCCGTCTCGATCGTGTTGACGTCGTTACTGAGAGCCGAGATATACAGCGAGGTGTTCTCACCGCTAAAAGCCTGAATGCCCTTTTCCATCAGCCGGTCGAAGGCGTATTCGCGGTACTGCTTCATCGCCTTTGCGCGGAACTCGGAAAGGAAGAAATGATCGAGCACCCAGCCGACAAAGAGCAGACCGAACGCGGCGGCGCCGACGATCAAAAGCGTGCCGAAGCCGTACGGACAGTCACCTGAGATCAGGTCGGCGATCTCCTTGATCAGCCACGAGATCATGAGGTTCGCGCCCGCGACGATCAGCGCGGCGATCACGGTGATCGCAAGGTTCCATTTGTTCTTTCGGAACAGCTCTTTTATAAACGGGCGGCGCAGCGCCTTTAATTCTTTCTTATCCATTTTATGATCTCCTTAATGGTTTACAGCTTTTTACCGGTCTTTTCTCCGAAGGTCAAAAATCCGTCTCCGAAGATGATCTCGTCGGTATCTTCCCTGATCCCGAAGGTGTTTTCCCCGAAGGGATACAGCTTAACGGCAAAGAGCCGTCCGGATTCGGTGTCGAAGATCGCCGCGAACAGATCTCCGTTTTCCGGATAGACCTTTTCGATGCGATAGCCGCTGCCCTCCGTCTCGTATGCGCCGCAGAAGCGCTCCCAGCCGCTTTTGTCGGGATCGGCGACCGCAAGCGCTTCGGTGAGCGGAACGGGGCCTGCCTCATATCCCAGAGCAACTGTCAGCATCCCGTTGAAGAAGCCCTCGACGGCTCTTGCGTCAAACCCATCGCGGGAACACAAGACGATCAGCGTCCGATCCGTGTTCAGAAAGTGTCCGTACCAGCTTATGTATCCGGGCAGGTTCCCCTCGTGCCATGCAATGCGCGCAACGTCGCCCAGTTCGAAGATGCCCCAGCCGAAACCGTAACCACCGCCGCCGATCTCGCCGTTGTTCAGCCGGACGGGCGTGTACATCATCGCCTGTTCTTCCTTCGTGAGGATCGTTTCGTTTCGCAGCGCGCGGTCCCAGGCAAGCAGGTCGAAGACGTTGCTCTTGACAAAGCCGTCGCCCTCCGATCCATCCAGCGAAACCGCCACGTCCCTCCAAGCGGAGTCCTCGGCGAGGACCCATCCGCCGTTTTCACAGCACAGCCCTTCGGCGAGGTTTTCGACGGCAAGCCCGTCTTTGATGCGGTGGCAGAGGCAGGTCGAGGTCATCCCGGCAGGCGTAAAGAGCCGCGTTTTCAGAAGCTCCGCAAAGGGAACGCCGGAAACCTTCGCAGCGATCTCGGCAAGCAGCGCGTAGCCGGTATTGCTGTATGCCCACTGTTCGCCCGGTGCGAAATCCGGCGCGATTCCGGATCCCGTCAAAAAGCGGAGAACAACGCCGTTATCCGGGATCGTATGTTCCGCCTTCGCGGTCCGGATGATCCATGCAAAGCAATCGGGAAGTCCGCTCGTATGCGTCAGCAGATGACGGATCGTGATCCCCTGAAACGGGATCTCCGGGAAGAACTTCGTGATCTTGTCTTCAAGCGTCAAAAGCCCGTCGCGCCGCAGCAGCATGATCGCGGCCGCCGTGAACTGCTTGCTGACCGAACCGATGTCGAAGATCGAATCCTCCCGCATAGGTAGCTTGCCTTCCGCGTCGCGAAAGCCCAAAGCGCCCTTCGTTATGATCTCGCCGTTTTCGGCAAGCAGCCACGTCCCGGCAAAGACGCCCTTTTCATATGCCTCTCGGACCAGATCGTCCATCATTGTCTTCTTATCCACGGTTTTACTCCTTTTCGTTCTTTACACTTTCCCAAAGCGCGGTAAACGCTTCCTTTTCATATTCGTCGACGACGCTCTGGACCGCGTCCATTGCCGTCGCGCCGATGTCGTCGTGAACGCTTGCTCCCTCGATGCGGCTCATGAAGCGAATGTCGCTTTCGTCATAGCTCGGGGACGCGTCGAAGAACACGGCA
>JAFRRO010000055.1 GCA_017428025.1 Clostridia bacterium
CGGTCGATTTCCAGCCGAACTTCGACGGTACGCAGCAGGAACCGACGGTGCTGCCCGCGCGTTTCCCGAACCTTCTGGTGAACGGCAGCAACGGCATCGCGGTCGGCATGGCGACGAACATGCCGCCGCACAACCTCGGCGAAACGATCGACGGTCTGGTCGCGCTGATCGACAATCCGGAGATCACGGTCGACGAGCTGATGCAGTACATCCCCGGTCCGGACTTTCCGACCGGCGCCACGATCCTCGGCCGATCCGGCATCGCGCAGGCATACCGCACCGGCCGCGGCAAGCTGATCGTCCGCGCCAAGACCGAGATCGAGCAGCTTTCGCAGAACCGCAGCCGCATCATCGTGACCGAGATTCCGTATCAGGTCAACAAGGCGCGGCTTGTGGAGAGCATTGCGGACCTCGTGCACGACAAGCGCATCGAGGGCATCTCGGACCTTCGCGACGAAACGGACCGCAACGGCACGCACATCGTCATTGAACTCAAGAAGGACGTCAACGCAAACGTCGTTCTGAACAACCTGTATAAACATACACAGCTGCAGGATACCTTCGGCGTCATCAACCTCGCGCTGGTCGACGGCGAGCCGAAGATCCTCGATCTCAAGCAGATTCTGTACTACTATCTCGAGCACCAGAAGGACGTCGTCACGCGCCGCACGCGCTTCGACCTCAACCGCGCCGAGGAGCGTCTGCACATTCTCGACGGTCTCTTACGAGCGCTCGACGTGATCGACGAGATCATCGCGCTCATCAAGGCTTCGCCGAACGGACAGGCGGCAAAGGACGGACTGTGCTCGAAGTTCGGATTCTCCGAGCGACAGGCGCAGGCGATCCTTGACATGCGTCTGCAGCGTCTCACCGGTCTCGAACGCGACCGTCTTCTGGAGGAGGACAAACAGCTCAAGGAGCGCGTCGCATACCTCAAAACCATCCTGTCCGACGAACAGAAGCTTCTGTCGGTCGTCAAGGAGGAAGCGCTCGACGTCAAGGCGCGTCTTGCCGATCCGCGCCGCACCGAAATCACGCAGGCGCTCGACGACATCGACCTCGACGACATCATTCAGGAAGAGGAAATGGCCGTCACGATGACGCATTTCGGCTACATCAAGCGCACCCCGTCCGAAGCCTTCCGCGCGCAGAACCGCGGCGGCAAGGGCGTCAAGGGGCAGGCGACGCGCGACGAGGACTATGTGGAACGCATGCTCGTTTCGAGCACGCATGCGCCGATCATGTTCTTCACGAATCTCGGCCGCGTGTTCCGCATCAAGTGCTACGCGATCCCCGAAGCGAGCCGCACCTCGAAGGGCATTCCGGTGGTGAATCTGCTGCAGCTTCGCACCGGCGAAAAGGTGACCGCAATGTTCATCGTCCCGCGCGAAGTCGAGGAGACGGGATATCTCGTCACCGCCACGCGCGACGGTCTCATCAAGAAGACGCGCATCGCGGAATGCATGAATATCCGAAAAGGCGGTCTCGTGCTGCAGACGGTGCGCGAAGGCGACGAGCTGATCTCGGTCGAGATGAGCGGCGGCGAGGATGAATTCATCATCGCGTCGAGAAACGGCAAGTGCATCCGCTTCCGCGAAACCGACGTGCGCGCAACCGGCCGCGGCGGCATGGGCGTGCGCTCGATCCGGCTTTCCGACGGCGACATCGTCATGGACATGATCCGCATCACCAAGGGCGGACTCGTGCTGACCGTCACCGAAAAAGGTCTCGGCAAGCGCACCGAGGAGAGCCAGTTCCCGATGCAGGGACGCGGCGGCAAGGGCATCCTTGCCATGAAGGCGACCGACAAGACCGGCGGGCTCGCGTGCCTCCGCATGACGACCGAGGACGAGGATCTGCTGCTCGTGCGCGACGACGGCGTGATCATGCGCATGCCGGTCGATCAGATCTCGATCATCGGCAGAAACACGCAGGGCGTGCGGCTGATGTCGCTCGACGGCGACGCGAAGATCGCAAGCGTGGCGCTGCTGCCGCATCAGGAGATCGAGCCGGAGGAGGACGAACTGTCCGTCGAACCGGCCGAAGCACCCGCAGAACCCGAAGGAGAAGCATAACATGTTATCGCTGCCGTCCGCATTGCGCGCATTCGCAAAGGTCCTCGAAGCCGAGGGCGCGACGCTCTATGCGGTCGGCGGCTGTGTGCGCGACGCGGCGCTGCACCGTCCGGTGCACGACGTCGACCTTTGCAGCAGGCTCAGACCGGAAGCTCTGCTCCGGCTTGCCGCGCAGAACGGCGTCGAAGCGCGCATCGTGCAGAAAACGCTCGGCACCGTGCTGCTTTCGATCGACGGGCAGACCTATGAGCATACGACGTTCCGCACCGAATCCTACGGCGCGGGCGGCGAGCACCGGCCGGACGCGGTGCGGTTTGCGGACACGCCGGAGATCGACGCCGTGCGGCGCGACTTTTCGGTGAACGCCATGTACGAATCCGTCTCGGACGGCACGCTCTGCGATCCGTGCGGCGGCATGCGGGATATCGAACGGCGCGTGCTGCGCACAACGACCGAGGATCCTGCGGCGATCCTCAAAGACGACGGGCTGCGGATTCTGCGGCTCGTGCGGTTTGCGGCATCGCTCGGTTTTTCGATCGATCCCGCCACGTGGGAGACGGCGAAGGCGAACGCGGTGCTGCTCGGGGACGTTGCGTGGGAGCGCAAACGGGACGAGCTCAACCGCATCCTGCTCGGCGAACGCGTGTGCGACGCGCTGTGTCTGATGCGCGACGTCGGCGCGCTGCCGTACGTGTTGCCCGAATGCGTCGACTGCGACGGCATGGCGCAGCGAAAGGACCACCACAAATACGACGTTCTGCTGCACATGTTCCACACCTGCGAGCAGACGCCGGACGAGCTCGGATGCCGGCTGATCGGGCTTCTGCACGACGTCGGCAAGCCGGAGGCGAAGCGGCGCGACGGCAACCAGTACGCGCACGACCTCTACGGCGAGCGGATTGCGCGGACCGTGCTCGAACGGCTGCGGTATCCGGCGGCGCTGATCGACCGCGTTGCAATCGCGATCCGCGGACACATGTTCGATCTGACCGAGACCGCATCGGACGCGACGCTTCGAAAGCGCTTTGCGGCGTGGGGCAGGGAACGGACGGAGGACCTCATCATGATCCGCGAGGCGGACATCCGCGGCAGCGGGTACAAGACCGGCTACGTCGCCGAGCGCTGGCGGCGGGTATATCGCGAGATGCAGGAGGAACACGCGCCGTTTTCGGAAAGCGAGCTTTGCGTTTCGGGATCGGACATCATGAAGGAACTCGGCATCCCCGCGGGCGAACGTGTGGGACGCGTCAAACGGCTGCTGCTGCTGCATTGCGCGGTGCATCCGAAGGACAACCGTCCGGAGGTCCTGAAAAAACGGATGCACGACTATGTTTAGCAACATTTCTGTATCGGTTTTGTGAATTCTTTGAAATTCGCTATGCGGATGCGGACAATTGTGATAAGATAATACATTGTAAAATACAGCGAATACCGAGGAATCGATATGAATAACAGACAAAAACAAAAACGGGCGCTGCTTGCCGTCATCCTGACGGTTCTGCTTGTCGTGATCATCGTGCTCGCGACGGCGATCAGCTGCTGCGCGGCAAAGGACGTCGCGGCGGGAAGACAGCAGGCGAACACCAAGGTCATCGTCAGCGAGATTCTTGTGAGCAACAAGCAGGCGGTGCGCGATCCGATGGGCACGTACAGCGACTACTTCGAGCTGCACAACATCAGCGGCGAGCGCGTCAACCTGTCCGGCTACGGCGTTTCGGACGACGAGACGTCGATGTGGGTGATTGCGGACGGCACGTTCATCGAGCCGGATGAATATCTGGTCTTCTGGTGCGCGGGCAAGGAAACGGGCATCACGAACGTCACGAACTTCGCGCTGTCGAAGGACGACGTGCTGCGCTTCTCCGATCCGTCCGGCAAGCCGATCATCACGATCGACCTTTCGAAGTCCTTTTCCGGTCTGTCGCTGAGCTACATCGACAGCGGCGAATGGGTGAACATGGCGCCGACACCCGGCTATCCGAACACGGAGGAAGGCGTTGCGGCGTACGAGCGCTCGCGCATGGCGGATTCCGAACTCAGCGTGCAGGAAACGACCGACTGTCCGGTCCGCGTGACCGAGCTGATGGCGGCGAACGGCAACGCGCACAAAGGTCCCGACGGCACCTACTGCGACTGGATCGAGCTGTACAATGCGAGCAGCACGGAGTTCGATCTGTCCGGCTTCGGTCTTTCGGACGACATCACCAAACCCAAGAAATATAAATTCCCCGAGGGCACGAAGATCGGCGCGTATTCATACCTTGTGCTGTACCACACCGAAAAGCCGGTCGACGGCGTGCTCTGCATCGACTTCGGTCTGTCCGCGCAGGGCGAAACGCTCGTGTTCACCTCCAAAGAGGACCGCATCATAGACCTCATCGAGTTCGGCGCGCAGCAGCGCAACTATTCGCTTGCGCGCGTGTACATCAACGGCATGTTCGACGCGAGCGCGGGCTTTGAGCCGACGGACAAGCCGACGCCCGGCTTCGACAACACGGCGAACGGATATTACCAGTTCGACGAACAGGAAAACGGCGAGATGGGCGTGCACGACATCCGCATGAACGAAGTCCTCGTCAACGGCTATCACATCACCTACGCGCTGAGCAACAGCACCAAGAGTCAGCGCCCGTACGACGCGGACTACGGCAGCTGGATCGAGCTCTATAACCAGTCCGACACAACTCTGGATGTGTCCGGGTACACGATCACGGACAACATCAACAAGCCGAGGAAATGGGTTTTTCCTGACGGAACGAGTATCGCCGCAAAAGGATATCTCGTCTTACAGCTCGAAGGCAGTCTCCCGCGGGACGGGCAGTCTGCAAAGGACATTACGGCGGATCAGCGCAAGTACACGCTGAACTTCGATATCGCGGCGGCAGGCGAAACCCTGTATCTGTTCGACGGGACGGGGCTTCTGATCGACCGCGTGAGCGTGCCGAAAGCGCGCGCCTGCATCTCCTACGGACGCGACGCATCCGGCGCATGGAAGCTCTTTGACACGCCGACCGAAGGCGCGCCGAACAGCGCGGACGGACGCGGACTGTACTGCGAGGAAGCGCAGGTCGACACGCCGAGCGGCATCTATACGGGCACGCAGACGGTCAACATCACCGTGCCGAACGGCTGCTACGCGACCTATACGCTTTCGTGCGGCAAGGAGAACGATCCGGTCAAGACGACGGCGCCCACCATGCAGTCCGACCGCGTCGGCGGACCGATCGCGATCAAGGAAAACACGGTTTTGCGCGTGCGCACGTTCTCGAACGACAACAGCCGCTATCCGAGCGACGTCAAGTCCTACACCTACGTGATCGTGGGGGAGACGATGACGGTCGAGGCGCACACGACGAACCTGCCGGTCGTCTTTCTGGTGACCGATCCCGAGAACCTCTGGGACAAGCAGTACGGCATCATGATCAAGGGCAACGACTACACCGGCAAGGGTGAAGCCGACGAAATGATGATCGGCCAGTCGGACAAAAAGGAGGTCATGGGCAAGTACGCAAACTTCAACATGCGCGGACGCATGTGGGAGAAGCCTGCAACCTTTACGTACATGAACGCCGGCGGCACGCAGGTGCTGTACGAGACCGACCTCAATATCCGCGTATTCGGCGCATTTTCCAGAAAGCTCGCGCAAAAGGGCATCGCGCTGATCGCGCGAAAGGGCGTCGGCGACAGTCCGATGGTCTATTCGTTCTTCGAGAACCGCCCGTTTACCGAGTACAAATCCCTGGTGCTTCGCGCATCGGGACAGGACGCGGCGCTTTCGCGCATCCGCGACGTACTGGTGCAGGCGCTGCTGGACGATGCGGACGTCGACCTCGCCAATCAGGCGTACATTCAGTGCGTCGTGTATCTGAACGGACAGTATTGGGGCGTCTATAACCTGCGCGAGAAGATCAGCAAGCATTATATCGCGCAGCACTACGGCGTCGAGGACGAGGATACGATCGACATCCTCAAGGGCAACGGCAACAACGAACAGTGTATTGTTGCAGGCAACGGACTTCAGGACTATAAGGATCTCATCGCGTACTGCGAGAATCACAACTGCAATCTTTCGAACCAGGCGGATTACGACTACGTCTGTTCGCAGATCGACGCGGACCAGTTCGCCATGTACTGCGCGTTCGAGATCATCATCGGCAACACGGACACCGGCAACATCAAGTGGTGGCGCTCGTCCGAGAAGGACAACAAGTGGCGCTGGATCCAGTATGACTACTGCTGGGCGATGAACGGCGACAATCCGAACCAGGCGGCGGAGAAATCGACCGGCTACCGGCGCGACTATTTCTGGCGGTACTTCGATCCGGCGGGACACGGCGCGAGCAACGGATTCTCCACGGTGCTCGGACGCTCGATGCTCTCGAACAACGAGTTCGTCAAGATCTTCCTGAAATACTGCGCGTACTTCTATAACGAGGTTTATACGCCGGAGAAGATCCTCGCAAAATGCGACGAGCTGCAGAACAACATCCGGTTCGAAATGGAGACGTACGACCTCGTGCGCTGGAGACCGTATCACAACCTCTCCACCAAGGGCTGGAACTCGCACTGCGACAAGATCCGGCAGTATGCGAAGAACTATCAGGACTGGTACCTGTATTACTGCCAGCAATTTATCAATAAACACACGAACTATCACCTCAGCGACGACGAGATGATTCAGCTGTTCGGAAAGGTAGGCAAGATTTCATGAGCGTTCTGACACCGAAGCCGAATGCCAAAGGCTATCGGCACGAGCTCAAATACGTGATCCCCGACGCGGACGCGGAGCTTCTGGCGATTCGCCTGAACGCCGTGCTGTCGCCGGATCCGTATGCGGCAAAGACCGGCGGCGGGTACGCGATCCGCAGCCTGTACTTCGACGACGCGTTCGATTCGGCGGTCGAGGAAAAGGTGGCGGGCGTGCAGTACCGCGACAAGTGGCGCATCCGCATCTATAACTATTCCGACCGCGTGATCAAGCTCGAGCGCAAGCACAAGAACGGCTCCTACATCAAGAAGGACAGCCTTTCGCTCTCCCGCAAGGAATGCAACGCGCTGCTGAACGGTTCCTACACCTTCCTGCTGTACCGGCAGGAGCCGTTCGCGAAGGAAGCGTACGCGGCGCTGCGCACCGAGGGACTGACGCCGAAGGTGCTCGTCGATTATTACCGGCAGCCGTTCGTGTTCCCTTTGGAGGATGTGCGCATCACGCTCGACCGCAACATCCGCACCGGCTATTTTTCCAAAGAACTGTTCAATGCGCACGCGATCACCTATCCCGCAACCGAGATGATGGGGCAGTGCGTGCTCGAGGTCAAGTACAACGCATACCTCGATCCGTACATCGCGTCGCTGATCCAACTGCCGTCCTCGATCCATACGGCGGCAAGCAAGTACCTCTTTTGCAGACAGTATGACTGTTGACATATCAAAAGGAATCAAAAAGTAATTGATTGGAGGATAATATGAGTTCGTTTCTCAGCTCTCTCAAGGAAGTATTCAACTTCGAAACCAACCAGGTGCCGTCGCTGATCCTGACCATCGTTCTGGCGTTCCTCGTCGGTCTGTTCGTGTATCTCATCTACCGTCTGACCTTCTCCGGCGTCATCTATTCCAAGACGTTCAACATGAGCCTCGTCATGCTCACCATGATCACCTCGATGGTCATTCTGTTCATGTCGAACAACCTGAAGCTGTCCCTCGGCATGGTCGGCGCACTGTCCATCGTGCGTTTTCGTACCGCGATCAAGGATCCGATCGACACGGTATTCATGTTCTGGGCAATCGGCGAGGGCATTGCGCTCGGCGCCGGATTCATCCTTGCGGCGATCATCGGCGCGGTCATGATCGGCATCTTCATGCTCGTGCTCGCCTCGTCCAAGAAGAAGGCGTCCCTGCCGTACCTGCTGATTCTCCACTATGAGGAGCGCGCGGCAAAGCAGATCAAGTCCATGGTCGCACAGATTCCGTATGCGCGCGTCAAGTCCAAGACCGTCCAGCGCGAGGGCATCGAGCTTGCGGTTGAGCTTCGCGTCAAGTCCAGCGAGACCGGTTTTGTCGACAAGTTCCTGCGCGTCGACGGCGTCTACGACGCCACGCTGATCGCGCACCAGGGCGACATGATCTCTTAATAAGAAACGATTCGGATCGGAAGCATCGCATGGCGCTTCCGATCTGTTATAATTATTCATAATAATCATGTAACATTTTTGCATCGGGAATTGTCTATTTAGTAAAGGTGTATATAACACGGCAATTTCAGAGCGGGGGGATGGGACAGAATGAAGAAAACAATTGCAAGATTATTTATCGTGTTTTTGTTGTCGATCCTTGTTTTAGGATGCGAACCAAAGGGAGATACGTTGGTAATTTTAGAGAATGGCGGCATTTCTGTCAGACAGAGAAGCGAAGGCAATCTGATAGACGCATGGGGAGGATTTCGTGCGGAATGGAAGCAGAATGGCTGCGAGATATCTTATGTAAACAGAGAAGGAAAGGACACAACAAAAAGGATAGCTGTCGGTGAAACATTCCGGATCGAAACAAATTCGATTCCGGTAGGAGTTTATGAATTCTATTTATGCAATGAAGGGGATCCGCTTCCAAAAAAATGGCAGGAGATCAAACAAAGACAGGATCAAATTCAGTCGAAGCAAGCGGAATACGGCAGCATCTCGGGTTATATGCAGTCAAGAAACGTTGAAGATGAGAAACAAATGATGCAGGATGCGTTCGATACGGCCGGCATCAATGTAAAAACCGGATGGAAGAATATAGATTCATGGTATGATTTCTTTCTTGAAGCGACCTGGTCTCACGGCGATTGTTTGATGCAAATTACAAAGGCAACCGCAGAGAAGAATAGCGACGGCACAAAATTGACGCTGACGGATGAAGAGGGGAATGAACTTGTAATATTCAATGCATACTGGGCTGAATACAACAACGAGTTTTACTTCGGCTATATTGAATAGGAGTAACGAGGATAGGGAAGCGGATCGATATCCGCTTCCTATTTTTTATGCCTGCTAAAATATATTGTGAAAAATGTCAAAAAGGGTCTTGACAAGGGGAGGATAGAGGAGTAATATAGGCGACGTTCGCGGCGAGAACGAGGACAGGACCTTGAAAAAACGGATTGAAAAAAAGTTCAAAAAGTTGAAAAAAAGGTGTTGACAAAGCGAAGGAGTTGCGATATACTACAAAAGCTGTCGCGGAAAACGGCAGCGAAAGCACCTTGAAAACTATATAGTGCATCAACAAACAAGCCAAGTCAATTCA
>JAFRRO010000056.1 GCA_017428025.1 Clostridia bacterium
AGGAATCAAGCAAGTCCTGGGGTAAGGGGTACTATATTCATTCGCACAAAACTTCACGCCGTTACATCCCTCGTTCTTCCGATTCGCAAATAAAGAGAAGCCGTTAAGATCCTCTTTCGAGTTTCTTAACGGCTCGTTTTTGTAGTTTCGTTGTTACAGCGCTTCCAGAACCTCCGCAAGATCGGCATTGACGAGAATCGCGCGGTCCTCGATCTCTTTCGGACATTCCGCCTCGCCGAAGTTGATGCACACATAGGTCGTGTTCGGATGCCGGTAGGTCAGCCGCCAGAACGGATACTTGATGATCGCGGGCGTGTTTGCGCCGACGCCGAGTTCGAGGAGCAGCAGCCGTTCGTCCTTGTGCGCGTCCGCGAAATCCACATAGCGCGACGCCGCTTCGTGCCAGCCGTAGTCCTCGACAAAGGTGTTGTCGTTTCGGAGGTTCATCCGCATCGGCGCGCCGCATTTTGGACAGAACGGGACGAGCTCCGACGGGATGCGCATATCCTTCTGCTGCTCGACCATCTTCAGAACGACGTCCTCGTTGTCATAGGTGCGGCGGTGGCAGGGGACGGAGCACTGCCAGAGCCCGAAATCGCCCTGCGTATAGAACAGCCGCTTTTTGTCGATGCCCGCTTTCTGGAAGCAGTGGTCGACGTTCGTCGTCAGCACGAAATACTCCTTGTCCTTCACAAGCTGCAGCAGCGTCCGGTACAGCGGCTTCGGCGTGTCCATGTAGCGGTTGATGAAGATATAGCGGCTCCAGTACGCCCACCGTTCCTCCTGCGTCGCAAACGGATAGAACCCGCCGGAGTACATGTCGCGGAAGTGGTATTTTTCGATGAAGTCCGAAAAGTATTTCTGAAAGCGTTCGCCGTCGTACGTAAAACCCGCGGCGGTCGAAAGCCCCGCGCCCGCGCCGATCAGGATCGCGTCGGCGTCCGCGATCTTCGTTTTGAGCAGCGCGGCGAGTTCAGAGGAGACTTCTGTAAATTGCATGATCCTGCTCCTTCCATACGTTGAAAACCACGTCCGTGTCGCCCGCGCAGGCGTCGACGGTTTCGATCGCGATCTCGGCGGCGCGGCGGTTCGGGAAGCAGAACACGCCGGTCGAGATGCAGCAGAACGCGACGCTGCGCAAACCGTTTTCCCTTGCGAGAGCGAGACAGCTTCGATAGCACGACGCAAGCTGTTCTTCGTGCCGTTCGGTCAGCGGACCGAAAACGATCGGTCCGACCGTGTGCAGCACGTACCTTGCGGGCAGATTGTAGCCCGGCGTGAGCTTCGCCGTGCCGGTTTGTTCGCTGTGTCCCTGCTCTTGCATGATCTCATGGCATCTGAGCCGCAGCTCAACGCCCGCAAAGGTGTGGATCGCGTTGTCGATGCAGCCGTGATTCGGCGAAAAACAGCCCAGCAGCTGAGAATTTGCGGCGTTGACGATCGCATCGACCTTGAGCGTCGTGATGTCTCCGCGCCAAAGATACCGGTGCGCGCGCACCGGCGAAAGATCGGAAAGCGCCGTCACGCCCTTTTCCCGCGTCGCTTCCTGCAGGTATGCGTCCTGCAGCGCCAGAAACGCATCGCTTGCGGGCATCGGCGGGCGCACGTTCAGAAGTCCCCGCAAAAGCCGCTTCTGCCCGTCGGCGTCCTGCGGGACCGTCACGCCCTGATACTTCTGTTCTTCGAGCAGCGCCCGAATCAGCCGGATTCGACGTTCGTCCTGTGTCATGTTGCGAAGAATATGCGTTCGATTGTTCAAAAACCCCCTGTTCCGTGACAACAGGGGGAATCGGGCTGTCATAATCTGTCGGATCCGGCGACATGCGCGGCTGTTCTGATTCCTTGCAGCGGCTGCCGCCCGGTCGCCGAAGGCGATAGGCAGACGGTGAAGAACTCGACGAAAACCTGTTTTCGTCGAAAGCGAAGCGTTAGTAGTTTTCGCAGTTGACCTCGAAGTACGACTGCGGATGCGCGCAGGTGGGGCAGATGTCCGGCGCTTTTTCGCCGATCACGATGTGCCCGCAGTTGCGGCATTCCCAGACCTTGACTTCGCTCTTTTCAAAGACCTGCGCGGTCTCGACGTTTTTAAGCAGTGCGCGATAGCGTTCCTCGTGGTGCTTTTCGATCGCGGCGACCAAACGGAACTTCTTTGCGAGATCTTCGAATCCTTCCTCCTCGGCGGTCTTTGCAAAGCCCTCGTACATGTCGGTCCACTCGTAGTTTTCGCCGTCCGCGGCCGCCTTGAGGTTTTCGGCGGTGCTGCCGATGCCCTCTAACTCCTTGAACCAGAGCTTCGCGTGTTCCTTTTCGTTGTCCGCGGTCTTCAGAAACAGCGCGGCAATCTGCTCATAGCCGTCCTTCTTCGCCTTGGACGCGAAGTAGGTGTACTTGTTGCGCGCCTGCGATTCGCCCGCAAATGCGGCGAGCAGGTTCTGTTCGGTTTTCGTTCCGGTATACTTGCTCATGACGTCTCCTCAAGCCTTCCAGAGGCTGTGCAGGTTGCAGTAGGCATAGACGGCTTCGACCTCGTCGCCTTCGCAGAGACGGAAGCAGACCTCGGGCGCCTGACCGGGCTCGAGCGCCTTTCTTTGATTGCCGAACTTCGTCTGCAGCGAAACCCATTCGATGTAGTGCTCGGGGAGCATCGGATGCGCGACCGAGCCGACCTTGACCTTGACGCAGTCGCCGACGATTTCGACGACGGGCACATGCTTTTCAACGGATGCGTCGGTGGTGCCGGGGATGATCTCCTTCATCGGCTTGCCGCAGCACATGACGGGGACGGGGGTTTTCTTGACGATTGCGATGATCTGTCCGCAGGTTTCGCAGCGGTAGAACTTCATTTCCATGGGGGTACCTCCTTGTTTGTGATAGATAAAAACGCCCGGAAAACGGGTGTTATGTTCCTCAGAAGCTTGAGAAGCCGTAGGTGTTGACCATGGCGTCCAGCTTGACGCCTTTCTTGCACAGCGGACACTCGTGCGAAGGACTGCTCTGATAGTCCGGCCACAGATGCTCGGTATCGAAGATGGACGTGACGGGATAGCCGCCGCATTCCTCCATGTTGGCGATGATCGAGCAGATGCCGACCGTGTCGCCGCCGTAATAGCGGATCGCCTCGGTTGCGCCGAGCACGGTGTAGCCGGTGGAGACGGACGCCGCAAGGACCTGAACGTGCTTGTCCTTGATCATCGGAGCCGTGTTGTCGCGGAAGATCAGCTGGCTGCCGGTCGTGTGTTCCGGCGTCAGCACGCAGATCGGGCGGCTCGCGTTGATGCTCGTGAAGCTGACCTTACTGAGCTCGCTCGCCATGCACGCGCCGATGACCTCGGTGCCGTCGAGACAGAGGATCGTGTCCACGATCGTGGTCCCCTTGAACCGCGCGGCAAGCTGAATCGCCGCTTCGCGCGCTTCGGGCAGACAATACTTGGTCATCGTGAGATCCACATAATAGTTGATATGGCTGTGACTCGTTGCAAAGTGTCCCTTTGCCACACGCAGAGGCAGATTGCTGTTGCTGGGGTTCGGGTATTCCCGCATTTGAATCGACATGTCGTTGGCTCCTCCTGATCGCTTTTTGCAACTTTTATCATATCAAAAAAGGCCGCAAGCGTCAAGCCCGCGGCCGCATTTTTATGCGCATATTATTTGTAACTGTGCAATCCGGGCAGCAGCGTGTTGACGCCGATGTAGGTGAACAGCACACAGAGGAAGCCGACCGCGCAGAAGATCGCCGCCGCCTTGCCGTTCCAGCCCTTCCGGATGCGCAGGTGCAGATAGACGAGGTAGATCACCCACGTCACGAGCGCCCAGGTCTCCTTCGGATCCCAGCTCCAGTAGCTGCCCCATGCGTTCTCCGCCCAGATGCCGCCGATGTTGATCGTGACCGTCAGAAACATCATGCCGAGCGATACGCTGCGGTAGCTGATGACGTCGAGCGCTTCCTTTTTCGGGATGTGCGCGTCCCAGAAGCCGTTTTCGCGCATCCGGTCGCGCAGCAGGAACATGATCGACAGCACGAACGACACGCCGAACGCGCCGTATGCAATGATGACCGTCGATACGTGGATGCCGAGCCAGCTGCTTCTGAGCGCCGGCATCAGGTTGCGGATGCTGTCCACGCCGTTTGCCGCGATGACGTTCAGCTCGTTGAGCTTTTGCGATCCCGCGTACAGCGCCAGCAGCAGCGTCACCGGCGAGGCGAACGCGCCGAGCACGGGGAAGCGGAACTTGTGAATAAAGATCAGGCTCACGAGGCACAGCGCCCAGGCGAACGCGGTGGAGAACTCATACTGGTTCGCCATCGGCAGCCTGCCCATCAGGATGCCGCGCAGCACGATCGCCGCCGTGTGCACCGCGAACGCGGCAAGCTGCACACGGATCGCGAGCTTCGAAAGGAGCGGCTTTTTGACCGCGATATACAGGAAGTACAGCGCCGTCACGACGCCGTAGGCGATCAGCGTGATCAGAAACAGAATGCTTTCCGCGCGCATCATTCCTTCGCCTCCTTTCGTCCGTTCACGGCTCTTTCGAACTGCTCCGAGAACAGCGGGGCGAGCTTGCGGCTTTTGCCGTTCAGCGTCCATGCGCCGTCTTCCTCGCGCACCGCCCAGACGGTCTCGGGCACGACATAGAGCGCAAAGAACAGCCCAAGCGTCGTCAGCACCGCGCCGATCAGCACAAGCCACGCGAACGAATCCTTCTTCACGCGCAGCAGTGTATAGTCGAGCGGCTCGGAGAAGGTGATCGTGTACGAACCGAGCTCGATGACGCCGCCGGGCGCGAAGTAGTTTTTGCCGGTTTCCATATGCTGTCCCTGAAGGAAGAACAGGACATGGTAGGCGGGCGAACCGTTATGATCCGGCTCGTAGTCGTTGAGGTACAGCGACAGCCCCGGCAGGAAGGAGATCGTCAGCTCCTCGCCGACGCACAGGTCGGCGCTCTCAAACTGCACGCCGTCTTCGGCGATCGTGACGCGCGCCGCATAGCCGGTCGAGGTCTGATAGAATTTCATGCCGTCGAGCACCGCCGGATGGTTGACGCTTGCGGTGCCGCTCTGCGTTTTGCCGGTATCTGCGTCGGTCACGGTCAGCGCGGAAACGTACTGCTCGACAAAGCCGGTCTCGTTTCGTTCGACGCGGAACCCGTCGATCGTGACCGAAAGGTTCGTGCCCTCGATCGGTTTCGTCTGTCCGGGCGTGCCGTAGACGGTCGCGGAGAACAGCGTCATCTGTCCGAGCGCATAGCCCAGAACGATCAGGATGATTCCGATGTGGCAGATCCACGCGCCCCAGAAGCCGAGCCGGTTGCGGTATGCGAACAGCAGTTCTTTGCCGTCGACGGTCGTTCTGACCGGGTGCGGATAGCGCAGACGCCGGAACACGGATTCCGGATCGGCGACGTGTTCGGCAACGACCTGCGACGTGCTTTTCTGCGCATGCTCCGGCGAAGCCGCGTTCTTCGTTTCGCGGATCAGCGCGCCGACGCGGGTGATGTTGCAGAGCAGCACGGAAAGGCAAAGCAGTCCCGTCAATGCGAGGAACCACCAGCTGTGGAACACGTCGTCGAGATGAAACGCGAGGATGAACGCCGCGGTCCGTTCGCTGTACGCGTCGCGATAGATGTCGAACATCTCGCCCTGCGGGACGAAACTGCCGACCATGCACGCAAGCGCAACCACGATCAGCAGGATGATCGCAAACTTCATCGACGCGATGAAACGGTAGATTTTCTTCAGAATCTCCATGTCTCTGTAAAGAATGCGGCAAGGAATCCGAAATCCCTTGCCGCATGTGTCGATCGGGGGATTATTCGGCGGGCGTCAGCAGCGCCATGCCCTGCTTGATCAGCTGTTCCGCCGTGGAGAGGCAGCGCATCGACAGATCGGAGTTGTGCGCGCCTTCGGAGTTCTCGACGTAGCAGTAATCGAAGAACCACTGCGCCTTGCGGTAGAGCTCGCGGATTTCGTTGAGCTGTTCTTCGTCCATCGTGCCGCTCTGGTTCGCTTTTGCAAGCGCCCGCTTGAATTCCATGAGCTTGTTGCCGATGCGGGTTTCCTCGTCGGTGATGCGCGTCTGGATGTTTTTGACGAACGTGATCATCTCATCGGCGGTCTTCATGTTCGTGTGGCACCGGAGACAGGTCTGAAGCAGCGTCTTGTCCTCAAGCGGGCTCACGAGCTTGTGGCTGTGATAGACGGTCTGCGTCTTGGTGTTCTCCAGGACCGGCATATGGCAGTCCGCACAGTTGAGGAACTTGCCGTGCTTGCCCAAAAGAACGGTCTCCATCTCAGGATGCTGTACCTTCAGCATATTTGCGCCGGTGCTCTTCTGCGTCCAGTCCGAGAAGCCGATCTCGGTGAAATAGTCGTAGGTCGCTTCGGGCGTCATCGTTTCGATCGAGGAATGCGGCATCGTGGTCGCCTTGTCCTCGGGATTGAAGTAGTACTCGATATGGCACTGTCCGCAGGCGAGGATGCCGGGATCGATCGAATCGATGTTGTCGCCCAGCGCTTCGGTGATATAGCCGTGCGTGACCGTCAGGTTCGCCCTTGCTTCCGTCGCGTTGCCGACGTTGTTGCCGTGGCAGGTGTAGCAGCTCACGGTTTCGCCGCCGTTCTGCGTGATCTCCGCATAGACGTCTTCAAACGACATCGAATACACGGACTTGCCCTCGTCCTGTACCTTCTTCGTCAGGTTCGGCGTCTTGCAGGTCAGGCAGTTTGCCGTCTTGTGCGGACGCTCGGTCTTGTTGACGTCCTCGAGCGTGTATGCGTGACCGCGCGCGCTGCCGTAGTCCTTTGCAAAGCCGTAGTCCTCGTAGATCTCCACAAGGTACGGATCGAGCTTCAGGTAGTCCACGACGTCACTGTTGTCCTTGTTCGCGCCCATCGAGAAGACGATATCCGGATAGAGCGCCGCCCAGTCGGCCGCCTGAATCGTGCCGTCGTAACCGGAAGCCTGCGGCGCTTCGACCTGCTTGTACGCGATATCCTCGCGCGAGAGCGGAGCGGCCTTATACTTGAGGTCGTGACCGGCGACGATGCCCGCAAGGAACAGCACCGCGATGATGATAACCACGGTTCCGATAATCAGTTTTGCAGCTTGATTTCGTTTTTCCATAGCTTATGCCTCCGTTGCTTCTTCCGGCTTTTCCGCGGCGGCCGCCGGGACCGGACACGGCAGGGTGATGACGTGCGCGGGGCACTTCTCGGCGCACTTGCCGCACTGCGTGCAGTTCTCGTATGTGACCTTCGCAAGGCTGCCGTCCATGTGGATCGCGTCAAACGCGCACTGGCGCGTGCACAGCGAGCAGCCGATGCAGCCTGCGGAGCAGACCTTCTTCACGAGCGGTCCCTTGTCGCGGTTCATGCATTGTACGCGCACGTGCTTGCTTTCCGGCACGAGCTCGATGAGTCCCTTCGGACAGGTCTTGACGCACAGGCCGCAGGCGACGCACAGGTTCGGATTCACGACCGCAACGCCGTCGACGAGCCGGATCGCATGCTGCGGGCAGACCGTCACGCAGGAGCCGAGTCCCATGCAGCCGTAGTCGCAGTCCTTCAAGTTGATGCCGGCGAGCGCCGCCGAACGGCAGTCGTTGATGCCGACGTAGTTGCCCTGCTGCCTGCACGCTTCGCAGGTGCCCTTGCAGCGGACGAACGCAACCTTGCGCTCGAGCGCCTCCGCATCCGTACCCATAATGCCGCCGATCTTTGCGGCAACCGGCGCGCCGCCGACGGGACAGCCGTTGACCGGCGCTTCGCCCGAGACGATCGCCGCCGCCATGGCGTCGCAGCCCGCGTAGCCGCAGGCACCGCAGTTGTTGCCCGGCAGGCATTCGCGTACGGCGGCTTCGCGCTCATCGACCGGCACGAAGAACTTCTTGCCGGTAAAGACGAGGCCCGCGCCGACGATGATGCCGATCACGGTGATGACGATGGTGGTAATCAGAATGGTATTCATAACACACCTCCGTCAGAATGAAAGCCCCGAGAAGCCCATGAACGCAATCGACATGAGCGCCGCGGAGATCAGGACGATCGGTGCGCCGCGCACGGGACGGGGGAGATCCTCTTCATGGATGCGCGAGCGGATGCCGGCAAGCAGAACGATCGCAAGCGTAAAGCCCACCGCGGTGCCGAAGCCCGCGAGCACGCTCTGGATGAAGTTGTACTCGTTCTGCACGTTGGTCAGCGCGATGCCCAGCACCGCGCAGTTGGTGGTGATCAGCGGCAGATAGATGCCGAGCGCCTGATAGACCGCCGGAGATTTCTTTTTGAGGAACATCTCCACGATCTGCACGAGCGCCGCAATGACCAGGATGAAGACAATCGTCTTCATGAAGTCCAGTCCGAACGGCGCGAGCACGTAGTTGTACAGCAGGCTCGCCACTGCGGAAGCGATCGTCATGACGAAGATGACGGCGCCGCCCAAAGATGCGGAAGCCTTCATTTGCTTGGACACGCCGAGGAACGAGCAGATGCCGAGGAACTGGTTCAAAACCACGTTGTTGATCAGCGCGCCGCTGATCATGATCAAAATCAGGCTCTTCATTTCTCTTCCTCCTTTGCGTCCTCACAGCGCATGGCGCAGGTTGCACAGCAGCCGTCGCAGCCGTCGCTCTCGACGAGCTGACGCTGACGCGTCTTGATGCCGATCGCGTTCATGATGATGATGAACAGCGCGATGACCAGGAACGCTCCCGGCGGCTGAATCAGGATGCCGACCGCGTATTCCTTCGGGAATACCGTATAGCCGAATGCGGTTCCGGCGCCGAGCAGCTCTCTGACGAGACCTGCGAGCGTCAGCGCGACCGTAAAGCCGAGTCCCATGCCGATGCCGTCCATGACCGCGAGACCGGGCGTGTTCTTGTTCGCGTACGCTTCCGCACGGCCGAGGATGATGCAGTTTACGACGATCAGCGGAATGTAGATGCCGAGCGCCTCATAGATCGAGGGCAGATACGCTTCGATCAGCAGCTCCGTCACGGTCACCAGCGAGGCGACGATGACGATGTAGGCGGGAAGCCGGACCTCGTTCGGGATCACCCTGCGCAGCACGGAGATCACGAAGTTGGACAGAATCAACACCGCGGTGGTCGAAAGGCCCATGCCGACGCCGTTGATCGCCGCGGTCGAAACCGCCAGCGTCGGGCACATGCCGAGCATCAGCACGAGGGTCGGGTTTTCTTTGATGAGGCCGTTGTACAGCCGTTCCAGATATTTATTCATCTCAGTTCCCTCCCTTAATCACGGTGTTGAAGTAGTTGAGACCTGCGTTGATCGCATCGAGCACCGCGTTCGACGTGATGGTCGCGCCGGTGATCGCGTCGATGCCGTTGGGGTTGTTGCCGTTCAGCTCGAACGCATCCGCAACGCGGTTGTTGAACTGATCCTTGAACGCCGGTTCCGCGGCGAGCGAGCCCTTGCCGGGCGTCTCGTTCAGCTCGGTGAATGCGATGCCGCAGACCGTGCCGTTCGCTTTGACGCCGAGCGACAGCTTGATGTCGCCGGAATAGCCGTTCGAGTTCGTGATGACAAAGACGTAGCCGACGGTATTGCCGCTCTGATCGACGCCCTTGTAGACTTCGTTGATCACGGTCTTGCGATATGCGCCGTCGCCGTAAACGCCAGCAGGCGCTTCCATCGGAACGAACGGATCGTCTGCGTCGGCGTCGGGCAGAACGACCTTGAACGACGCGCGCTGCGCCGCGGCCTTACTCGCTTCGATCGTGTCCTTCGTCATGGTGAACACGCCGGAGAGCGCCACGCCCGCGAGCAGGGTGATCAGCGTCAGAGCGATGACGGGCTTCGGAATGCGCTGCCAGATCGGGAGCTTCTGTTCGCCGTTCGCTCTCGCGATCGCGCTCTTGCGATACGCATAGGGCTTCTGCACGATGTACATGTCGATCAGCGGCGTAAAGAGGTTCGCGATGATGATCGAATAGCTGAACGAGTCGGCAGCGTGTCCGAAACAGCGGAACAGCGCGCCGAGCACGCCGATCAGACAGCCGTAGATGAACTGTCCGAGACGGCTCACCGGCGAGGTGGTGTAGTCGGTCGCCATGAAGAACGCGCCCATGACCACGCCGCCGCCGCACAGATGCGCGAGCAGGAACTTGATGTCGAAGCCGTGTCCGCCGAACAGTCCCATCACGAGCGTAAAGCTCGCGAGGACCGAGAAGCAGATTTCGCCGTGGATGATGTCAAGTCCCCACAGGATCAGACCGCCGACCAGCAGCGCCAGCACCGAAGCGCCGATGACGCCGTTCGCGGTGCCGAGGAACATCGAGGTGATGTTGATCGTCTTGCCTGCCATGAGCTCCGCCACGGGCGTTGCGGATGAAACGCCGTCGAGCTTCGGGAAGACGGTCATGGCGTTGCCGAACGAGATCAGAAGGAAGCAGCGCGCGGCAAGCGCCGGGTTGATGAAGTTCTTGCCGAGGCCCCCGAAGCAGCACTTGACGACCAGAATCGCGAACACCGAACCGATGATCGGCAGCGCGATCGGCGTGCTGGGGGAGAGGGACAGGGCAAGCAGCATGCCCGTGACCGCGGCGCTGCCGTCCCAGATGGAGATGCGGCGCCTGGTCACGAGGCAGAACAGAAGCTCGGTCAGAACCGCCGCGCCGATCGCCGCAAGGATGATCCACAGCGCGTGCAGACCGTGCACGCATACGCCGACGACGGCTGCGGGCACAAGCGAGAGCAGCACGATCAGCATGATGAACGGCGTCGTCCAGCGGTCGCGAATGTGCGGACCGGCGGAAAGATTCAACTTTTCGATCATTTCTTTCCTCCTGCCTGCGCCGCACGCTTGCGCGCCATGATTTCCGCCTTGGTTTGCTTGAACGTCTGGGTCAGCGGACGCTTCGCCGGACAGATATAGGTACAGGATCCGCACGAGATGCAGTCGAGACCGTAGAGCTTTTTCTCATAGCGCTCAAAGTCTCCGACTTCGACTGCGTCCGCCATCATCTGCGGCATCAGCCCGTTCGGGCAGACCGTGGTGCAGCGTCCGCAGTGCAGGCATGCCGTCATCTTCTTTTCGGCAAGCTCCACGCCGTCCTCGGCAAGCACCGTAATGCCGTTGGTCGTCTTGGTGATCGGGATGTCGATCGAACCGACCGCAATGCCCATCATCGGACCGCCGGAGATGATCTTCTTGACGGTCACGCCGTCCTTGATGCCGCCCGCGGCTTCGATGAGTTCTTGAAAGCTCGTGCCGTCGCGCGCGATGAAGTTCGACGGTTCCTTGATCGCCTCGCCGGTCACCGTCATGACGTGCCGGAACAGCGGTTCGCGATAGATGACCGCGCGGCCGATCGCGTAGATCGTGCCGACGTTATCGACGATGCAGCCGACGTCCGCCGGAAGTTTGGTGATCGGATAATCGATGCCGGCGATGACGCGGATCAGACTGCGCTCCCCGCCCTGCGGGTACTTGGTGCGCAGAGAGAGCACGCGGATACGGCTGTGTCCCTTGACCGCCTTTTCCATGGCGGCGATCGCTTCGTGCTTGTTCTGCTCGATCGCGATCACGCCCTGCGCGTTCGGGAACAGACGGAGAACGATTTCCATGCCCTCGACGATCTCCTTCGCGCTGCCGCGCATCAATTGATCGTTGCAGGTGAGATACGGTTCGCACTCCGCGCCGTTGGCGATCAGGTACTTGACGCCGAGCGGCGATTTGGGCGCCAGCTTGACGTGCGTCGGGAAGCCCGCGCCGCCGAGACCGATGATGCCCGCGTCCTTGACGCGCTTCAGGATCTCCTCGTTGGTGATTGCGGAGATGTCCTCACGCGTGCCGAACCGGCCGTTCTCGGTGTAGCTGCCGTCGTTGGTCACCACCACGCATTCCTGCATCGCGCCGGAGATCGTGCGGCGCTTTTCCACCGCCTTGACCGTGCCGGAGCAGGAACAGATGACGTTTGCGGATACGAATCCGTCCGCTTCCGCAAGCACGTCGCCGACCAGCACGGCGTCGCCCTTCTGCACGACCGCCTTCGCCGGTTTTCCGATGTGCTGTGCAAGCGGAAATACCATTTCGCCCTTTGCGTCAAAGACGCGCAGCGCCGCTTCCCGACTGAGCTCTTTCTTGTCCTTCGGGTGCACGCCGCCGCGGAACGTGTCTTTCACGATTGAATCCCCCCTTATCAAGTATCTTTGCTTGCGCCTGCGCCTTTTCCGTGAACAAAAAAGCGCAGTATGCGCATGTGTATACCTATAATATAGATTAACAGAGAAACGCGGTTTTGTAAACATCGAAAATCGCGTTCCGTTCGAATTTTTCTTAAAAAACATCAAAGCGGCAGCCGCTTGCGCGGCACGAAAACAACGGCGGTAAAACGTGACGCGCCTGTACGCCGCCTCGCGCCGCGATCCGCCGCAAATTATTGAGAAACGATAAATATATATTGACAATCGGTTATTCCGGTGATAGAATGCATCTCAAGAAGACAGGAGGTCGCCGTATGAAAAAACAAAACACTGTCGCGATCGGAATGCTTGCGCTGACATATCTGCCGTATCCGATCCTGCTGATCGTTCTGGATGTGCAAAAGGCGGCGGATCGGCTGCCGTACGAGATCGTGTTCCGTCCGTGGCAGATTGCTCTGGCGCTGTTTTTGGTATTGCTGCCGTTATCGTGGTGCTGGGTGCTGTTCCGTCCGCAAAACCGGCAGGCGGGAACGCACGGCGCAGGCGTGTTTGCGGGAATCTGCGGCGGGATCCTGTATCTTCTGAACGTGTTTCTGATGATCTGGAACGATGTGTTTGCTTCCTGCCTCTATCTGATTCCGCTGCTTGTTCTGCCCGCCGGCGTCATTGTGATCGTGCTCGTCCGCTATGTCCGACCGCGCGCGCTGCGCATCGCTTCCGCGGTCGTGACGGGGCTTTCGGGCTTTCTTGCCGGAGCGATTACGCTGATCCTGCTGTTCTTCGCAGTGTTCTTCTCGCTCGGCGCCAATACGATCGTTCGCAGCATTCCCTCGCCAAACGGTGCATACATCGCGTGCGTTGTGGATGGCGATTACGGCGCGACCGGCGGCGCGACCCTCGTGGAGGTAAAGAAGTCGTCCGATACGGTCCATCTCGTGCTTTGCGATCTGGAGCCCGCATGGAGATGCATCTATACAACCGGTTGGGGCAAGGCAAACAAACTCGTCGTCGAATGGGCGGACGAAACCACCGTTCTGATCGACGGAGAACCCTATAAAGTTGCGGATTGACGGCACGGTTTGCGATATGCTGCGCAAGCGGAAATACCGGGTTCTCCTTTGCCCGCTTTCGACGGGATGCGCTCTTGCCAACGCCGCACATTTCGTATATAATGATACGGAAGGAGAACGGAACCATGTGCGGACGATACTGCATCGATGACGATATACGGGATGAACGGCTCCAAGAACAGATCGCCGAGGCGGTCCGCATTGCCGCGCGCATCGATGCGCCGATCAAGACGTCGGGGGAGATCCGTCCGTTCGATATCGCGCCGGTGATCGCGCCGTCGTCGCTGAACCGCCGCATCGGCGCGTTTCCGATGCAGTGGGGCTTCCGCCATCCGACCAAGGGCATGCCGGTGTTCAACACGCGCAGCGAGACGGTGCTCGATAAGCAGCTGTTCGTCACGAGCATCGACGAGCGCCGGTGCCTGATTCCGGCGTCGTGCTATTACGAATGGAAGAAGCTCGACGCAAAGCGCAGGGAAAAGTACGCATTCTATGCGGAGAACCGCGAACCGCTCTATCTTGCCGGACTCTATATCCGAACCTCGGACACGCACAGGCTGCCGTGCTGCTCGATTCTGACGCAGAGCGCGCACCCGGAAATCAGAGAGATTCACGACCGCATGCCGGTCATCGTGCCGTACAGCCGCGCGGAGGAATGGCTCTCGCCGGACACCGATCTGCTCGACATGATCCGCAACCTGCGCGTGGACGTCGTGCCGGAAGCAAAAACACAGTAAACACGAAAAAACAGTAAGCCCGATCCGGACCGGATCGGGCTTTTAGGCTGTCCATAATGGGGCAGACCGTTTGCGGCGAACAAAAGCAAAGAAACACTTGTATGAAAGAAGGGCTCGAAAGCCCTTCCTTTGATTGATATTTCGCTGCAAACTATCCGTGTTTTCACTCGGTCGCATACGTCAGTATAGCTCCTTCGTGAAATCACAAATTCTGCCTCCATTCTTGGCAGCCTGCACAGCATTTTAATCGATTATTTTGCGACCGTTTCGATGCGGAGCACGTTCGTGTTGCCGCTTTCGCCGCTCGTGTTGCCGCCGGTCATGACGACGGTATCGCCCGGCTTCAGAGAAAGCCGGTCCTTCGCGGCGCGCAGCGCGTAGAAGTTCAGCACCTCCATGCTCGGGAACTGCTCGGTCAGATGCGGAATGACGCCCCAGGAGAGCGCAAGCTTGTACCACGCGCTCTTGTTCGTCGCAAGACCGAGGATCGTGATCGGCGCGCGGAAGCGCGAAACCATGCGCACCGTGAGTCCGCTCAGCGAGGTGACGACGATCGCGCTGGCGTTGAGGTCGATCGCCATCGTGCAGGCGGCGTGCGATATCGCGTCGACACGGTTGTGGATCGTGAATTTCTGCGCTTCAAACTGCTCGATGTAATCGATGTGCCGTTCGGTTTCCTCGGCGATCTCGCTCATCGTGCGCACCGCCAGCACCGGGTATTTGCCGGCGGCGGATTCGCCCGAAAGCATGATGGCGCTGGTGCCGTCGTAGACCGCGTTCGCGACGTCGCTGATCTCGGCGCGCGTCGGGCGCGGGTTGTTGATCATGCTTTCCAGCATTTCGGTCGCCGTGATGACGCGCTTGCCGAGCATGCGGCACTTGGTAATCAGGTGCTTCTGGATCGCGGGCAGCTCGGTAAACGGAACCTCGACGCCGAGATCGCCGCGCGCGACCATGACGCCCTCGCAGACGGAGCAGATTTCGTCGATGTTGTCGACGCCGGAACGGTTCTCGATCTTTGCGATGACGTCGATGTTGTCGCCGCCGTGCTCGTGCAAAAATCCCTTGAGGTCCAGAAGATCCTGCTTGCAGGAGACGAAGGACGCCGCCACGAAATCGACCTCGTTCCGGATGCCGAACAGCAGGTCCTCCTTGTCCTGTTCGCTGAGGTATTTCTGGCGCAGGACCTTTCCGGGAAAGCTCATGCTCTTGCGGTCGGAGAGAACGCCGCCGATGATGACGCGGCAGTGCGCCTCGGTGCCCTCGATGGAGGCGACTTCAAAGATCACAAGCCCGTTGTTGACGAGGATGCGGTCGCCGACGGAGAGGTCGTTCACGAGCCCCGCGTAGCTTACGGAAACGATGTGCTCGTCGCCGATCACGTCGCGCGTCGTAAAGGTGAAGTCGTCGCCGTCGCGCAGGGTGATTTTGCCGTCCCGGAACGTCTTGATGCGGTATTCCGGTCCCTTCGTATCCAGCATGATCGCGATCGGCAGATCGAGCTCCTCGCGGATCGCCTTGATCATGTCGATCTTCTTCTGGTGTTCTTCGTGCGTGCCGTGGGAGAAGTTCAGACGGGCGACGTTCATGCCGGCTTGACACATCTGACGGAAAACGTCGGGATTCTCGCTCGCCGGACCGATCGTACAGATGATTTTCGTCATTCGCATAGCAGGATAACCTCGATTCTTGAAAGATTGGATTGCTGTATATTATTATATATGAAATCGCCCCGCGCGTCAAGGCGTCATGCCCGCCGGTGCACGGTTTTTCACGCATTTCGGCACGCTCCGAAAAACAGGAGACGCCGTCCGGCGTCTCCCTGTTTTTTTACAGATATTATTGATAGTATCGTACCGCGGCTTCGAACATGCGGCTGTCGTAGTTGCCGGGCACGTTGCGGTACAGTCCCGCGCCGATGCGCTCGCTGTGTCCCATCTTGCCGAACACGCGTCCGTCGGGGGAGGTGATGCCCTCGATTGCGTACATGGAGCCGTTCGGATTGAACCGGATATCCATTGTCGCGTTTCCGTCAAGATCGACGTACTGCGTGGCGATCTGCCCGTTTTCCGCGAGATTCCGGATCAGCGCCTCGTCGGCGATGAACCGCCCCTCGCCGTGCGAGATCGGCACGTTGAAGACTTCGCCGGGCTCCGTGAGGCTCAGCCACGGGGACTTGTTGGAGGCGATCCGCGTGCGGACGATGCGCGACTGGTGCCGGTGGATCAGGTTATAGGTGAGCGTGGGGAAGCTCTCGTCCGGATCGATGATCCGTCCGAAGGGTACCAGACCGAGCTTGATCAGCGCCTGGAATCCGTTGCAGATGCCGCACATGAGACCGTCCCGGTTGTCCAGAAGATCGGTCACGCCGTCGCGGATGCGCTCGTTGCGGAAGAACGCCGTGATGAACTTGCCGCTGCCGTCCGGCTCGTCGCCGCCGGAGAATCCGCCGGGGATGAACACCATCTGCGCGTTCTTCAGCGCTTCGGCAAACCGGTCCGCGGACGCCACGATGCCGGCGGCGCTCAGGTTGTTGAGCACCAGGATCACCGGCTCGCCGCCTGCGTCGCGCACCGCTTTCGCGCTGTCGTATTCGCAGTTGGTGCCGGGGAAGACCGGAATCAGCACGCGCGGCTTTGCGACACGGACGGTCGCTTTCGCATGCGTGTTCGCGGCATAGCGGAAGGTCTCAACCGGTTCGGCGGGCGATTCGATGTTGCACGGATAGACGCTTTCGAGACGGTCCTCAAAGATCGCCTGCAGCGCCGCGCCGTCCACGCGCTCCGCTCCGTAGGTGAACGCGAATTCGTCCGTCACGATGCCGATCGCGGGCAGCTCGTCGTCCGTCATTTCGAGCAGGAACCGCCCGGGACGGTCCGCAAAGAGCGAGGCAAGCGGCACCTCCGGCGCAAACCGGAAGCCGAGACGGTTGCCGAACGCCATCTTGATGATCGCCGCCGCAGCGCCGCCGCGTTCCGGCGTATAAGCCGCAACCGCCTTGCCCGTGCGCAGCAGGTCGTGCACACGGTCGAAGAGCGCCAGAAGCGATTCGCGCTTCGGCAGTCCGTTTTCGTCGTATTCGGGTTCGAGCAGCGCCGCGCGATGTCCCGCCTGTTTGAATTCGTTCGATACGATATGGCTTGCCCGATCCGCGGTCACGGCAAACGAGACCAGCGTCGGCGGCACGTCGAGCGTTTCAAAGGTGCCGCTCATCGAGTCCTTGCCGCCGATTGCGCCGATGCCGAGGTCCATCTGCGCCGCGAACGCGCCGAGCAGCGCCGCAAAGGGCATGCCCCAGCGCTTGGGATCGCGGCCGGGCTTTGCGAAGTATTCCTGGAAGGTGAGGTACACATCCTCGAACTTCGCGCCCGTGGCGATCAGCTTGGACACCGATTCGACCACCGCGCTGTACGCGCCGTGATAGGGGCTCTCGCTAGTGAGCACGGGATCGTAGCCCCACGCCATCAGCGAACAGTCGTCGGTGTGCTTCTGCTCCATCGAAATCTTCTGTACCATCGCCTGCACCGGCGTCATCTGATGTTTGCCGCCGAACGGCATCAGCACGCTGCCCGCGCCGATCGTGGAATCGAACCGCTCGGACAGTCCCTTGCGGGAGCAGACGTTGAGATCGGCCGCCGTGCGGTTCAGGTTCTCCGCAAAGCCGCCGGAAAAAGGCTTGTTCCGCAGCGCGGGACGCGGCGCCTCGATGGTGATGTGCTTGGGCGCGCCGTTGGAATTCAGGAATGCGCGGCTGACGTCAACGACCTTTTTGCCGTTCCATTCCATCACAAGGCGCGGCGTTTCCGTCACCTTCGCGACCGCGCACGCCTGCAGGTTCTCCGCCTGCGCAAGGGCGAGGAAGGCGGGTACGTCCTTCGCTTCCACCACGACCGCCATGCGCTCCTGCGATTCGCTGATGGCAAGCTCGGTGCCGTCCAGCCCTTCGTATTTCTTGGGAACCGCGTTCAGATCGATCCAAAGCCCGTCCGCGAGCTCGCCGATCGCGACCGATACGCCGCCCGCGCCGAAATCGTTGCAGCGCTTGATCATGCGGCAGGCGTCGGCGTTGCGGAACAGACGCTGGAGCTTGCGCTCCTCCGGCGCGTTGCCCTTCTGAACCTCCGCGCCGCAGGTTTCCACCGAATGCGCGTTGTGCGCTTTGCTGGCGCCGGTGGCGCCGCCGATGCCGTCGCGTCCGGTCGAGCCGCCCAAAAGAATCACGACGTCGCCGGGAAGCGGCTGTTCGCGGCGCACATTCTCCGCAGGCGTCGCCGCGATGACCGCGCCGATCTCCATGCGCTTCGCCGCATAGCCGGGATGGTAGATCTCGTCCACGATACCGGTTGCCAGACCGATCTGATTGCCGTAGGAGGAATAGCCCGCCGCCGCCGTGGTTACGATCTTGCGCTGCGGGAGCTTTCCGGGGATCGTCTCGCTCACGGGACGCGTGGGATCGGCAGCGCCGGTCACGCGCATCGCGCCGTAGACATAGGAACGACCGGACAGGGGATCGCGGATCGCGCCGCCGATACAGGTGGCGGCGCCGCCGAACGGTTCGATCTCCGTCGGGTGATTGTGTGTTTCGTTTTTGAAGAGCAGCAGCCACGGCTCTTTTTTGCCGTCGGCCTCGACCTCCATTTTGACGGTGCAGGCGTTGATCTCCTCGGACTCGTCCAGCTTGTCGAGCATGTCGTGTGCGCGAAGGTATTTCACCGCGAGCGTCGCGATGTCCATCAGGCACACCGGCTTGGTCCGGTTCAGTTCCCGCCGCGTCTCGAGGTAGCGCTCATAGGTCTGCTGCAGCAGCGCGTCCTGAAACCGTACGCCGTCGATCTCGGTCAGGAACGTGGTGTGGCGGCAGTGATCGGACCAGTAGGTGTCGATCATGCGGATCTCCGTGATGGACGGATCGCGTCCCTCGGAGACGAAATACTGCTGACAGAACGCGATGTCGTCGAGGTCCATGGCAAGCCCGTATTCGCGGATGAACGCTTCGAGCGCCTCGCGGTTCAGCACACGGAAGCCGGTCAGCGTCTTGACCTCGGTGGGCACGGCGTAGTCGACGTGCAGCGTGTCCGGCAGATCGAGCGACGCTTCGCGCGCCTCGACCGGGTTGATCACGTAGCGCTTGATTTCGCGGACGTCGTTCTCGCTGAGATCGCCGTACAGCACGTAAACCTTCGCGGAACGGATCAGCGGCCGTTCGCCCTGCGAGATCAGCTGAATGCACTGCGCGGCGGAATCCGCGCGCTGATCGAACTGTCCCGGCAGATATTCCACGGCAAACACGCGCCCGCCTCTGTAATCCGGCGTTTCGACGGCGTCGTCCACCTGCGGCTCCGAAAACACGGTCCGCACCGCCTGATCGAACAGGTCCCTGCCGATCTCCTCCGCGTCGTAGCGGTTCAGCATCCGAAGCCCCGTAAGCGATGCGATGCCCAGAAAATCCGTCAGCTCCCGACGCAGGGCTTCCGCTTCCTGCGCAAAGCCCGGTTTCTTTTCCACAAAAATCCGATAAACCATTATGCCTCCAATGCGCGTTTTCCGATATCGCGGCGATAAAATCTGTTTTCAAATCCGATCCGTTCCGCCCGGTCGTAGGCAAGCGCCAGCGCATCCCTGAGATTCGCCGCTCTGCCCACAACGCCGAGCACCCGTCCGCCGCTTGTCACAAGCGTTCCGTCCTTCTCTTTGACGCCCGCAAAGAGCACGTGCGGGCGCACGTCTTCGTCCATCGTGATCGCAAATCCCTTTTCGTAGGACAGCGGATAGCCCTTCGACGCAAGGATCACGCAGGCCGCCGCGTCCGCGGAGAAGCGGACCTCCGTTTCGTCGAGCCGCCCGTCGGTCACGGCGCGCATGATCGTAAAGAGGTCGCTTTCGAGAAGCGCCAGAACCACCTGCGTCTCCGGATCGCCGAAACGGCAGTTGTATTCGATGACCTTCGGTCCGTCCGCCGTCAGCATCAGCCCGAAGTACAGACAGCCGCGGAACGGCCGTCCCTCCGCCGCCATGCCGCGCACGGTCGGCAGGAAGATCTCCTCCATGCAGCGCGCGGCGATCGTATCGGTATAATACGGATTCGGCGCAACCGTGCCCATGCCGCCGGTGTTCGGACCGCGATCGCCGTCGAGCGCGCGCTTGTGGTCCATCGAGCTCACCATCGGCACGACGGTCCTGCCGTCGGTAAACGCCAGCACCGATACCTCTGGACCGGTCAGGAACGATTCGATGACCACGGTTTCGCCGCTGTGTCCGAACTTGCCTTCGCACATCGCCGCCTGCACCGCCTGCCGCGCTTCTTCGCGCGTTTCGGCGATCACCACGCCCTTGCCGAGCGCAAGCCCGTCCGCCTTGACGACGGTGGGCAGGGGACAGGACGCGACGTAGGCAAGCGCCGCTTCGGCGTCGGTGAACGTTTCGTACGCAGCGGTCGGGATGCAATGCCGCTTCATAAAATCTTTGGCGAACGCCTTGCTGCCCTCGAGGATCGCGGCGGCCTTGTTCGGACCGAAGCAGGGGATGCCCTGCGCCTCCAGAAGGTCGACTGCGCCGAGCACCAGCGGATCGTCGGGCGTGACGACCGCGTAATCGATGCCCCGTTCCTTTGCAAAGGCGGCGATGCCCGCAAGGTCGGTCGCGCCGATGTTCACGCACACGGCTTCGTTTACCATGCCGCCGTTGCCGGGCAGAGCGTACAGCTCCGTAATCTCTTTGTTTTCTCTGAGCTTCCTGACGATGGCGTGCTCGCGCCCGCCGCCGCCGATCACCATAACCTTCATACGTGCCTCCTCAATGATGGAACAGGCGCAAGCCCGTGAATGCCAGTACCATGCCGTGCCGGTTGCAGCAGTCGATCACCGCATCGTCGCGGATCGAGCCGCCGGGCTCCGCCACATACCGTACGCCGGAACGGAACGCCCGCTCGATGTTGTCGGAGAACGGGAAGAACGCATCGGATCCCAGCGCAACGCCGTCCACGGCGTCAAGCACCGCGCGCCGTTCCTCCGCAGTGAACGGTTCCGGCTGCCGCGTAAAGTATCGCTGCCACACGCCGTCCGCGGTCACGTCCTCTTCGTTCTGATTGATATAGCCGTCGATCACGTTGTCGCGGTCGGGGCGTCCGAGATCGGGACGGAACGGCAGCGAAAGGACCTTGTCCGCCTGCCGCAAAAACCAGGTGTCCGCCTTGGAGCCCGCAAGCCGCGTGCAGTGGATGCGCGACTGCTGTCCCGCGCCGACGCCGATCGCCTGACCGTCGACGGCATAGCACACGGAATTTGACTGCGTGTACTTGAGCGTGATCATGGCAACGATCATGTCGCGGACGGCGCTTTCGGGCAGATCCCGGTTCTCGGTCACGATGTTTTCGAACAGCGTACGGTCGATTTTGCAGAAATTGTGTCCCTGCTCAAAAGTGATGCCGAACACCTGCTTGCGTTCCCGCGATTCTGGCACATAGTCCGGATCGATCTCCACGACGGTATATTTGCCGCCGCGCTTGGCTTTCAGCAGTTCGAGCGCTTCCGGCGCGTAGCCCGGGGCAATGATGCCGTCGCTGACCTCGCGCTTGATGAGCTTCGCCGCGGTAACGTCGCATACGTCGGACAGCGCCACCCAGTCTCCGAACGAGCAGAGCCGGTCCGTGCCCCTCGCGCGCGCATACGCGCAGGCAAGCGGCGAATCGTCGAGCCCCGCGACGTCGTGCACAAAGCAGGCGCGCTTCTGTTTCTCGGACAGCGGCAGACCGACCGCCGCGCCGGAGGGGGAGACGTGCTTGAAGGACGCCGCCGCGGGCAGGTGCAGCGCTTCTTTCAGCTCCTTCACGAGCTGCCACGCGTTGAGCGCGTCCAAAAGGTTGATGTATCCGGGACGGCCGTTCAGAACCCGCAGCGGAAGCTCGGCGCCGTTCTCCATATAGATGCGCGCCGGTTTCTGGTTGGGGTTGCAGCCGTATTTGAGTTCGAGTTCCTTCATGTTGCGCTCCTTATCGGTTTTTGTTGCGCATCCGTTCGCTGACGGCGCCGTCTTTGAGGTTCGTGTAACGCACATACAGGGAGATGCGATTCTGTTCGTCGAGCGCGTTCCACAGCGTTTCGGTGAACGCGTCGATGTCGTCCGCGGTCTTCACGCGCTCCGGCTCGCCCTGAAACGTGGGCAGCGGGTTTCCGTCGGTCACATAGGTGTGCAGGAAGTGCCCGAGCCCCGCGATCGCCGGATAGCGGAAGGTGTAGCGCGCGCAGGCGCTGCCCTCGCGGTCAACGCTTTTCAGGATGCTCATTTCGTAGGAGAAATCCTCCGGCTCAAAGGTCAGCATCCCGCTGATGCGCGGCGTGAAGTTCGGCGCGTCCGGCTCAAACGCGCGGGACGCAAGCGCCTCGGAAAAGCCCTTGCCCGCTTTGAGCCCCTCATAGACCGTGTCGGTCTGATCGCCGTTTGTGACGATCAGCTTGTTTTCGAACGACCGCACGGCAGCGTAGATGATCAGGCTCGGATCCTTGACCTTGGCGGGATCGAACGGCTCCGTAAACAGCGCGCCGTCGCGCCGGACAAAGATGCGGTTGCGCGAGTTTTCGCTGCGGCCCATGATGAAATACGCCGTGACGGCGCTGTTGCCGTCGGGCGTTTTGCCGATCAGAATGCCCCGACCGACGTACGGGTTGCCCGCGATCAGGGTTGAAATGTCATGTATGCGATAGATATCCAAAGCGTTCCTCCGAAAAAACTATTTGCGTGATCTGACGATCTCGCGGCTCACAAGCTCCGCGGCGCGGGGCAGCAGTTTCCATTCCGCCTGCTCCATGACGCGCCGCTGCAGCGTTTCCGGCGTGTCGCCTTTGCGCACGCGGACCGCTTTCTGGAACAGGATCTCGCCGCCGTCCGGCACTTCGTTGACAAAATGCACCGTCGCGCCGGTCACCCTGACGCCCTTTGCAAGCGCCGCTTCGTGTACCTTCAGCCCGTAGAATCCCTGACCGCAGAACGCGGGGATCAAGGACGGATGCACGTTCAGAATGCGGCGCGGCCACCGGTCCGTGAAATCCTTGCTGAAGATGGCCAGGAATCCGGCGAGCACGATGAGGTCGATGTTTCGCTCGCTAAGCGCCGCAAGAAGCGCCGCTTCAAAGCCCTCCTGTCCGCCGCAGCGTTTTTTGGTCAGCGTCAGCGTCTCCACGCCCGCCGCTTTCGCGCGTTCGAGCGCATAGGCGTTCGTACGGTTGGAGACCACGAGAACCACCTGCCCGTGGGGAAGCTTGCCCGCCGCCTGCGCGTTCAGGATGGCCTGCAGATTGGTGCCGCCGCCGGAGACCAGAACGGCGATCCTCGCCAGATCGTTCATGTCTTTGTCCTTTCCGAATGTTGAAAACGGGCAGCGTCGCCGTTGCCCGGTAAGTTCAGCAGATGGTGATCTTGTCTTCGCTCTGCTCGATCGCGCCGATCACGTAGGCGTCCTCGCCGTTCGCATGCAGGATCGCAAGCGCGCGTTCCGCATCCTCGGCCGCGACGACGATGCTCATGCCGACGCCCATGTTGAACGTGTTGAACATGTCGCGCTCGCCGATGCCGCCGCGCTTTTGAATGAGATCGAAGATCGGCAGCACGCGCACGGATGCGCGGTCGATCCTTGCGCCGAGTCCCTGCGGGATGCTGCGCGGGATGTTCTCGTAGAAGCCGCCGCCGGTGATGTGCGAGATGCCCTTGACGCGGACCTCTTTGAGCAGCGCGAGCACCGGCTTGACATAGATCTTCGTCGGCGTGAGCAGCGTTTCGCCCAGAGAGCGTCCGCCGAGCTCGTCAACCGGCGACAGAAGATCGGCGTGCTCCACGTCGAACACCTTGCGCACCAGCGAAAAGCCGTTGGAATGCACGCCGGAGGAGGGGAGCGCGATCACGACGTCGCCCGCCTGCATCGCCGCGTGATCGATGATGCGGGATTTGTCCACGATGCCCGTCGAATAGCCCGCAAGATCGTATTCGTCCTCCGGGTAGAAGCCCGGCATCTCGGCGGTTTCGCCGCCGATCAGCGCCGCGCCCGCCTGCACGCAGCCGTCGCAGACGCCCTTGACGATGTCCGCGATCCGTTCCGGCACGTTCTTGCCGCAGGCGATGTAGTCGAGGAAGAACAGCGGTTTTGCGCCGCAGCAGATGATGTCGTTGACGCACATCGCAACGCAGTCGATGCCCACGGTGTCGTGCCGGTCCATCAGAAACGCGAGCTTCAGCTTGGTGCCGACGCCGTCGGTGCCGGAGACCAGCACCGGCTCTTTCATACCGGCAAGATCCGGCACGAACAGTCCGCCGAACCCGCCGATGTCGGAGCAGACGCCCTCCGTGGCGGTGCGGGCGATGTGGGTTTTCATCAGTTCAACAGCCTTGTAGCCGGCGGTGATGTCCACGCCTGCCGCGGCGTAGGCTTCGGATCTCGATTCGGAAGTCATAGGTTACTCCTTTCCGTTCCAGCAGTAGGTGCAGAGGTCGCAGGGCTTCAGCCCGATCGCCTTGACGATGCCGTCGAGCGACTGGAAATCGAGCGAGACGAAGTGGAATTTTTCCGCAATCGCCTTGCGCAGATTCCTGCCGCGCTCGGTCGTGCCGTCGCTGTATTCCTCGAGGTGCGCAAAGCCTTCTTCGCCTTCGAGCTCGAGGATCACGCGGCGCGCGATCAGCTCCATATCGGAAGTGGAGCGGGTGAAATTCAGGTATTTGCAGCCGAACAGGATCGGCGGGCACGCGGAGCGCATGTGTACCGACTTCGCGCCGTTCTCATAGAGGAACTCGACCGTTTCCTTGAGCTGCGTGCCGCGGACGATCGAATCGTCCACAAAGAGGAGGTCCTTTCCCTGAATCAGCTCGTGCACGGGGATCTGCTTCATCTTTGCGACACGGTCCCGCTTCTGCTGACTCTGCGGCATGAAGCTGCGCGCCCACGTCGGGGTGTACTTGACAAACGCGCGCGCAAAGCGGATCCGGCTCCTGTTGGCGTAGCCGATGGCGTGAGGCGTTCCGGAATCCGGCACGCCGCCCACATAGTCGATGTGCGCATGAAAACCGTTCTTCTCATCCTGCTCCGCCATCAGTTCGCCGTTGCGGTAGCGCATCGCTTCCACGTTGACGCCCTCGTAGGTCGAGGTCGGGTAGCCGTAATAGCTCCAGAGGAAAGCGCAGATGCGCTTCTTCTTGCCCGGCGCCTTCAGCTGCTTGATGCCGTTCGGCGTGATCTCCACGATCTCGCCCGGTCCGAGCTCGAGCTCGTCCTCAAAGCCCAGTTTCTGATACGCGAAGGACTCGAAGGACACGGCGTAGCCGTCTTCGCTTTTGCCGATGCGGACCGGAAGCCGTCCGAGCCTGTCGCGCGCGGCGATCAGGCTGCCGTCGTTTTTCAGGATCAGCACGGAGGCGGTGCCGTCGATCTGCTCCTGCGCATAGCGGATGCCCTCGGCATAGTCGGTCTTCTGGCTCATCAGCGCGGAGAAGAGCTGTGTGCTGTTGATGCGTCCGCCGGTCATGGCGTCGAAATAGCCGCCCTCGCGGCTGAGACAGTCCTCGATCAGCTTATCCGCGTTGTTGATGACGCCGATCGTGCAGATTGCGTAGTTTCCGAGACGCGAGCGCACCAAAAGCGGCTGCGGATCCGTGTCGCTGATGCAGCCGATGGCGCTGGTTCCGCGCATCTCCTGAAACACGCGTTCGAACTTCGTGCGGAACGGCGCGTTCTCGATGCTGTGAATCTTGCGCTGCAGGCCGATCGTCTGGTCATAGGCGGCCAGCCCGCCGCGGCGCGTGCCGAGGTGGGAATGGTAATCCGTCCCGAAGAAGACGTCCGCAAGGCAGTCGCGGCCGGAGGTTATCCCGAAGAATCCTCCCATCGGTTACGCCTCGGCAAAGAAGAGCTTGGACAGCGTCATCGGATCGATGTACGCGCCGTCCTTGTAGACGCGCATGTTGCCGGAAGCGATCTCGTCGATCAGCATGACGGAACCGTCGGCGTCGTAGCCGAACTCAAACTTGATGTCGTAGAGAACGAGTCCCTTTTCGGCAAGATCGTCCGCCACGATCTGCGTGATCTTCTGCGTCATCTCCTTGATGGCGTCGTACTGCTCCGCCGTCATCACGCCGAGCACGATCAGACCGTCCTTCGTGACGAGCGGATCGCCCTTTTCGTCGTTTTTGAAGGTGGTTTCGACGTAGGCGGGCAGGTCGGCGCCGAGCTCCACATATTCGCTGTAGCGGCGGTAGAAGCTGCCGACCGCCTTGTGACGGCAGATGACCTCGAGCCCCTTGCCGAAGACCTTCGCGGGCAGCACCTCCATCGTGGTGTCGTCGAGATTTGCGGACACGAAATGCGTCTTGATGCCCGCGGCGTTGATCTTCTCAAAGAAATAGACGGACATGCGCAGGTTGACGTCGCCCACGCCTTCGATCGTCAGACCGACGCTGTTTTCGCCGGGATCGAACACGCCGTCCTTGCCGGTGCAGTCATCCTTGAACTTCAAAAGGTAATTGCCGTTTTCGAGGGCATAGACGTTCTTGGTCTTGCCGGTATACACGAGTTTGTTTTCCATAGTACGCTCCTTTTGATACGATATTTATTGCAATGCGGATGCGATCGCCGCATCCTTTTTCAATACGTTTTCCGCGTCCGCGCGGCGCTTGTCGGAAAGCTTCTGCGCAAGGTCCCCGTCCTCCACCGCAAGGATCTGCACGGCGAGCAGCGCGGCGTTGACGCCGCCGTTCAGGGCGACCGTCGCCACGGGAATGCCGCTCGGCATCTGCACGGTGGACAGCAGTGCGTCGAGCCCGTCCATCGCGCCGCCCCTGATCGGGATGCCGATGACCGGCAGGGTGGTGTTCGCGGCGATCGCGCCCGCAAGGTGCGCCGCCATGCCCGCCGCGGCGATGATGACGCCGAAGCCGTTGTCCCTTGCGCTGCAGGCAAACGCTTTTGCCTGTTCCGGGGTGCGGTGCGCCGAAAAGACATGCGCTTCAAACGGCACGCCGAACGCTTTCAGCGTGTCGATCGTCTTTTGCACGACCGGCAGATCGCTGTCACTGCCCATGATGACCGCTGCTTTTTTCATGCTAAAACCTCCCAAAAAGAATATGAGGGCACGTTGAATCAAGCGCTCAACGATGCCCAGACGGTCGGCGAAATTTCTACGCTCTTTGTTCCTCTGCGGTGCTCCGCATTCTTCCGTCAGTAGCAAAGGGCGGTATTCGATTGACATCCTATTTATACCATAGTTCGACATGCCGTGTCAAGCGCGGAACGGCAATCGCGGCTTTTATTATGGCGGCGGGCGGCGAAGAAACGCAAAATCGCGGTTGAAAAACGCGCCGGCTCGTAGTATGATATCGGACGGAAGCAATCCGACGGAGGATTGCGCTTTGGAGAGACAGATGCTGATCAACTATCATACCCACACCACCCGCTGCGGTCACGCGGTCGGAACGGATCGCGAATACGTCGAAACGGCGATCGCGCGCGGGCTGACTACGCTCGGCTTTTCGGATCACGTGCCGATGCCGTTCCGCGACGGTCACGAATCGAGCTTCCGCGTGCCGATCCGGCGGCTCGAGGACTACGTTACAAGCGTCCTTGCCCTGCGTGAGGAATACCGGCAGCAGATCGATATCCGGCTCGGCTTTGAGGCGGAATACTATCCGGATCTGTTCGACGCGATGCTGGACCTGCTTCGCCCGTATCCCGTCGACTATCTGCTGCTTGCGCAGCACTTCGTCGACAGCCAAGAGCGTATCTACAACACGAACCCGCAGAGCAACCAGAACGCGTTTCGCCGGTACACGGACCGCTGCCTCGAGGCGATGGAGACCGGCCGCTTCACCTATCTTGCGCATCCGGACCTGTTCTTCTTCATCGGCGATCCGAACGTCTATCAGTGGGAAGTGATGCGCCTGTGTGAAGGCGCGAAGGCGATGCGCATTCCGCTGGAGCTCAACATGCTCGGTCTGCGCGAGCACCGCAACTACCCCTCGGAACGCTTCTGGCGGATCGCCGGCGCGATGCAGTGTCCGGTCATCCTCGGCTGCGACGCGCATTCGCCCGCCGACGTTGCGGATCCGGACAATCTTAGGGAGGCGGAGGCGTTTGCGCGGGAATTCGGACTGCATCCGAATCAGGACATCCCGCTGAGAAAACCGTTTTGAGCAAAGAAAAAGACAGAGAAGGCGCAAACCTTCTCTGTCCTTGTTTTTGGGTTCAGATTTCCACGCTGCCGGACGTGATGTAGCGGCCGGACTTGCGATCGAACAGCATCAGCGAGTTGCCCACAAAGTGGATGTGCGTCTCGCTGCCGATCGTGTAGAGCGTGTCGCCGAAGACGACGCTCGTCAGCAGGAATTCGCCGGTGCGGATCTTCAGCGTGGATTCCATACCGGTGGGCATCGCGCCGTAGATCTCGCCGTCGATGCCGTCGTCCGCAAGGCGGATGAATTCCGGACGGACGCCGAGCACGTAATCGCCGTCCACGATGACCGGCGCGTCCTCGATCGAGGTATCGACCTCCTCGACGCGCGCGATGTTGTAGCGGAACACCTCGTCCTTGTTGCCCTTTTCGACATAGCCCTTCTGCTTCGCAAGCTCCGCGCGGCGCGCGTTTTCGGCGTCGATCGACGCATCGCGCGCACGGTTCCACTCCGCCATCGAGATCGGCTCGTTCGGACGGAACGTGACGTGATTATCTCCGAGAAGATTGAGGCTGATGCTGCCGTCCGGATTCTGCTCGCCGTGCGTCTCGATGAAGTTGATCGAGGGATTGCCGACGAAGTCCGCGACGAACAGGTTGTTCGGGCGGTTGTAGACGGTCAGCGGCGCGTCGTACTGCTGCAGCACGCCGTTGTTGATCAGGCAGATCGAGGTTGCGAGCGTCATTGCCTCCATCTGGTCATGCGTGACATAGACGAAGGTGCTGCCCGTTTCCACGTGCAGACGCTGCAGCTCGTAGCGCATCTCAAGACGCAGCTTGGCGTCGAGGTTCGAAAGCGGCTCGTCCATGAACAGCACGCTGGGTTCCGGCGCGAGCGTTCTGGCGATTGCCACACGCTGCTGCTGACCGCCGGACAGCTCCGCGGGGTAGCGGTCCATGAACATGCCGATCTTGACGATGCGCGATACTCTGCGCACCGCGAGGTCGACCTCTTCCTTGGTGAGCTTGCGCTTGGTGACGATCGACTGGCCGTTTTTCAGCACGCGATAGTCCTTGTCAAGCTCTTCGCCCTTCGCCTTGTGCGCGGCAACCGCGTTGGCGTGCTTCGTTTCGAGCTCCTTGATGAGCGCATCTGCCTTGGATGTGTCGTTCTGCAGGTTGTAGCCCAGAAGCGTCTTTGCGGTCATCATGGAGATCGAATATGCGTCGATCAGCTTGATGTACGCCTTCTTCTTGTCGACCGCGCCGTTCTTGTCGCGGCAGTCGTTGATGACGTCGGCGACGTCCTTCGGGTTCTTCAGGATCTCGGCGAGACGCGCATAGTTCTTGGCGGTGTAGTCGACGGTCTCCTTCGGCTCGTTGATGTTCTTGAGACCGAATGCGATGTTGTCGTACACGGTCATGTTGGGCCACAGCGCGTAGTTCTGGAACAGGAAGCCGACCTTGCGCTTGTTGGCAGGAATGTTGATGCCCGCCGCGCTGTCGAACACGACCTTGTCGCCGATCGTGATGCGGCCTTCGGTGGGAGTCTCGAGGCCCGCGATCATGCGGAGCGTCGTCGTCTTGCCGCAGCCGGACGGACCGAGCAGCGTGACGAACGCGTTGTCCTCGATGACGAGATTCAGATTTTCGACGGCGTAGAATTTCTTCCAACGCTTCGTGATGTTTTCCAATACGATTTTCGGCATAATTAACCTCCGATGCCTTCATCTAAGCTTGCGCCCGTGATTTTGTTGACGACTGTGTTGAAGATCAGGATCGTGACGATCAGGATCAGGTTGATACCGCTTGAGAACGCGTACAGGCCCATTTCATCGAAATAGTCCAGCGTCGTGGAGAGGATGTAGCCCTGCGTACACAGAAGCAGGAACAGGGACAATTCTCTCAGGCAGGTCATGAACGGCAGCATGAATCCGCTGATGATCGAGGATTTCTGGATCGGGACGATGATGCGGAACATGCGCTTGAACCACGGGATGTCCTGAATGATCGCCGCCTCCTCGATCTCACCCGACAGCTGCAGCATGGAGTTCAGCGATGCGCGGCTTGCAAACGGGATGTATTTGACGGTACCGACGATAATCAGCAGCCAGTAGGTGTTGAACAGGTTGACGTACTTGTTCGAGAACAGGATGAAGAACGCGACGCCGACTGCGATGGAAGGCATCAGGTACGGCAGGAACGCGATGTTGTTGACGTAGTTCGCCCACTTGTTGCGGCGGTTCTTGCTCACGGCGTACCCGATCAGCGTGCCGATGGTTCCCGCGGCAAGCGCGCAGCAG
>JAFRRO010000057.1 GCA_017428025.1 Clostridia bacterium
AACGACGCCTTGTCGATGACGGCGGCGAGGAACGTATCGAAATCCTGCACGTCGCCCATCGTGGCCTGCTTCATCATCTCCTTCATCGTTGAAAGGACCTCCGGCCAGATGCTCTCCGGTATGAACGCGCGGGAGCACGCCGAGCATTTCTGCCCCTGGAACTCGAAGGAACCGCGGATCAGCGCCGCCGCAAGCGGACGTACCTTGGCGCTCTTATGCGCAAAGATGAAATCCTTGCCGCCGGTTTCGCCGACGATGCGCGGATAGTTGCGGTAGGAGGCGATGTTCTCGCCGATCTGCTTCCAGACGCTCTGGAACACCTCGGTCGATCCGGTGAAGTGGAAGCCCGCAAGCTCCTTGCGAGAGATGACGTATTTTGCCACGTCGCTGCCGTTCGAGGGCACGAAGTTGATGACGCCCGCCGGAAGTCCGCAGTCCATCAAAAGCTTCATGTAGTAGTAGTTCGAAAGCACCGCGGTGCGGGACGGCTTCCAGACCGCCACATTGCCGACGATCGCCGGCGCCGTGGGGAGGTTTCCGCCGATGGAGGTGAAGTTGAACGGCGTGATGGCGCAGATGAATCCGTCCAGCGCGCGATAGTCCTGACGGTCCCAGATGCCGGGAATGGATGCGGGCTGATCCTTGAAGATCTCCTGCGCAGACCAGACGCCGAAGCGCAGGAAGTCCGCAAGCTCCGCAATGTCGATCTCCGCCTGGAACACGGTCTTGGACTGACCGAGCATCGTCGAGGCGTTCAGCACCTTGCGATACGGTCCCGTGATCATGTCGGCTGCTTTCAGGAAGATCGCGGAACGGTGTTCCCACGGCATTTCTTCCCATGCTTTCTTGGCTGCCAGCGCGGCGTCGACCGCCATGGTCAGTTCCTTCTCGCCGGCGATCGAGCACTCGGCGATCACATGACCGTGATCGTGCGGCATGGTGACCTTGAACGTCTTCTCCGTGAAGATCTCTTTTCCGCCGATGATCAGCGGGATCTTCACGACCTCTGCGGACTGACGGGCAAGCTCTTCCTTCAGTTCCGCGCGTTCTTTTGATCCGGGCAGATAGCCGCGGAAAGCGTCGTTTTCCGGTCGTTTGATGGTGAAGTAAGCGTTTGACATAAATCCTCCTTTTGTTCGGCCCGTACGCAAGAACCCAAGCCGATAATATTTCCAAGCGATTGGAATACAAGTGAAAAAACAATGGGAAAATACCCTATATAATTTAACATATCCGGCGGTTATTGTCAACGGAAAACCGATCAAAGACGGGCGTCGCCGCCACCGCCGCGCGTCTCTCAAAAGACAAAAAAAGACCGCCGGGGCGACGGTCATTCCACATACAGTTCGTATCGCTGTTTGCGCGGCTTCGGAAGCGGAAGCCTGTCCAGAATGCGGTGATACAGAAGCAGCAGCACGGCAAAGCCGACGACTGCAAGCAGCACGATGCGCCAGACCTTCCACGGCTCCCAGTAATAGCCGAGAACAGCGTCGGCAACCGTGATCAGAAGCGCGCCCAGAATCAGCCACGGGAACGTTTTGCGCGAGAAAAGCTTGCGAAGCGGAACGTGCGGAAACAGCAGCTTCCAAACGAGCGCGAACAGTCCGACAAGCAGCGCGGCTTCCAGCAGAAAATGCAGCAGGATCTGCCCGACCGGCGAGTTCCAGAGCGCAGTCGCAAGCGCGATCAGAAGCTCCCCGATGCCCCAGAGCGGAAGCAGGATCAGCGCGCGCACCGGCAGCGGCCAGGACTGTATGCGCAGGCAGATGCGCTCGCGCAGGGTGAACGGCTCGTCACGGTCCGTTTCGACGATATAGCTGCGGTGCTCCACGCCGTCGACCACGCACACGTGCGACGGATCGGACACGGATTCGCCGTCGGGTTTGATCAGCGTCGCGGGATCGGTCACGACCGTATTCACGAGCAGGCTCGCCGCAGTCACGGCGCCCGCCGCGCCCGCCGCCGCCCGCTTTGCTGTTTTGCTCCTCTCTTTCTGCATCGGAGGCTTCCGTTCCTTTCCGTTCAGATTGCCGACCATGTCGGATACAGGTTGATTGTATCAGATTCCGGTCGAATTGAAAAGCCCCCGCGACAACAGAATAGCGGTTTGGTTCCTTTCGATCGGGTTTCGGACGGGTTTTTCCGGCAAATGCTTCGTCATAAACACAGGAAACCGCAATCGCATCTTGCTTTTTTCGGCAGGAAGTCCTATCATAAGCGTATCGAACCACGGGAGACGAAGGCATGACGAAATCGGAGCTCAGAGAAAACCGGATGCCCGGCGCGATTCTGCTGAATATGCTGATCGCGGCGGTCAGCCTGTTCGTCAACGGGTTCGGGCTGTATCTGACGATCCGCGCGAACATCGGCGCCGCGCCGTGGGACGTGCTGAACCTCGGCATCGCAAAGACCTTCGGCATCCTCTACGGCACCGCGTCCATCTCCGTTTCGCTCACGATCCTGCTGATCGACATCCTGATGAAGGAGCCGGTCGGCATCGCCATGTTCATCGACGCGATCGTCGTCGGCAAGGCGGTCGATTTCTTCAACTGGCTCGATCCGATCCCCCCGTGCAAGTCCCTTCTCACCGGCATTCCGCTGATGATCGCCGGACTGTTCGTGCTTGCCTATACGCAGTACACCTATATGATCGCGTCGCTCGGCTGCGGTCCGCGCGACACACTGATGGTCGGGGTTGCAAAGCGCGTCAAGCGTATCCCGATCGGCGTCGTCAGCATTGCGATCCTCTCCACCGCCACGCTGGTCGGTTGGCTGTTGGGCGGTCCGGTCGGGATCGGCACGCTGATCTGCGCGTTCGGCGCGGGACCGATCATGCAGCTGGCGTTTCACACCGTGCACTTCGACGCCACGACGATTCACCATCAGCGCCTGCGCGATTCCTTCAAAGTGTTTTTCCGAAAGCAATGAAGCTGCGCAAAAAACGATCCGCCGCGAAAACGGCGGATCGCTTGTTTCTGTACGGGTTATTTGTAGGTGTCCGCGGTGATGCTGTCGAGATCGACGTCCCTCGTCTCCTTGACCTTGGTCATCAGAAGCACCAGCGACGCCGCCATGAAAGGCACGCAGATTGCGAGGAACAGGATATCCATGGACACGAAGTTCTGCAGCACGATGAACAGCGCCTGCCCGATGAACATGCCCGCGCCGATCATGACCGAGATCGTGCCCATGACCGAGGCGCGCATGCCGGACGGCGAGGACTCCGCGGGCATCGTGAGGATCAGCGTGTCGGACATCGACCAGAGCCCGCCGATCGAGCAGCCGTAGGCAATTCCGGCGGCGACCGGTCCCCAGTTCAGGCGGCACGCGAGCACGAACGCCAAAAGCCCCAGCAGCGCCAGACCGCCGAGGATCAGACACGCCTTTTTGCGGCCGAGCCGGTCCGAGAAGAAGCCGCTGACGATCGTGACGACGCCGTTGACCAGCGGATAGATGATCAGCACGATCGACACCATCGCGGTCGCCATCGCGCCTTCGAGCACCGTGGAATAATACGAGGTGTAGAACGTCGTTGCGAAGAACAGGAAGCCCGCAATCAGGATCCATCGGAGCTGCCGGTTTTTGAAGATGAACTTCAGTGCGCGGAACACGCCGCCCTGTTCGGCGGTGCCGTTTTTTTGATCCTCCGCCGCCTTGATGCGCCGCTCCTCCGGCGTCAGCGAGAGGAAGCCGCGGCGCTGCTCGACGAACACCGGCGTTTCGCGCATCAGGAAGAACGAAATGAGACCGACAGCGATCGCGACGACGACCGGAATGAGATACACCATGCGCCAGCTTGTCGGCACGTCCTCCCTGAGAAAGATGCGCGACAGCACGCCGATCAGCGAAACGGAGATCAGCGCAATGCCCTTGGCGATAAAGCTGTAGGTTGCGCGCTTTTCTTTGGGCGCAGTCTCCATGATGTAGAGCACCTGCATGTCGTTCGGCGTGAAGAACATCATGAACAGCATGCCGAGGATGTACTGCACGATGCTCCGGCTCGTCATGACGATCAGCATGCCGACGCCCATGCCGACGGTGTTGATCATCAGAAACAGGCGGCGCCCGTATTTGTCGGACAGCGCCTTATAGAACGGCGTGATGATCAGAAACAGGTTGGACGCCACCTGCCACGGCGCGACCGTATTGATCGCGTTCGTGTACTCCGGCGTGTTGACGTTGCGCGACGTGATGCCGAACAGTTCGAACAGCGCGTAAGGCTGCATGGATGTATTGACGTTGGATGTGATCTCGTCGACGATGTAGATGACCGTCAGCACGATCATGGCAAACAGCAGATAGTATGCGCCCTTCGGACGCGCCGCCTCGCGGTTGAGCCTCAACAGTTCTCTTTGCTCGCGGGCGAAGTTTTTCGGTTGCTCCAAAGCTTTCCCCTCTCCCTCTTTGAGATACCGCCATTATACCAAATCCGCCGAAGATGCGCAATCCCGCGGCGAACGAATTCCGTCCGGACACGAAAAAAGCTTCCCCCGACGGGAGAAGCTTTTGTCTGATTCCTGTGATTACGCGAGCACGCGCAGGCACTGCGAGATCAGTTTCATGCTGACGAGATCGCCTTCTTCAAAGCGCTTGGTCAGCTGCGGATTGTAGTTCTCGACGATGATCGACTGCCCGTTGCGCTCGATTTCGTATTCGATCTTCGCGCCGTAATAGGTCGCGCGCTTGACGACGCCGGAGAGCGGACCTTCCTCCTCGGAGAGCTCGACCGATTCCGGACGCACGACGATGCAGCACTTGTCGCCGATATTGAGTCCGGGCATTGCGCCGGGACGCGGAACGGCGATGATGCTTCCGTCCACCTCGACGAGCGCGGCTTCGCCGTCTCTGCCCTTCAGTTCGCCTTCGATGAAGTTCGCCTTGCCGATGAACTGCGCAACGAAGCGGCAGTTCGGCTGCTCGTAGATCTCCGTCGGCGATCCCTGCTGCATGATGTTGCCGTCCTTCATGATGACGACGCGGTCGGAAATCGCCATGGCTTCCGACTGATCGTGCGTGACGTACAGGGACGTGATGCCGAGGCGCTTCTGCAGCGCGCGCAGTTCGTCGCGCATGCTCTCGCGCAGTTTTGCGTCGAGGTTCGAAAGCGGCTCGTCGAACAGCAGTACGCTCGGTTCGATGATGACCGCGCGCGCAAGCGCGACACGCTGCTGCTGACCGCCGGAAAGCTGATTCGGGAAGCGGGATTCCAGACCTTTCAGCTGCATCAGTTCGAGCGCGGCTTCGGTGCGGCGGATCAGTTCTTCCTTGCCGACCTTTGCGACGCGCAGGCCGTATGCGACGTTCTCCCAGATATTCATATGCGGGAACAGCGCGTAGCTCTGGAACACCATGGAGATGCCGCGCTTGTTCGGCGGGACCTTTGCGACATCCCTGCCGCCGATCATGAGTTTGCCCTCCGTCGGATATTCAAAGCCCGAGATCATGCGCAGCGTGGTGGTCTTGCCGCAGCCGGACGGGCCGAGCAGCGTCACCATTTCGCCGTCGTTGATCGTCAGATTGATATGATTGACCGCGACAAAGTCCTTTCCGGTTTCCGGCTGCTGGAAGATCTTGGTGATGTTTTCCAGTACGACGGAAGAACTCTTTTTACTGAATTCGGATTTTACATTCTGGCTCATTTTACTCCCTCCGATCTGCTTTTCAAACTTGGCACGCGGGAACGCGGCGCCAACAGCCATTGAATCAATCTGTTAAAGATGCCGATAAACACCAGCAGGATCACGATCATCATGGTGACGAACGCAGCCGCCTGTCCGAACTTGGCGAGGTCGAACAAGCCGTAGATCTTGCTCGTGATGAGCGTCCAACTCGGCGACACGAGGAAGATGACCGCGCTGACCGCGGTGATCGCCTTCGTAAACGAATACACGATGCCGGAGAAGAACGAATTGCGCAGCAGCGGCAGCGTGATCCTGCGGAACGAATACCCGCTGTCGGCGCCGAGGATCGTCGAAGCCTCCTCAATGGAGTTGTCGATCTGCAGCAGCGTCGTCGTGCCGGATTCGATCGCGACCGGCATGTTGCGGAAGACGAAGACGATGACCAGGATCAACCCCGTTCCGGTCAGCAGCAGCGGAGGCGTATTGAAGCCGAGGATGTAGGAAATACCGAGCACCGTACCGGGCAGCGCGAACATCAGAACCGAAGAGACTTCGATGAAGCGCTTGCCGTAGTAGTTGCGCTTCGCGGTGATATAGGCGATGATCATGCCCAGGAGACCGCCGATGATCGCGGATATGACAGCAAGGATCATGGACGTCCACAAGCTGTCCAAACCGAATCGCAGCGCGCGTTGGTATTGCTCGAGCGTCAGCGAGAAATCAACGCCCCACGTCTTGACGAACGAGCCGTAAATCACCGTGCCGTAGAACAGCAGGATGACTGCGGCGACCAGAATACAGAAGATGAACAGCGGCCATTTGATGTGCGGCTCGTTGATCATCTTGCGGGCCTGCGTCGGCTTGCCCGTGACCGTGACGAAGCTCTTTTTGTTGACCCAGTATTTATTCAGCAGAAACGCGGTCAGCGCCGGAACCAGCAGCAGGATTGCCAGAACCGAACCCTTTCGCATATCGTAGGTGCCGGTGATGATATTGTATACCTCAATCGACAGCGTGGTGTAACTGCCGCCGATCGTAGCCGGATTGGAGAAGTCCTCCAGCGACTGGATGAATACCAGCAGCGCGCCGGAGATGATACCGGGCAGCGAAAGCGGGAGCGTAACCGTCCAGAAGGTCTTCCAGCGGTTTGCGCCCATGTTGCACGCGGCATCCTCGACGGACGCGTCGATGGATTCCAGAATGCCCGAAAGCGTCAGATAGGCGATAGGGAAAAAGCTCATGGTCTGCACCACGATCAGGCTGAGCATGCCGTAAACGTCGTTGTCGGTGATTCCGAAGATGCCCTTGGTGATCAGCCCCTGCTTTCCGAACAGAAAGATGACCGACAGGGACAGCACGAACGGCGGCGACAGGATCGGCAGCGTCGCGATCAGCTTCAGGAAGCCTTTCATCGGGACGTTGGTGCGCGTGACCGTATATGCAAAGATGTATCCGATAAAGGTGGCGAGCACTGCGACGATCAACCCCAGAAGCATGGTGCGGCCGAACACCTTGAGATAGCGGGACGTCGTAATGATCGAAATCAGATTTTCAAGCGAGAATCCGCCGTCTGCATCGGTCAGACTGAAGATCAGGACCTTTGCGAGCGGATATACGACAAACAGCAGCAGTAATAGGATCGTCAGTATGACGGCAACGAGTAAAACCGGCTGCCGCAGAATGGACTTGGTTCCGTTTTGTTTCGCCATCCGTGCAGCGGATTTCCCGCGCGATACCGTACCGGTTTCCATAGCGGTTCCTCCTTACTTGAGTCTTTTTGCGACTCGGATCCAATCAGAAATAAGGGAGAGCTTCCCCCGGAAAGGGGGAAGCTCTGATTGTTCGTCCAATGTGTTATTCGGTCGGCTTCGCTACGATGCGAGACTCGAATTCGTTGCAGTATGCCTTCTTGTTGTTCGATGCCCAGACTGCGTCATACGCGATGACGTTGACCTGATCCAGCGTGACAAGGCCCTTTGCGACCGGAGCCTTGGTGTTGGTCGGGACGCGGAACGATTCGTACTTCGCATAGAGCGCCTGTCCCTTCTCGGAGCATATCCAGTCGATGAACTTCTTCGCATTCTCCTGCTCGTCCGCCGGACCGTTCTTGATCAGCGCGACCGCGCCGACTTCGTAGCCGGTGCCGTCCTTCGGGAAGGAAAGCTCGATATGGTAGCCTTCCGGCGTGAGCTGCAGCGCGTCATGCGAGAAGGTCAGCGCAATGGCCGCCTCACCGAGTGCAACTGCGTTCGGCGCCGCGGAGCCCGCCTTCGTGAACTGCTTCATGTTGACCTTGAGTTTGTCGAGATAGTCCCATGCCGCATCTTCGCCCATCAGCTGAATGAGCGTTGCAAGGACGGTATATGCCGTGCCGGACGTTGCCGGGTGCGCCATGATGATCTCGCCCTTGTACTTCTCGTCGAGCAGATCTTCCCAGGAAGTCGGATACTCATACCCCTTCTCTTTGAACCAGTCCGCATTGCACGCGAATGCGATGCAGCCGACATAAATCGGGTTCCACGTTCCGGTCGGATCGAGGTAGTTTGCCGGCGTGTTGGCAAGCTCCGGAGACTGATACTTCTCGAACAGTCCCTTTTCAACCGCGTTGATGTAGTTATCGGTCGAGCCGCCCAGCATCAGCGCCGCAAGCGGATTGTCCTTTTCGGCTTCCACACGCGTCAGCATCTCGCCCGCGGAAAGACGGTTATATTCGATCTTGATGCCGGTTTCCTTCTCAAACTCGTTGAAGTAGTTGATGACTTCGACCTCGGGGAACGCCGTGTAGATGGTCAGCTTATTGGAAGATGCTTTCTTCCCGCTGCCGCAGGCAATCATGCCGAGTACCAGAATCAGCGTCAATGTGAGTGCAAGTACCTTCTTCATTCAATTTCCCTCCTGATTTATTGCACTTTGAAACGAAGTACAGACCGCGAAAACACGATCGGCACCCGTTCGTATTTATAATTATACGCCAAAAGCGGCAGACTGTCAATCGATTTCCTGAACTGAAGTATAAATATCCGTTCTCTGAAATAAGGAAGAAACGGTTTTCGGTCGGAAAACGGTTGAAAAACGCGCAGCGCACCGATATACCGATCACGCAGCGGACAGGAAACGACGGGAGGCGCGTTATCCGGAGCGTGTTCCCCTGTGCGGACATGCAGGCGTTCTGTCGGGCATCCGAAAGCCGCGCGCAGGTCCCGATCGATTGCTCCGAAGCTTTCCCCTCTCCCTCTTTGTGATACCGTCATGATGCCAAACCCGCCGAAGATGCGCAATCCCAAGGCCTCTCATTTTGACGCTCTGTATTGACCTGTTCCCGGGAAAATGATAAAATAAAGGATAATAGAAAGCTTTTCGGAGGGTTCCCGTGTACTTCGGTATTGTTTCCTCATCGTCAACCGGTTTGTCGCAGTTTTTCACCAATATGATCGGCACGCTCGCCGTGATCCTCGTGATCGCCGCATTCATCGGCGGCAGCGAGGTTCTGACGAAGTTTTTCGGTTCAAAAATGAACTGGAAGTATTCGCTGTTTACAGGTCTTTTGGGCGGCGTATTCGGCATCTACGGCACCATGTCCGGTCTGGAGCTCAACGGCGCGATCATCTCCGTACGCGACATCGGTCCGATGCTTGCGGGCTTTACGGGCGGACCGCTCGGCGGTCTGATCGCGGGCGTGATTGCGGGCATTCACCGGTTTCTGGTCGGCTCGACCGCCACGCAGACCGCGCAGCTGGTGACCTATGCCTGCATCATCGCGACGGTGTGTATCGGCGTAATCTGCGGGGTTCTCTCCCGCGCATTCCATGAAAAGCTGAAAAAGCCGTGGTGGGCGCTCACAACCGGCATTGTGATGGAGATCTTCCATCTTTCGCTCGTTCTGCTGATCGTCAAGCCGTTCGACGCCGCGCTCGGCATCGTGAAGGCGATCTTCCTTCCGTTCATCCTCGTCAACGCCGTCGGCTATACGCTGATCATCACCATGATCTCGTATTTTGAAAAGCAGCGCGCGATCATGATCGAGCGCTCGCGGCTCAAGACGGAGCTCGAGGTTGCGACCGTCATTCAGCATTCGCTGCTGCCGCCCATTACGGAAACCTATCCCGGCAGACCGGAAATCGGGATCGCCGCCTCCATGGACCCCGCAAAGGAGGTCGGCGGCGACTTCTACGACGTGTTCTTCGTGGACAAGGACCGGCTCGCCCTCGTCGTCGCGGACGTTTCCGGCAAGGGCATCCCCGCCGCGCTCTTTATGGCGACCTCCAAGACCACCATCCAAAACTGCGTGCGCGATTATCCGTCCCTCTCCGAAGCCGTGACGGTCGCCAACGACAGCCTGTGCCGCAACAACTCGGCGGAGATGTTCGTGACCGCATGGATCGGCGTACTCGATCTTTTGACCGGCGCGCTCACCTTCGTCTGCGCGGGGCATAACCCGCCCGTGCTGATCTCGAACGGCGAGCCGGCGTTCATCAAGCGCCGCGGCGGATTCGTGCTCGGCGGAATGGAGGGCGTCAGGTACCGCGAAGAGACCATGACGCTCAAGAAAGGCGACCGTCTGTTCCTCTACACGGACGGCGTGACCGAAGCCGAAAACGGCGCGCACGCGCTCTTCGGCGAACAGCGGCTGAAGGACTGTCTGCAAGCCGACGCAGACAAGACGCCGGACGAAATCATTGCCGACGTCAAGGCGTCCGTTACGGCGCATGTCGACGGCGCCGATCAGTTCGACGACATCACGATGCTGTGCATCAGCTTTCCGGGATAATCCCGATTCGAAATCAACCAAGGAGGCGCAAAGCGATGGCAGAACAACACCCCGTGCCCGGCAAGGGCGGCGACCGGTATCTCCCGTTTGAACAGCGGACCGGCGAACGCTCCGTCGTGTATTTCACACGCGATCTTTCGGAGAAAGGGCTTTTGAAGATCTATGACAAGGTCGGTTCGGTCCTTTGCGGCAGGATTGCGATCAAGCTGCACACCGGCGAAGCGGAGGGACCGAACATCATCCCCCGCCCCTGGGTGAAGGAACTGATCGGCTCGCGTTTGCCCGACGCAACGATCATCGAAACGAACACGTATTACGAGGGCAGCCGCTACACGACCGAAGCGCACCGCAAGACCTTGGAGATCAATGGCTGGACGTTCTGTCCGGTCGACATCACCGACGCGGAGGGCGTCGCCGCGCTGCCGGTCAAAGGCGGCAAGTGGTTCGACGTGATGCACGTCGGAAAGTCGATGCCGGGCTATGATTCGCTGCTGGTGCTCACGCACTTCAAGGGGCACATCATGGGCGGATTCGGCGGCTCGAACAAGAACATCGGCATCGGCTGCGCGGACGGCCGGATCGGCAAGAAGGAGATTCACACCGCCGAGGGCTCCGACAACATGTGGGGCATCGCCGAGGAGGAACTCATGGAGCGCATGACCGAGAGCACCAAGGCGACGGTCGATTTCTTCGCGCCGCACGTGTGCTTCATCAACGTGATGCGCAACATGTCGGTCTCCTGCGACTGCGAAGGCGCGGAAGCGGAGCCGGTGGTGACGCCGGACGTCGGCATCGTCGCGTCTTTGGATATCCTCGCCGCGGACAGCGCGAGCGTCGATCTCGTCTACGCGCTTCCGAACTTCGGCGGCAAGGCGCTGACCGAGCGCATCGAGACGCGGCACGGGCTGCGGCAATTGAGCTACATGAAGGAGCTCGGCATGGGCAACGACCGCTATACGCTGATCGACCTCGATCACGACGGTGCGGTCGTCACCGCCGAGGAAGCCGTCGGGGATATTGCGCCCGTCTGGACGCCCGACCGGTTCAACACCTTTTGGGGACGCAACAAGCGCAGGCTTTCCTGAACGGCGCAGGAAGGCTGGGACGTTTGCGGAAACGGGAGGAACGCATGATCACGACGATTCTTTGGGATGTGGACAATACGCTGCTGGATTTCGAAGCGGCGCAGCGGGCGGCGATCCGCGCGCTGTTTGAAAGTTTCGGGCTCGGCGACTGCACGGACGAGATGCTCGACCGCTACAACGAGATCAACAATTTCTACTGGCAGCGGCTCGAACGCAACGAGATCACCAAGCCGCAGGTGCTGCTCGGACGGTTCGAGCAGTTCTTCGGCGAATACGGCATCGACGCTTCGGTCGCGCCGGAATTCAATGCGAAATATCAGCTGCAGCTCGGCGAAACCATCGTTTACCGCGACGACAGTCTGAACATCGTGCGCTCGCTGAAAGACAGGGTGAAGCAGTACATCGTTTCCAACGGCACCGTCGCCGCGCAGACGAAGAAGCTCGACCGGTCGAAGTTCGGCGAGCTGATGGACGGCGTGTTTCTTTCGGAGCAGCTCGGCATCGAAAAGCCGAACCGCGCGTTCTTTGACAAGGTATTCGAAGCGATCCGTCCCGCAGATCTCCGGGAAGTCATGATCGTCGGCGATTCGCTGACGAGCGACATGCAGGGCGGCATCAACGCGGGCATCGTGACCTGCTGGTACAATCCCGAAAAAAAGCCCGTGTCCCCGCAGTACCGGATCGATTACGTGATCTCCGATCTGCACGGGTTGACGGACTTGCTGAATCAGGAAAGCTGAGACGGATATGGTTGTTCTGTATGTGATTCTCGCCCTCGCGGTCCTTATATTGATCGCTGCGTACGTTGTGTACCGGATCGTGCTGCGTTCGCCGAACCGGATGCAGAACGACGATTTCTATATGGCGCCTTCGGAGCAGACGGACGCGCTGCGCGACCGGATCAACGACATGATCCGCGCGTTCAACGAAATCCCCTATGAACGGGTGCGCATCACCTCGTTCGACGGACTGAAGCTTTCCGGGCGGTACTATCATCAAAAAAGCGGGGCGCCGCTTGCGATCCTCATGCACGGATACCGCGGAACGCCCTCGCGCGATTTTTCCGGCGGCGCGCAGTCCTATCTTGCCGACGGATTCAATCTGCTGCTCGTCGAGGAGCGCGCGCACTGCTCCAGCGAAGGACACGTCATCACCTTCGGCGTCAAGGAACGCATGGATTGTCTGAAATGGATCGAATATGCAAGAGAACGGTTCGGCAACCGGATCCGCATTCTGCTGTGCGGCATCTCCATGGGCGCGTCGACCGTTCTGATGGCTTCCGGCATGGATTTGCCGGAGAACGTCAGGGGGATTGTCGCCGACTGCCCCTTCACCACGCCGAAAGAAATCGTTTATAAAGTCAGCAAGGATCTGAAGCTGCCGCCGCGCATCATCTGGCCGCTGCTGCGGCTCGGCGCGCGGCTCTACGGACGGTTTGATCCGGCAGGCGTCGATGCGGCGGAAGCGGTCAAACGCTCGCCGGTGCCGATTCTTCTGATCCACGGCGAGGACGACCGGTTTGTTCCCTGCGAAATGGGACGCAGGATCGCCGCGGCAAACCCGGACCGGGTGGAGCTGCACACATTCCCGAACGCCGGACACGGGCTGAGTTTTCTGATCGACCGTCCGCGTTACGAGCAAATCACAAAGGCGTTTTTCGCGCGCATCTTTCCGTCCGACGGCAACTGAATCAGGCGTCGGTCCACTGCCCCAGCATGGTGCGCATCCAGTCCGCAACATCCATATCGTAAACCGCATTCAGGTTTTCGGCAGACATGACCGGCTGCACCTCGCCGTACGCGACCGTTTTGCCGTGATGCAGCAGCAGCGCCTGCGTGCCGTACGCCTTGGCAAGCGAGAGATCGTGCACCACGGACACCACCGCGCGTCCCGGCGTTTTAAGCCATTCGGCGATCAGTTTGAAAATCTGTTTTTGATAGACAAGGTCCAGATGGTTGGTCGGTTCGTCCAGCAGCAGATAGCGCGGATTCTGCGCGAACACCTGCGCCAGGAAGGTGCGCTGCAGTTCGCCGCCGGACAGCGTCAGCACGGACTGACGGCGCAATGGCGCCAATCCCGTGCGTTCCAGCGCTTCTTCGACTGCCGCCTCGTCCTCCGGTTTTCGTGCGGAAAACAGACCGCCCCGGTGCGCATAGCGTCCGAGCCGCACGACCTCCTCCACGGAAAACGCATACCCGACAAAATGATTCTGCGACAGCACGCCGATCGAGCGGGCGCGCGTTGCCGCGTCCGTTTTTTTGAGGTCCCTTCCCGCAAACCGGATCGCGCCGGTATACGGCACGCTCTGCGACACCGCGTTCAGAATCGTCGATTTGCCCGCGCCGTTCGGTCCGACGATCATCAGCCACTGTCCGTCCGCAACCGTAAAGGAGCAATCGTTGACGGCGGCGAGCGCGCCGTATTGTACCGTCAGATGTTCGACTTCCAGCATGCCCTCACCTCCGTCTCGACCGGTAATAGATCGCCACGAACACCGCCGCGCCGATCACGCTCGTCACCACGCCGATCGGCAGCTCCCGCGGGGAGAACAGCGTTCTTGCCGCAAGGTCCGCCAGCATCAGAAAGACCGCGCCGGAGAACAGCGACGCGGGCAGCAGGCGCTTGTGATTCGGTCCGACGATCATCCGCACCATGTGCGGCGTGACCAGTCCCACAAAGCCGATCGTGCCGCCGATCGACACGCACACGCCGATCAGACACGCAACCGCGATCAGCACCGTAAGCCGCACGCGGCGCACGTTGACGCCGATATTGCGCGCGTTGTCCTCGCCGATCGCAAACGCGTTGAGCTCACGCGCGTTGAGCAGCAGCACGGTACCTGCGATCAGAAGCGTTCCGGCAAGCACCGCGGCGTTGCGGTAGCTCGAACCCTGCAGGCTGCCCATCGTCCAGAACGTGATGCTCTTGATATGCTCGCTTGCGAACGTGATCACGATGCTCATGACGCTGGACGCGAACATCGAGAAGATCACGCCGATCAGGATGATCGTGTTGGTCGACAGCGAACAGTCGAGCCGCCATGCAAGCCCGAGGATGATCAGAAGCGACAGCAGCGCGAACAGGATCGCCATGATCATCGTCCCGGCAAACGGCAGCTTCGGGAACGTGATGCCGAACGCAATCGCGATGACCGCGCCGAGCGACGCGCCCGAGGACACGCCGATCGTCGATCCGTCGGCAAGCGGATTCTTCAAAAGTCCCTGCATACTCGCGCCTGCAAGGGACAGCGACGCGCCGACCAGCGCCACGCACAGCACGCGCGGCAGCCGGATCGGCACAATCACGGATCGGGCGAGCGCAATCGTTGTTTCGGAGGGGACGCCGCGGATCGCGTCAAGGATGACGCGCACCGTTGCGCCGAGCGGGATCCGTACGCTGCCGAGGCAAACGCATGCGAAAAACACGCACAGGGTAACGAGTGCGAATGCCGCATAGATCCATCCTCCGAAATGCTCGCCGATCCGTTTCATACAAGCCCCTTACGCAGCGGGTGCAAGTGCCTCCGCATACTGTTCGACAAAATCATACAGCATTTTTGCGCCGTCCGCAAGACGCGGGATCGGACGGGAAAGCTCGTTGTTCGGGAGATTCAGGATCGCGCCGTTCTTGACCGCGGTCACGTTCTCCCAGCCGGGACGGGACATGATCTCCTCCTCCGGCGTCGGGCCTTCGCCCCAGTACATGGTGATCGTCACGATGTAGTCCGGATTGCGCTCCAGGACCTGCTCCTCGGAGATCTGCGCCCAGTCGTCGAGATCCTCAAAGCAGTTCTTGAGGCCCATCATTTCCGCGATCTCGTTCATGAACGTGCCCTTGCCCGCGGTCCACAGTCCCCACTGCAGCGGGGAAACCTCGAAGTAGACCGTCTGCGTGCCGTCCAGCTTGTTCGCCTCGATCTCGGCAAAGCCCGCCTGCATGTCTTCGATGATCTTCTGCGCTTCGGCGTCCCTGCCGAGGAGCTTGCCGAGGATCTCGATCGACGTATAGACGCCCGCGATGTCCTTTGCGTCGTTGACGACGACCGCAACGCCCGCGTCCTCCAGCTGCTTCACCTGCTCCTCGGTCTGCGCCATGCTGCTCATGACGACGACGTCCGGATTGAGCGCAAGGATCTGCTCGATGTTCGTGTTGCCGCCGGACTCCACGCTCGGTACGTTGAAGACCTCTGCGGGATAATCGCAGTATTCGCCTCTGCCGACCAGAAGGTCGCCCGCGCCGAGCGCATAGACGATCTCACAGTCCGAAGCGGTCAACGCAACGATGCGCTCCGCGGGCTTTTCGAGCGTAACCTCGTGTCCCATCATGTCGACGAGCGTCACGGACGTATCCGGCGCCGGTTCCTCGGTCGGCTGCTCAACGACGGGTTCCGCGGTCGGTTGCTCAACGACGGGTTCTGCAGTCGGCTGTTCGGCGACGGGCGCCTGCGTCGGTTCCGCGGGCTTGTCCGCCGGTTTGCTGCAGGCAAATGCCGCAAGCAGCAGGATCGCGGCGATCAGAATCGCCCAGAGTTTTGTTGTCTTTTTCATGGTTTTTTCCTCCTTATGATCGGATTTTGCAATCCTTATAATCCGTTTGAAAACACGGCGCGCTGCGCGTTCAGAAGCGCGCGATGCTCCTTTAGATCGTTTGAGATCAGCTCGTAGGTCAGATACTCCGGCGCGATGCGTTCGACGAGCTCCTTCACGCCCGCGCAGGTGAACGGCTCGTGCCGGTCGACGGCGAACACGTAGCGGAAGAGCTGTTCGCTCCGCGCCGCGTAGGTCGGGGCAAGCACGGGCGGATGCGCCTGCGTCGCCTCGATCAGCGAGCCGGTCAGCGACTGATTGAGATGCACGCCTTTGATGTGTCTGCACAGCGATCCGTGCCGGTCGAGCATCTCATGGATGCAGCGCACGCCGTCCTCCTGTGTCTTGAGCTCCGTGCGGGTATGCAGCAGATGCCCCGTATCGAGCATCAGCCCCGTTTTGGGATACTTGACACGGTCGAGCAGCCGCGCGGTCATTTCGGGATCGGTGAAACGCAGTCCGGCGTACCAGAGGTTTTCGAGCAGCAGCCACGGTCCGTCCGTTACGTCTCGGAACAGCTCGTTCAGAAGCTCCGCCGCCGCGTCGATCACCTCGGCGTCGGTATGGCGGCTCCTCCCCGTGAAGGTCTCCTCAACGGAACCGTCGCACACATGAAAGACCGTGTATTCGACGCCGTACCGCTTCGCATGCACAAGGTCCTTTCGATAATGATCGAGCAGCGCTTCGCGCGTGTCGCCGCCGAAGACGGCGCGCACGGTCTCTCGGTCGTCGTACTCTTTGATACAGGCGTCGAGATTGCCGCGCCAAAACTCCACCCAGTACGGTAGACAGTTCATGTGCAGCCCCCTTACGCGTCCGGCCGGTACGATGCCGCGCGTGTCCTCGTCATAGCAGGTGAGCTCGATCCCGTCGTCCTCAAGCAGTTCGAGCAGTTCCTTTTGAGAAGCGAACCGGTCGAGGTCGCAGGACGTGGTCGTGAGATTGATCTGCGTTTTCAAAAGCACCCTCCCCTTTCTCCGCGCACGGCGAAGCAAAACCACATAAAAAAGCCCTTTACCGAAAACGGCAAAGAGACTGCGTACAGAATGCGCCTCACAAGCGAAGCCACGGTACGATCAATCCCTCGTGATCCGGAAAACTTCTTTTCCCGTACCCACAGACGGCAGGTTTCCCGGCTCGCGGCATATGACGCCGCCGCCTTCCCGATCGCTCAGTGGCTGCTTTCGCTTGACGGCGCCGAACCGCATACGGTGACGAGATCGCACAGGCCTTGCACCTGTTTCCCCATTATCCGCGGCAAAAACCGCGGCACCGGCTGCAACTATCAATTGTCACGCATATTATATCGCCGTGCCCCTGCTCTGTCAATGCGCCGCGCGAAAGTTGCCGTTCCGCTCTGTGCCTATCGAAACGGCATAAAAAAGACGCATCGCGGCGTTCGATGCGTCTTCTGTACGGTCGGATGTCAGATTTCGGTGTTTGCGTCGCCCATGAGATCGGCAAGCACCTTTTCGCGCACGACGCGCACGTCGATCTCGCGCACCTTCTGTCTCAGCGGCAGAACCGAGCGCGGCGAAACGGACAGTTCGTCGATGCCGATCGACAGGAACGTTTCGGTCAGGGCAAGGTCCGCGCCGAGCTCGCCGCAGATGCCCACCCAGATGCCGTTCTTATGCGCGTTGTCGCAGACCATCTTCAAAAGCCGCAGCACTGCGGGATGGTGCGGATTGAAGAAGCGGCCGAGGTCGTTGTTCTGACGGTCGCACGCAAGCGTGTACTGCGTGAGGTCGTTTGTGCCGCAGGAGAAGAAGTCGACCTCCTTCGCGAGGCGGTCCGAGATGATCGCCGCCGCGGGCGTTTCGATCATGATACCGACTTCGACATCGTTGTCGAACGGAATGCCCTCGTCGTGCAGCTCCTTCTTGACGCGTTCGCACATCTTCTTCGCTTCGCGCACCTCCCAGACGGACGTGACCATCGGGAACATGATGCTGAGCTTGCCGAACGCGGATGCGCGATAGAGCGCGCGGATCTGCGTGTGGAAGATTTCCGGACGGTTCAGGCAGATGCGCAGCGCGCGGTTGCCGAGCGCGGGGTTCTCCTCGTTCGGAAGATTGAAATAACCGATCTGCTTGTCGGCGCCGATGTCGAGCGTGCGGATGACGACCTCTCTGCCGCCCATGTCGGAAAGCGCTTTTTTGTATGCTTCGAACTGATAATCCTCATCGGGATAGTCGTCGCAGTTCAGATACAGGAACTCGCTGCGGAACAGGCCGACGCCGCCCGCGTCGTTCTTCAGGACCGCGGCCACGTCGTCGGGGCTGCCGATGTTGCAGTAGATGCGAACGCTCTGTCCGTCCTTGGTGACGTTCGGCTTGCCCTTGAGCTCGTCTAAAAGCGCCTGCATCTTCTTCTGCTCTTCCATCTTCTTGAGCATCTTCGCGCGCGCGTCCTCGTCCGCATCGATCAGGATGTTGCCGTTGGAGCCGTCGATGATAACCTCGTGTCCCGCCATCTCGGGCTTCAGCGCGCTGCCGACGCCGATGATCGCCGGAATGCCCATCGTGCGGGCGAGGATCGCCGTGTGGCTCGATCCGCTGCCGCCCTCGGTGATGAAGCCTAAAATCTTGCTCTTGTCAAGCTGCACGGTCTCGCTCGGCGCGAGATCGTCCGCCGCCAGAATGACCGGAACCGGAGAATCGACGCCGCCGGCGACGGCGCCGGTCAGGATGCCCAGAATGCGTCCGGAAACGTCCTTGACGTCAGCGGCGCGCGCCTGGAAGTACGCGTCGTCCATCGACGCGAACATCTGTGCGAACTGCTCGGCGGTGTCGGAAACGGCCGCTTCGGCGTTCAGCTTGTTCTCGTTGATCGCCGTCTGGATGGCTTCCTCATAGTCGAGGTCCTCCGCCATCATCTGATGCGTTTCGAACAGCATCGCCGCCTCGTCGCCCGCTTCGGCTCTCGCCTTCTCCGCAAGCGCGCCGAGCTCCACGATCGCCTTTTCCTGCGCCGTCTTGAACCGTGCCCATTCGGCTTCGGTATCCGCAATCTCGTAGCGGGAAACCGTGTTCTTGGCGCGCTGATAGAAGTACAGGGGACCGAGCGCGACGCCGGTGCTTACGCCCTTGCCTTGAATCGTGATCATAAAAACCTCCGTCTCTTTTCAAAATGGACAAAGACGGCTGTCAAACGGCAGCCGTCTTTTGTTGTTCTTACAGATTCGCCTTGAAGAACGCTTCGATTTCAGCCGCAGCGGTTTCTTCATCCGCGCCGTCTACGTCAACGCGGATCGTGTCGCCCTGCTTGATGCCCATGCCCATCAGCGCCATCAGCTTGAGCGCGTTGACGGATTTCTCGCCTTTATTGACGGTCACGGTCGACGCATACTTTTTGATCTCCTTGACCAGAACGCCTGCGGGACGCGCATGGATGCCGACCGGATCGGTGATGGTGTACTCAAACGATTTCATTGATATGTCCTCCTGTTTTGATTTCGTTTATTTGGCACCGCATTCGACGCCTTCGAGGTCGTCGGAATTGGTGAGAAGCACCGCAACGGTATCGCTGTAGCCCGCCGCCTTGATCTTTTCGCGGCTGAAGCGGATCAACGGCTGACCGAGCTTGACTTCGTCGCCCTCATTGACGAGGCATTCGAAGCCGTCGCCCTGCATGTTCACGGTGTCGACGCCGACGTGAATCAGCATTTCCATGCCGTTCGCTTCGATGCCGATCGCATGCTTGCTCTCTGCGACGGAGCTGATCGTGCCGTCGAACGGCGCAACGACCAGTTCCTCCTCCGGCTCGATGCCGACGCCGTCGCCGAGCACGCCGGATGCGAAGGTGTCGTCCGGGATCGCTTCACGCGCAATGACGTTGCCCTTGACCGGCTGCATGACCGTGCCGGCCGCGCAGCGGATGACGGAGACCGTCGGGAGTTCGAGCGCCGGTTCGGGTTCGGGCGCCGCTTTCTCTTCGGGTTTATCTTCCTTCCAGATGAAGATGGTGAGCACGAACGCCACGCCTGCGGAGATCAGGAGCTCGAGCAGGTACAGCGGGATGTTGTTGACCGCCGGGATTGCCGGAATGCCGGTGACGCCGTAGACCGGCGCGCCGAGCTTAAACAGCGCACCGAACAGCGCGCCGACCGCGCCGCCCGCCATGCCGCAGAGGAACGGCTTCATGAAGCGGTAGTTGACACCGAAGATTGCCGGCTCGGTGATGCCCAGGGACGCGGAGAGCGAGGCGGGCAGCGCCACGGACTTGGTCTTGCCGTTCTTGACCTTGACAGCCACCGCCAAGCAGGCGCCGAACTGTGCGAAGTTCGCGGCGGATGCGATCGGCATCCAGGTGTTGAGTCCCGTCTGCGCGATCATGCCGGCTTCAATGACGTTGTACATATGGTGGAGTCCCAGGAACACCGTCCACGGATAGATCGCGCCCATGACGGCTGCGCCGACCGTGGTGGATGCGAGCCATTCCGCACCCTTCAGCACGTAATTCTCAAGCACGGAGAAGACCGGTCCGATGACCGTGAAGGTGACGAACGCGGTGACCAGCACGGTGACGAGCGGGGTAACAAAGAGGTCGATCATCTCCGGCACGATCTTGTGCAGGAGCTTCTCGAGGTTTGACATGAGTAAGACGGCCAATATGACCGGGATGACGTGTCCCTGATAGCCGACCTGCTGGATCGGATAGAAGAAGATGTTCCATGTCGGAATATTGGTTGCGCTGCCGACCGTCCATGCGTTGATCAGCGCCGGATGGACCATCATCAGACCGATGACGGCGCCGAGGAAGATGTTGCCGCCGAACACGCGCGCCGCGGAGATCGCGACGAGCACGGGCAGCAGAGCGAACGCGGTGTTTGCCACGAGGTCGAGGAAGGAATACCAGTCGGACTGACCGAACGCCGGCCAGAACTTCGGGATCGCTTCGACGATACCCATCATCAGACCGGAGGCGACGATCGCCGGCAGGATCGGGACGAACACGTCGCCAGGCGTCTTTAAGATCTTCTTCCACCACGGCATCTTCGATGCTGCGGCGGCTTTGACGTCCGCCTTCGTTGCGGCGGATACGCCGGTGACGGCCAGGAATTCGTCATACACCTTGTTGACGGTGCCCGTGCCGATGATCAGCTGCAGCTGACCGTTCGACTCGAACATGCCCTTGACGCCTTCGACGTCTTCGAGTGCTTTCTTGTCGAGCTTGCTGTTGTCTGCGATAACCAAACGGAGTCTGGTTGCACAGTGTGCCGCGCTGATGACGTTAGAGCCGCCGCCGATGTATTTGGCGATCTCTTCAGCGCACTTGCGGTAATCCAGTGCCATAGTATGTACTCCCCCCTATGTTGTCAAGGCATGCCGCAACGCGGACATGTCCTGCATTCTTATACATTATACCGTATGAATCTTCAAATCGCAATCTAAATATATTTCAGCTCAAATTAATATTTTGAATGCCGCTTTTCAACGGGCGCCGGTTGTGTTATACTGATCGGGAAAGGAGCGCGCAATGGAACAGACGCAGAGCACCGTCCGGTGGCATATCCTCTTTGAAGGCGAAGTCCAGTTCGTCGGCTTTCGCTATACCGCGCGTCTGCTCGCGCAAAAGCTCAGACTGACCGGCTGGGTGCAGAACCTTCCGAACGGTTCTGTCGAGCTCGAAGCGCAGGGCGAAGTCAGCAAGCTCAGAAAGTATCTGCTGCAGCTGAAAAGCCAGCCGCATTTTCACATCGCGCGCTACCGCATCACCGAGCTTCCCCCCGATCCGGGCGAACGCCGTTTCTCGGTGCGGGGCTATACGGACTGAAAAAGGACTGCCGGATCGCAGTCCTTTTTTGCGGTTCGTTTCAGATCAGTCCGAGCTGACGGAAGGCGATCGCAAGACCGTCCTCGTCCACCGCGGGGCAGACGATGTCGCTCACTTCCTTGAGCTTCGGGCTGCCGTTGTCCATGCAGACCGAGGTGCCGACCGTTTCGATCATTTCGAGGTCGTTCATGCTGTCGCCGAAGCCGATCGTGTCCTCGATCGGAATGCCGCAGGCATCCGCGACGATCCGCACGCCCTTGCCCTTGTCGAAATTGCGGTTGATCAGCTCGCCGTTGAGGCAGTGATGCGCCGCGACGTCCTGCACAACGAACTTGTAGTCCTTTTCGAGCGCGTCCCGCGCAGGGACGAGCTGACTCGCCTCGGTGCACATGAACACGATCTTGTAGACCGGACGTCCGTCGTATTCGTGCATCGGCAGGATGTTGAGCTCCTCCGCAAGCGCCTTTCTCCAGCGCACGAGTTCGCTGTTGCCCTCCCCCGCGTTTGCGAGAAAGTCGCCGAGGTCCTCGTCGCCCCAGGTCGCGTCCTTCGCCTCGATCGTGCGGAACACGCCGTTCTCCTTCAGAAGCCGCATACCGGTTTCCAGCTGCTCCGGCGTCATCGGGCAGTCAAACAGCACCTTGTCGCCCATAAAGACATAGCCGCCCGCCGCGGCGACCGCGCCTTCGAAGCCGAGCGCCAGCACCGGCGCGAGCATCGCGGGATTGCGTCCCGTGCAGAGAAAAACCTTGTGTCCGTTCCTCTGCGCCGCCTTGATCGCCTGCATCGCGCTCTCGGGGGGCGTGTTGCTGCCCGCGGGCGTCAGGGTACCGTCGATGTCCAGAAAGATCAGTTTTTGTTTCATGCGCGCCTCCGTTCAAAATGTTTGATGCAGCCAGATGAAGCCGCCCGCCGGCAGCGATACCGCGCCCGCGTCGCGCCGTTCGCCGGTCACGAGATCGGTGAAGCGGCTGAGGTCCTGCACCCACGCGATCTGCGGTTCGTCGGAGAAATTGAACAGCGCAAGCAGCTTTTCCTTTTGATAATAGCGTCCGATGCCGAGCACGTGATCGTTGTACGTTTCGAGCGCCCAGGTATCCGCCATGTCGTCGAACACGCGGTACTTCGAGCGCAGCTCCTCCTGCCACTTGATCGCGCGGAAGACCTTGCTTTCGGTCGTGTTCTTGCGGTTGCGGCGCTCCGCCTTCTCCCAGTCGAGATTGCCGCGGTGCAGATACCGGCTGTCCTCCGCCTTGTAGGGATCGTCGTGGTAGGCGTAGTCGTTCTCCTGCGCGATCTCGTCGCCGCTGTACAGCACAGGCACGCCGCTCATCGTGAACATCAGCGCGTGCAGCATGGTGTCGCGCCGGATCGCGTCCGAAAGCGCCGCCTTGTCGCCGGACCGCTCGGCCGCTTCGATGCCGCAGAGCGACGCCGTCGTGCCGCAGAGCCGCGCGTCGCCGAGACGCGGATCGTCGTTGTAGAGCTCGCCGCGGGCGAAGCTGCCCTGCCATTTGCCGGTCAGATAGTCGTTGAGGTATTTCTTGTGCGGAACCTCCTCCTGTCCGAACCCGCGCAAAAAGCCGTAGTCGAGTCCCCAGCCGATGTCGTCGTGACAGCGGAGATAGTTCAAAAACGTGTACTGTTTCGGCAGGCTGAACACCTGTTCCATCTGATGCTTCAGAAGCCGCACGTCCTTCGTCGCGACCGTGTGCCAGATCGACGCCATCGTGGTGACGTTGTACAGAAGATGGCACTCCGGCTTGTCGACCGTGCCGAAGTACGGAACGACCTTGCTGGGCTCCATGACGACCTCGCCGAGCAGCAGCGTGCCGGGACAGACGATCTCGCAGACCATGCGCATCATGCGCACCAGCGTATGGACCTCCTTGAGGTTGCGGCACTGCGTGCCGAGCGCTTTCCAGATGTAGGGGACCGCGTCGAGGCGGATGACGTCCACGCCGTGGTTGCAGAGGTACAGCATGTTGTCCGTCATATCGTTGAACACGACCGGATTTGCATAGTTGAGGTCCCACTGATAGGGGTAGAACGTCGTCATGACGACCTTCTGCGCTTCCTCGCACCAGGTGAAATTGCCCGGCGCGGTCGTCGGGAACACCTGCGGCACGGTCTGCTCGTAGGCGTTCGGGATCTCCCAGCTGTCATAGAAGAAGTACCGGTTCTGATACGCCCTGTCGCCGGCGCGCGCGCGCTTTGCCCACTCGTGATCCTCGCTCGTGTGGTTCATGACGAAATCGAGACACACGGCGATGCCGCGCTCGTGGCAGGCCTCGGACAGCGCCAGCAGGTCGTCCATCGTGCCGAGCTCCGGCTGCACCCTGCGGAAATCGCTGACCGCGTAGCCGCCGTCGCTGCGCCCCTTCGGACTCTCGAGAAGCGGCATCAGGTGCAGATAGTTGACACCGCAGTCGGTGATGTAGTCGATTTTGTCCCTGACGCCCTGCAGCGTGCCCGCAAAGGCGTTGACGTACATCAGCATGCCGACAAGATCGTGTCCGCGGTACCAGTCTGGATACTCCTCCCGCGCGCGGTCCATGTTCTTCAGAAACTCCGGACGCGCCTCATACGCGCGGTAGAGCATATCGACAAAATAGCGGTACGCCTGCATGTCGTTGTGATACAGCTCGCAGTAAAGCCATTTCAGCTCGTCCTCGCGGAGAATGTACCGTTTTGTGAATTCCTGTGTCCAGTGTTCGCGTTCCATCATAGCGTTTCTTCCTCCGCAAGTTCTTTTTCGGTCGGCATCGCCGGAATCGCTCCGGGGCGGCTCGCGGTGATCGACGCCGCGCGGTTTGCGTACCGCACGCAGCATTCGATCCGTTCCGGCGTGAGTCCCGTGAGTCCGCCGTGCTTTGCAATGCGGCTCAGGAACGCGCCGAAGAACGTGTCGCCCGCGCCGTTCGTGTCCGCAACCTTGACTTTGAATCCCGGGACCGTGCCGGAATCCGCACCGTATTTCCAGTATGCGCCTTTCGCGCCGAGCGTGACGATCACCAGTCTGACGCCGCGTTCCGTCAGGATGTTCGCCGCCTCCTCGGGCGACGCGGCGCCGGTCAGCAGCAGCGTTTCCTCCTCGCTGATCTTCACGATATCGCACAGCGGCAGAACCGAGCGCATTTCGAGGATCGCCTCGTCCTCGCCTCTCCACAGCGAAGCGCGGTAGTTCGGATCGTAGGTGATCAGCGCGCCGTTCTCCTTTGCGCGGCGGACGGCGGCAACGATGGTTTCGCGGCAGCCGGGGACGGTCAGCGATACGCTGCCGAAATGCAGGACGTCCGTATGCGACACCGCTTCCAGCGCACGCGCGCGATCGATCTGCGTGTCCGCGCCGGGTTTGCGGCAGAACGCAAAGCTGCGCTCGCCGTGCGCATCGACGGTTACGACGGCGAGCGTCGTGTCTGCGCGGTCGGTCACCTGCAGTCCGCTTGCATCGACGCCGTACTGCAGCAGCGTGTTCCGGAGAATCGTCCCGAACGGATCGCTGCCGACACAGCCGACGAACGCGCTTTCGACGCCGAGCTTTCGGACCGCCACCGCCACGTTGGCGGGCGCGCCGCCCGGAATCGCCGCAAAGACCGCGTTGCCGTTCGCATCCGTGCCGGTCTGCGTCATATCGATGAGAATTTCTCCGATGGTTGTAATTTTCATATTTATGCTTCCTCCCGGATCGGGTATACAAACCAAACCGATTGCCGATGCCCTCGATCCTGTTTCAGTATACCGTATCACGCATGCGAATGCAAGGAAAATTCAAGAAAAGAGCAAGGAAAACCGGGTTTTGACGGTTTAGCACTCGGATGTTTCGATTGACAACGATTGGCAGCTCTGTTAAAATGATGGCATACTGGTAAATAAATATGCAGAAGGGGGTTTATGTTATGACCGGTATATGGCTCATTATTGCGTTCATCGTGGCGATCGTCGCGATGATCCTGCTGATCTCGAAGCTGAAAGTCCATCCTTTCCTCGCGATCATGCTGATCTCTCTTGTGCTCGCGCTGTTGGCGGGCATCCCGATGACGGAGATTCCGGGCATCATCGGCGCCGGCTTCTCCGGAACGTTCACGTCAATCGGTATCGTCATCATCCTCGGCGCGTTCATCGGCGCGGTGCTGGAAAAGACGGGCGCCGCATTGAAGCTTGCGGACATGGTCATCAAGCTTGTCGGTGAAAAGCATCCGGAGCTTGCGATCGAGCTGATGGGCTGGGTCGTCTCCATCCCGGTGTTCTGCGACAGCGGCTTCGTCATTCTGAACCCGATCCGCAAGGCGCTCGTCAAGCGCACCAAGGTATCGAGCGTCACCATGACGGTCTGCCTCTCCTGCGGTCTGTACATTGCGCACGTCTTCATCCCGCCGACACCCGGCCCGATCGCCGCGGCGCAGACGCTGGGCGGCGGCGAATACCTGCTGCTCATCATCGGCATCGGCGCGCTGTGCTCCATCTTCCCGCTGATCGCCGGTCTCCTCTATGCAAAGCTGATCGGCAAGAAGATCAAGAGCGCGGATGAGATCACCGAGAGCGACGAAGTCGTCAAGACGTACGACGAGCTCAAAGCCGAATACGGCAAGCTCCCGAACGGCATCAACGCGATTGCGCCGCTCGTGGTCCCGATCCTGCTGATGGCGGCTTCCTCCGTCGTCACGATGGTCGGCTGGACCGGATTCTTCGCGGACCTGTTCAAGTTCCTCGGTACGCCGATCATGGCGCTTGCCGTCGGCTCCGTCTTTGCGATCATCCAGCTGTTCACCGCAAAGAAGGGCAAGGACTTCTACAGCCTCACCAACGAAACGCTCAAGACCGTCGGCCCGATCCTGTTCGTCACGGCGGCGGGCGGCGTGCTCGGCAAGGTCATCTCCTCGTCCGACATGATGAACTTCATCAAGGACAACGCGAACGTCTTCCAGACGCTCGGCATCTTCTTCCCGTTCCTGCTCGCCGCGATTCTCAAGAGCGCGCAGGGTTCCTCCACGGTTGCAATCACCACGACCGCGGGTATCGTTGCCCCGCTGCTTCCGGTGCTCGGCTTTGCAACGCCGGTTGAAATCGCGCTCGTCGTTATGGCGATCGGCGCCGGCGCAATGACCGTGTCCCACGCGAACGACAGCTACTTCTGGGTTGTCACCAACTTCGGCGACATGACGCCGGAACAGGGCTACAAGACGCAGACGCTGATGACGCTCGTCATCGGTATTGCCTCGATGGTCGAGATCTTCATTCTCAGCTTGATCTTCTGATCCCGCTATACGGCGCGCTGTCCTGAACCGGCAGCGCGCTTTCTTTTACAGGAGGAAACTATGAATCAGCTTTTACGTTCCCATGCGGACCGGATCGTCCGGGAAGCGATCGCCGCCGTACAGCCGGATACCGCCGTACAGCGCGCGCTTCTCAAAATGGTCTTCCCGGGACGCGTTCTTCTCGTCGCCGCGGGCAAAGCCGCGTGGCAGATGGCGAAAGCCGCATCCGACGTGCTCGGCAGCCGCATCGAAAAGGGCGTCGTCGTCACCAAGTACGACCACGTGATGGGGCCGATCGCGAACTTCGACTGCTTCGAAGCCGGACACCCCGTGCCGGACGAGAATTCGTTCAAGGGCACGCAGGCGGCGCTCGACCTCGTTTCGGATCTTTCCGAACAGGACACCGTGCTGTTCCTGCTTTCGGGCGGCGGCAGCGCGCTGTTTGAAAAGCCGCTCGTTCCCGCCGGAGAGCTGCAGGACATCACCGGACAGCTTCTGGCGTGCGGCGCGGATATCACCGAGATCAACACGATCCGCAAGCGTCTCTCCGCAGTCAAGGGCGGACGGTTCGCCCAGATCTGCTGGCCGGCGCGCGTCGAGGCCGTCATCCTTTCAGACATTCTCGGCGATCCGCTTGATATGATCGCGTCCGGTCCCGCCTGTCCGGACTCCACCACGACGGAGGACGCACAGCGGATTGCAAAGAAGTATGAACTCCGCATGAGCAACGCTGCGCGCGCGCTGCTCGCCATCGAGACGCCGAAGGTGCTGAACAACGTGCGTTCGCAGATCAACGGCAGCGTGCGCGAGCTGTGCGCCGCAGCCGCCAAGACGTGCATCGACCTCGGCTATACGCCGGTGCTTCTGACCGATCAGCTCTGCTGTCAGGCGAAGGAAGCGGGCAGCTTCCTCGCGTCGATCCTCAAGACGCATCAGCCGGACGGACGGGCGCTTGCGTTCATCGCGGGCGGTGAAACGGTCGTCAAGCTCATCGGCAAGGGACTCGGCGGACGCAATCAGGAGCTGGCGCTTGCCGCCGCCGCGGGCATCGCGGATATGCCGAATGCGGCCGTCTTCTCGGTCGGCAGCGACGGCACCGACGGTCCCACAGACGCCGCGGGCGGCTATTGCGACGGCGATACAGTCAAAGAGCTTGCGCTGCACGGTCTGACCGTGGATGCGGTGCTCGGCAACAACGACGCGTATCACGCGCTGCAGAAGACCGGCGGGCTCATCATGACCGGACCGACCGGCACGAACGTCAACGACGTCGCCGTCGCCCTGCTGCGGTTCTGAGCGCAAATCATCACAAGACGGGTCTAAGAAAGCCAAAAGAAAAGCCTTCTCCTTGAGGAGAAGGGGGACCGCTTGCGGTGGATGAGGTGTGCGTTTCGCGCAAGCAACACCTCATCAGTCACCTATCGGCGACAGCTTCCCCTCGAGGGGAAGCCGATCGATTACCGTCAAATACTTTAACGGAGAGAGCATACGCCCTCTCCGTTTTTGTGTTTTGTGGTTTATTTCTGCGACACGGTGAACAGCGAGTAGAAGTATCCCTTCGCCTCCATGAGTTCTTCGAACGTGCCGCGCTCCTCGACCACGCCGTTTTTCAGCGTGAAGAGACCGGTGCAGCGGCGTAAGATGTTCTCGTCAAGGTCGTGAGTAACGATCACGCGGGTGTAGCCGTCGAGATTCAGGATCGCGTCCAGCACCTCGAACGAGGTCTCCGCATCGAGCGACGCCGTCGCTTCGTCGACGAACAACACGGGGGTCTTGCGAAGAAGCGCTCTTGCGATCGAGATCCTCTGCCGCTCGCCGCCGGACAGTCCGGAACCGTTCTCACCGCACAAGTACCCTTCGCCCTTCTCCGCAATGAGTTTCGAAAGACCGGAGAGCCGCACCGCACGGTCGACTTCCTCCTTCGGGAATTCACTGAACATCGTGATATTGTCGCGGATCGTGCTGTTGAACACGAACACGTTCTGCTGAATGATCGAAACGAGATCGTAGAGCGAGCTTGTCGAGATGCCTTTGAGCTCCCTGCCGTCATAGAGGATCTCGCCGTTGTAGTTCCCGGATGACGCCATCAAAAGGTTCAGGATCGTCGATTTGCCGCTGCCGGAGCCGCCGACGAGCGCGTAGCAGCCGCCCGCTTTCATATCCATATCGACGTCATGGAGAACCGTCTTTCCCTCCTCATACGCAAAGTTCAGATCGCGGAGCTCGATGCCGTTTTCGAGCTTCGGCTCGATGGGCTCGCCCTCGTCGGGGATGTTCTTGTTGAGCGCTGCCGCCAGCTTGTCAATCAGCGCATACGAGGATTTCATGCCGGCAAAGAAATCCGGGAAAAACTCGATCGGTCCGAGCACGTAGTTTAATAGCTGCACAAAGACGATCGCGGTACCGGCGGTGATGCCTCCCTTGCCGGACAGCGCGAGCGCCGCGGCGACGAAGAACACGCCGAACTGCAAAACCCCGCCCGCAAGGCCGGTTGCGTAGGCGACGAGCACACTTACCCGCGTGCGCTTTTTCGACGCGTCCGCAACGCCTTCGTTGCTTTCGTCATGGATGCGGGAGATGTTTTTCTCCGCCTTGAAGCTCTTGATGACCGAGAAGCCCGAAAGAGCGTCCTTCAGCAAACCGGTGTAGGATTCCTTTTTGTCGGAAACGCGCTTTTCCGCGACCGCCGCTTTATTTCCGAGCACGATGGAAACGATGATCGGCAGCAGCGAGAAGCCGATCGCGATCAGCGTCAGAAGCGGGCTGTACCAAATCATCATGATCAGCGCGCCGACAAACGTAACGGCGACCTCAACTACCTTTTGCAGTTTCCTGACATAATCCTGCTCGATCGTGTTCAGGTCATTAGAAAGCGCGGAGATATAGAGCGAGGTGTTCTCGCCGGAGAATGCCTGAATGCCCTTTTCCATCAACCGGTCGAAGGCGTATTCGCGGTACTGTTTCATCGCCTTTGCACGGAACTCGGAGAGGAAGGTCCGGTCAAGCACCCACGCCAGGATCATCATTGCGACGCCGATGCACATGACGAGCAGCAGCGTGCCGTAGCCGATTGTTCTGTCGCCGGAAATCAGATCGGAAACGCCTTTGAGCGTCCACGAGATCAGGAGATTGGAGCCCGCCGTGAGCAGCGAAGCAACCAACGTCATCGCAAAATTGAACTTGTTCTTTTTGAACAGCTCTTTGAGAAACGGGCGGCGCAATGCCTTCAATTCTTTCTTATCCATGGGTTTTATTCCTCCTTATTCTTGATACGGTTCCAAAGCGCGGTAAACGCTTCTTTTTCATATTCGTCGACGACGCTCTGGACCGCGTCCATTGCCGTCGCGCCGATGTCGTCGTGAACGCTTGCTCCCTCGATGCGGCTCATGAAGCGAATGTCGCTTTCGTCATAGCTCGGGGACGCGTCGAAGAACACGGCA
>JAFRRO010000058.1 GCA_017428025.1 Clostridia bacterium
TGAACACCGCGGACGGGATCTGCTATCTGGCTCTCCCGGACCTCCATGGCGCCGTGGAGGGCGCGGTGAGCCTTGCCGATCATGCGTGGCGGGAAAACAACCTTATAAACCTGGACTTCATCGTGCTCCTGGGGGATCAGGTCAGCATGGTCGATCGGTATGAGGACGCCCAGATCGCCAATGAGATCGCCTTCAAGATCACCGGCGGCATGATCCCGGTCATCTATACCCGGGGCAACCACGAGATCAAGGGCGAGTATGCTGAGGAACTGTACAAGTATACCGGTAGCAAGAACGGCAAGTTCTATTACACCTTCCGGCTTTCGGATATATACGGCATCATGCTCGATTTGGGCGAGGATCACGACGACGACTGGTGGGAATATTATGAAACAGCCCAGTTTGACCTATACCGGGAGGAGCAGACCCGCATGCTGGACGATATCATTGCCGCAGGGGAATATAAGGACGCCGCCTACACCATGGCCGTCTGCCACATTCCCATCCCCTTTGTGAACGCGCGCCACAACCACGAAGCAGCCAAGGCGGCCTGGACGGAGCGGCTGAACGACATCGGCGTGGATATCCTCATCACCGGCCATCAGCATGATCTGTATCCATTCATAGAGGGGACCATCCCGCCCAACACGAAGCTGGTGTACAACAAGGACTTCTCCGGCACGGAGGGTAAGACCTACAACGGATACATGACTGACTATCGCTTCAACGCCTTCATCTGCGGCAAGCGGGGGCTGACCCAGCACGACGAAGCACCCGCCGGGAATCATACCGATTACGTGGGTATGCTGGTGAACGTGGACCTTTCCAGCGGCAGCCAGTCCTGCGTCTACATGAATTCCAAAGGAGAGATCGTCCCCGTGGTAAATCCTTTTGCGGATTATAATTACGGCACGGAACCGATCGTGACGACGCTGAAATAAATAGACAATTTACAACTTGGAAAAAACCACTCCATTAGAATGATTGAAAAGGAGAACACAATACAATAGCGGTATCATCAGAGCGGAGGGTTTCATAACGCATTTCCTTATCTGCTTCAACCGCTTTCAAACGATATTTTGACATTGCCGGATGTTGATTTGCTACGCTTCGGCGACGGTCTTGTTTTTGCGCGGGCGTCTATTGTCAACGGAGGCGAAAGACGCTATAATGGATGGGAACCATCGGATCGGAGGAAAACGTATGGATTATTCGGGCTTGCAGAACGGCAGCGACATTCGCGGCGTTGCGATGGAGGGGATTGCCGGTCAGAGTGTGAACCTCGGCGAGCAGGCGTGCCGGGACATCGGCCGCGGCTTTGCCGTGTGGCTTCGGGAGCGTCTCAACAAGGACGCGCTGCGTGTGGCGATCGGGCGCGATTCGCGGCTGACCGGTCCGGCGCTGTCCGGCTGGATCGGCGAAGCGCTTGCGGCGGAGGGGATCGCGGTGACGGACCTCGGGATGGCGTCGACGCCCGCGATGTTCATGTGCACCGTCGCGGAGGGCTTCCGCTATGATGCGTCCGTCATGATCACGGCAAGCCACCTGCCCTTCAACCGCAACGGCTTCAAGTTCTTTACGCAGAACGGCGGACTGGAAAAGCAGGACATCAAGGCGATCCTGACGCTTGCGGCGTCCGACCGCCGTACCGGACTGCCCGCCGCGACCGTAACGCCCGGCAGCTTTATGCCGGAATACGCCGCCATGCTGTGCCGCAAGGTACAGGAAGCGACCGGTCTTTCGCGTCCGTTGGAGGGACTGCGCATCGTTGTGGACGCGGGCAACGGCGCCGGCGGGTTCTATGCCGCCGACGTGCTGGAACCGCTCGGCGCGGACACGACGGGTTCCCGTTTTCTCGAACCGGACGGCACGTTCCCGAATCACATTCCGAACCCCGAGAACGAGGCGGCAATGGCGGCGATCACGGAAGCCGTGCTTGCGAACAAGGCCGATCTCGGCATCATCTTCGACACCGATGTGGACCGCGCGGGCGCGGTGCTCTCCGACGGCAGCGAGCTGAACCGCAACCGCATCATCGCCATGATGGCGGCGATCCTGCTTCGCGAGCATCCGGGCACGACGATCGTCACCGATTCCATCACCTCCACGGGGCTTTCGGCGTTCATCGCGGCGCACGGCGGCGTGCATCACCGGTTCAAGCGCGGCTACCGGAACGTCATCAACGAGTCGATCCGGCTCAACGCGGAGGGACACGACAGCCAGCTTGCCATGGAAACCTCCGGTCACGGCGCGATGAAGGAAAACTACTTCCTCGACGACGGCGCGTATCTCGTCACGCGGCTGCTGATCGAGCTGTCGAACGCGCGCAGAGAGGGATACACGCTCCAGTCCCTGATCGCCGATCTCAAGGAGCCCACGGAGAGCAGCGAGTTCCGCATGAACCTGCTGCTGTCGGAGTTTCAGCCCTACGGCGCGGACATTCTCGAAAAGCTTCTCGCCTATGTCGACGCGCAGCCCGGCTGGTCCCTTGCGCCGAACAACTTTGAGGGCGTGCGCGTCAATCTCGACGCGGCGCACGGCAACGGCTGGTTCCTGCTGCGCATGAGTCTGCACGATCCGCTGATGCCGCTGAACATCGAATCCGACAGCCCCGGCGGCGTCAAAGCGATCGCAAAGGAGCTTCTCCCCTTCCTTGCGCAGTTCGAAAAGCTCGACACCGCAGCGCTTACGGAATTCGTCCGCTGACGCAATCACGATTTTGATGCAACAAAAAAACGCTCTGCCGCAAGGTAAAGCGTTTTTTATATCGATGTTTATTCCGCCTTCTGTTTGCGGAAGAGTTTGTTCCAGAGCCGGTCCGTCGCCTTGAACAACATCGGGTACACGCCGATGACCGTAAAGATGGTGACGGCGTAGCTCAGCATGCGGATGAGCTGCGAAACGAAGTTGCACGCCTCCAGAATCTCCTTCGGGAACGGCATTTTCAGCACGGTGTTCAGACCGAAGTAGATCAGACCGCCGCCGATCGTGCGGAGGATGCAGCGGAAGATGTTGGAGGTGTTCTCGAACTTCACGAACCGCTCCTCGAACGGCTCGGCGAGGATGAAGCCGAGCAGCATGCCGAAGGAGCTGAAATAGTCGTTGCTCGTGCAGAAGAAGAATCCCGGCACGGAGGTCAGCAGCAGAACCGCATAGAACACCCAGCGGTTCTTGATCTTCCGGCGCAGCCACGGGATCAGCGCCACGATGATGATGCCCAGCACCCAGCCGCCGAGCACGTCCGTCGGATAGTGCGCGCCGACAAACACGCGCGAGAAGCCGACCAGCAGCGGCAGCGCGATCGCCAGCACCCACAGCAGCCTGCGCTTCTTTTCGTGCGCCGCAAGAGAGCCGTATACCGTGACCGCGTTGGCGGAATGTCCGCTCGGGAAGGAATATCCCTGCGCGGCGACGTCCATCGGATCGGCGCTTTCGTCGATCAGCCGAAGCAGCTTGACGTTGTAGCCGGGCACAAAGTACGGTCTCAGCCGCATGACCAGATTCTTGATCATCGGATTCCAGACGTTCGCCATCAGCACGTTCAGCCCGACGTACTTGCCGAATTCCTTGTTGAGCCCCCAGTACAGAAAGCCCATGATCGCCACGAGCAGCAGCTGCTCGCCGAATGCGGACAGATTGGACAGCAGCCAGAACCCGACGCCGCTGGTGCCGATGTGCGTCTGAAGCCACTCCATGAGCCGCAATTCCCAGTCCAGATAGAAAATCATGCCTGCCGTTTCTGCCATTTGGAAAGCCTCCCTCCCCCGATTGTTTTTTATTATACCTCCGTTTCGTCCGGTTTGCAATCGTCAGATCGATCTTTGTCCGCATTTCCCCGCACCGAAAAGAACCGGCGAAGGGGCTTCCCTTTTGCGCGGACGTGCGCTATACTGTACGTAAATCAAGGAGGCGGACGGAAACGGATGGAACGGAACACCCTGCGCATTGCAAGCGTGCAGCTTGCGAAACAACCGACCAAAGAGGAAACGTATGCGCATATCCGCGCGCTCGTCGGCGCGATCCCGGACGGCGCGGCGGACCTTGTGATGCTGCCCGAGATGTGGAACGGACCGTACGACGCGCGGTTGTTCCCGACCTTTGCGGAGCCGGACGGCGGACCGTCATGGCAGTTTCTGTCGGCGCTTGCGAAGGAAACGCGCGTGTATCTGTGCGGCGGCTCGATCGCCGAGCGCGAAGGCGAGCGCGTCTATAACACGTCGTACGTGTTCGATCCCGAAGGCAGGCAGATCGCCAAGCACCGCAAGATGCATCTGTTCGACATCGACGTGACCGGCGGGCAGCGCTTCTTCGAGTCCGACACGCTCACGGCGGGAGATTCCGTAACGGTGTTTGATACGCCGTTCTGCCGGATCGGGCTCTGCATCTGCTACGATTTCCGGTTTCCGGAGCTTGCGCGGCTCACGGTCGACGCGGGCGCAAAGGTCCTGCTCGTCCCCGCCGCGTTCAACATGACGACCGGTCCCGCGCACTGGGAGCTGCTGTTCCGCAGCCGCGCGGTCGACAACCAGGTTTACACCGTCGGCGTCGCGCCCGCGCGCGATCCGGACGCGTCGTATCGATCGTGGGGGCACTCGATCGTCTGCTCGCCGTGGGGCGACGTGCTGATGCAGGCGGACGAAACGGAAACCGTGCGGATCACGGCGCTCGACCTCGACCGGCTCGAACAGGTGCGCAAAGAACTGCCGGTTCTCAAACAGCGCCGAACGGACGTCTACCGGCTCGAATTGCTCTGAAAACCGAACAACCGCCATCCCGAAAAGCTGGGATGGCGGTTTTCTTATGCGTCAAAGAGTACGCGGTGCATATAGACGTCGTTTTCGTCCATCGGGATCCCGTCCGAAAGCGCTTCGGAAAAGCACAGGCAGATCGTCCTGTCCGCATTGCCCTTCAGGAACCGGTCGTAATAGCCCGCGCCGTGCCCGAGCCGCCGCCCGTCCTTCGACGCCGCGACGCAGGGCACGAAGATCAGATCGAGCGCGTCCGGCTCGACCGTTTCGGAACAGTCGACCGGCTCCAGGATGCCGTAGGCGCCGGGCGCCAGATCGTCGAAGCTTCCGATGCGCACCGCGATCATCTCATGCTTTGTCACGCATTTGGGCACATACACGGTCTTGCCGTCCTTCAGCGCCTGCCGGATGATCCGGTCCGTGTCCGGTTCGGTCGGCATATGCAGATACAGCAGCAGCGTCCGCGCCGCCTTGTATTCCGCGGTTTCAAGCGCCTGTTCCTGAATGCTTGCGCTCGCCGCCGCCCGCCGTTCGGCGCTCATCTCCCTGAGCCGTTCCGTGACCGCCTTTCGCAGCTGTTTTTTGGGATTCGGTGCTTCCATCTTCAGTTATCCGCGCGGTTGTAGCCGTTCTTCATCGCGGCGCTCGATTCGTGCAGCACCGCGGTCAGCGCCTTTTCGGTCTGTTCCTTTGCCATCGCGGCAAGCTTCCCGTTCGCTTCCTCGCAAAGCGACGCGTCGCCGGTCTCGGCGATCCTTCTGTCGTATTCGAGCACGAGCCTGCGTCCCTCGGTCAGCACCGCGTTCTGGTAGCGCGTCACGATCTGCACGCACTGGTTGTAGCTGTGATCCGCCAGCGCGCCGATCAGGCGGCTGCCCCAGTAGAAATTGTCGGTCGAAGCGTCGAGCGTGACGTTTTCGAGGTATGGCGGCATCTTCCTGACGTTCGGATACACCGGCAGCAGCGCGTCGAAGGTCGTGGAGCCGAAGCAGATCCATTCGAGTCCCTTGCAGCAGTCCGGCGCGTCGGGACGAATCTGACAGACCGACGTGACGCCGGTGCGGTTGATGCCGATCGAGCGGTACTTGCCGCGCATGCCGGTGTCGTGGTTCAGGTACGGATCGTACGGCGTACCCTTGTAGTTGGAGGACAGGATCTCCTTGACCTCCTCGACCGCAAGCCTGCGCTCCGGCACAAAGCTCCACGGAATGTTGTCGCTCTCGGGCGTGAAGTCGGCGTTCGGACCGTCCCAGCGATAGGTCGTCGGGGCAAGGTATCTGCCCATGTACCACGCGCGGGGCGTGTTGTAGACGTGGTCCTGATCGGAATGCGAGCCGAACGCAAGCCGCGGGTTGAACGCGCCGCCCCGGTTGCAGTCTAAATGATAGGTCGCGATGAATTCACGAAGGTCTTTTGAACAAAGATGCGCCTGCTGCGCGCCTAACGCGTCGTCGAAGTCGAACGAATCCATGCCGAACTGGTTGGGCATGATAACCGCGACGTCGTCCGGCACGCGCTTCGCCATCCAGTGATGCCCGCCGATCGTCTCCATCCACCAGATCTCGTTTTCGTCGTTGAACGCAACGCCGTTCGATTCATAGGTGCCGTACCGTTCAAGCAGCGCCGCAAGCCGCAGAACGCCCTCCCTCGCGGTGCGGATATACGGCAGCACGAGCACAACGATGTCCTCCTCGCCGATGCCGCCGGGGACGTCCTTTTCCTTCTTCGTCTTTGCCTTCCGATAGCGCACGAGCGGGTCCGCGGCGAGCACGCGCGGGTTGGAGGTGATCGTCTCCGTCGCCGTCATGCCGACGTTCGCTTCGTTGATGCCGGTCGCCGCCCAGACGCCGTTTTTCGGATCGACGCTCGGGCACGCGGTGCAGCGCATCGGGTTGTCGGGCAGCTCGACCGTGAGGTGACCGATCACGGAGGTGTAGGTCTTCTTGTGATCCTTCGGTTCGAAGACGACGAGCTTCTTGACGTCAAAGTGTCCGTCGTCGGTGCGGGCGATCATTGTGGAGTTGTCGTTGCTGGCTTTTTTGCCGACCAGAATCGTGGTGCAGGGCATAGAATCGTTCCTCTTTTCTCCGGTTATTCTGCTTCCATGATACGCAAAAAACGCGGCGTTGTCAATCCGCGGGCGATCGCGCTTTTTCGAAAGAAATATATCATTTGTTCGGGCGTCGCGGATATTGAAATACGGGAAAGGCAATGATACAATAAAAGTCGGCGGTATCCGCCGCACAGAATTCCAGCAGCTCGGAGGCAATTATGAAAATCTCGGATAAAGCGCAGGCGTGCAACCTCTCCCCGATGCGCAAGTTCCATCCCTATGCGGTGGAAGCAGTCAACAAGGGCAAGACGATCTATCACCTGAACATCGGTCAGCCCGATATCGAAACCCCGCCCGCCTACTATGAAGCACTTCGCAACTTCAACAATCCCGTTCTGGAATATGCCGCTTCTCCGGGCATGCCCGTTCTGATCAAGGCGGTGCAGAAATACTACGAAAAGCTCGGCATCCGCTATGAGGAAAGCGACATTCTGATCACCACCGGCGGCAGCGAAGCGCTGATGATGCTGATGCTCTCGATTCTCGATCCGGGCAGCGAGGTCATCATCCCCGAGCCGTTCTATCCGAACTACAACACGTTCGTGAAGGCGGCGGGCGGCGTGATCCGTCCGATCACCACCTCCCCCGAGGGCGGCTATCGCTACGCGTTCCGCGACAAGCTCGAAGCCGCGTACAACGAAAACACCCGCGCGATCATGTTCACCAACCCCGGCAACCCGACCGGCGTGGTCTTAAAGCCCGAGGAGCTCCGCACGATCGCGGACTTTGCCAAGGAGCACGACCTGTTTGTGATCGGCGACGAGGTCTACCGCGAATTCGTCTACGGCGGCGAACAGCTGGCGACGATCGGTCAGTTCCCGGAGCTTCATGACAACGCGGTCATCATCGACTCCGTTTCCAAGCGCTTCTCCGCCTGCGGCGCGCGCATCGGCGCGATCATCACCCGCAACAAGGAGCTGCAGCAGAGTCTTCTGAAGTTCTGCCAGGCGCGTCTGTCCGTCGCAACGCTCGACCAGATCGCGTCCGCCGCGCTCTACGACGTCGGTCCCGAATACTTCGAGGCGGTCCGCAAGGAGTACAAGCTCCGCCGCGACACCTGCTATAAGAAGCTCCTCGAGATCCCCGGCGTCGTGGTCAAGGATCCGGAAGGCGCGTTCTACATGATGGCGGCGCTGCCGGTCGACAACGCCGACACGTTCCAGAAGTGGCTTCTGACCGACTTTGACGACAACGGCGACACCGTCATGTTCGCACCGGGCGAGGGCTTCTACGCCACCCCCGGCAAGGGCAAGAACGAGATCCGCATCGCGTATGTCCTCAAGCAGGACAAGCTCGAACGCGCAATGGACCTTCTGGCGCTCGGCATCCAAAAGTACAACGAAACGCACAAGGCATAAGCCAAGGCATGCAAAAGGCGGTCAAGCGACCGCCTTTTTTGTATGTGTTGTCGGGGGCGGCCTCCCGGACGCCCCGCATGCACCGCAGGTCAATTCATGCGCGGAGCGCAATTCATTGATCCGCCAAAAGCGTCCCGCTTTTTGCGTGTCCACCTCATCAGTCACCTTCGGTGCCAGCTTCCCCTCGAAGGGGAAGCCTTTTCATTCGGAAACCAAAACCCTCCCTGTGTAAGGGAGGGTGGCAGCCAAAAGCTGACTGAGGGATTGATCTGATCGTGCCGCAGACAATTCATGCGTTTTCTCCGAAATGTCAGAACGACTGCGGTGAACAGCGGTAAAACGATGCGCTCCAAAGGCTGTCGGACGGTTTGCTGACAATCAGCATCCCCGTCCCGAACCAAAGCTCGTCGTCGCCGAACGGTCGGTATTCCTCCCCGTCCTTGTAAAAATGCACGGTATTGTCGACGATCGAATAGGAATCCATGTCCGAGGTTGTAAAGATACCGTCCTTCTTTGACCGGATTTGCACCGTTCCGTCTTCACGGAAAAACAGCGTCATCTGTCCGCCCGCGGAATACAGCATCCCCCCGTACAGCTTCCATGTGCCGACGAGTCCTTCCCTTGTCAACACCTCTTCCGCCTCCGGCAGCTTTTCAAACACCAGAACGGAGTCCGCCCGCGTCAGCGGTCTTTTTGTCCAAACATAGCAGAGTTTCAGTTCGTTCGTATCCGGATCGAGGATCGCCTCGTTCGCCATCAAGATGTTGCCCCACTGATCCTCATTCTCCACATACAGAACGGAGTCATCTAATTCATAATACCGCGTGACGGAAACGCCCCTTCCCGCAAGCTGCATCTGCACCCGCATCTGCGGCAATTTCCCTTGTACAAATGTCAGGAAGCCCGAAAGTCCGGAAAGATCGACGGACGCAAATGCGGACTCCGCGCGCTTCAGTTCCCAAACGCCGGAAAACTCCTCCTGTGCAATGGTTTTATTCGGAAGCGTCTCCCATTTGATCTCGAACCAGTGTTCCTTGATATCATTGCGGGAGTCACGATAATACGACAGCCAAGACAACGGCGAATCAAACAGCAGCATCACATCCGCTTTCGGATCACAAACCGCCTGCTGTGTTACCGCGCCGAACGTCAACAGCGCCGCATCGTCCCTGACGGAATATGTCCCTTCGTACTCTTGTTCAGAATACAAGCGTTGCGTTCTCGTTGCCGTTCCATCCTCGCGAAGCGTAAACTGATCGCTGAAATCCACATTATCGGCTTGCCATTTATTCCATGTGCCGATCAAATCCTCCGCGCGCAATGGCTCCGCGGCTTCGGGTTTGTCCGCAAGCTCCACGCGGATCGCGTTTGCTTCACGGTCGATCTCGATGGATATATCCAGTCCCATCTTTCGAAGAACGCGTTCCAGAATGCGGTGATCCAACCACGTTTCCGCCTGCATCTCCGGTTCATAGCCCTCTTGCGCAAACAGGTCGATCTCGCGAAAATCCGCTTTGGTCGGCGTTCTGCCCTCCGCTTTCAATTTCTGTACGATTTCATCATACGGTTTTTCCAACGCGAAAACCTGCGATTCCCAATCATAGATATAGCGGATACCCTGTATCTCATAGCATTGCACCATGTAGCGGTTATACGGCGAATCGACATCGACCGCGCCGACGGACGCCAGAAACGCATTCAGCGGGATGCTTGTTTCCTCATCCTCGATGGAGTAATGCGACGTATAGACGTTCCGTTCCTTTCCGTTCAGAATGAACGCAGGTCCCCGGCTCTCTCCGGCAGCACCCGGCTCCGGCGTCGGGGTGTCAGTCGGTTCGGCAAGACCGGGCGCGGTTGCGTCCGCCGGATGGACGCCTGCGCCGGCGGGCGGCGCATTGGTGGACTGTGCATCCGGATGAACCGGCGTGAGAACGTCGGGCTTGATGCCTTTTTCGCCTCTGCTGACGCCGATCATCAGCCCGACGACCAGAACGACGGCGGCAAGGCTGACGCCGGTCAGCGCAAAGGCAAGCACGCGGCGGCGCTTCGGTTCCGGCGCGGGTTTCGGCGCGGGCTGCCCGAAAAAGTCCTCCGCGCCCGTCTGCTTCGGCGGTTCGCCGTACAACGCGGCGTCGAAGCGCTTTTGCGATTCCTCGGGGATCGGCTCAAGTACGGGCTCGCGATCCCAGAGCTCGCCCTGTTCCGCGGCCTGTTCGACGATCGCCGCCTGCAGCAGTTTGTCAATCGTTCTCTTTCGCATATCCGTTCTCCCTGCACATCCCGAGTACGGCGCGCCGCGCGCGCACAAGATACACGCGCACGGTGCTTTTGGTGACGCCGAGCGCGTCCGCGATCTCGCGATCGCTGAGTTCCAGCAAATACTTATACCGCAGCACGTCCTTGAGGCTCTCCGGCAGCCGCTTGAACGCCTCCTTGAGCTCCGCGACCGAAAGCGACTGGATCGCGCGTTCCTCGACCGCGGCGCTTTGATCGACGGGATCGAACGATTCCAGCGGAACCGTTGCCTGCGTGCCGCGCTGCCGTCTGCGGTTCAGCGCGTTGTTCTTCACCGCCGTGACCAGATAGAGCGAGCGCGCCTGCTCCGGCAGGGCCTTGAGCCTGTCAAAATGCTTGATGCACCGCACGAACGTGTCCTGCACGGCGTCCTCCGCCGCGGTCGGATCGCAGAGAATGCCCATCGCCGTGCGTTTCATGCGGTGGTAGTTCTTCGCGAACAGATCGGCGACGATCGCGCGATCCTCCTCGCTGTTCAAGACCAGCAGCAAAAGTATCATTCCGGTTTTCCCCCTTCAACCTCTCTGTCTATAGAAACACTTCAGGCGGCAAAAGTGCTACATCTTTTTTCATTTTTATTGTACCGCAGCCGACAAATGCGGTCAAGTTCGGCAAAATACCGCTTTTTTCGAAAAATTTCGCATTTTGTTGTAACACTTTGCCCTTCTTGTGTGTCATAATAAAGAGAGAACTCTATGAAAGGAATTCTGCGCTATGAAACGTATCCTTGCGGCGCTGCTTGCCGCGCTTCTGCTGTTCGGCTTGTTCGGCTGTCACGACACAACCGGTCAGGCGCCCGAAGAAACCGCGCCGGTCGTTGAGGCGACGCCCGCGCCGACCGACACCCCCGCCCCGACCGAGGCGCCCACCCCGACGCCCGAGCCCACGCCGGAACCGACCAAGTCGCCCGCCGAGCTCTGGAAGGAGCTGGACGCGCAGTTTCCCGCGCTCCGCTCCTCCTACGCCGCAACCTCGCTGGAGAACTGCATCTGGGATCCGTCCGCATTCGGTCTGGACAAGACAAGCCTGCCGATGTACAGCAACGGCACGATCGAGGACCGGATCCGCTACTATACCAGTCTGAAGCAGCTGCTGGAGCGGATGGAAGCGTTCGACGCCGAAGCGCTGGACGAAAAGGACCGCTTTGCGTACGACACCGCCCTGCAGGAGCTGAAGGCGCGGGTGTCCTGCTCGGATTACATCCTGTGCGAAGACCCGTTCCTCCCGACGGTCGGCAACCACGACAGCCTGCTGTCGCTGATGACTGTGCCGGACCTGCGCAGCGCGGACGACGCGGAATGGTTTCTCACGGTGCTGGAGAGCATGCCGGCGTTTCTGGACAAGCTGATCGCGCGGGAGAAGTCGCGCGTGATGAACGGCATGTTCATGACCGAATACGCGCTCGACCGTACGCTGAAGGAGATCGACGAGGTCCGCAAGTCCGGCAAGGACTTCTTCGCCTACCGCAGCCTCGGCACCGCCATGGACGCACTCGGCATGACGGAAGAGGAGCAGGCGCCGTACCTTGCGCGCAGCGAAGCGGCGGTCGACGACATCCTTGCGGCATACGACCGGCTGTACACCGAGCTTGCGGCGCTGCGTTCGAATTGCGAGAACCCCGACACGCCGTACGCCGATCCCTCCGCCGCACAGTCCACCGAATGGTACCGGTATTTCAGCGCGCGGCTCACGGAGCTGAGCGGCACAGAGAATCCGGCGACCTGCGAAACGGCGCTCGCCGCGTACGACGCCGTGCTGCAGTATATGAGCGTCGACTACAGTCAGGTGCAGTTCCCGGACGATTTCGAAGAGAAGTGGAACGCCTACAAAGTCAAGTCGGCAGAGGAATACTTCAACGAGACGGTCGCGCTGCTCGAACAGCAGTTCGGACCGCTCAACGACACGTTCGACATCCGGTATCTGCCCGAAAACACCGACTTTTTCGGCAACATGAAGATGCAGTACTACTATGACGCGCCGGAGCATTCGAGCCTGCACTTTCTGCCCGCCGATCAGGAATCGAGCATCCTGATGCGCTCCATCGCCTGCAACTGCTATTTCAACCGCTATCTGGCGCAGCAGCCGGACGTCAGCCGCGCGCAGCTCATCTCCGCGCCGGAAACCTATTTCAGCGGACTCGGTTTTTTCTATGCGCTGCAGCTGGCCAGATCGGAAGCCGAACGCACCGGCGACTACACCGAATGGTATACCCTGTTCATGATGACGTATCAGAATCTGATGACGGCGTACACCGGATGCCTGATCACGCTCGGCTATGACAAGCAGATGATCCTCGACGACCTCACCGGCTACTTCGGCATGCCCGAGGATATCGCGGCGTCCGTCTATCAGGATGCGCGCGCGATGCCGCTCGCAGCGAACGAAATGGCGTACGGCTATGCGCAGCTGTATCTGCTGTACAAGATGTGCCGCACGAAGCTTGCGGGACAGATGACCGACCGGCAGTTCATCGAACAGTATCTGAGCTACGGTCCCTCCTTCCCGAACATGCTCAACGAAAAGATGACGGCATGGACCGACGAAGTGCGCAACTGACGCCGCAAGCCGGGGAGAAAGGTATGAAAAAGAAAGAACAAGAGGTATTGAAAGCAGTAAAAGAAAGCAAAACCATGGACGATTTGAATAAAGCGTCATTTGATGCGCTGAAGTTCGTTTTAGGTTTAGGTGACGATATCAAGGATTTGTCTTCGCTTTTCAGGAAGGTTCCGGAAGTGGATCGTCAGGCAATTGCGCTTTTGACAGAACTGATTCCGGAATTTGATCGCCGTGTACACGAAATTCTGGAAAACAGGATGATTTTTCCGGAATTGCTTGAGAAAGCCCGCAGAGAAACGGCGTATGTGCAATACGGCGTATTCAAAACCTGGATATGCAGAGGCCCGATGTGCCCGGATCCTTTTTACGAAATTCACTCGAATTTTACAAGGGGAAGGATGGTGAAAAAACAACCGAATAAAGAGCAATACTATCGCTACGGATTTGACGAAAAAGGGCGGTTGCTTTATGCGGAACATAAAAGCAAATTTTCTTCCGTCGAGGTTCTTCTGCGAGAA
>JAFRRO010000059.1 GCA_017428025.1 Clostridia bacterium
GATGTTCGTCGCTTCGACGGTGAACGTGACTTCTTCGCCGAGCTTGTACACCTTGTTTTCTGCCGTCTTCTTGACTACGAGATCATCCGGCACGTCCTCGTCGGTTACCGTCAGGGTACCTTCGACCGTCTTGATGTCGTAGTTATCCGCCTTCGTGCCTTCGTTCAGCGTGTACGTGAACGTGTTCGCGCTGCTGCCGACCAGCGTCTGGCTGCCCGTCACATCGTACGTTGCGCCTTCGCCTTCCGCGAAGCCGTCGCCGCTGACCGTCACATTGCTGTTCGTCAACGGTGTGCCGTCGTACGTCTTGCTGTCCGTTGCACTCGTCAGCGTGACCGTACGCTTCGTGATCTCCTGATAGCCGTCGGTGACTTCGAACTTGACATTCGTGAAGTTCGCGCTAACATTCGTGAACTGGTTCTCTGCAAGGCCCATATCGGTCTTACCGGCATCCGTTCTCTTCGCTTCCGCAGTGCCGGAGAACGTGAAGTCCGTCTCCTTATACAGCGGGTTGCTGATTGTTACGTCATAGCCCGTGACGATATGCTCTTTGCCGTCATACTTCGTCGTGTCGTTGTGACCGGTGATCGTGACGACCACTTCATCCTTGATCGGCGTGATTTCCAGCGTGCCCGGAACCACCGTGATCTTAATGTTCGTGTAGTTCGGCGACGTTGCCGTGAAGTCCGCTGCGCTCATCGTCATCGTGTAGGTGCCGACGTTCGTGCCCTTTGCGGTCGCCTTCGCGTCGTCCTGCGCAATGCCCGTGAACTCGATCGTCGCGTCATACTCGCTTACCGTGTAGCCGCTGACGCTCTGTTCGCTGCCGTTGTAGACCTTCGTGTCGCTGTTACCGGTGACCGTGATCTCGTACTCTTCCGTGACCGGCGTGATCGTGATGGAACCGTCTACCACGTTGAACTCAACGGTGATGCTCGAATTGCCGTAGCTGAACTGCTCTTTGGCAAGGCCCATCGGATAGGTTCCGACGTTCGTGCCCTTCGCAACCGCTTCGCCCGAGAAGCTGACCAGCGATGCATCATACAGCGGGCTGTCGCAGCTCAGGTCGTAGCCCGTGACCTGCTGTTCGCCTCCGTTGTAGACCTTGGTATCCTTATGACCGGTGACCGTGATGATGACCGATGCGTTCGTGATCGTCAGTTCGCCGTCCGTGACTACGAATTTCACATTCGTGAAGTTCGCGCTCTTGTTCGTGAACTGCTCTTGTTTGAGGCCCATCGGATAGGTTCCGGCGTTGGTGCCCTTCGCGACTGCGGTGCCGCTGAACTCGAAATACTCTTCCTTATATAAAGTATTGCTGATCGACACATCGTAGCCGGTGACCTGCTGTTCGCTGCCGGTATAGGTCTTGGTGTCCTTATGACCGGTGATCGTCACGACCACTTCGTTCGTGATCGGCGTGATCTCCAGCGTGCCCGGAACCACCGTGATCTTGATGTTCGTGTAGTTCGGCGACGTTGCCGTGAAGTCCGCTGCGCTCATCGTCATCGTGTAGGTGCCGACGTTCGTGCCCTTTGCGGTCGCCTTCGCGTCGTCCTGCGCAATACCGGTGAACGTGATCGTGCTGTCATACTTGCTTACCGTATAGCCGCTGACGCTCTGCTCGTTGCCGTTGTAGACCTTCGTCGTGCTGTTGCCGGTGACCGTGATCTCGTACTCAGCCGTGACAGGCGTGATCTTAAGTTCGCCGTCCGTTACGCTGAACGTCACATCGAAGTTGTCGTTGTTGTTCGTGAACTGGCTCTCGGCAAGGCCCATCGGGTACGTGCCGACATTGGTGCCCTTCGCAACCGCTTCGCCGCTGAACGTGAAGTCCGCTTCCGTGTACAGCGTGCTGCTGATCGAGACCTCGTAGCCGGTGACCTGCTGCTCATTGCCGTTGTAGACCTTGCTGTCCTTGTTACCGGTGATTGTCACCGTGACCGCAAGCTTCGTGATCGTCAGCGTGCCGTCGACGGTCGTGACCAGGTAGTTGCCGACTGCCGTCTCCGTGCCGGTCGTTACCGCTACGCCGTCAACCGTCGCAATCACGTTCGGCTGCGTGCCGACGTTTGTGATCGTGCTGTCCTCGGTCATGACGACCGCAAACTCGTGCGTATCGCCCTCTGCAAGGCCTGTCACCGTGAATTCCGGCTGCGTCAGCGCTTCGCCGTTATATGCTCTGCTTGCATCCTTCGCCGTGATCGTGACCTTCGCCGGTTCGATCTTCAGCCAACCGTCCGTGACGGTGACGCTGTTCTCGTCGGTTGCGTCGAAGACAATACCAGCATTCTCTGCAACGGTGACCGTGAAGTCGTCCTTCGTCAGTCCCATCGGGTACGTGGCGACATTGGTTCCCTTGGCTTCCGCCTTGCTGCCATCCTTGAGTGCAACCGTGACGCCAGTGGGCACGGTTTCGGTCCACTCGCCATCGCCCAACTTGTATTGTACCGTGTAGCCGGTGACTTCCTGCTCGCTGCCGTTGTACGTCTTCGTATCGGTGTTGCCCTTGATCTTAACAGTCAGGATCGGATCCCAGACCGCGAACATCGCGTTGTACGGCGTATGTTCATCCGCCGCAACATACTCTGCTTTTTCTCCTGACGTATTCGTATACCCGGTTCCGGTGTAGACGATGTACAGCGTCTTTGTACCCTGCGTCCAGTTGGCACTGTTGGCTTCCCAAGCTGCTGCTGCCTCTGGCGTACTGCCGATATTGATTCTCGCCCAACCGCGGAACACATAACCGGTGCGCGTCGGCGCCGCAGGAATGTCAACCGCTTGGTTGATTGCGATATCTTCATATTTCTTATACGCATCCGTACCGTCGTTCATGTACCAGTAGATATGCGTCTTGACAGCCTTTTCCTTCTCGATATAGTTCGCCTTGAGCACTACCGTATAGGAATAATGCGCATTCGGATCAAGCGAATTATACTGATTTCTCGGTACGACCGCATTGGTGTCCGTATTGATGATCTTGGCATCATCGATCTTGACATCAAAGGTCTCGCCGGGGTATACATTCACACCGGAATCTTCATATGCGCTGCCATTCCAGTGCTGCACGCTCCAATGACTGAAGACATAGGTTTCTTCATCATTCGGTGCGCATGCGCTTGCTGCAATTGCTTCTGCCAGATCAACATACTTGCTGTTGTCCGTCGGAGCAGTACCTTCTTTGCCGTCCTCCGTAATATCGTATTCAACTTTGATGCCGTCCGAACCGATCAGCTTGTTGCGCCATCTGGCGTACAGCGTGACCTGACCGTACGTAGCCTCCCAATCGGATTCACGATAATCCGGATCGCCCCACTGACTAACGTAATCGTCGTTGATCGGGATAACCGCAAAGTCATAGGCATGGGTGAATTCAGCATCCGTATACCAACCGACCAGATCCCAGTAGTTACGCTCTGCACCGGACATATCGGCGATCAGCTCGTTGCAGTCCACATAGAAGTTTCTGCTCTGTGTACTGTCCACAAACCGAATCGGATCATCCGTACTGTCGTTGGGAACAAGTCTTACGTTATAGACCTTCGCCAACCACTTCGCATACAGCTTGAAGTTATGCGAAGGCATCGTATCGAAGGTATAGGCTTCCGTGCAGTTGACATCTTTATACCAACCAGCAAACACATACTCAGTCTTGGTAGGCGTGAACTTGTAGGTATCGTTATTGATATCCAACTGATACTTGATGCCGGTCTTTGTAGTAATATTCTGCGATACCGGAGGATCTACCAGAGGAACTTCCTTTTTCGCGCCGTCCCACTGCAGTTCGAAGAAGGTACCGTCTTCATACTCGATCGTATACAGTTCGCGGATATAGTACACGAAGACATGTCTATAGCTGGTGCCCCAGACATTATTGCCAGTCGCACTGGGATTATTCACTGGGTAATTTCCACTATTATTGCTATATGCTTGCGGCTGATAGCGGGGTGTCGAAGCCGTCCCCTTAACAAAGCCGTCAAGACTGATATAGTCTTCCGCTTCAGTAAACCAATTGTAGTTCGCATCAACGGCCGCGTACTCGATGAAACCAGTTCCATTATATGTTCTGGTTGCTGTCTGATTCGGCAGCGCTTCGATCATATAATGGATCGTTTTAGTGGTATGATTTGATGTATTCCTGTAGAAAACGACATCTTCATCAGGCATTACATCAATGTACACAAGAACCTCACTAAATGTACTGCTGTTCTGAGGTTCCCATCTCCATTCAGCACTTGCACCATTGGACGTAATCGGGAATTCATCCTTAATGTTCTGACCGTACAACGCAGTGATCGTCTTATATACCGTACCGGTCCGGCTCTGACGGAACGTCAGCGTGTGCTCATTGCGGTCAAAATAGACGTTGATAACGGTGGTGTTGTTTGCTTGCACCGCTTTCTGGGCGTCAATGGTACCGACATGGAAACCGGAATAGGACTTATCCGTATACTGGGTATTGCTGGTATAGATACGAGCCGTCGCGTCGCTGTTTATCTTCGTGATCTGGTAAGTGTTCGTACCGACGGTATGGTTATTGACGGTGATGGTCTCTTTATAGTCGTATGTTTCGCCGTCAAGATTCTGCTGCCAGATGATAACGTTGTATCTCGCAGTCGTGTTCACGGTCCACATACCGTACACTTTCATGGTCTTGGTCAGCGGCTGATTGAAGTCAAACAATTCCGCATCCTCGATCTGACCGTTGCCTTTGGGCGTACCGGTGTACCAACCTACGAAGGTGTAACCCGGGCAGGTAGGATCGGGCGAAGGACGCTCGGGTTTGCCGGGCTGACCGTCTTCGAACGCAGCGAACACAGGACCGGTGAAGGTCGCATTGTTCAGGTTGGCGTCAAAGCTCAGCCAGTAACCGGTATTGATCGTCGCTTTGAGGATGACGTCAGTAGAAAGCTCAAACTGGTCATCGTTCTGATAGATCTTCGTTTCCCCAACAATCTCCGGAATAAGTTGCTGCCAACCGCCGAATTCACGGGAAGCGCCGGAAACGGGATCGTAAGCAGATTTGGGTACGTAGGTCAAGCTGACGGTATACTGATGCGAAGTCTCATTATCGACCGGGAACAGCACCTGATCGTTCTTGATCGTAATGCCGTCCTCGTCCAAATACGTGATGACATAGGAATCGAAAACCATGGCGTAGTAGTCTACCGTGGTACCGTCCGTAATTCCATCATTCAGTATTTGGGTAATATCTTTGCGGACGTCCGCAATGGTCATCGCAGTGGTTGCGGCCGTATACTCTTCTTCCGTTGTCCATCCTTTGAAGAACGCGCCTTCGGGAGTGGCTGCGCCAGGATCGAAGATATACTGATTGATCTTGTCCAACTGACGCTTGTTGATCCACTGTTCCGAAGTCGTGCCGTCGGCTCTGTGGAAGACGACCTTCAGACGCGCGTCCTCACCGGTTGCGACAACAATGTAGATGGAGAACGAACCGGTCTCGAAGGAAGCGTTCGATGCGTTCGCTTTGCCGACCTCGGTGAAGGTGCCCTTCTCGTCGAAGTGGACGACGTTGAAGTTTTCGCCTTCGAGTTCGCGGTTCAGGACAATGCGGACCAGAACCTTCTGCTGATCGAGCGGCTGCACTTCGTTGCCGTTCTCGTCGAAGAAGGTGATGTCGACCGCCGCTGCGTCGGTGACGTTATCGCCGTACATCTCGCGGGCGAGGTTCATGGCGACCGGCGTGCCGAGGTCCTGCACGCGCATCGTGGTGCCTGCCGGGAAGACGCCCTCATCCGCGAACGCGTACACCTTGATACCGGTGGACGTGGTTGCGGAGAAGCCCTGCGTCGGCATGTTCATCTCGTAGCGCGCCGTGACGACCATCGTGCCGTACACGACCGATTCCGCGGTGACCTTGTTGCCGTTTGCATCGAACCAGCCGAGGAAGGTGTAGCCGTACTTCGCAGGCGCTTCCGGCAGCTCGCCGATCGCCTGACCGGGTTCGACTTCAACGGTCAGCAAAGCAGTGCCGTCCTCCGCTGCAAACGCAACGGTGAAGCTCTCCGCCTGTGCCGGTTCTTCTGCCGGCTCTTCCGGTTCTTCTGCGGGTTCTTCCGGCTCTTCCGGCTCGACCGGCTCCTCCGGCTCCTCTGCCGGTTCTTCCGGTTCTTCCGGTTCTTCCGCGGGTTCTTCGGGCTCGGCCGGATCCGCCGGTTCTTCGGGCTCTTCGTCGCCCGTTACCGGAACCACCGGAAGGATGGGATCGATTTCTTCCCCACCTTCTAACGAGCCGCCCGCGTTGCCGATCGGCGCTACCGTGCCTTCGCCCTTCGCAGGCTCGACCGTATCGACCTCGATACCGCCGTCATAGCCCCTGTTCGAGACGAAGTCGACAATGGCGCCGTCCTCATCCGTCTGCTCAACGTAGTCCGCGATTGCCGCAACCGGGAGCAACTGCACGACCATGATGATCGCGACAAGTACCGCCCAGAAGCGTCTTCCGAACACTCTGTTGGTCAGCTTTGACATGTCTTTGTCCTCCTTCATAGAATCGTTTTGGGTACGATGTTTCCTGTTGTTTCCCGTATACGCCACACTGTATATACAGGTTTGCGCGATCCTGTCGAATCCGCACGGATCCCGTGCTTTACCCCCATTCACGCACACGTTCTTTACACACCCCGCCGTTTTTGCCTGGGCATGGGTATACACACTATGGGTATGCTATAGTACAGTGTATATTATAGTCCCTTTTGTCCAGTATTGCAAGCAATTTTTTCGAATCAATTATTGTATATTCTCAGTATGTTCATATGTGATATCGTCTATCATTGCCTTTTGGTGCAAATTCAGTATATGGTTTGGTTACGTCTTCTGTAAAAACATATGCCGCTCCCGGTCTTCTGCTTTTACAATATAATCATAGCAAAGCAAGAATCAAGAAAGCCGTCAAAAATGAAAGGAGTTTTGCGCGCGGCTGTCAAAATGTTAGACTCTGTTTTTCTGTAGGCAGTCAGTTAGCAAAATGGAAGTGTTCAATCAAAAAAACCCCGTACCTGGTGTTGGTACGAGGTCAGTTCTTGCCCTTTTCCTATCTGAATGACATTGTTTTTCGGGCGGTATCAGTATGCGAGATACCTGTCCGGAGACGGTACGGAACGCCGCAACGGCGGAAGTTGCTGTTTCAGAGCGCCGTTTTGCACGGGGCAGTTCGGGTTTTCGGGCAGCACGCCGTAGCCGATGACGGTCGATTCATCCCGTTGATAGCGGAATTCCGCGACCGTGCGGGTGCGGTTGCCCTCGATGGTGCGGATGCCGTCCTCCGTCACCCCGACGACGATGCCGACGTGCGAAGCCGCGCGCTCCGGATCGTCCTCCCTGCAGAAAAAGATGAGATCGCCCGCCTTGGGCGTATAGTCTGCCGCGTCGCGGTACAGACCGGCGTCGCCGAGCGACTGCACCCATGCGCCGCAGGCAAGGCTCAGGGGCACATTCCGAATGTCCGCATAGAACAGACAGAACGACACGAACCCCGCGCACCAGTCGCAATAGCGGCATTCCTCGCCGCCGTACCAGTCGCCGTAGCGGGTATAGCGCTTGATTCTGCCCTCTTCGACGGTGTAATTGCGCTCGCTCGACCGATAACCGAGCTGCGTTTCGGCGATTTCGACGAGATCGTGCCGCCAATTGCCGGTCAGCTGCGCCGACGAGACGCTGCTTCTCCAGATCGTCGCGTTTTCGACGTCCGCCGTTTTGTCGGCATAGCACTCGAGCGTATGCGTATGCGCCTCGTATCCGCAGATTGTGACGGTTTCATAGCATTCCTCGGTGTGCGTGTGCGTCTCGGATTCGGTTTCGCCGCAGATCAGCGTCCGTTCAAAGCATTCCTCGGTGTGCGTATGTTCCTCGAAGCCGCAAAACGTGGGCTGTTCCGCATCCTCCGCCGTCGAACGCGCCGGAAGCGCCGCCGTGATCAGCAAGCAGACAAGCAAAACGGACAGGAACCGAAGTCCTGCCCCGTTTTTGCCGAAATTCCATGCGGTTGGATGCTTCATGCGCGCTGCTTCCTGCTTTCCGGTGCTTGATTCTACCGTCATTATAGGGGAAAGCGTCGGGAATCGTCAACGCTATCGCAGATTCTTCACGAAAATTCCGAAATTCGTTTACAAAACAACCGTCAAAATTCATTCATCGTCGCGGAAAACGATGTGTCCGGGCTCCGCAACGTCGAGAATCGCCAGCGAATGCAGGTTCACGCCCATCTCGCGAAGATGGTCGCCGCCGCCCTGGAAGCCCTTTTCGATCGCGCAGCCGATGCCGACGAGCTCCGCCCCCGCCTGCTTGACGATATCGCACAGACCGCGCAGCGCTTCGCCGCGGGCAAGGAAGTCGTCGATGATGAGCACGCGCGTGCCCGGCTGGATCCAGTCCTTGGAAACGAGCAGCGTGACCTTCTTTTTATAGGTGTAGGAGAAGATCTCGCTCGTGAAAAGACCGCCCTCGATGTTGTCGCTCTTGGCTTTTTTCGCGTAAAGCATCGGTTTGCCGTAGCGCATTGCGCAGATTGCCGTCAAAGCGATGCCGCTCGCCTCCGCCGTCAGCAGCAGGTCCACGTTGTCGATGTCGAAAAACCGGGCGAATTCGTCCGCAATGCGCGACATCAGCGCACAGTCCACGCGATGGTTCAAAAAGCCGTCGACCTTGATGATGTCGCCGGGCAGAACTTTGCCGTCTGTCAGAATGCGTTCTTTGAGTTCCTGCATATTCTCCTCCGTAAAATCAAAATTGCAGCAGAAATCCTGCTGCCAATATCGCAAATACACGCTCGCGCGTGCATTCGATTCCAATAGTCGCGGCTGTGGCGCTGCGGTAGAAACATTCGGGCCGTTTATCCGAACCTATACTGGCATATTCTCTTTGAATGTGATAAAATTATATGCGAAGAACGGCGAAAATGCAAGAGGGAAAACGCGATTTGCGTCGAACGATCCCGAAAAAACGCCGCCGGATCCGCCGCTCTTGACTTTTGGATTTGAGCGTGCTACAATGCGCGCATCATAAAGATGTGCTCCGTACGGGGTACATATATAATAGGAAGGAGTTCCCTCAAAATTGAGCAGAACCGAGGCAATTGAGGCCTATAAAACCGCGCATAAACGCGGTATGAAAACCTATCGTGACGACGTGGAACACGGCCGTTATCCCTATCCGAAGGTGCTGGATGAGATTCTCGACGGGCGTCCGATCGCGGGACGCATCGAGCTCGGCATCTGCACGGTGCCGGTCGAATGTGTCGCGGGCATCGCAAACGCCGGACGGCGCACCGCTTTTTCGACGGATTTCATGCCGCTTTTGGAGCCGGATACGGAATTCGGCGTCAAATGGATCGCGCTGTGCGAGGCGCACCTCGACGAAGGCATCCGCGATCCGATCCGCTGCTACGAATATTACGGCAAATTCTACGTCCAGGAGGGCAACAAGCGCTATTCGGTGCTGCGCGCGTTCGACGCGCCGACGGTGACGGCTTCGGTGCTGCGCATCGTGCCCGCCTATACGGACGATCCCGAAACACGGCTCTATTACGAGTTCCTGGAGTTCTATCACGTGAGCCGGATGTACGCAATTCAGTTCACGAAACCCGGACAATACAGAAAACTGATCGCCGCGCTCGGTTTTGAGCCGGATGAGGTCTGGACCGACGAGCAGCGCGCGCGTGTGCAGTCCGCCTACATGCTGTTCTGCGACGCAACGAAGCGTCTGACGCTGCCGAAGGACGTGTCCGTTCCGGACGCGTTTGTGGCATGGCTGTCCGCCTACACGCTCGACGATCTCAAGACGCTGACGGACGAACAGCTGCTCGCTTCGCTGAAAGCGAGCGCCGCCGAGCCCAACGCCGCCGTGACCGTGGCGACCGAAACCGCGCCCTCCGGCAAGGGAATGCTCTCCCGCATCTACGACGCGATGTTCCTGCCGACGCATCTTCATGCAGCGTTTATACATGAGTATGCACCCGAGAACTCGGGTTGGATCCGTGCCCACGAGACGGGACGGCTCTTTGCGCAGGAGGCGCTTGCGGGCAAGGTTGAGACGCGCGCATACGTGGTCAGCGAGACGCAGAGCGCGGACGCGCTGTTCGAACAGGCGGTGCAGGACGGGGCGCAGGTGATCTTCGCAACGACGGTTTCGCTGATCGCAAGCTGCCGCCGCGCGGCCGCCGCGCATCCGAACGTCAAGATTCTGAACTGCTCGGTCGCCATGCCCTACCCCGGCATGCGCACCTATTACAGCCGCATCTACGAGAGCAAATTCCTCGCGGGCGTCATCGCCGGCGCGTGCTCGCACAGCGACCGGATCGGCTATGTCGCGGCGGCGCCGATCTTCGGCGTTCCGGCGGGCATCAACGCGTTCTCGCTCGGTGCGCGGCTCGTCAATCCGCGCGCCGTGGTGAAGCTCCGGTGGTCGTGCGTGGAGAGCGATCCGTTCGCCGCGCTTCTGAAGGACGGCGTCGATGTGATCAGCAATCGCGAGCTGTTCGCGCCGGAGAAACCGCAGCCGCCGTTCGGGCTGATCCGCATCCATGCCGACGGCACGCAGGAAGCGCTCGCCGCCCCGTACTGGAACTGGGGCGCGTTCTATGAGAAGCTTTTGAGCGATATTCTGACCGGTCACTGGGAGGATGAACGCGCAAACGGCACAAATACCGCGGTCAACTACTGGTGGGGGCTGAAGAGCAACGTCATCGGCATCACGCTTTCGGACAAGCTGCCGGAGGGCATCCGGACGCTGACGAACACGCTGAAGCAGTCGATCATCGAGGACCGGCTCGATCCGTTCCGCCGCGTCATGTCGGATCAGGACGGCATCGTGCGCAGCGAAGGCGACCGTCGGCTCTCGCCCGAGGAGATCCTGCACATGGACTGGCTTTCGGACACCGTCGAAGGCGAGATCCCGCAATTCGACGAGATCCTGCCGATGGCGCAGAGCATCGTCCGGCTGATCGGCGTCTACCGCGACACGATTCCGCCGGTAAAGGACGGGCCGATCCTATGAAAATCCTGCTGCTTTCCGACGAACCGGAGCCCCTGTTTTGGGACTATTACCGCCCGGGACGGCTCGACGGATTCGATCTCATTCTGTCCGCCGGCGATCTCGACGCGGAGTATCTGAGCTTTCTGGTGACGATGGCGCACGCGCCGCTTTTGTACGTGCACGGCAACCACGACGGGGGCTACGAGGTGCATCCGCCGGAGGGCTGCGACTGCATCGAGGACAAGCTCGTGACCGTCAACGGTCTGCGCATCCTCGGGCTCGGCGGCAGCGCCGTCTACAGCCGCGGACCGCATCAGTACACCGAGCGGCAGATGCGTCGCCGCATCCGCAAGCTCAACCTGCGCGTATGGCTCCACAAGGGCGTCGACATCGTGCTGACGCACGCCGCCCCGCACGACCACGGAGACGACACGGATTACGCGCATCGCGGGTTCGAAGCATTCGTTCCGATGCTCGACCGGTGGAAGCCGAGAGTTCTCGCACACGGGCACGTGCACCTGCGCTACGGCATCCCGCGCGAACGCACCTACGGCAGCACGCGCATCATCAACGCATGCGGTTACACCGTGATCGAGATCGATCCCGATCCGTCGCAAGCAGCAAAAACGCACATCTACTGAGAGTCCTTTCGGGCTCTTTTTCTTTCCCCGCTTTCTTGACAGCACACGCATTGTCGTTGTATGATAATATATTATGAAACCATAACGGAGAAACCTATGACGGACCAGTTTTCAAGGACCAGGCTGCTCCTGGGAGAAGCGGGCATGCAGAAGCTGAAACACGCGCGCGTTGCGGTGTTCGGTCTCGGCGGCGTCGGCAGCTATGCCGTGGAAGCGCTCGCGCGAAGCGGCGTCGGCACCCTCGATCTCATCGACAACGACCGCATCTCCCTCACCAACCTGAACCGCCTTCTCTACGCCACGCACGAGAACATCGGACGGCTCAAAACGGAGGTCGTTTCCGAGCGGATCAAGGCGATTTGTCCGCAAACTATCGTGCATACATTTACGTATTTTTATACAGATGAAACTGCATGCAATTTTGACTTTAAACAATACGACTACGTGGCGGATGCGATCGACACCGTCGCCGGAAAGCTGTCGCTTGCCGAGCAGGCACACGCGGCGAACGTGCCGATCATCAGCTGCATGGGCGCGGGCAACAAGCTCGATCCGACCGCGTTCGAGGTGGCGGACATTCAGAAGACAAGTGTGTGCCCTCTGGCGCGGGTGATGCGGCGCGAGCTGAAAAAGCGCGGCGTCCCGCATCTGAAGGTTGTGTATTCCAGGGAACCGCCGATCGCGCCGGCTTCGGACGAGCCGGGCGATCCGGAGCTCGATCCGTGCGCGAAACGGCAGACGCCGGGCAGCTGCGCGTTCGTGCCGAGCGTCGCGGGACTCGTTCTGGCGGGTGAAATCATCCGCGATCTGATCAAAGCACCGTAAAGGAGGAACGCATATGCCAGGACCGATGGGACCGATGAATCCGCGCGGGTTTTTGACCGAGGAAGAAAAGCAGTCCGTGCCGAAGGTGACGGGCAAGCTCATTTTGCGCATCCTCTCCTACCTCAAACCCTACTGGTTCCAATTCACACTCGTTTTTTTGGCCATTTTGATCTCGGCAGGTGTTGGGCTGCTTCCGAGCATAATCACCGGAAAAATCGTCGATGAGGCGCTTGTAGGGCGTAATATGAAGCTGCTGGTGCAGCTGCTGATCGCCGCGTTCGTCACGCTGACCGCTTCCGAGGTGATCGGCGTGCTCGAAAGCTACATCAACGCGTGGATTTCTAACCGCATCATCTTCGACATGAAGAACCAGATGTACGACCATCTGCAGCACATGCCGCACTCGTTTTTCACGAGCGAGAAGCAGGGCGACATCATCACGCGCATGAATTCGGACATTTCGGGCGTTTCCAGCGTGATTTCGGGCACGTTGTCGAGCATCGTGAGCAATATCGCGGTCGTCGTGACCACGCTCGTCGCGCTGTTTACGATGAGCTGGCAGCTCGCGCTGGTGGGCATCGTCGTGATCCCGCTGCTGATTCTGCCGACGCGCTCCGCCGGCAAGACGCGCTGGAAGCTGCTGTCCGAGAGTCAGGCGAAAAACGACGAAATGAACCAGCTTGTCAACGAAACGCTGTCCGTTTCGGGCTCGCTGCTCGTCAAACTGTTCACCCGCGAAAAGCGCGAAATGCAGCGGTTTCACGACGTCAACGAGGAGGTCACGAAGCTTGCGATGAAGGAACAGCGCAGCGGCAAGTGGTTCCGCGTGCTGATGGGCATGTTCACGCAGCTCGGGCCGCTTCTGATCTACTTTGCGGGCGGCTGGTTCATCATCTCCAAGTCCGATCCGACGCTGACCGTCGGCACGATCACGGCGAGCGTGGCGCTGATCAACCGCCTCTACCGCCCGATCCAGTCGCTGCTGAACATCCACGTGGACTTTACGCGCTCTCTCGCGCTCTTTACGCGCATTTTCGACTACTTTGATATGATTCCCTCTATCAGGCAGCCGGAGCACGCTAAACGGCCTCTGGTGAAGCGTGCGGACATCCGCTATGAGCACGTCGCGTTCTCCTACACGCCCGAAAAGCAGATTCTGACCGATATCGACTTCACCGTGCCCGCAGGCAAGATGTACGCCGTGGTCGGACCGTCCGGCTCCGGCAAATCGACGATCGTGAATCTGCTCCCCCGTCTCTACGACGTGGACGCGGGCAGCGTGAAGATCGGCGACACCGACGTGCGCGAGATCGACCTCGATTACCTGCGCCGCAGCATCGGCGTGGTCACGCAGGATTCGTACCTGTTCAACGGCACGATCCGCGAAAACCTGCTCTACGCGAAGGAAACCGCCACGGAACAGGAGCTTTTGGACGCCTGCCGGAGCGCAAATCTGGAGGAATTCCTCGAAAATCAGCCCGACGGGCTCGATACCGTCGTCGGCAACCGCGGGCTCAAGATGTCCGGCGGCGAGAAGCAGCGGCTGTCGATCGCGCGCGTCATCCTCAAGGATCCGCGCATCCTGATCCTCGACGAGGCGACCTCCGCGCTCGATTCGATCTCGGAGACCGCGATCCAGAGCGCGCTCGAACGGCTGATGCAGGGCCGCACGAGCATCGTGATCGCGCACCGTCTGTCGACGATACTGAAGGCCGACCGCATCCTGGTAGTGCGCAACGGCGTGATCGCCGAACAGGGCTCGCACGACGAACTGCTGAGTCTGAACGGCACCTACCGCGAGCTGTATGAGACGCAGTTCCGGCAGGTCATCGAACGCGAATCCGAGAAAAACACAGAGAATTAGGGACTTTTTGCCATGAAAAAGAGCCGAACCGTCCGCATCGTTCTTTGCATCGTGATCGGCGTGCTGCTGGCGCGCATCGCGATGTCGTTCTGCGCCGTCGGGCTCTTTTACCGCTTCTTTTACGCGCGTTACGACACGCTCTGCCCCACCGATCTTAAGGTTTCGGACCTGTCCGAACCTGCGGTGCCCGTCGCGTTCGACGCCGGCGACAGCACGCTTTCGGGGTACCTGATCGGCGACGGGCAGAACGGCGTGATCGTGATCGCGCACGGCATGCGCAGCGGCATGGACGCGCACTTTGCGGAGGCGGATTATTTCGCGGCGCACGGGTATACGGTGCTTGTGTTCGACGGCACCGGCACGCGCACCAGCGGCGGCGATTCGCGCAGAAGCGTCTCCTATGCACGCGACGATCTCGACGCCGCGCTCGACTGGCTCGAAACCGGCGAATACGGCGATCTGCCGGTATTTTTATACGGTCACAGCTCCGGCGGCTATGCGGCGGCGACGGCGCTTGCGCGCTCGGATGCGGCGGTCGCGGTTTGCGCGTTCGACGATCCGGTGGACACGATGTGCGACACCGCGAGGCAATACGTCGGGTTCCTGGTCCTGCCGCAGCGCCTGTTTCTCTCGGTATGGAACCGCATCCGCGCCGGTTCGGACGCGAACGAGCTGGCGAGCGACTGCATCAACGCGACGGACGTGCCGATCCTGATCGTCGGCGCGAGCGCCGATACGGTGATCCCCGACAGCGATTCGCTCTATCTGCGCGCCGGCGCGATCGACGATCCGAACGCCGCATATCTGCTGCGGGAGGGCGATCATTCCGACGTCTGGCTGTCCCCCGACGCGCTGGCGTACCGGACAGAGATGCAGAACGCCGCGCCGGAAGCGGTCGACCGCGGCCGGTACAACGCCGTCGATCCCGCGTTTCTGGACGAAGTGCTTGCGTTCTTCGCATCCGCGCAATAGAAAGGTGAAAACGAAAAAAGCCCCGAAAACCGGGGCTTTTTTGTGTGTTGATGTTACCAGTTCCGATAGCCGGAGTTCGAGAATGCCGCGATGATCAGACCGATGATCACGATCGCAAAGATGATCGTGAAGATGATGCCGAGGATCATGCCGACCTTCGCGAGCGTACTGCCGACCTTCGCCTTCCCTGCGAGCACGCCGCCCTCCGCGAGGAACGCCTTGACCTTGCCATTGGCGATCGCCGAGAAGATGATGCCCATGAAGTTGATGTACGGGATGCACGCGAATGCAATGCCGAGGATGCCGAAGATCAGAATCGGCGTGGAAAGCGCTTCCGCCGCGGGATTCGACTTGACGACCGGCTCCTGATAGACCGGCGCTTCGGGCTGCCGATACACCGGCTGCTGATACACCGGCTGCGCGGGCTGCTCGTAAACCGGCTGTGCGGCAGGCTCCTCAACGGGCTGCACCGGCTCCTGCGCCGCAACGGTCTCCTTGACGGCCGCGGGCACGGCGACGGGCGTTCCGCAGCTCGGGCAGAATTTGACGCCGTCTTCCAAATAGGTTCCGCAGTTTTGACAGAACATATGCTTATTACCTCCTGATTAAAATCTGAAACAGTATATCATGTTGCGCGCGCTCTGTCAAGTATTTCCGACAAAAAACCGCATGCAGGGTTCATTCCCTCTGTTTCGTCGTGCCAAAATATCTACCGTCAGTTGTTTTTTCAACCGTTATTTTATCTTGTTTTTGGGGAGGGCGCGTGGTATAATGGGTTTGAACAGGAAAACAGGAGGAAACTGCCATGCCGATCGGCGCAACCATCCGGATTCTGCGCAAGGAAAAGAAAGTGACGCAGGAAGCCCTTGCGGAATACCTTCACATCTCCTCACAGGCGGTCAGCAAGTGGGAAACCGGCGCTTCCGCCCCCGATATCGCGCTTCTGCCGAAGCTTGCGATCTTCTTCGACACCTCGCTGGACCGTTTGCTGGACTTTGACCAGCGGCAGGTGGACGCATCGATCGACGCGCTGATCCGCGACTGCGAAAAACAGAGCCGCGGAGACGCCGCAAAGGCGGAACGTCTGCTGCGCAAGGCGCTCGAGCGGTATCCGAACAACGATCTGCTCCTCACCCGCCTGCTCGACACGCTGCAGGAACAGAATGCGGACAAGAGCCGCAGCGCGGAGATCATCGAGATCGGCGAGCGCGTGCTGACCTGGACCAAGGACGACGAGGTGCGCATCGACGTGCTGCGCATTCTGGCGGAGACGTGCCGCAGCACCGGCGAACAGGCGATGGCGGAATACTACCTTGCAAAGATTCCCGCGCTGAATTTCTTCTACTACGAGATCGCGGCGGCCGTCAAGCGCGGCAAAGCGCGGCTCGAGCAGATCTCGCTCGCCGAAGGGCTCTGCATCGACAAGCTGGCGTGCATGCTCGCCATGCGCAAGCAGGAGGAGATCGATCCGGCGAAGCGCATCGCGATCGACCGGCAGGCGCACGAGCTGTTCGCGTTCCTGAAAAACTACCCGACATACCGCGAAGCCGCGCGGATCATGGAATGGCACTGGGACAACGGCAACATCATGCAGATCTATCAATGACAGCAGACAATAAGCGCCCGAAGGCGTTTTGTCAGGCGAAAGCAAGTTTCAATAATCGGATAATCTGTCAGAGTTCTCCCCCATACGGCATCGAATGATATATGTGAAAAAAACCTCTTTTGTCTTTCGTGACAAGAGAGGTTTCGTTTATAACTCTGTACGCCTGAAATGGATACTATTCAAAGCTTCCGTACATTGCGGCGGCCTCATCCAGAGTGATCTCACCTTTCCCAACCCGAAATGCAGCAATCCGAAGTTGGACGGTAAGCTGATCCTTGATGCCGAGCACTTCCGGGGACAGGGTGCGGTCAGAAGGCACTTGACCGAAAGGCGCGTAAACCGAATCGAATGACAGATCGGCGGTGGGCGTTACCAGACGCTTCACGGATGCCATCTCGTTCAGTTCCTCGGTCGAGATCAAAAACCGCATGAACTCGTTCGTCATATCCAGATCTTCGCATTTGTTGTTCACGGAAAACTGGATGGAAGGACTGTCGATAAAATATCCGCCATCGTCCGACATGGGGATTGGAGAGAATACGTAATCAAACGGTGCGTGAACAAACGCCTCCGATTGGCTTTCGCGCTTCTTGGTTCCGGACACGGTATCACCGGTGCAGATCATCATCGGCACATCGCCTTCAAAGAAGCGCAGGATCACCTGTGTGTAGTTGTCCTCGATCTTATCACACTCACTGAAGTCGATACAGCCGTTTTGGATCAGCAGCTCAACGGCTTCCAGCGCCGGACGCATGTATTCTCCCGCAGCGGGATCCAGGTCATTGGCAAGCGTAAGCGCCTCCGGGTTTTCGGCAAGCGCAGCCACAAACAGCGGGTAAGCGACCGTGTTCATGAAACAGCCGGATGACTTGAGGCTGTAGCCCATCATAGGGCTCCGGTAGCCCTTATTGCGGAACGCTTCGCACACGGACAGCAGCTCTGTCAGCGTGCTCGGAATGCTGAGCCCTTCCTTTTTGAACAGATCATTATTCACCAGCATGCCGTACGTTCTGGAGAATACAGGCACCAAAAGAACATGACCCTCCGCGTCGCGGTTGATCAGACCGGGGCGTATGCAGGAAAGATCCAGTCCCAAAGAGGAATCGGAAAGATTCTCCATGTGCGCAACTACCGGATTGTACTTTTCGTTTCCGATCATCCACGTATAGGAAAAGAAGATGTTGGGAGGATTATTGCCTTCCAGCACCGTACCCAGCGTGTTGTTGTAATCGTCCAGCTTCACATAGCTGAACTCTACATTCGGATATATCTCGTTGAACCTGTCAAACTCTGCTTCCAGCGCCTCAAAGTTATCGTAGCTTCCGGCTACCGTGATGCGGCAGCTTGTGCTCGTATCCAAGGCTGGCTTGAAACCGGCGGTCTCATGCTGCGTCACACCGCCGCAGGCTGTCAGCGATAAAGCCATGCAGAAAGCTAAAAAGATACAGAGCGTTTTTTTCATGACCTCTTTCCCTCCTTGATTCTCCGGATTTCTTTGATGACCAGTTTGATGTCTATGGGTTTTGCTATATGTCCATTCATTCCGGCGTTCAGACACTCATTAACGTTTTCCGAGAACGCGTCCGCCGTCATGGCGATGATCGGGATGGAAGCCGCCCACGGATCATCCAGCGCCCGGATACGCCTGGTGGCGTCAAGCCCGTTCATCTCCGGCATCTGGATATCCATAAAGATCAGAGCATAGCTCCCTTCTGCCGCCCGGTTTATTTTCTCTACGCAGATGCGTCCGTTTTCGGCTCGCTCCGTTGTGATCCCGAACATCCCGAGCATGGCGGAAATGATTTCCCAGTTGATATCATTGTCCTCAGCAATGAGAATGTTCAATCCCTGCAGATCGGAATAGTCATCCTCCGGCTCAACGGACTTCGCCTCTCTTCCGAGAAGCTCGTTAATTTTATCGTAAAGCGTGGAGCGGAACAGCGGCTTGCTGACGAAGCCGTTTGCTCCGGCTTCCTTCGCCACATCCTCTATATCCGACCAGTCGTATGCGGAAATCAGTAAAACAGGTATATCGGAATCCGTTTCCGCGCGGATCCGGCGGATCGTTTCGATACCGTCGATGTCCGGCATCTTCCAGTCAAGGATCACAACGCTGTAATCCTGCCCTGTTTCATGCTTCCGCTTTATCATGCCGAGCGCTTCCAGTCCGCCTGTCGCACTGTCGGCTGTCACGCCGAGAGATTCCAGTGTGTCAACCGCGGTCTCAAGAAGGATTGCATCGTTGTCGACGATCAGGACCTCCATCGGATCAAGCATCATATCTTCTCTCTGCCGATCCGCAACGGGAAGATCCAGTATGATGGAGAATGTCGTTCCTTTTCCCTGCTCGCTCTGACAGTCGATGGTGCCTTCCATCAGATCGACCATCTGCTTTGTGATCGCAAGACCAAGCCCTGTTCCCTGAATGCTGTTCACCCGACTGTCCGTTTGGCGGGAAAACGCTTCATACATGGTTGCCATATACTCCGGACTCATGCCGATTCCGGAATCGGATACGATGTAGGTCAGTCGCACACAGCCGGGTTTTTGGCTTTCTTCCTCACGCATGTCCACGCTGACACGGCCGCCGGGTTCCGTGTATTTCAGGGCATTGGAAAGGATATTGATATAGATCTGATTCAGCCGAAGCCGGTCGGCATAAAGATACTCCTTCTCCATCCGGCTGACACGGAAATTGAATTCGATGTTCTTTTCTTTGATCATCGGCCGGGACAGGTTTATGAGGTTTTCCACCGTCTCAACGATGGAGAACGTCTGCGGACTGAGGCTCAGCTTGCCGCTCTCAACCTTGGAGATGTCCAGAATGTCGTTAATCAGGGTGAGCAAATGATTGCTGGCCAGCGTGATCTTCCGCAGGTTTTCTCCCACCGCTTCCATATCGCCGAGATTCTTTTCCGCAATCGTCGTGAGGCCGATGATTGCGTTCATCGGCGTGCGAATATCGTGAGACATCGTCGAGAGGAAATCGGTTTTCGCTCTGTTCGCCGACGCCGCTTCACTGGCAGCAGCCTTGAGCTTCTTGTTATACGAAAGCATGACGGTGAGGTCAAACACAAACAGGATCAGGAGTCCTGCGGAAACAAAGCCGATCAGCAGCCAGTTTTCGGAATTCACACTCAGGTCCTTCTTCGGTAAGTAGCAGAGAAGGGTCCATCCGTCTGTTGCGGCAACCGGCGCGTAGGCGAGGATACATTCCTCTCCGTGAGAGTTGTTCATGACAAAAGAGCCGGATGAAGAAGTGATTTCCCGAAAGAACGCCTGTACGGAAGCGGGATCAATTGTGTTGTAAGACTTGTAAAACTCAAAGAAACTGGAATTTTTGAAGGAATGACCCTTGATGATATAATTACCGTCGGCATCAATTAAGGAAAGCTCTGCGTTTTCAAATTCTTCCTGCGGGAAAACCCACTTCTGCTCCAGCTCAGAGATCGGCAGCACGCGAAGCAGCACCGCATCTCTTGCCGTTCCGGTTTCCGGGTCGTGAAGCGTAATCAGATTGCAAAAGGCCAGAGACTGTTCTCCGTTGATCGGGTTCGTATAGGCGCGGGAGATGTTGATGGACACCCCTATCTCATGGATCCAGCTCACATCGTTCAAAAGCTCCATCCGCGCGTAAGAGACGGCAAAGTTGTCGGCGGCATCCTGCCTCGCCTTCGTTGACAGTCCAGACAACGTGTCAAGATACAGAATATGCGCAGAAGCGTTCGGCAGCACATGAGAGATCCGGATGAAGGAAGCAGCTTCCTCGATGGTCATGTCCTGACTGTTGATATAGTGCGCCCACACATCACAGATACGTTGTTCTCCTTCCATATAATTCTCCGTGACGTGCTCCATCGCGATCGCGGTATTCTCAAAATGCTCTATCTGCTTTTGTGTCTTATCCCTGTTCTCATTGTTGGAATAAAGAACCACAAAGGTCAGCATGATGATGATAATGAACACATTGACAACAACAACCCAGCTTTTTTTCATGGCGCGTTTCGCTCCTATGCAGTTATATCTCAACACAAGTCATGTTTCGGTCGGGAGAGAGATACCTGTTTTCGTCTTCGATCACATATCCCACCCGTATAGTTGAAAACAGCTCTGAAGCGGCTATATCTATTCAAAATAAATGTTATCATAAACCCGATCAAATTGCAACATAAACTGCAGCAAACGGCGCTGTCGTTCCGTTTCTTTACGGTCTGTTTCCAGAATCGGATCTGATCCTGTGCTTTCGTTCTGTTGAATGCAGAGCCGTCGCCGCCGTCCCGGATATCCGTTGCGATCCGGACCACCGATAAAGTGCGGACAGCGCGGAAAGCCGCTGACAACTTTCGGGACTCCGTCCGCAGACGAAAAAAGAACCCGGCGCTAATCAACGCCGGGTCCGGGAGAGTACTCGGTCTCAAAAAAACTGTTGATTCATTTTTCGTTTACCTAAGGCGCTATTCTGCCTGTCCTCAGAATCCGTAGGACTGCAGGAGCCCCTGACGGAAGTCGGGCGACGCGATCGCCCCGATCGCGATGATGACCACGCAGACCAGGCAGATGATGCTGAATACGAGACCCAGCGTCGAGAGGATCTTGCCGACCTTCGCCTTGCCGGTGACGACGCCTTCATTGAGTTCCGCGAACTTCTTCGCCTTGCTCTTGCCGACTGCGCCGAAGATGATACCGAGAATGCTGAGCTCGGTGAACACGAGGCTCAGGATGCCGAATACCAGAGACTGTGTCGAGAGTTTTTCTTTGTCCATTGTTGTTCTCCTTATCTGTTGTGTTTTTTTGTATTACAAATGCTTTTCAGCAATTTGTCCGATGGTTTTCCGATCCATGTCGGTTAAGAATGCGCGGATCTCGGCGTCGTAGCGTTCCATATCCACGATGCGCAGGCGGCTGTGTCCGCCGTGCGGGAACCACACGATGCGCTTGTCCTTCGACGGACAGCTGTCGTAGAGCGCCTGTGCGTACTGCGGGACCGAATACGGATCCTCACGGCTGTGCAGCATCAAAAGCGGCTTCTGCATCGTTCTGATGCGCTTATACGGCCCGTCCGTGAGCACGTTCGCCCCCGCGAACAGCCACAGATAGAACATCGTGATGTAGCCGAGCGGGAACATCGGTTTGTTGCGCTCCTCAAAGTGCTTGGTGAGCGACACCGCGAACGTGCGGTACATGCCCTCCGCCGCCATGCCGACCAGATAATCGGGGCATTTCGGACTTGTCAGCGTGAACAGCGCCGTCGAGCAGCCGATGCAGATGCCGTGCAGAAACACCGTGTCGTTTCCGAGCGTATCGTGCAGCAGCGCGGACCAGTTCAGGATATCCTTATACTCACGGTAACCGAGCGAGGAAATGACGCCGTCGCTCTCGCCGTGCGCGCGGTTGTCGATGACAAGCACGTTATAGCCGGCTGCGCGGTACGGCTCCGCAAAAAAGTACGAATAGAGCAGCGATTCCATGCGTCCCGCGATGATGATCACCGCGCGGCGGCATCCGAAGTCGAAGTATTCACCGACCAGGCGGAACCGCCCGCTTTTGATCTCGACCGGACGCTTGCACGCGGCATACTGCGCGTCCCACGCGATGCCGATGTCGAACATGCGGCGGTATTCCTCATCGTCGGGAATGCTGCATTCCCTGCCCCATTTCTTTTTGGACGTGCGTACCAGAAGCTTGCACCACAGCACGGCGCCCATGATCAGAAACGGCAGCAGTCCGAAGACGAACGCGCCGGCCAGTATACAAAGAATGACGATTCCGGGTGTTGACATACGGTTTCCTCAAAAGATGCCCAGCAGCCAGCGGTAGATGTGCTGATCGCCGCGGATGCAGGTGACCTCGATCATCGGGTTGACGTCCTCCAGCAGCGCCGTGAGCCGCTCTTCGTCCGCGTTCGGCGCGTCCTCGCCGAGAAAGACCACGCAGCATTCGCGCTCGTCAAGCCCTTCGACACCGTTCAGCGCGGTCGAAAGCGCTTCAAACGGATCGTCCGCCGCCGCTTTCAGCGCGTCGCCCTCGAGTACGATGCTCTGTCCCGCCGTACAGGAGACGCCGTCGCGCGTGATGTTGCGCGTTGCGACCGCAACCGCGATCGATTCGTTGCTTCCCGCGCCTTCGCGCATCTGACGGATGCGCAGATCGACGTCCTGCGAATCGCGGATGTCCATCGTCAGCGCGCAGTAGCCCTCCGTCATCGACGCGGTCGGAAGAACCGTGACGTCCGTCCGGCCGGACAGCTGAACCGCCTGCTCCGCCGCGCGCACGATGTTCTTGTTGTTCGGCAGCACGACGATCGCGTCCGCGTCGATGTTTGCAAACGCTTTGACGAACTCCTCGCTCGAGGTGTTCATCGTGGGACCGCCGTCGAGTACGACGTCGCAGCCGAGCTCCTCAAAGGTTCTGATCATGCCGTCGCCGTTCGCGACCGCCACGACGGAAAGCGGGCGGTGCGGCTTCTTTTCCGCAAGCTTCCTCTCGCGCTCCGCGTGCTGGATGTGCATGTTTTCGAGCTTGAACGTCAGAAACTCGCCGTATTCCTGCGCCGCGCGGATGACCTTGGCGGGCTTGAACGTGTGGATGTGCACCTTGACGCGCCGGTCCGCCTGCGTGGCGACGATCGAGTTGCCGTACAGCTGCAGATCCTCGATGAACGCGTCGAGCCGGAAGCGCTGCGTGTACTGCTTGCCCTTCATGAGCTGCAGCAGAAATTCGAGGCAGTAGCCGTGCTCGAACGCGGTGTTCTCGTTGAACAGCTCGAGGCTGACGGTCCCGTCGGGCGCCTGCACGGATTCCGTGACCGGCACCGGTCTTTCGTCGTCGGAAAGCACGTCGCCGTACAGATACTTGAGCATGCCCTCGATGATACAGATATAGCCCGCGCCGCCGCTGTCGACGACGTTCGATTCCTTGAGCACCGGCAAAAGCTCCGGCGTCTCGGCAAGGCTCTTTTTCATTTCGGCGACGTAGATCGAAAGCAGCGTCTCGACCGACGTTCTGCGGTCGATCTGGCTGCGCGAGCGCTCGATGCCCTCGCGCGCGACGGTAAGGATCGTGCCCTCGACCGGACACGCGACCGCGCGGTATGCGACGCGGTACGCGCGGATGAACGCGTTGCGCAGGTCTGCGACGTTCGCCGCGGAGCAGCGCGAAAGCTCCTGATAGAAGCCCGTAAACAGCTGCGAAAGGATCACGCCCGAATTGCCGCGCGCGCCGAACAGCATGCCTTCGGACAGCAGCTTGAGATAGGGATACAGCTCCGCGGAACTCTGCGCGAACTGCAGCCCCTTCTCGACCGTCAGGCACATGTTGGTGCCCGTGTCGCCGTCGGCTACCGGAAAGACGTTCAGTGCATTGATTTCATCGCGGTGCCGTTTGAGGTTCACAAGCCCGTTGCGGAGCATCTTCTCAAACAGCTGACCGTTGACTCGTCTGGTGTTCATAGATTTCCCTGTGGATGCGGATTATTCTTCGGTTTCGTTCTTGTCCGGAAGACCGATGTGCGTGATCTGGCGCGGCAGGAAGAAGGTGCAGATGAACGACACGAGCATGCCGAGTCCGCAGATCAGCGTCATAAAGCTCATTGCCGCAAGTCCCGTCCTGCCCTCGGACGCCTTTTTCAGCGCGACGAGCACCACGCCCTGCGCAAGACCGGTCGCGACGCCGGAGAACACGCCCTGGATCGCGAAATACATTGCGGAGTGCGAAACGCCGGTTTCCTGCTCCTCATCGGCCGCAAGCTGGCTCGGCACGGAATACGCGACCGCGAGCAGCGCGCCGACCGCAAACGAGCAGATGATGCCGGACACGATCGACAGCACGGTCTTGAGCGTGTTCATCGACGCGGGGATCAGTCCCACGAAGAACATGCAGACCATGCCCAGACCGTAGGTCAGAAGCACGTAGCGGAACGCGAAGCCGAAGCCCTTTTTCTTGATGATCCGGTTATAGAGGATCAGCGTGAACGGCACCGGCGCGAACGAGCACGCCATGATGAAGATCATGTTGAGACCGGTGAACGAGAAATACTCGTTGATGCCGCCGAGAAACAGATTGACGCCGAAGTTCATGAAGAAAATGACGATCATCCACAGGATGAACGCGCGGTTTTTGAACGTATACTTCAGGGATTCGACGAGGTTGACCATGCGGGTGCCGTTGTCGAGCACGACCTTGCCCTTGGTCGACGGCTCCTTGATCATGAACAGCGGGATCGTCATCGTGAGCACGAGCGGCAGCACGATCAGCGCGACCGGACGCACGTTCATGCTGTTGAGCATGGCGCGGACGACGACGTAGCCGATGATGAAGTAGAAGATGTCGCAGACGGACTTGACGTTCGACATGAAGACGCGCTCGTCCTCGGTCTCGACGATCTCGGTGAACGTTGCGTAGTAGGTGACCATCGTGAGCGTATAGAAGCTGTAGAACACGCACAGGATCACGCCGTAGTAGATCGTGTTCCAGATCGATTCGCCCTGCGGATGCGGGATCACGAGGAACAGCAGATACGCCGCGATCATCGGGATCATGCCGATGACGATCGACGGGCGGCGGCGGCCGAAGCGCGACTGCAGACGGTCGGTGAACGACGCCATCGGAATGTCGATCACGCCGTCGATGATCTTTGCGATCAGCACGAACGCCGCCCAGACGCCCGCGACGACGAGGTTGGAGCCGTTGTAGGTCTGATAGAGGATCGCGTCGCCTCTGAAGCCGCCGATCAGCAGCGCGCTGCAGAGATACGAACCCATCATCAGGTTCAGAAGATTCACGCCGAAGCCGCTGCATGCGTACAGCAGCATCTGCCATTTGCGATTGAGTTTGCGCATCGTTCCCTTGTCCCCCTAATCCTTGCTTTGGTTATTCCGCCTTGGACAGCGCGTCGATGATCGCGCGTTCCTCCGAAAGGTCCTTCGAAATCGGTTTGCCGACGTAGTACGCCGCCATCAGCCCCGGACCGACGTTGATGCCGCACGCCGGATGCACGCCGTTGATGTAGACCGCCTTCGGATGGAATTTCTGCTCGATCATTTCCTTGTACAGTTCCGCCTGCTTGAGCCGGTCGGTGTGCGCGATGAAGATGATCTGCTCCTCCGGGCGCTCGATCGTCTGCTCGATGTAGCCCAGCAGCATGTCGTACGCCTTCTTGGCGCCCTTTGCCTTGCCGAGCACGGTCGTCATGCCGTTGTAGTCGAACTCGCCGATCGGCTTGA
>JAFRRO010000060.1 GCA_017428025.1 Clostridia bacterium
CAGCCGGAGGTATCAGAGTATTTTAAACGAATACCATATTACGGGAAGCATGAGCAAGCCGGGATGTCCGCATGACAACAGCTGTTTGGAAAGCTTTTTTGCGAGTATGAAAAAAGAGTTCCTGTCGCGTAAAGAATATGCCGTGCGAACTTCTGTTCCAGTTCGGTTCCGAAGCAACCGCTGCGCTCGGTGACGTCACCATCGAGTTTACCAGCGTCAAGATCTATCAGAAAGCCGTTCAGTAAGAACGCATAACCCGAAGGGGGATGGAAAACCCGTCCCCCTTCTCACATTATTTTCAGCATCAGGGGGGGTCGGAAATGAAACGCATAAAGATGCTGCTCGCGTGCTTACTGGCTCTGTTGTTCGTATGCGCGGGCTGCGGCAGGACAGCGCCCGCAGCGAATCAAAGCATAACGACCGACGGAAAGTCAGTGCGCTATCTGCAGAACGATATCCATTTTGACACGAAGGAACAGACCGTCTCCGAGGGAGAACTGTTCCGTGTGCAGTTTGAAGGCGACGCCGTTGCGGGAACTGCCGGGGTGGTTGACGGAAAATACCGTGTCACCGCGACAAAAACCGACGGAGAGGCATGGCATATCAAGCTCGAATCCAACTATCCTACGGTCCCCGGAAACGATTACAGAATTACATACACCTTTATTTCCGACGTTGCCGGACACGTAAAGTTCGGCGATGTGCAGGAGTTCCCGATCAAGGCGGGTCAGAACGAGGTCACGGGAGTCGTCACCGCAAAGAACAGTACGACTTATCTGGACTTCCAGCTCGGTATGCTCGATCCGTTTACGATCGATTTTGAGAAGATCACGGTCGCAGAGTTTGCGGACGAAGCGACCTTTATCAGTATCCTTCCTTCCGCCGTCCCGTTCGAATCGGAACAGGCGGTCTATGAACAGCACGACGACGGTTTTGAGCAGACCCTTGAGCGCGCTGCGGACGGCGTAACAGCGAACGTCGCAAACGCGCCGGCAAACGGCGACGTGTGGAATTCCAAGCTGTTCATCCGTACCGGCGCTGTTCCCGAGCCCGGCAAGCATTATCTGATCAGCGCGGACATTGCCGCGGAGAAGGAGATGGATTTCGAGATCTGTCTGAACAACGGCGACGAAGAAAAGGGCTACGGCGCGCTGTACGGTCAGCGCCTTACCGAAACGCCCGCGACGTTCGTACAGACGGTCTCTATTCCGAAGACGGGCTTTGACGCCAAGGAGGTCGTTTTGCAGCTCATGCTCGGCAAGAGCGCTGCGGGCAACCGCATCACGGTGAAAAATGTCAACGTCGCGGAGATCAACGACTCCTATCGCGAACTGCTCCCGGCGGATTTTGCGATGGACAGATCCATCGTTGTCGGTACCGCAACCCGGCAGGTGCCGGACGGCTATAAAGAGATTCCTCTGAACGGGTTCTCCTTTATCGGAACGGATACGACTTTTGAGGGACATGACGACGGCTATGTGATCGAGATGAACGAAAGCGCGGACGGCGTCGATATGAAGATCGTCAAAGCGCCCGAAAACGCGGACGATCGCGGCGTCTGGAAAGCAAGGCTGTTCGTCAATACCGGCGTGGAACCGGAAGCGGGCAAGATCTATCGTGTTTCATACGATCTGACGCCGACGGCGGACCAGTCGGAATACGAGGTCTGCTTTGACGGCGACGAAGAGAAAGCGTACGGCGCGCTTTACGGGCGTCCCTTGACCGCGGGAACGGCAGACCATGTGGAATACACGTTCTCCGCGGCGGAACCCAAGGGCGTTCTGAAGCTGAAATTCCAGCTCGGTAAGACGAACGGCGCGGAAGGCAACACGTTTGCGCTTCGCAACTTCAAGCTTGAAGAGCTGACGACAGAGTTCAAGGACATTCTTCCGGCAGAGTTCGCGTATCCCGAGGGAAGCGGCGACACGACGGTCAACAATTCCTTCGACTTGGAAACCAACAACGGGACGGCTGCCGCGCTCACCGGCGACGGATCGAGCGCGACCGCAACGGTGACGACCCCGGGCGACGACTGGCATATCAAGCTCTACGCAAAGCCCGGACTGGATCTGGAAGCGAACGAGACCTATACGATCACCATGGACGTGACCGGCGCATCCGGATGCACCGCATGCTATAAGAACGTCGCGACCGGCGCAGAGGACGGCTTCGGAACGGAAGCGATCGGCTCCGGGACGGTCACGCATACCGTGACCCCGACCGAAGGCGGACGGCTTGAGATCCTGCTGAAGATCGGCAATGTTGCGGAGGGGACGGCGGTTCGGGTCAGCAACGTGCGCATCACGAAGAGCACGACGGATTATCTTCCGATCGAACTTCCCGGTTTCGGCTACCCCGTGACGCAGGAAGCAACCACCGTGACGGTTCCTGCGGGATACGAAGCGCAGCCGGTTTCCGTATCGGCAAACGCGGTAGCGTGGGACGGCTCTGCGGCGACGGCGTCCGCATCCGGAGGGACGGCTACGCTGAACGTTACGGAGGCGCGCACTTCCGGCGGCATGTGGAGCATCCGGCTGGAGGTCAACACCGGTGCGGTCCTCGAACAGGGCGAGCAGTATCATGTCAGCGGTACGGTGACGAGCGCCGAAGGCGATATGCCGTTTGAAGTGCTGTACAGCAACGGCAGCGGCACCGATGAGGGCGAACACAATCCCGGCGGTCAGGGCTATGCCGAAGGCAGCTGGGGACTGAAGGTGGAGAGCGCCGGCGGTTCGGCGAATTTCGAAAAGACCTTCACGGTCCCGGAGCGTTCGGAGTATCGTCCCCTCGTTCTTCGCGTGCAGGTGGGCAACACGCCGGCACCGAACACGATCACCGTTAGCAATATCAGCGTGAAAAAGTGGATTCCGGAACACGAAGAGATGACAGAGGAGACGACGTCGAACAACTCGTTCGATCTGGAAACGAACAGCGGCGCCGAGGCGAAGCTGACAGGTACCGGCTCGACTGCAATCGCGACGGTCACGGTTCCGGGCGCGGATTAGAACGTGAAGTTCTACGCGAAGCCGAATGTTACGCTGACGGCAGGCAAGACCTACCGGATCAGCATGAACGTGTCCGGCGCATCCGGCTGTACCGCATGTTATAAGAATCTGGCGACCGGCGCGGAGGACGGCTTCGGGACGGAAGCGATCGGTTCCGGTACCGTCACGCATATCGTGACGCCGACCGAGGACGGCAAGCTTGAGATCATGCTCAAGATCGGCAACGTGTCTGCCGGTACTGAAGTCACGGTCAGCGGCATTCAGATCGCGGAGTTTGCCACCGGCGAACTTGACGTGACGCCCGATTCGTTTGCGTACCCCGTGACGACGCCGGGCAGCGTGGCGTACCGTTCCTTTGATCTGGAGACCAACATGGGCGCGGCCGCGGCGCTGACCGGAGACGGCAGCAGCGCGGTCACGACGATCACGGCTCCCGGCGACGACTGGCATATCAAACTGTACGCAAAGCCCGGTGTGGAGCTTAAGGCAGGGGAAACGTACCGCATCAGCATGGATGTGACAGGGGCGGACGGCTGCACGGCATGTTTTAAGAACACGGCGACCGGCGCGGAGGATGGCTTCGGAACGGAAGCGATCGGATCCGGCACGGTGACGCATACCGTGACGCCGACAGAAGACGGTACGATGGAGATCCTTCTGAAGCTCGGTACCGTCCCGGCAGGCGGAGTCGTTACCGTCAAGAACGTCAAACTCGAACAGAGCGTTGCGGGCGAAGCGACGAACGTGATCGACGATCTGCAATTCGACAGCGAAGGCTATATCAACGACGCGGCCGACGCGGGCTATGTCACGGAAATGACGCAGAGCGCGGATTCCGTCGTCTACCGCATCGTGTCCGCACCGGAGGAGCGCAATCCGTGGAATGTGAAGCTGTTTGTCAAGACCGGCTTTACGCCCGAGAAGAACAAGGGATACCGCATCAGCTTCGACATCGCATCCGAAAATAAGCAGGATGTGCTGGAGGTCTTCTATGACGGCAATTCCGAAGCATGCTACGGACAGCTGTTCGGACAGTCCCTGCCGGGCGGGAAAAAGACCGTTTCGTATACGATGAACGGCGGAGAAAGCAAGGGCGAGCTGGTCATCCAGATCCGCCTCGGAAAAACGGACGGCACGGACGGCAATGCCTATACCGTGTCCAACGTGAAGATCGAAGAAGTGAAATTCAAGACCGAACAGGTCGATCTGACACAGCAGACGGTCACCTCGTTTATCCATAACGAATATCAGGCAACGCTCGACAGGACGGCCGAAAACGCGGCGATGACGCTGTCGTCGACGCCTGAAAATGCGGAAGCATGGAAGACCAAGCTGTTTGTCCACACCGGCGCGAAGTTTAAGGCGGGCGGCAAGTATCGCGTCCGCTTCGACGTGAACGCAGAAAAAGAGACCGGCTATGAGGTCTGTTTCAACCACGGAAATGAGGAAAAAGGTCTCGGCGCGATGTACGGACTGACGGCGGGACCCAGGACACAAACGGTAACATACACCGTGTACGCGACGCGCGATATCGACCTTGTCATTCAGCTGTCGCTCGGCAACTGCGCCGCGCCGAATACGGTGACGATAAGCAATGTACATGTTGAGGAAGCGGGAGAACTGATCCCCGTATCCGAAACAGTATACACGTTCCACTGAAATCCAAAACCAAATGGGAAGGGCATGCAGATGCCCTTCCCGGACAGGAGATTATCATGAATAAAGCTAAATTCCGAATGACTGTTGCTCTGCTTCTTTGCGCTGTGATGCTGTTCGCATGCAGCGGACAGAGCGCAAACGCCGCGAAGACGGCGGAGGACGGAGAGGCGTTTGTGTTCCCCGAGGGCGAAACGGACTTCGCTTCACTTCGCACACCGGGTTCGCAGGAAGCCGCTTACAACTACCAGAGTTTCTTCCTGCCCGCCGAGGACAACGGCGTTCAGCCGTATGTCGGCGACACCATGCCGTACTATGAGAACGGCACCTACTACATCTACTACCTCAAAGAGGGCGGCGATTCCTATAACCACTCGATCTATCTGACGACGACGCAGGATTTCGTGACCTATACGGAACAGGATGCAGTCGTGCTCGAAGCGTCGCGCAGCGGCGGTCAGGACGGTTGGATCGGCACCGGCTCGGTCGTCAAGGTGAAAGACGTCTATTATTTCTTCTATACCGGGCACGCAGGCTCGGATTCCTACGAGTACAAAGAAAAGATCATGGTTGCCAAGAGCAGTGACCTGACCTCGTTCGAGAAGGTAGAGGGCTGGGAAATCGTTCCGCCGAACGACCTCGGACAGAAGAACGACTTCCGCGATCCGCAGGGCTACTATGACGCGGAAACCGATACGATCACCCTGACTGTGACCGCGTCACAGAGCAACAAGGCGCGCGTCATTAAGTACACGCTTTCCGGAGATTTAGAGACCGTTAAAGTTTCAGTTTGGATTGAAACACATCAAGGCTCCCACACTGCCATCAACGGCGGCGGGGAGCCTTGTAAATGCTATTGTTCTATATATCGGATAAACATCTTTGCGGCATTCGACGCCGTTTTTGATAAGAAAAATCCGTACGGACATTTATACTCCCGGATGAAAGACACCGTCTTGCTGTGCGGATGTATGCTGCTCCAGCAATCAGGTATAATAACCGGCTTATCGTTCTCCATACACTCTATCAAGACAGATGTGGAATAAATCTCGACTTCCTCTATGGCGATCCCGGCATTCATAAGGTCATCACACATTCTGTCACAGGACTCGGATACCCCTCGTTTGATTGTAAGAACGGTATGCCCTTTGAGGTCAACATCCGTTATGATAGGACGGCTTGCCGAAAAAAGCAAGCGAAAACACGCGAAAAACATAGACAATTGACCGATGCCTGCGATGCTTGCCTGCACCGTACACCGGTCATATCCTGCGGGAAACGGCAGGGGCTTCGCTGTCGGGAAATTCGTGACCGATCAAAAAAGCGGGCATCGTTCAATGCCCGCTATTTCACGATAAGCAGTCGCTTTCGAATCGGTTTACTTCAGCTTCAAGCCGTCCTTGAACGCGTCGCCGACTCTGCCGCCCACTTTGTAATAGCCGTGCGTATAGGGATCGAACGCGATCGCTTCGAGCGAATCGATATCGACCTTGCCGTCCTTCATGTGCGCTTCCTCGACAGACGTGCGCAGCACCTTGCCGATGACGCCGAGACCTGTGGAATCGTTCTGATATTCGATGAATTCACATTCGAGCGCGATGGGCAGTTCGTTGATGACCGGCGCGTCCACGAGATCGGATTTCACATAGGTCATACCGGATTTTGCAAACTTTCCCGGTTCTTTGTCTCCGCTGACGACGCCGAACCAGTCCGCCTCGACAACGTGCTTTGCGTCGGCAATGTGCACGACAAATCCCTTGCGCGCCTTGATGTTCTGTACGGTCCGGTGCGTTTCGGTCAGATTCAGCGCGACCATGTCGCGGTCGAGCATGGTGCCCCACGCCGCGTTCATGACGTCGACGGTGCCGTCCGGATTGAAAGTCGAGACGAGCAGAACCGGCATCGGGAAGATGGCTTCGGTGGTTTTGATCGGATGTTTCATAATGATTCCTCCTGATTTTTGATTACTCGTATTATATCAGCCGAACGGTCCGTTTTCAAGAAAAAAACGGTTTGCTTCCGATTTACGGATGACAGCGCACGGTATTCCGTGGTATAATCCATACGATCATCCGAGGCTGCATGAAATCGGGATCCGCAAGCAGCCAAAGACGGCACGGCACAGGATCCTGGCGCTTATCGGCATCGGCGCAAAGCGATCCGGACGCTGACGAACAGCTGCTTTTGGACAGAAGGAGGTAAAACAATGGAACCGGTCATTCATCAGATCGAGACAAAGAGCGTGATCACAAAGACGGACGTTCCCGTCTGCGATTATGCCGTGAATCCTTATGTCGGCTGTACACACGGCTGCAAATACTGTTATGCCTGTTTTATGAAGCGGTTTACCAACCATCCGGAGGAGTGGGGCGCGTTTCTGGATGTGAAATATTGGCCGGAAATCAAGCATCCGGAGAAATACGCCGGAAAAGAACTGTTCTTCGGAACGGTCACCGATCCTTATAACCCGCAGGAAGGTACTTTTCGGCGCACGCGCGCGCTTTTGGAACAGCTCAAAGGGAGCGGCGTCAAGATCAGCATCCAGACCAAGTCCGATCTGGTGCTGCGTGATCTTGATCTTTTGAAGACCTTTCCCGGTCTGCGCGTCGGCTTTTCGATCAACACGCTGGATGAGGGGTTCCGTGCAGACATGGACAGTGCGGTTTCTGTCGAGCGCCGTCTTGCCGCCATGAAAACGCTGCATGAAGCGGGTATCCGCACCACCTGCTTTATCTCGCCGATTTTTCCCGGCATCACGGACGTCGCTGCGATCATTGAGCGGGTAAAGACACAGTGCCAGCTCATCTGGCTTGAAAACCTCAATCTGCGCGGAAGCTACAAGGGCGTGATCCTCGACTATATCCGCGAGAAGCATCCGGAACTGGTTCCCCTGTACCGGGAAATCTACACAACCGGCAGCCGCCGGTATTGGGAGACGCTCGATGCCGGACTGCGGGGATATGCGGAAAGCGCGGGGCTTCTCTATGTGCGTGACGACGACAGCATGCAGCAACCGTTTGACGCGCCGCCGGTGATCGTCAATTACTTTTACCACGAGGAAGTCAAGAAATCTGCGAAAAAAGACAGGTAAAACTTTATCCTGCGCGTGGGCGTTTCGATGAGATAACAATATGAACATGCAAGAATACGGAAATCAAGCGTCAAAAACAGTCCTCATACAACCGGTTGACGATCACGACCTTGCGCTGATCGAAAGCGAGGTCGCCGCGATCCGCGAAACAACGGACGACTTCCGTTTGATTGCGGTGAAAGTCAACGACTGGAACAAAGATCTGTCCCCGTGGGACGCGCCGCCGGTGTTCGGTTCGGAACGCTTCGGTAACGGGGCAGACGGCTTTCTCAAAGAGATTCTTCCGCTTTGCACGGACAGAAACAAAATATATTTCATCGGCGGATACTCGCTTGCGGGACTGTTCGCACTGTGGGCGGCATATCAGACGGATACGTTCGCGGGCGTCGCGGCGGCGTCTCCTTCGATTTGGTTTCCGCGCTTTACGGACTACATGCGGAAATATCCGATCCGCTTGAGACGCGTGTATCTGAGCCTGGGCGATCGGGAAGAACGAACGCGCAATCCCGTCCTGGCAACGGTCGGCACAAGGATCACCGAAGCGCACGGTCTGCTGCGCGCGCAGGGCGTTGACTGCGTGTTCGAATGGAATCCGGGCAATCATTTTCAAGATCCGGATAAGCGAACCGCCAAGGCCTTCGCCCGGCTTCTTTCTGACGGAACAATGTGATCGGGAAAACACAATACCGTCCCTTTGCAGAATCAGCGGATCAAACTGCTTGACAATTTATATTTGATGAAATATAATTGATTCAAACAAGATGAGGAGCATGGCACAATGGATCATGATTATCATGAGGCAATGAAGCTCAAAAATCAGCTGTGCTTTCCGCTGTATGCGGCGTCAAGGAACGTAATCGGTCTCTATACGCCGTATCTCAGTCCGCTCGGTCTGACATATACGCAGTATATCGTCTTTCTGACGCTGTGGGAGAAGGACGGGGTCACGGTCGGTGAACTTTGCGAAACGCTGATGCTGGATAACGGGACGATTTCTCCCCTGCTGAAAAAGATGCAGCAGGCGGGGTATATTAAGCGAACAAGAAGCGAAAAGGATGACCGTGTGGTCGTGATCTCGCTGACGGAAGCGGGAAGAGCGCTGCAGGAGCAGGCAAAGGATATTCCCGCGAAGGCGGCAAGCTGCATAGCGTTGCCGCCGGAGAAAGCGCAGGCGCTTTATGCGCTGCTGTATGAACTGTTGGACAACCGGAAGAACCATAGAAAGGAGCAAAAAAAATGAAAACAGTGTATGATTTCACAGCAAAAGACAGAAAAGGAAACGACGTGAGCCTCTCGGCATATGCAGGCAAAGTGCTGCTGATCGTCAACACGGCGACCGGCTGCGGCTTTACGCCGCATTACGATCCGCTCGAAGCAATGTACAAAGAACTGAAGGACAAGGGCTTTGAGATTCTGGACTTCCCCTGCAATCAGTTTGCCAATCAGGCGCCCGGCAGCGAGGATGAGATCCACGAATTCTGCACGCTGAAATTCGGCACGGACTTCCCGCAGTTTAAGAAGATCGACGTCAACGGCGAGACTGCCGATCCGCTGTTTGCATACCTTGCGGCGGAAAAGCCGTTCGAGGGCTTCGGAAAGGGCATCAAAAACGCCATGCTCGAAAAGTTCGCCAAGATGAACAACAAGCAGTTCGGTGACAAGGCGTACATCAAGTGGAACTTCACAAAATTCTTGATCGACCGCGAAGGCAGAGTCGTTGCGCGCTTCGAGCCGACCGTCGATATGGCGGATGTCAAAAAGGCCGTCGAAGAAATTCTGTAGGAAAAAACCGAACCGGATCTGCACCTGACAGCATTTATTTCGGATGGTACGAAAAGGCAAATGACAGTATTCAGAGAAATGCAGAGAAAGAAACAGAAGCTTTCGGAGGAGGAATGCATCCGCCTGCTCAAAACCGAACTGCGCGGCGTGCTGTGCGTTCTGGGCGACGACGACTATCCGTACGGCGTACCGATCAACCACTGCTATTGCGAAACGGACGGAAAGATCTATTTCCACGGCGGCAGGACGGGGCATAAGATCGACGCCTTAAAGCGGCATCAAAAAGCATCCTTCTGCGTCTATGATAAGGGCTTCCGTAAAGATGGGGAATGGGCGCTGAACATTCGGTCGGTCATCGTTTTCGGCAGAATCGAGTTTATTGAGGATCAAGATGTCATGATTCGGATGGCCGAAGCGCTCAGCCGGAAATTTACGGATGACGAAGCGTACATCAGAAGCGAGATCGAGCGTTCCGGACCGGGCACATTGATGTTTGCATTGATCCCGGAACATATTACAGGGAAGATCGTCAACGAAGCATAGGTTGCTGAAACTGAATACAGGACAACACAATTCGGCAACAGGAGAAATCAGAGTACAGTATGAAAGAACAAAACAATGATATTGACGTCCTTGCGGCAAACAGAGAGAAAACGATCGTTAAAACCAGCATCATCGGTATCCTAACGAACGTGCTGCTCGTCGGATTCAAAGCGTTCGTCGGGCTGATGTCCAACTCCATCGCGATCATTCTGGATGCGGTCAACAATCTGTCCGATGCACTTTCGTCTGTCGTGACGATCATCGGCGCGAAGCTCGGTGCAAAGCAGCCTGACAAAAAGCATCCGCTTGGCTACGGCAGGATCGAATATCTGAGTTCCATGATCGTCGCCGCGCTCGTGCTTTACGCAGGCATCACGTCATTGGTGGAATCGATCAAAAAGATCATCCGCCCGGAAGCCGCCGAATACGGTACCGTAACGCTCGTCATCATCTCGGTGGCGATCGTTGTCAAACTGATTCTCGGTCTGTACGTGAAAAAACAGGGTAAAAAGGTCAACTCCGGTGCGCTCGTTGCCTCCGGCTCGGACGCCATGTTTGATGCGATCCTGTCCGCTTCGGTGCTTGCTTCGGCGATCGTTTATCTGATCTGGGGCGTCTCACTGGAAGCATACGTCGGCGTCGTGATTGCCGGATTCATCATCAAGGCGGGCGTCGAAATGATGATTGAAACGCTGAACGACATCATCGGCAAGCGCGAGGATGCGGAGACCACGAAGAAGCTGAAACAGATTATCTGTGAGGAAGAATCCGTGCTCGGCGCGTATGACGTGACGCTGTTCAATTACGGACCGAACAGGAACTACGGCTCCGTGCATGTGGAACTGCCGGACACGCTGACCGTTGACGACGTCGACCGTATTACGCGTAAAATTCAAGTTGACGTTTATCAAAAGACCGGCGTGATCCTGACCGGTATCGGTGTGTATTCCTACAACACGTCGAACGACGAAGCAGCGCAAATGCGCAACAAGGTTCAGGAAACCGTCCTGTCGCACGAATGGGCATTGCAGATGCACGGCTTCTATGCGGACACGGAAAAGAAAACGGCTCGTTTCGACGTCGTCATGAGCTTCGATGTCGACCGGAAAGAAGCTCTTGAAACGATGTACAAAGAAATCTGCGGAATGTATCCGGACTACGAAATCGTGATCGTGCCGGATGTGGACGTTGCCGATTGACAGCAGCGAAGCGCTGAAAGACAGAAAAATCTCTCGCCCGAGGGCAGCGGGAAAGCGCAGACGCGTGTGATCGGCGTCACGCTGCTGACGAGGCACAGTATCGCTGCCTGCATCTTTGCGGGTGCAATCCGGATCTGCGGCGTGTATGCGTTTATCAAGCGCGGTTTTCCGGGCTATATGGCGGGTACGATGATGTTTGTGTTCTTCGCAGCGAACTGCGAGTGTTCTTCTTCCCGGACGATCTCGCCGTACTCGTGTTGCTTGAAGTCGTCGGCATGGTGACTTCCGGTATACTCGGTCGTATCGGAAAGCAAAATGGAACACGCACGAATCAACGGGGAAACCTATATGTGGCTGATCATCATCGGGCTGATGCTTGCGGCGTTTGCAGGCGGACTATTGTACATCTCCTTCCGGGCAGCGCACTTTGCGGCGGTGCAGCGGGTCGCGCATGGCAGGAAATGGCTTGCGCGCCTGCTGTGCTTCGGATTTTTCGTTCTTTTGACTGCGGTTTTATGGCTTGCATGGAACATGATGAACGCCGTCGCCTGCATGATCCATCTCGTCCTTTTCTGGCTGATCTGCGATTTTGCGGCATTTCTCGTCGAAAAGATCGGAAAGAAACGCCCGAAACGGTATCTTGCGGGTGCCGCAGCGATCGCCCTTTGTGTATTATGGCTTGCGGGAGGATGGATCGCCGAGCATCATGTATGGGTAACGAACTATTCCTTCGCATCGAATAAACTGGATCGGGATCTGCGGATCGTACAAATGACAGATTCGCATATCGGCGCGACCTTCGATGCAGAGGGGTTTACCCGGCACATCGAGCGGATCAACAATCTGCACCCGGACGCGGTTGTGATCACCGGCGATTTCGTGGACGACGATACCTCGCGGCAGGATATGCTTTCCGCCTGCGACGCCTTGGGAAAGCTCACCGCACCGCAAGGCGTATTCTTTGTCTACGGCAATCACGACAAAGGATATTTCAGCGAATCGAACCGCGGCTGGAGCAGCGCGGAACTCAGAAACAGACTGGAGCAGAACGGCGTGATCGTATTGGAGGACGCATCGGTTTCGGTCGGGGACAGTCTTTGCATCGTTGGGAGGAAGGATCGATCCGAGGAGCAGAGAAGCGGCGGACGCATGACGGCGGAAGAACTGCTGTCGTCTGTTGATATGGATCGATACGTTATTCTTCTGGATCACCAGCCGTATGATTTCGATGCCGAAGCGGCGGCGGGCGCGGATCTTGTGCTGTGCGGGCATACGCACGGCGGTCAGTTCATCCCGATCAACCATATCGGCGAATGGATCGGCGAAAACGCCCTGCGTTATGGACACGAAAAGCGGCAAAACACCGATTTTATCGTATCGAGCGGCGTCAGCAACTGGACGTTCCGATTCAAGACCGGATGTCATTCGGAGATCGTTGTGATCGATCTCAAGGCGAATTCGTTTGGAAGGAATTGAGAGGGGTAAATAAATGCGTTACAGGGAATTGGGCAACACGGGACTGCTCGTCAGCGAGATCGGCATGGGCTGCGAGGGGTTTTCCGAGAACAACTGTGCTATGACAAAGGAACTGTTCGATCTTGCGGAGCGGAAGGGGATCAATTACTTCGATCTGTATGCTTCCGATCCGAAACTGCGCAGCGCAGTAGGAAACGCGCTCGAGGGCAGACGGGAGAAGATCATAATCCAGTCCCATATCTGCTCTGTTTGGAAAAACGGACAGTATCTTCGGACGCGAAACCTTGCGGAGGTCAAAGAGGGCTTTTCAGAAATGCTCTCCCTTTTGAAGACAGATTACATCGACGTTGGAATGATCCACTATTGCGACGCGGAAAAGGACTGGCAGGAGATTCTCGACAACGGTATCCTGGATTACGCGAGGGAATTGAAAGCGAAAGGGCTGATCCGTCATATCGGTTTGAGTTCGCATAATCCGATCGTTGCGCGGAAGGCGGTCGAAAGCGGCAACATCGAGGTGCTGATGTTCAGCGTGAATCCGGTTTACGATCTGCAGCCGCCGACCGAAAACGTGGACGATCTGTGGGCGGACGACGTTTACAAGAAGACCTATATGAATATGGATCCCGATTGGCAGCGTCTGTACGAGGTCTGTCAAAGCAGGGGCGCCGGCATCACCGTGATGAAGTGCTTTGCGGGCGGCGATCTTCTGAATGCGGAGCTTTCCCCGGCGGGCGCCGCGCTGACACCCGCGCAGTGCATTCATTATTGCCTGACCCGTCCCGCCGTCGCCACCGTTCTTTGCGGCGCGCATACAACGGGACAGCTCAGGGAATGCATTGCCTACGAAACCGCATCGGATGCGGAGCGCGATTATGCTTCGGCGTTCGCGTCGTTCCCGAAGATCAGCTGGAGCGGGCACTGCATGTACTGCTCTCATTGCGCACCGTGCCCCATGAAGATCAGCGTTGCGGACGTGACGAAGTTTTTGAACCTTGCCGTGTCGTCCGGCGCCGTTCCCGAAACGGTGCGGGAACACTATAAAGTCCTGGAAGCGCACGGTTCGGACTGCATCCAATGCGGCGCATGCGAACATCGCTGTCCCTTCGGCGTCGCGATCCGCAAAAATATGAAAAAAGCCGTGGAGGTCTTCGGATATTGACGGAGCCGCACGGAGAAAAAAGCGAAAGAGAGGATTCTGTCATGAGCGAAAAGATCGTACAAACGGCGGGCAGAAACGCGCTCGGCGAATTTGCACCGGAATTTGCCCACTATATGATTCACGTGCTCATTGTCGATCGTGTGTAATTGGATTGGAGGTACAAATCTATGCTGAATGCTTGGAAGGTCAGATTTGAGCAAAACAAAAACCGGCACCCGGGCGTCGCCTGGGAAACGGTGGCAGCTCTGCTTTTGCAGGATGACGCGAAGCTGCGCGCGGCGGAACAGATGGAAAACAGCGGCGGCGAGCCGGACGTGATCGCGTTCGGGGGAAGACTTCTGCTCTGCGACTGCGCGGAGGAATCGCCGCGTAAGCGCAGCAGCCTTTGCTATGACGGCGCAGCGCGTCTTTCCCGCAAAAAGAATGCGCCGGCGTCCAGCGCGGTCGAGGAAACGGAAAAGATGGGTGTGAGGCTGATGACTGAGGAGGAATACCGGTATCTTCAGACGATCGGGGCGTATGATATGAAAACTTCCAGCTGGGTGCAGACGCCGGAGCGTATTCGCTCGCTCGGCGGCGCCATTTTCTGTGAGCGCAGATATGACACGGTTTTCACTTTCCACAACGGAGCGGACTCCTATTACAGTGTACGCGGGTTTCGCTGCGTACTGGAACTGAATGAATAAGAAAAGAGACTGCCCGGCAAAAGGACAGTCTCTTTGATTGTGTAGGGTCTGTTAATCCAAAACTTCGACCAATTCGATCGTAAAGTTCAGTTCCTTGCCGGCCATTTCATGATTGGCGTCGAACGTGATCACAACTCCATCCTTTGCAACCACCTTCACCGGCGTCGGCCGTCCGTATGCGTCCGTAAGATACACCCGCTGTCCGACCTGCGCGTTTTCCGAACCGGGAAGACGGGAGATCTCGATCGAGAAGATCGCATTCGGATCGGATTCGCCGTACGCTTCGGCAGGGGAGAGATGCACGTTTTTGATCTCGCCGACGTCCATATCCGCAACCGCCGCGTCAAAACCTTTGATCATCTGACCGATGCCGCAGACGAATTCCAGCGGTTCGCCGCGATCATATGAGGAATCGAACTGCGTCCCGTCGTTGAACGTGCCGCGATAGTGTGTGCGGACTTTCTTTCCGACATTTTTGCCCGTAAGCTCCGGCTCTGCGTGACAGCCGTGACAACCGCCGCATCCGCCTTCGCTGTGACAGGAATGTCCTTCTTCATGGGGATGGTCACAGTTCGCTCCGGTATTTTTCAATTCTCCCCGAAGAAACGCTTCCACCGCTTCATCGGCGCTGCCTTTTGCACCGGCGCAAAGCTCGACGCCGTTTTCCTCCAAAGCAGCCTGTGCGCCGCCGCCGATGCCGCCGCAGATCAGAACGTTGACCTTTCGCTCCCTGAGAAGTCCGGCAAGCGCTTCATGACCGCTGCCGTCAGAACCGATCAGCTCGGAAGAAACGATCCTGCCGTCCTTTACCTCATAAACCTTGAACGTCTCCGTATGTCCGAAGTGCTGAAACACATCGCCGTTTTCATACG
>JAFRRO010000061.1 GCA_017428025.1 Clostridia bacterium
ATACTCCTTAATCAATAACTCATTACCGACGATAAAGGCACCAATTTCGCCGAATTGGAGACGAGGACCATCCGGAATCCGCTGAACCAGCACATATTCCCCACTGTGGAATCTCGGCTCCATACTGTCACCGTTTACCTTAAACACGCTGTCTGCGCGGTCAAGGCCCAGGGAATCATACACGTAAAAGGGTTCGACGTCCGCTTCCAGCTCGGATGGGTCACCGATACCGGTAGCCAGGGATTTCCCGTACAGAGGAAATTCAATGATCTTACGCTGCGGTTTCCTGTTCTGCTTCTCCAGAAGCGTATCGATGATCGTAGATACGAATTCCTGACTGCTTGCGTCCAATTCCCGATACGATTTGATCAGGTTCTTTTCGTGCTCGGTCATCTGCAGCTTCGGAGCATCCATTCCGAAGATCTCAGAGAAGGAGATTCCGAGAATATCACAAAGATCCGGAATCAGGCTGATATCCGGTCTGGTGCGTCCTTTCTCCCAATTGGTAACCGCATTTCCGGATACGCCTACCATAGCGCCGAGCTGCTTCTGCTCCAAGCCTTTCTTCTTTCGATAGTACCTGATCTTCTCGCAGATAACCGGAACCTTTGAGGTCTGGATGATTGCTCCGGTTTTCATATCCATCATTTCATGCTTAATCATGTGTTATTCCTCTGTGTGATAGATTCTGACACAAGAATAACACATAGTTAATGTATTGTAAAGAGAAGAATAATAACAATCAGAAAATCAGATGTGTGTTTTGACACAGTATAAGAGCGAAATAGGCAATAAAACAGCCTGTCCTATGGGGACAGGCAAGAATTGAATCAGTTGTTTTTCTTTATTTCAGAAATCAGCGTGTTCACTGTTTCCAGTACAACCTTCTGCTGCTTTGGCGGAAGCTCAGAGAGCTTATCCATCATCTCAGCGCTGCGTGCTGCGTGCGTCGTCGTGAGGTTGCCATAGAGCAGAGAGTCTGCGGAGACGCCAAGCGTTTCAGCGATGCGTACAAAGGTTTCCAGACGGGGTACTTTGTTGCCCAGTTCGATCTGCCGGAAATAGTTCTCCGACAGGCCGCACTTTTCCGCGGCAAAATCTTGCGTCCAGCCCTTTGCCTGGCGCGCCTTCAGGATGTTCGTACCGAGTGCTTTGTTGTTCATAGTAAAAAAACCATGCTTTCTGCAATAAATGATAACGATTTTTACTCATTTATGATTATAAACAGTAACATTATAACAAATAAGTTTCTATATGGAAATAACCATTTCCAAAAGGAATGGTTTGTGTTATAATAAGCATGGAGAAAGCTTGATTTTTAGAGAGGAGGGGCGTGTTTGAAGCAGATCGCGCCGCCGAATGAAGGAAATGGTGCTTCGGACGGCAAGGAGAAAAACGTTCAGGTTTTGCCAAGAGAGTCGCTAAAGACAGTTAAAGAACGAAAACAGCGGAAAAAGAAGAAGAGCGTGGTTTCCACCCGCACCTTTGAGGTGGAAGTGATCCCCGCCAAGAAGCTGCTGCCGGATAAGATAGATCAGAAACCGAGGATTCGAGTCGCTGCGTACTGCCGTGTAAGCACGGACGAGGAGGAGCAGGAATCCAGCTTTGAACTGCAGGTAGAGCACTACACCAAGTTTATCAACGCCCATGAGGATTGGGAACTGGCAGGGATATATGCGGACAAAGGCCTCTCCGGTACACAGGTCAAGCACAGAGAGCAGTTCCTGAAAATGATCGAGGACTGCAAGCACAAGAAGATCGACAAGGTCATAACGAAGTCGATCAGCCGATTTGCAAGAAATGTGTACGAGTGCCTGAAGTACATCCGTGAACTAAAGGAACTAAAGCCGCCGGTCGGGATCACATTTGAGAAAGAGAACATCGACAGCCTGGATGAGAAATCCGACGTGTTCCTGACCATGCTGGCTTCCTTCGCACAGGAGGAGTCAAGGAGCATCTCCGCCAACATCCGATGGGCGATCCGGAACCGGATGAAGGAAGGGACGCAGAAGGTCGTAACGGGAAGCTTATATGGCTACGACACGGACGATGACGGCAACATGGTGATCGTGGAGCCTGAGGCGGAAATCGTGCAGATGATCTTCCGGGAATTCGTCAAGGGGAAGCATCCTGCTGACATAGCCGACAAGCTGAACGAGACAGGCGTTACAACGGTCCTCGGGAATCCGTGGAAAACAAGCTCGATCAAAGGAATCCTCAGAAACGAGAAATACTGCGGCGACGTCATCATGCAGAAGACGATCACGATCGACTATCTGACGCATAAGACGAAGAAGAACGAAGGCGAGCTAGACCAGTACTATATCAAGGATCATCACGAGCCGATCATCCAGCGGGAGATCTGGGAAATCGCCCAGGACATGCTTGAAATGCTTCCCGGCAGGCGTCGGAAGAAGCGGAAGAAAGCGCAGCGGCTTGTTCCGGTTACCAAGGGGCTTTTGAAGGGATTCATCCCGATTCGACCTGAGTGGAAAACGGTCTCACACCTGCGCTTGTGGATGGCGACGTGTAAAGCTATGGGGGAAGACCAACAGTTTATTATAGATGCGGAAGCATCGGAAAGCGAGGAGATAAAATGGGACTATTAGATGGGTTTGAGGCAATGAGCCTCATGCCAAAGAAGGGAAGCTCGGTACTGACAGTGACCAAGTCGAACATTCGCTTCAACAAGGCGACGGCAGCGGAATTGGGTTATCCGCGCTATGTTAAGCTCTTGGAGAACGCAAAGACGAACCAGGTGGCGATTCAATGCTGCTCCGATAAGGATCCGGCAAAGATCGAGTTCTGCGGAGAAGAGAAGAAACACAACTATGCGATCTTCCTGAAGGTTCCGGCGCTGCTCGCTGAGTTTCGTCGGCTTCTGGATCTTGAGGACGTAAAGGGGTACGCCATAGCGGGAATCACCTACCCGGATGACAAGACGATCATTTACGACTTGAAGAGCGCAAAGGCGGAAGAAGGGGTCAAAGCCGACAAGAAGACCGACGAGGCGGCTGAGTAGGAACCGGAGGAGGGGCGTCACTCGGATACGAGGACGCCCATATTTTGAAAGGTATCCAAGGCGAAGAAAACAGTATCAAACGAATAAATGAAACGTAATCAGCATATACTGCAAAATAATGGTGATTATACTCAACAAATATATTGATTAATTTGCGATGATATGGTATACATCGAAGCGAAGTATCGAAACGATTCGGTCATCAAGGACACGGACGGGATCGTAGTATATGGCATGAAAAACACGCCGGGCTATGTCATTACGAAAAATCCGGAAGACTATGGTATTTGTGAAAAATAGAAGCGGATGCCGCACTGATTTCAGATATCATACCAAAACTGGTTGTGCGGCCATTGATATATAGATTAGTCGATAGATGGCTTTCGTTCTCTGATGGAGCAATCTGTCATAGAATACGAGAAGTTAGCAAATTTTGCTTGCAAATACTTCGGCGAACCGTTATAATCAAATTGCAGAAGATTGGAAAGGAGAAACAGCAGATGATTATAAACGATCGACTTGCAGAACTGGATCTGTCGAAGTATCGACTCAGCAAAGCAAGTGGAGTACCGCAGGCAACGATCAACGATATTTGCAATGGGAAGGCGGATCTTGATAAGTGCTCGGCAGGAACACTCTATCGGATTGCAAAAGTGTTGGGTGTATCGATCGAGGATATTTTGGATTCAGATAAAACGGAGTATCGCAGTTCCTTCGAGATATTTAAGAGCAATATTTGCCATCGCGTAAAAGATATGGGCGATACGGACTTTATGCTGGATCTGCTGCAGTCTGATAAGATTCGGACCCTATTCAATAAACAATGGTATCCGGAAGCATTGTATCTCTTGGCGATGCTGGATTATCTGTCTCGCGTAAACAGTCTTCCTTTGTGCACAAAGTACGATGACATTCGTTCCAGAAGACTGAGTAAACCACTGTATCCGATTGATGTGTTGATGACAAGCGAGGTGCTTAAATCGGACGAACCAATGCGTAAAGCTGAGAAGGATGCCATTCCGGAGTTTCGGAGGTTCAACATCATTGAGAACGAGGTGAGAAATGTTGTCTAATCAACCGTTTACCAAGGAGAACCTTGATCAGTACCTAAAGGAACTTGCAAAGGAGTTCCGTAAACGAAACGGAAAAGTGGTGCCTGCCGAGATCGTTCTTATTGGTGGAGCTTCGATTGTTATCAATTACGGTTTTCGTGAGATGACGTATGACATGGACGCCATCATTGATGCGGCTTCATCCATGAAAGACGCAATTAATACTGTGGGTGATAAGTTTCATCTTCCTAACGGCTGGATCAATGATGACTTCATGCGAACGAACTCTTATACTCCAAGGATTCATCGCTATGCGAAGTATTACCACACATATTCCAATATAGTCACATTCAGAACAGTAACCGGTGCGCATTTGATTGCCATGAAACTGCGAGCCGGAAGAGCATATAAGTATGACCGTTCGGACGTAATTGGCATTCTATGGGAACAGGAAAAGAGGGGCGATCCATTGACCTTGGAACGTATCCAAGAAGCGATTGAAGACCTCTATGATTCCTATGATGTGATCTCCGAAGAGATGAAGCTGTTCATCGAGCAGGCTATGAAAGATGGGAATTATGAGGCGTTATATAATAGGGTTCGGCAGGCAGAAATCGAGAATCGGGAAAATCTATTGGAATACCAGGAAACAAAGCCCGGCGTGATCACCGGAGACAACGTGAATGACATTATTGCTGCGTTAAGAAAACGGAAAGAACGATGATAAAGCAGTACAAATTGAATTCGCAAAGGATTATTCGATTGAATCCGCCGAAAGAGTTTCCCGTTATTGGTATCAAAATAACCGAGGAAGCATATGTGGAAGACTTTGTGAAAAAAGGCATTATTCATTTTTCAAACCCACAAATTGACCCATTTTCCAAGAGTACAAATCTGAATAAGGAGGCCAAAGCAACGCTCACGGATTGCCGTGGGCTGTTTGCTGTGAAGAAGATTTAAACAAGCGCAATACAAAGATAAACATGCCGATGATCCTCATAAAAAAGCAGGCATAGAGACTGGGCAAACATCGTATTTGATAGTGTTCCTTATGATATAACTAGAGGAAGCAGATCCTTTGGAGTCAATATGGAAGGCGGATATCATCGGATTCACACCCTTGGGCATGATCCCGTTTTGGGGTGGGTCTTTGGCACGGTGAATATTCTTTCGGATACAATAACGCTTGATAAATCTTATGGGTTAAGGACATTCAAAGTCGAAATGATGGAGAAACCCAAAAGATGGACAGGACCATATAGTTTAGCACAAGGTTTCGTTGATGCCATAGACAGCATTAAAGAAGACGAAGCTCGTCTTCCAGCCGCGGTGTTTGCACAGGCACTTCATTTGAAGGCGAATGCTCTATCCTGCTGAGCTACGGAGACCGGTCGGAAACACCGATATGATACCACTCAAGACGGCACATGTCAAGAAAACGAACGCGCTGCGACCGATTCGATCCGTGCAAAAACCGCCGTTCAAAGCATGAACGGCGGCCTTACTTATTGATTCAGCAGGGCGGCAAGCGCTCGCACGTAGGACGGGTCGCAGCCGCAGCAGCCGCCGACGTAATCGACGCAGTCGAGCGCGGGCGCGATCTCGGCGGCAAAGGTCTGCGCGTCGTACGGAACGACCGTCTTTCCGGAATAATCGGTTTTCGGCAGCCCCGCATTGGGCTTGAAGAAAATCTTCGTATGCGCCTTTTCGGCGAACGTGCGAATGATCGGGATCGCAAGGTCCGGTCCGAGCGAACAGTTCAGTCCCAGTCCGGACACGCCCATCGGCTCGAGCCGGTCGATCACGTCCTGCACGGAATTGCCCATCATCGTCTTGCCGACCTTTTCGAACGTCATCATGCAGTAAACCGGCACGTCGTACCGCAGCGCCACGCGCGCCGCCACCGCCATCATATCGAGGTCGATGAACGTTTGCAGTACGATACAGTCCGGATGCTCCTCCATGCCTGCGCCGATCTGCTCCCGATAGATCGCCTCGACCTCCTCCTCGCTCAGATCGCCCCACGGCTCCATCAGCTCGGACAGCGGACCGGCGGAAAGTGCGACCTGCACATCGGTCCCCGCCACCGCCGTCTTTGCGAGCCGAACGCCCGCACGCACGACCTCCTCAGGCGAAAGCTTGGACGCACGCCGCACCATCGGTCCGTTTGCGCCGAACGTATTCGCGAGAATGATCTTTGCGCCGGCTTCGACGTATTCGCGATGCAGACGCTCCGCAAATTCCGGGTGCGTCAGATTATACGTCCATACGGGCGCCTTGGCGACGCCGTTCTCTTCCGCGATCGCCCACAGACTCGTGCCGACCGCTCCGTCCAAAAGAATCGGTTTTTTCATTTGCAGCTCCTTTCTGTATGCTTGCTCACGCAAACAGCATATCCTCCATATAAAACTCCGCAAAATCCGCATCGCCGCTCAGCGAAAGATACGTGCCGATCTCCCGAAGATGCATCAGCGCGCGTTCTCCGTCCGGATCCGACAGCACCGTGCCTGCGCCGTCCAACGCCGCATTTCCGATCGGCACGGTACGGTTTGCGAGCGCGCGCGGAAACAGTCCGATCCGCGCCGACGAAACGGGGTCGATCCGGCTGCCGAACCCGCCCGCCGCATAGAATGCCTGCACATCGGACGCGTCCGTTCCGGTCTTTTTGAGCACCGTATGGATGCCTGCGCAGATTGCCGCCTTCGCAAGCTGGATCGCGCGCACATCCTGCGGCAGCAGCGCAACGCCGTCCGCAAGCGGATACGCCCGTTCCATGCGTCCCGTTTCATCGATCATTCCGAGATCGAGCAGAACCGCGATCAGATCGATGAGCCCGGAACCGCAGACGCCGATCGGCTTTTGCCCGCCGATCGTATGAAAACACACTTCGCCCCCCGCTCTCCATACGCGGTCGATCGCACCGGGAACGCTTGCGCAGCCGCAGGAAATGCCCGCACCTTCGAGCGCCGGTCCCGCCGCTGTGGACGCCGTGATCAGCGTTCCGTTCCGATACAGTGCGATCTCGCCGTTCGTCCCGACATCGCAGAGCACGGAACAGCGCGTCCTTTCGCACATGCCGGATGCGAGGATCGCGCAGGCGAGGTCCGCGCCCGCAAACGCGTGAAAACACGGAGGAAAATAAAACTCCGTATCCGCAATCCGGTCATGCGTGCCGAACAGATGCTTCGCCGAAAACGGCGCCTTTGAAAGGTCGGACGGGTCGAACCCGTTCAACAGATACAGCATCGTCGTGTTCCCCGCTGTCACCGTGCGGGAAATCGGCTTTCCGGGCGCGGCTTGTTCCGCCATCCGCCCGATCGCATCCCACAGCATCGATTTGAGAGCGTCTCCCTGCCCGCGCATCGCCGCCTCGATCCTGCCGATCACGTCTGCCGCGACCTGCATTTGCGGATTGATGCGCGTCGCTTCCCCGACGCATGCGCCGCTGCATAGATCGAACACGCGCATGGCAAGCGTCGTCGTTCCGATGTCAAGCGCCGCGCCGTATCCCTGCGCCGAATCGTTCTGGCGCAAACGCTTTGTCTGCGTGCCCGTGTCGATCGTCATATCCGCATAATCCGGCAGGATGACCCGGCAGTCGCCGAGCGCCGTCGTTCGGCAAAGCAGGTACGCCCCGCTTTGCGCATCCGGCTCCGAGAGCGCGCCGCTCGCCTCGACCGCACATTTTCCGCATACGCCCCGCCCGCCGCACGGTAGCACAAAGGCAACGTCGCTTTGCGCAAGCAGCGTTTTCAGCGGCATCGGCGGCGAAAACGCGATCTCCGTTTCCGTTCCGCCCTGCATCAGCAGCAGCTTCGACACGTCATTCCCTCCACAGCAGGATTCCGAAATAAGTTACCGTATTTGTACCGTTGGTGTATTTCAGCGTGGTCCGGCGCGCGGTGCAGTACACATCGATTCCGTACGCTTCCATCGGCGCGACCGTCAGGTCCGGATGTCTGCACGGCTGACCGGACGGCTTCGTACACACCTTGCAAAGCGTGCAGCCGCCGCATGAAAGCAGCAGGTATTCGCCGAGCGACTTTGTCTGCACGCGTCTTTTCACGCGCTGTGTGACGGCTGTATGATGCCGCACCGCGCGCTCCATGCCCTCGATGTCGAAGCTGTCCTCGATCGGGTAGACCGTCTGAAACAGCACGGCATGCGAAAACCGCCCGATGTCGCGCATCAATGCATCGATCTCTCCGATCGCAGGCGGACAGACCCAGCAGCGGTCGAACTTGCCGCATTGATTGGCCGCGCAGATGCCGCGAAAGTCGGCAGACAGCACGACGCGCCCGTCCGGCACCGTCTCCGCGCGATGCGCCCCGCAGGCGCAGATTTCTTTGATCAGCTCCGCTTCACGCATGGGTTTGATAAACGCCGTAGGTCTTTGCGAGTTCGATCATGCGCTCGGCGCGTTTCAGATCCGCGTTCGCGGGATACTCGCAGCCGGTCGCAAGCACGAATCCGCCGCCCGCCGCCATCGCATCGATCTGCTCGCGGCAAAGTTTGTCCCATTCGCGATCCGTGCCGTACACCGCGCCGGTAGGCGGCAGACAGCCGATCAGCGTCACCCGGTCGCCGTATTTTTGTTTGCAGGCCGCAAAGTCGGCGCAGTCGTCCGGGGGGTACAGGAAGGAGATCGCGGACGGTGCGATCGCGTCGATCTGCACGTCGAAATAGATGTTCTGTCCGCAGTTGTGAATCATGTTCATGCAGCCGTGCTCGCGCACGGTCTGAGCGAGCATACGCATTGCGTCGCTTTCAAACGCCTGCCACATCGGCTTGCTCATGATCGATCCGCTTGCAAACAGCGTGTCCCACATGATCGCGTCCGCGCCCGCGTCGCACAGCGCACCGGCATACTGCGCAAGCGTTCCGGCGACGTTCTTCACCGCGCGCTTGACCGCTTCCGGCTCGTCGTACAGGTCCATATACATGTCCTGTTGATTGCGCAGCATCGACAGCGTACCGAGCGGTCCGAACACGAACGAGATGATCGGCACCTTGCCTTTCAGGGTCTTTGCAAGCATGCGCACCACCTCGACGTGCATCATCATGCGCTTGCCGGTGCGGTAATCGATCTGTTCGATCCGGTCGTAGTCCTCCGGCTCCCGAATGACCGGCGCCGAATAATCCGGATGCGCCGCCTCATTTTCGGGAAAGACCAGTTTCTGTCCCCATGCCTCGCATTCGACGGAAAGGTCGATCAGCGTCAGCACGCAGTCGAGATCGTAGCGCTCGACCGCCTTCAGATACGCATCGGCACAGGTCTTTGCGTCCGTCGCCCACGTCCGGTAGTCCGCGCCGATAAGCCTGCGCGTTGCACCCGCCAGAATCGGGTACACGGGCACGCGGTCCGCCTCGCGATGCTCAAGCGCCGCCGTCATTCGTTCCCAGGCGTTCATACGGCTTGCTTCTCCTTCATTTCCCGACAGAACGCCGCCGCCTGTTCCGCCGCCGAAGCCGCGTCCGGGGTGTATGCGTCCGCACCGATCTGCGCAGCAAACGCCGCCGTAACCGGCGCGCCGCCGACCATAATCTTTACGCGATCGCGAATGCCCGCGTTTTCCGCCGCGCGCACCACGTCGCCCATCACGTTCATCGTCGTCGTCAAAAGCGCGGAACAGCAAATGATCTGGCAATCCTCCTCGATCGCCGTTTCGATGAACTGCTCCGGCGGAACGTCCGTTCCGATGTCGATCACCTCAAGACCCTTGCCCTCCATCATCATGGCGACAAGATTCTTGCCGATGTCGTGTAAATCGCCCATCACCGTGCCGATGCAGACCCTGCCCGCCGCCTGTACGCCGCTCTCCGTCAAAAGCGGTTTCAGCACGTTCGCGCCCATCTTCATCGCGCGCGCCGCAATCAGCACCTCCGGCACGAACACCTCGTTGTTGCGAAACCGAACGCCGATCGCGTTCATGCCCGCCAGCAACCCCTCGTTGAGGATCCGGTCGGCAGGAAATCCTTCGTCGATCGCCTGCTGCACCAGCGCTTTTACTTCCTTTGCCCTGCCGGCTTCCAGCTGCAGCGAGATTTCTTTCAGTTCCATTCCGATTCTCCTGTTGATTCAATTTGTATCGCCGCCCGCTGCGGGTGCGAGGTCCTCAAATACCGTCAGATCGATCCCGCCCGCATCGAGCACGCCGTTTGCATGCGTCGTTCGTCCCGCGGTCGAGAACACCGTTTTGAACCGTCCGTCAAGCGCAATCCGCTCGCTGCGCTCCGACGGGTTGACCGAAATGACATACCTGCCGCGGCGGAACACGAACGGGTATGCGCCTTCCTTTGCGTACGCAACGCGAAAATCTCCGTCCGCACCGAACGCCGGATCGGACTTGCGCAGAGCGACGGCGTCCCTGACCGTATGCCACAGCGAGCCGGCGCGCGTGCGCTGCTGTGCAATCGTCGGCGCATCGGGTGCGGAATCGACCGGCAGATAGGTTTGATCGGCGGCGGAAAAGCCCTTGTTCTTTCCGTCCGACCATTGCATCGGTGTGCGCGAACCGGTCCGATAGTATCCGCCCTCCTTGGACGTCAGCCCTATTTGATACCGCATGCCGATCTCGTCGCCGTAATACAGAAACGGAACGGTCGGGAACAGCAGAATGAATGCCGCGATGGCCTTCAATTCCTCCTCGCTGCGCAGATGCGAGTATCGAACCATATCGTGATTGCCCGTCGGCAGGCACATGTAGCCGCGTCCGCGAATGTACCGGTATTTGGGCAGAAACTCGTTGAGAAAGCGCGTCACATCGCCCTTGCCGTCGCGATGGAAGAAGCACGGCGCCGCCTCCGCCTTGTCCACGTAATCAAACGGCGCCGTCTGAAACAGCGCGTTATAGCCGACGCTGTTGAAATGCAGATAAAAGTCCATATGGAAGCCGGCATCGATCGCCTGCTCTGCGCAGGACCACTCCGAGAGCAGTACCGCGTCCGGATACTCGCGCTCGAACATTTCTCGCACCTCGTTCCACAGCCGCTTCGTGCCGGTGAACAGCGGGTCGTTCTTGACGAGCGAGTATGCCATGTCCACGCGGAAGCCGTCGCATCCGGCGTCGAGCCAGAACCGCATGACGTGCTTCATCTCCTCCAGCGTCGCTCTGCAGTCCGGATGATCCGGCGGAAGCTGCCAGTCATACTGCCGGTTTTCAAAGCCGTAGTTCAGCGCCGGCTGCGAGCTGAAAAAGTTGACCATATAGTTGCCGTCCCGATCGGAAAGCCCGCTCATCAGGCGGAACCCCTCCGGATAGTCGAACGCATTGCCCGTCCAGATATACCGGTTTGTGTACGCGTTCTTTTCCGGTTTTTTCGATTCGAGAAACCACGGATGCCGATCCGACGTGTGTCCCGGAACGAGATCCAGCAGCACGCGCATGCCGCGGCGGTGCGCCTCATTGAAAAAGCGGATCGCGTCCTCGTTCGTCCCGTAGCGCGGTGCGATTCTGCAGTAGTCCGTGATGTCGTAACCCGCGTCCATAAACGGGGATTCGAAGCAAGGATTGACCCAGATCGCGTTGATCCCGAGTGCGGAAAGATCGTCGAGCTTTTCGGTCATGCCGGCAAAATCGCCGATGCCGTCGCCGTTTGCATCGTAAAAGCTCTGCGGATAGATTTCATAGAATACGGCTTCGGAAAGCCAGGAAGGCAGATGCATCAGACACCCCTTTCTTCCAGCGCGCGCAAGACCGCCGTGAGGTTTTCTTCGGGCGTATCCATCGGCACCTCGCAACCCGCCGACGAGATATACCCGCCGTCGAACAGATCCGCGCAGGCGTTGACCCGCTCGCGCACGAGTTCGGGCGTACCCTGCAGCAGGATCGCAACCGGATCGTAATTTCCGCAGATCACGGTATGTCTGCCCTTCGCGGCGTCCCTCGCCGCACGAAGATCAACCATCCAGTCGACGTCCACGATGTCCGATCCGGTCTCGACCATCTGATCCAGCACCTTCGAGGTGTTGCCGCAGATATGCAGCTTCGTTCTGCCGCCCACCGCATGCACGGCGTCGACGATCGCTTTCTGATACGGGAACGCAAACGTTCGATACATCGCGGGCGAGATCAGCGAGCTTGCCGCGTCGCCGATGCCGATGATGTCCGCGCCGGCCCTGACCTGTGCGGTTGCAAAGCGGATCGCCTGCCTGCAGGTAATGTCGAGCAGCGCGTGGATCGCGTCCTCGTCCTCGCAGGCGATGTCGGTCAGAAAGTCGTTGATGCCGCGCAGATCGCACGCTTCCGCGAACGCGCCTTCCACCCATCCGCCGATCACGTATTCGCCGCGATACTGCTGCAGATGCTCGATCGCCCTGAGCCGATCCTCCGAGCGCTTTCCGTTGTACGGATCGTACGGTTTCAGCTTGTCCGGTGCATCGTACAGGTCGTCGATCAGCGCAACGGGACTGTACGGCACACCGTTTTCGGGCATGCGCACCCGTGCGCCGAAGCCCTCCGCCTCGCGCATCGGGTCGGAAATAGCGGAAAGCATGTCGATCCCGTACCGTTCGCTGACCGCAAAATCGCAGTCGCACAGCACGCGGTAGTCGCTCACGTAGTCGCGAAAGCTCCGTCCGCCCTGCTTCGCCGAGAAGAACATCACGATATTGAAATTCGGAATGCGGTCCGGCTTCCGCCCGTTCAGCACCGCTTCTACGCGTTCCCTTGCATGCATCGTTTTCACTCCTTATAGATTTGATCCGAATCCCGATAGACCGGGAAGGTCGTCCGGCGCAGCGTCGTGGCGCAGATCGGCGCAAGCGCGAGCGAAACCGGATATGCGTAGCGATCCAGCGCGCGCACGTTGAGGCAGAATCGCCCCTCCGAAAGCGGATATCCGTGCTGCACGCGGGCGGGCTCGGAGCATTGCAGCTGCCCCGCTGCGTCCGTCAGGATCGTATAGTCCCAGTTGGCATGCGGCTTCGGCATGAGATCCATATCGAAAAAGCCGCGCATGCCGTACAATCTGCGCACCCGCCGCACCGCTTCGATCGGCTTCGCGTACAGCAGCGTGCCGCACGCCACCCCGAACGTTCCGTCCTTTGCCTGCACAAGGTGCGGTCGGCCGGTCAGCGTCAACACGACGCTGTCACGATTCGATACCGGACGGTCGAGCACGAACAGCGCGCCGTCGCGCCGGCCCTTTGCGCGCTCGCCGTTGCACAGAACCGTGAACGATTCGGCAAACGCCGGAATGCGGAGCGCGAACGCGGTCTCGCCCTTGCCGGAGAAGCGGAACTTCACGGTATGATCGAACGGATACTCAGTCGTTTCGATCACGGTCAAGCCACCCTTTGCGGTCTGTATACGCAGTGACAGCGGCAGATACAGGTTGGCGATCAGCAGCCGGTCGCGCTCAACGAATGCGCGCCGGACGAACGCAGGCATCATCCGCCCGGCGTTTGCCGCACAGCAGCCCGCCGCATCGTCGTGCGTCGGCGAATAATCGAACCGCGGATTGACCGACGCGGACGCGTCGTACATGTTGTCTGCGCCAAGGTACTGGATCATCTTGCCCGAGGCATGCTTCGAAGCCAGCCCCGCATTGTACACGAGCCATTCGAGCCGGTCGGCGTATGCGAAATCGCCGGTCAGCTCCTGCGCACGCAGGTAATCGTACATCAGCTCCACCGTGGAGCAGTATTCGTATCCGACCGACGGAATCGGAACCGAGCCGCCGAACACGCTGCTACGCGCGTCGTTCTCCATCACGAGCGAACTTTGATACGTGCCGATAAACTCATCCGATTTGCACGAGCCGGAAAGCGTCAGATTCCGATCCAGCTTTTTCATGGCGCAGGCGTATGCCCGCTCGTACACCGGATCGCCGGTCATCTGATACAGCAGCAGCGGAATGCGCAGACTCTCGCAGGTATGCGGCCCGTGTCCCACGAACGGGACCGCCGGATCGAACAGGTTGACGAAGCGCAGATCGTCCTCGATAAACTGCGACGGATGCTCGCAGTAATCCCGATACAGCCTAACGCAGAACGCGCGGTACGCATCATTTTCCGTCAGACGGTACAGCTCATAAAACCCGTCGATGATCATCAGTCCGTGCACCTTGCTGCCGTCCTCGTCCGGCACCGCAAAGACCGAATCCGGCACATTCGCAAGAATGTTGTCCGCCATGCGGATCACCGCATTGAGCACCTTCTCGCGCTGCGTGATGCGATAGTACGCGAGCAGAACGCGCATGATGCGGCTCTGCGTCCAAAGCTCTCCGAACCGCGCCGTCACGATGTAGCGCGCGCCCTTTTGATAAATGCCGATGTAGCCGTCCGCATCCTGATGCGAAAGCACGCTGTCGATGATCGCGTTCGTCTTTTCGATCAGCGCGCGGTCGCGCAGCAGAAAGGCGAGCTCCGTCAGTCCTTCGAGCCAGTTGCCGCGCACCTCGCCCGGCCACCAGGAGCTCCAATATCCCTGTTCCTTATGCTCGACCTGCTCCGCGCCGAAGATGTCCGTTCCCGCGTCGGGAAAGATTTCATCGAGATGCCCGGTCATGCCGTTTGCATCGCGGCGCAGCAGCTCGCGCACCCATCCGCTTACCGTCAGCCGTCCGTTTGCTTCCTTCACTTTCATGTTCTCTTCACCGTTTCGAATCTATGGTTTCCCCGTTCACCGTCAGAATTCCCTTCGGATAGATCGCCTCCGTGCCGTCGCAGGACACCCAGAGCGCGTCCTCTCCCGAAAAGCAAATATCCCTGCTGCCGAGCTGTGCGCACACATGCAGTGGGTTTCCCGTCGGTCGCTTTCCGTCCGCCGCAAAGATCGCGCTGCCATCCTGCAGAAGGCAGCCGTTTTCCGTCCGGTTCGCCGGAACGCCCATATGGAACAGCATCGCCGCAAGATTGTTCGACGCAGGTATGTCGTCAAACGCTTCCGCCGCCTGCACGGGAGGATGTCCGGATCCGCACAGGATCAGCTTTTTCGGATCGACCGCATGCAGAAAGCGCTCCGCCGCCGGCGAAAGCCGCTCCGGATACAGCGCAAGCACCGCGTCGTAGACCTGTGTGCCGTACTGTGCTTTGCCGTCCGCGTTGACGAACAGGCTGCCGTCGTCCGCCGCGTAGGACGGGACGAGGTCGCACAGCATCCGGTCATAGAGTTCGTTTGCTGTGTCGAGCACCTTCATCAGCCGCGGATTCTCCGGCGTCCAGGGCGGTTCAAGTCCGATCAGCGCCCAGTTGGAAACGGCCTCGAATCCGAACAGGATCAGCAGACGGCAGTCCGGCTGACAGACCGTATCGTCGAACATCCGCACGCGCGCATCCATCGCCTCGATGCTTTCGAGCAGGCCTCTCGGCTTCAGTTCGAGCACGACGCCTTCGTTCGGGCATTCGTAGCCGAGGTAGTGCGTACGACCGCCGCTGCGCAGGTTGTTCCAGGTTTCCGTATAATACGTACCGATGTCGCGCGTGCCCATCGAGTACCACATGTTGTACCAGAGCGGCGAGCCGAACCGGTGCGCAAGCGCGGTGCGGATCGGCATGATGACCGTCTCGTCCGTCTGCGCAATGTCGCGCTTTGCGTTCCACCAGTAAAAGCCGTTCTTGAAAAATTCGAAGTTCTGTTTGTCGACGTGTCCCCACCAGGTCGGATGCACGCCCCAGAACGCGTCCGGTCCGAGGATTTCCTTAACGGCATCATACATCTCCGTCTCATTCCGCTCGCAGATCTCGCGCAGCAGTTTGAGGTACCGGTCGACCGTCTCGGCGCCCTTTTCGCCGATAAACAGCAGCGGCAGCGATGCAAGCAGGCTCTCCCCGTACCGCTGCGCGTAGCGCCGCTCCATGGAGGCGGAGTACGATACATGCCGCAGCTGCAGTGTGTCCGCATACGGATTCGTTTTCGTGATTTTCAGAATCACGTCGTATCCCCACTCGTCGGAAAATACGCCGTTCGCGCCGAGCGTTTTCGCGTGTGCGACCATTTTACGAAAATACGGAAGGAGCATCGGGTGCGCCAGATCCGGAATCGGCTGCATAAAGCCGATCAGCGCTGCGAGCGCCTCGTCCGAACGCAGCTCGTCCGAGCGGATCCGGATCGAAAACCCGTCCGCTTCGGGAAGCAGTTCATCGGAAAACCGGTCTATCCTGCGCAGCGATCCGTCCGCCGCCTTCGCATACACGGCAAACACGGTGTGTTCGCCGTTCTCACCGGTCTTTCTCCAGTAATGCCAGACGGGCTCGTGCGCAACCGTCAGCTCGTGCGCGCCGGATTCGCCGCAGTACAAGCTGACCAGATACGCCGGATCGCCGGGGTACGCCTGTGCGAACGTGTCCCCCTCGCCGCGGATGCAGCACTCGATGATCGCCTTGCGACCGTTTTCATGCAGCTGCGCGATCGCGCGTCGGAACGCGTCGGATATCCCGTCTCCGAAAAAGGATTCGTGAATCCATTCCATGCCGATGAAGATGCTGCCGATCTGCGTTCGTGCGCACAGATCGTTCACCTTCTGCCGCAGGATCTCCGGACGCAGCGTCTGCTCGTCCCACTTCCAATAGATGACCGAACGATTCATTTCCTTCCGATACCCCCGTTACTTCGTTGCTCCCGACAGGCCTTCCATGATGACCCGCTGCAAGCTCATGTAGACGACGACCATCGGAAGACTTGAGAGGATGGCGGCCGCGGCAAACATCGCGTAGTCCGTGGTCGCCTGAGAAAAGATACCCTGATAGATGCCGAGCGCCAGCGTAAAGCGGTTCGGATTCGTGATCAGGATTTTCGACATCATGTACTCGCCGAACGGCGCGGAAAAGCCGAACAGCGCCAGCAGTCCGATCATCGGCTTCGCGAGCGGCAGGATGATGCGCGTCACGCATTGCCACCGGCTCGCGCCGTCCAGCATCGCCGCCTCCTCGACGGACCGCGGGATCGTGTCCAGATACCCCTTCATCATGTACGTGCTTCCGGGGATCGCCGTGCAGGAAAAGATCACGACCAGTCCGAAATACGTATCGAGCAGTCCGAGCATGTTCAGCAGCACGTAATAGGCGACCATCGCCATCGTGCCGGGGAACATCTGCAGCACCAGAAACGCCATCAAGTACTGCTTTCTGCCCTTGAACCGCATGTGCGACAGCGCATAGGACGTAGGCAGAACAAGCAGGATCTCACCCGCCGCCGTCAGCGCGCCGACGATCATGGTGTTGAGGTACCACAGCAGAAAGTTTGTCTGCGTGAACAGGCGTTCGAACGCGCCGAGCGAAAACTTCGTCGGAAAGATCGTATCGATATACAGGCTCTTTTCGGCGTTAAACGCCATCATGACGATGTAGATGACCGGCAGCAGCACAATGAGCGCGACGAAGATCAGAAACGCGTACGTGACGATCAGCGAAAGAACGTCAGCGACCGTCAGCTTGCGCTTCGGCAGATGAAAGACTTCCGGTTGTTTCATGCCAGCATATCCTCCTCGCTGAACGCGCGCGTTTTGCGCAGATTGATGATGCTGAACGTCGCGATCAGAATGAACAGCACCGTCGAGATCGCCGCGCCGTAGTTGTACTTGTTGTTGGTGATCGTCAGCTTGAACAGCCATGTAATCAGAATGTCGGTGCTGCCAGCGCTCTGATAGTCGAGGTTCAGCGGTCCGCCGCCCGTGATCAGGTAGATCGTGTTGAAGTTGTTGAACGCGCCGGCCACGCTCATGATGAAGATCGGCGAGATCGAGTGCATCAGCAGCGGCAGCGTGATCCGGAAGAAGATCTGGATCGACGACGCGCCGTCCAGCACCGCCGCCTCATACACGTCCTTCGAGATGTTGCGGATGATGTTTTCGGACAGCATCATCGGGTACGAGAAGCCGGTCCAGATGCTGACGATGATCAGCGCGATGCGCGCGGGCGTCACGCTGGTGAGCCAGCGGATGTTGTCCACGCCGAACAGTCCGAGGATCTGGTTGATGAACCCGTACCCCGTGTCGAACATGCTCTGCAGCACGAGTAGGGTGATGTATCCGGGAATCGCCCACGGCAGAATGTAGATGAACTTGAACACCTTTCTGCCGTGCAGACGCGGATTGTTCAGAAGGATCGCGATCGTGATGCCGAGCGCGTACGGCAGAACGGACGAACATACCGCCCAGACCGCCGTCCAGCCGAGGATGCCGAAGTACGTCTTTGCGTACTGCCCGAGCACCAGAAGGTCCTGATAGTTTTTCAGTCCTACCCAGTTCAGAATATGCGCGGGCGGCTGATGCGCGGCGTCGTAATCGGTAAAGGACAGGCAGATCGAAAACACGAGCGGCAGCAGGATCACCGCCGCGATCGCCACGACGCCGGGCGCGAGGAACAGCACATGCGCATGCTCGTGCAGCCACTCGCCCGTCCGCTCTTTGAGCCGGATCGGCGTGTACGACGCGCTGCGGATCTTCAATCCGTTCCGGTAGGTCGACGCGACCGTCCCGATCCAGAAGATCAGAAATCCCGCAAACACGATGATCGCAAGGATTCCGTACACCATCATGATCAGCGAATGGTCACGCATCTCCGTTTCTCCGAGCGTGATGAGCCCGCGGATCGCATCCAGTCCCCAGACGCGGAACAGCAGGATCGCCAACGCCTCCGCAAGAACGGACAGCACGCCCGCAAGATAGCTGCGCTGCAGAAAGTATCCCGCGCCGCACAGCAACAGCGACAGGGCTGCTTCGCCCCGCGCCGCCCGTCTGTGTGAAGCCGGTACCGTTTGATTCGTTTCCTTTACGCTTTGGTCCGACATGGTTCGTTCTTTCTTCCCCTTTGCGGCTTATTGATGCAGCAGCTTGATGTTTGCGGCGATATCCTCCTTGACCTTGTGCATCGTCAGGGCGATATCCTCACCGTTGATATAGATCGCCGTGGTAGACGCCGTAAGCGGCTCCCATACGGCATTCAGTTCGTTGATCGCGGGCTGCGGATAGCTGTAATCGCACTGCGCATAGAATCCCTTCAGGCAGTCGTCCTTAAGGATCTCCTCGTTCTCGGAGCAGCCGACCGTCGCCGGGATGCGTCCCGTGACGCGATAGTATTCCATCACATACTCGTCCCTGCTCGCGAACGCGAGGAACTTCTTGCTCTCCTCGATGTTCAGACTGAACGAGCTGATCGCCAGTCCGTAACCGCCGCAGAACGTGATCGCATGCGCTTCGCTGCCGTCCGGCTGCGGGATCAGCGGGATCGGCGCGACGCCGACGTTGATGCCCGCGTTGCGGAAGTTCGCAAGGTCCCAGCTGCCGTCGAGAATGACCGCCGCGCGACCGCTCTGGAACTTGCTCTGCATCAGCGTGATCGCGAGGTCCGACGGGATGACTTTGCGGTCCAGCAGGTCCTTGATGAAGCCGCATGCCGCAATGGAGCCGTCGTTGTCGATGCCGATGTCGTTCGGGTCGTATGCGCCGTTCGCATCCTTGCCGAAAATGTAGCCGCCGAACGCTTCGTTGAACGCCCAGGTATAGTACGGATTCGTATAATCGATCAGCAGACCGAACCGCTGATCCTTCGTTTTGATGTCGCCGTCGAAGTGGTTGAAGGATTCGGCGAACGCAACAAGCTCTTCCCACGTCTCCGGAAACTCGGGCAGAAGATCTTTATTGTACATGAACGCCGTCGTCTCGATGCCGAGCGGAACACCGTACAGTCTGCCCTGATACTGCATCAGCTCCTGCGCGCCGGGGATGTACTTCGTCTCCAGCTGCGTCTCCTCCTTGGAGAGTTCCACGAACAGGCCCTGCTCGATCGCCTTTGCAAGGTCTCCGCCGCCGCCCTGCACGTATACGTCTCCTCCCTTGCCGAACGGACCGTCCAGCGCGAGCTTGTCCGATGCGGTCAGTCCCGTGTAGGTGAACACGTGCACCGGTACGCCCGTTTCCTTAGTATAGTCCTTCGCGATGACGTTGAACATGTCCTCCAGATTCTCACCGACCCAAACGGTCAGCTCGCCTTCCTTCGAAGACCCGTCGCTCTTGCATCCCATCGTCGGGATCAGCATCAGGATCAGAATTGCCGCCAGCAAAACAGATACGTGTTTTTTCATATTTTTCTCCTTGATTGCTCGTTTATTCGATCGTTCGACAGTTTCTTCCGCTACAGTATAATTATACGCAGGCGCGACGATCCCTTTATAGCGCTTATCTTGCATAGAATTAGCATTATCTTTACATCTTTATCTAAGAAAAAAGCGCGCCGTTTGCGCGCTTTCAACCGTTCTCTACACCTTAAGATACTTTTTTCGCAGTTCCGTCGGGGTGATTCCCATGATCTGTTTGAAGATGCGCGAAAAATAATTGATATCTAAAAACCCGGTCGCATACGCGATATCCGTCACCGTCCGATTGGTGGTCAGAAGCAGTTCCTCCGCCTTGCGGATGCGCACCTCGTTTACATAATTAAACACTGTCTTCCCGGTGTACTGCTGGAAGATTTTACAGATATAGTATTTGTTGATATGGACGATCTCTACAAGATCATTCAACTGGATCCGCTCCGCGTAGTGCGTGTCCACATATTCAAGCACCGCATTGACCCGCTCGCGGGAAACGGACGTAGGAAGATTGCGCTGCTCCGCCTCGCGCATTGCGCAGTGGAAGGCGAACAGCTGATACAGAAGCTCGAAAATCAGCGCCTTCAGGTGCAGCTGATAGGCGATGTCGCGCCGGTCGAAGGAGTCCACGCAGCTGTGGATCAGTGATTGCAGCCCGTTGCTGCCGTCGATCTGTTCGGCAAGCAGCACCCTTCCTTCGAGCAGCGGCAGAATGAACCGTTCCTCGGAGGAATCGACAAACCGGCTGCGGAACACATCCATATCGATGATCAGACAACGAAGCGTGGCACCGGGATCGAACCGGTCGCAGCTGTGCAGCTGGCGCGGATTGATGACCGCGATCTGTCCGCTTTGAATGCGATAGCGCTTACGGTCGATCTCTACCTCGATCCAGCCGCTTTCCACCGAGATGATCTCCAGACACTCATGCCAATGCAGCGGAAATACGCCTGCACTCGGCGAATGTACGCAGTCATAGTAGAATCCGTTGATTCCGATATCCTTATTCGGCATCTGCACGATTTCCTGATACAGGGTATATTGCGTTGGCATGTTTTTTCTCCGAAAACTACAATTTCATCCTACTTTTTCGCAACAATCGCATAGTCCGTCCATTCCATCTACAGTATTATTATTTATGTAAGTATCCTGCATGATCTTGCCTGACATCAGTATATCACAGTTTTACGCAAATGCAATGGGAAATCGCGGAAGGAGTGAGCGTCGCATCGAAGCATACTATCAGATCTTCGTCCCCTCCTTCGCGGACTCGAACGGCGACGGCATCGGGGATCTCAACGGAATTCTCTCCAGGCTGGACTATTTGGAAAATCTTGGCATCCGAGGCATCTGGCTGTCTCCGATCCATCCGTCGCCCTCGTGCCACAAATACGACGTGATCGATTATTACGGCGTCGATTCCGCGTTCGGGACGATCGAGGATGCCAAGGCGCTCTTTGCGGCATGTCACGCGCGAAATATCCGGGTGCTGCTCGACCTTGTACTGAACTGCACCTCCGACCGGCATCCGGCGTTTTTGAAAGCACTGCGCGATCCCGCCTCGGAGAAACGCAGATGGTACCTCTTCGCGGACGCCCCGCAGGCGGCGCAGCTCGACCCGCAGGCAACCTGGAACGGGCTTCCGTCCCGACATACGGCGCCGAACGGCGACCGGTATCTGGGCATCTACCATGCGTGCATGCCGGATCTGAACTTTGACGAGCCGACCCTGCGCGAGGAATGTCTGCGCATCGCTTCCTATTGGCTGCGGCTCGGTGCGAACGGATTCAGGCTCGACTCCGCCATGCACCTGTACCACCCCTCCAAGGTGGCGGCAGGCACGGCGTACCACGAAAAGAACATCGCCTGGTGGAAGGCATTCCGCGCGCATTGCCGCGCGATCCGACCGGATTGTCTTCTCGTCGGCGAGATTTGGGCGGAAAGCGAGGTTCGCGCGCCGTATTTTGCGGCGATCGACAGCTCCTTTCACTTTTATCTCGGCGATCGGATCCGCCGTCTGATCGACGGAACATGCACGGCGGACAGCTTTTCGGCATATCTGACGGAAACGTATCGCAGGTTTATGTCGGTCGATCCCTCCAGTATCGACGCGCCGTTTCTGAGCAATCACGATATGCTGCGCTACGCCGAACAGACCGGCTGGGACAAAGCGCTGCTGAAGCTGTCCGCCGCCATATACCTGACGCTGCCGGGCATGCCGTTTGTCTATTACGGAGAGGAGCTCGGACTCGCGCCAATGCCGGGCGACCCGCTCGCGGACGACAGTCATGAAGGACTGTGGCGCGCACGCACCGCGTTTCCGTTCGGGCAGGGGCAATGCGCCGCCCGCTTTGCGCACGGGTACAGCAGCGATCCGCCGGAAGCTCAGGAGCGCGATCCGGACTCGATGCTGCACTTCTACCGCACGCTCATCCGCCTGCGCAGCCGCATCGCACCGATCCGTGACGGACACTTCTCACCGCTTCCCGCGCCGGAAGGCGTGCTTGCCTACCGCATGCACACCGAAACCGACGCCGCGCTGATCTATCACAACCTTTCGGATGCGCCGATTTCGATCGCAGCCGAAACCGCATTCGTCACGGACCCGATGACGGACCGGCCGCCGCAGCGCGGCACAACACACAATAGTTGGATCCTGCCGTCCAAACACAGCATGATCTGCTATAATACCAAACCATAAACACAATGGAGGAACACAGGGATGAAGAAGACAAAACTGTTTGCGGTACTGGCAATCTGTCTGGCGATTGTTCTGATGATGACCGCCTGCCAGGCGGCGCTGATCAATTCCAATGTTACGGTCAACGCAGACGGATCCGGCACCAAGACCATCACCGCCGTGATTTACAGCGATGATGCGATCCTTGCCGGCGAGGAGAACGCCGCCGAGCCCGGCACGGTCGGCAACAACTCGAAGTACCTGCTCGTTTCGGGCGAAGCGCTCGTCGCGAAGATCAAGTCCTACTCCGCGCTCGAGGACATCGACATCACCGTAGGACCGGACGGCGGCAACACGGTCGTCACGATCAAGTACGCATTCGACAGCATCGAGAACTACACCGAAAAGACCAAGAAGCTTGCGAAGGACAACGCCGACAAGATCGAAGCGCCGACCTTCACCAAGAACGACGACGGCACCTTCACCTACAAGGAGAAAACCGAGAACACGCAGCTTTCGCTGGACAACATCTTCCTTTCGCTGTACAACGACCCCGAGGCGTTCTCGAAGGACGGACAGGGCGATTGCGATCTGGAAGCGTACGGATATGATTACACTTGTATTTATACAATCATGTCCGTGTCCGCAACCATCGGTACCGAGACCAATACCGTACAGGTAAACGAGTACAACGATTCCAACACGATCGTCGAGCAGGATTGGGCGGACTACATCGAAGTCACCGGAAAGCCCGCACAGACCGCACCCGTGCCCGCACCGGCAGGCAAAGGTCTCTCGACCGGCGCTCTGATCGGCATTATCGCCGGCTGCGTCGTCGCGGTCGCCGTCATCGTTGCGATCGTTGTCGCGGCTTCCAAGAAGAAGAAGGCGGCGGCGAAGTAACCCGTATCCACCAGATTCCAAGAAAAGCCCGGAAGCGTTTTCCGGGCTTTCTTCTTTTGTAAAACTCCAATATCGTGCTAAAGCATATCAAGATTGAAGCAGTATTTTTATACATGGTGCTTTATACTGACAGTATGGGATGGTATCTTCCCGAATCTGAATCGGAGGAATGGCAATGAAACGAATTCTGCTCTTCGCCGTGATCGGCATGCTGCTGCTGAGTCTTGCCTGTTCGGAAGCGACCGTACACGGAAAAACGGTGTTCTACAGCGACTGTTCCGGAACCAAGACGGTGACCTTCCGCGTGTACGGCGATCAGGAGCCGCTGGAAGGTCGCGACTATACCGCAGGCAACAACTCGGCGTTCCTGCTTTCGACCGGCGACGCGCTGATCGAAAAACTTCGGGAGTTCTGCCCGCTTCCCGACGCGCAGTTCACCTATACAGAAGGTGCGTCCAAGCGTGAATCGACCTATATCACCATGTCATTCGACTTTACCGACATCAACGACTACAACCGCAAGGGTTGGCTGCTCGCCGGCAATTATGCGGACGGCTGGAAGGATGCGCAATGTGAAGAGAACGGCGGTACGCTCACCGTGCGCGAGGCAGACGGGAATCTGAAGCTGCTGTATCTCGACATGCTGGAACAGTATTTCAACGATTTCGACTGCTATCCGGTTTACGAGTACGGTCCGAACACGCAGAGTCAGGTCATTCCGAACGGCATTCAGTTTCTCGGCGACGACTACTTCGCGTTCTCGTGGTGGATCGTTCCGGCGTCCAACGAGATCGTGATCGGTGACCGGACCGCGTCTTCGTCCTTCTTTGATCCCTCGGTCGATCACGAAGCGCGCGCCGATCTGTCCGAATCCTATCTGGAGGCGTCCGGTGTTGCAAACGAACGCGTCGTGCCGGTTTCTCTCCGCATCGGCGAGGACACGCAGACCGTATATGAGCAGAATGCGGCGTTCGTTCCCGGCACCCTGATCGTCACCTATTCGGACGGCACCGAACAGACCGTCGCGCTCAATGCGGATCTGCTCGACGGCTTCGACACCTCCGTCTCCGGAACCTACCGTGTCGGTGTGCGCTGCCAAGGTCTTGAGACCTCCTTCGACGTGACCGTCAAAAGCCGCATCCGTCCGCTGCACTGGTTCTTGATCGGGTTCGCCATACTCTTCGCGGTCGCCGTCCTGACGACGCTGCTGATGATGCGCAAAAAGAAGGTGGCGGCATGAGGCATCCGCGAACGCGCGCCGCGCTGCTTCTCTCCCTCCTGCTTGCGCTGCTGCTCCTTTTCGGCTGTACGCCCAAAACGGTGCTGAAAACGCAGCGCACGAGCGGATTCACGCCGGACAAGCCGTATCAGGGCACCTGGTACACGATGTTTGTATACTCCTTTGCCGATTCGAACGGCGACGGCATCGGGGATCTTCGCGGGCTCATCGACAAACTCGATTACCTGAACGACGGCGACCCGCAGACGGATACGGACCTCGGCATCTCCGGCATGTGGCTGCTGCCGATCATGCCCGCGCATACCTTTCATAAGTACGATATCGAGGATTACTATTCCATCGATCCGCAGTACGGCACGATGCAGGACTTCGAGGATCTGATCGCCGCCTGCGACGCGCGCGGCATCTCCGTCATTCTCGATCTCGTTTTGAACTGCACCTCCAACATCCATCCGTGGTTTCTGGATGCGCTGAACGATCCCGACAGCCCGTACCGCGCGTACTACCGTTTCCTCGACGACGCCGAGCATCCCGAGGATTACGACCTGCACGCGGCTGTGCTCGGCTATGACAGCTGGTACCGGTACGACCGCGAGGGCAATTCCTACGACATCGACGGCGACGAAGGCGAGCAGATCGCCTGCAGCCTGTACGCCGGCTACATGCCCGATCTGAACTACGACAACGAAGCGACCGTTCTCGAGGTGCAGAACATCGCAAAGTTCTGGCTCGACAAGGGCGTTGCCGGATTCCGCCTCGATTCCGCTCCGCACATCTTTTCCGCGGCGGAGATCCCGCTTTCCTCGGGCAAAACGGTCAGCGAATGCAATTACGCATTCTGGAGCCGCTTCCGCGACTACTGCCGGTCGATCGATCCGGACGTCTATCTGGTCGGTGAGGTGCTGACCGGAAACGTCGATACGCGCGCGGACTACATGCGCTCGATCGGCTCGGACTTCGACTTCGGTCTGATCTACAACATCCGCGACGAGTTCAAGCATCCCTCCTCGAAAAACGACCTCGGTCTCTTGATCGCATCGAGCTATAAGACGTATCGGAACACGACGAACGACCGGTACATCAACGCGCCGTTTCAGACCGACGCCGATGTGAACCGCATGGCAGGCGTATTCGACAATGACCCGCGCAAGATCAAGCTGGCGCAGATGGTTTCGCTGACGATCGAAGGGCTGCCGTTCATGTATTACGGCGACGAGATCGGCATGCTCGGCAACAAGAGCAGCGGAGAGATATTCAAACTCTCCTTCCCTTGGGCGAAGGGCGATCCGTACCAGACGACGATGCTCAATTACTGGAACATCTACGGCAAAAAGGCCGACGGAAGCGACTATCTGCAGCCGTTCGACGAGCAGAATGCGGACCCGAATTCTGTGCTGTCCGCGATCCGCAGACTGATCCACATCCGCAGCGAGAACGAAGCGCTGTTTGCCGGACGGTTTGAGACCTACACGGCGGCGCCGGACGTCGTCTCCTACAAGATGGTTTCCGCGCATCAGGAGGCGGTCATCCTGCACAACTTCCACGACGCGCCGGTCACCTTCACGTTCGATACGGAAGACTACGGACTGCTGTACATGACGTATCACGACGAACTGACGGTCAGCGGCGGAACAATCACGTTAGAGCCGTATGAGAGCATCATCCTTGCCCGCATGCGCTGAACAATTACGAATATATAGGAGGTATGTATGTCGAAATTCCAATTTACGGTCGGTCCGTGGAACGTCCACACCGGCGCAGATTCCTACGGTCCCGAAACGCGCAGCGCGATCGATCTGGAAACGAAGTTCCGCAGATTCAGCGAGATCGGCTTTTCCGCCGTGCAGTTCCATGACGACGACGTCGTCCCGAACATGAATGCATTGAGCGAGGAGCAGATCAAGGCGGAAGCGCGCAAGGTCAAGGCGATGCTGGACAAGTACGGTCTCAAAGCCGAATTTGTCGCGCCGCGGCTTTGGATGGATCCGCATACGGCGGACGGCGGCTTTACAAGCACGAGCAAGGCGGATCGCGAGTTTGCCATGTGGCGCGCGTACCGCTCCATCGACATCGCCCGCGAGCTCGGCACGGATCTGACCGTGCTGTGGCTTGCGCGTGAGGGCACGCTTTGCGCGGAGTCGAAGAGCGCCGTGACCGCGACGAAGCAAATCATCGAGGCGATCAACAACATGCTCCGCTACGACGAGAGCATCCGCGTCTGCATCGAGCCGAAGCCGAACGAGCCGATCGACCGTTCGTTCTGCGGCACGATCGGGCACGTCATGGCGGTTTCCGCCGCGACGATCGATCCCAAGCGCGTCGGCGGCAACCTCGAAAGCGCGCATGCGGTGCTCGCGGGGCTCGATCCGGCAAACGAGATCGGCTTTGCACTCGCGTTCGACAAGCTGTTCACCGTCCATCTGAACGACCAGAACGGCATCCGTTACGATCAGGACAAGTCCTTCGGCGTCGAAAACCTGCGTCAGGCGTTCAATCAGGTCAAGCTGCTGTGCGAAAACCGGTACTGGGAAAAGGGGTACGTCGGACTGGACGTCAAGGCCATGCGCACGACCTCCGACGAGGACAGCTATGAGCATCTCAAGAACAGTCTCGCGATCTTCAAGGCTCTTGAAGAGAAGGTCGACCGGTACGACTATGCGCTTGCGAACTCGCTAATCGCGCAGCGCAAGTTCGAACAGTTGGAGCTGTATACCGTGAACCTTCTGATGGGTCTGGTCTGACCCTGCCGACCGCCATGCAACGAAAACTGATCTGCGCCGGTCACGTCTGTCTCGACATCACACCGGTCTTTGCGCCGGACGCGGAATCGGATTTCGCGTCGCTTCTGACGCCGGGGCGGCTCGTGCATACCGGCGCGGCGGACATCCACACCGGCGGCAGCGTTGCGAACACCGGTCTTGCGCTGAAGCTGCTCGGCAACGACGTAACGCTGCTCGGCAAGATCGGAACGGACGCGTTCGGCAGCATCGTGAAATCGATCTTCGCGTCCTACGACGCGGGCGGACTGATCGAGGACCGCAGTGCAACGACTTCCTATTCGGTCGTGCTCGCCCCGCCCGGTCAGGATCGCGTGTTTCTGCACCATCCCGGTGCGAACGACACGTTTTCGAGTGCGGACGTGCCGGAGGATGCGCTCAAAAACGCCGCGCTGTTCCATTTCGGCTACCCGCCGATCATGCGCCGCATGTACGAAAACGGCGGTGCGGAGCTTGCCACTCTGTTCCGCCGCGTCAAGGCTCACGGCGTCGCAACGGGGCTTGATCTCGCCGCGGTCGATCCGGATTCCGACGCCGGTCGTGCCGACTGGGAACGGATCCTGTCCGCCGTTCTGCCCGATACGGACTTTTTCATGCCGTCGTTCGAAGAGCTGTGCCGGATGCTCGACCGCGAACGCTACGCCCGGTTCGACCCGCACGCGGATATCACGGAGCAGATCGACCTGCTGCGCGATGCAAAACCGCTTGCGGAACGCGCGCTTGACTTGGGCTGCCGTGTCGTGCTGATCAAGTGCGGCGTCGCGGGAATGTATCTTCGCACGGCGGATCGCGTTGCGCTGCAAAAAACGGGCAATCGCGTCGCGCTCGATCCTGCGCATTGGGCGGATCGGGAGATCCTCCAGCCATGTCTTTGTGCCGATCGCGTCCTGTCCGGAACCGGCGCGGGCGATACAAGCATCGCGGCGTTTCTGACCGCAGTTCTGAACGGATGTTCCCCCGAATGGTGCGCTGCGCTTGCCGCCGCCGAGGGCGCCTGCTGCGTCACGGAATACGATGCGCTGAGCGGACTGCTGCCGCTGACAGCGCTTTCGGAACGGCTGAAAAAGGGCTGGAAAACAATGAAGCAAGGAGAACTGCAATGCTTGTCAATCTGAAAACGATACTCGCCGACGCGCAGGAAAAGCGTTACGGCGTCGGATTCTTCAATGCGGTCAACGCCGAGATGGCGCGCGCTGTCATCGAAACCGCCGAAGAGCTGCGCTCTCCGGTCATGATCGGCACCGCGGAGGTACTGCTGCCCGTCACGCCGCTGCCGGTCGTGGCGGATTATCTGATCCCGATGGCGCGCGAAGCACACGTTCCGGTCTGCGTGCATTATGATCACGGTCTGACCTTCACCAAATGCATCGAAGCGCTGCGGCTCGGATTCACCTCCGTCATGTACGACTGTTCCACCGCTCCCTACGCGAAAAACGCGCAGCAGGTCGCCGACCTTGTCGGCATCTGCCACGGCATGAACGTGTCCGTGGAAGGCGAGCTGGGACACGTCGGCGACAACGAAGGCGCAGGGAAGCTGCTCCGCCCGAGCGATTTCTATACCGATCCGGACGCAGCCGAGGACTATGTGTGCCGCACCGGAATCGATGCGCTCGCAGTCGCGGTCGGCAATGCGCACGGAGACTACCGCTTCCCGCCCAAGCTCGACTTCGACCGGATCGAAGCGATCACGCAAAAAACCGGCATCCCGCTCGTGCTGCACGGCGGCAGCGGGCTGTCGGATGACGATTTTCGCGTCGCCGTTTCGAAGAGCATCGCAAAGATCAACATCTTTACGGATCTCGACAAAGCCGGAAAACGCGGCATATTGAAGGGTCTTGAACGCGGCGCGCAGACCGTGACCGGTCTCATCCCGTTCGAGATCGAGGCGATGAAAGAGGTCGTTGCCGAAAAGCTGAAGCTGTTCGGTTCCGTCAACCGATGCTGAGAACCGTTTGAACAAGCCGTGTTCGGTTTGTTGAAAATGCCTGCCGCGTCCTCCGTTTCAGACATTCTTGCGCAGCAGGCAAGAGCCACCCTTGCGGATGGCTCTCTTTGCAATGCTCAGTTTCCGAAGTACGCGTTTGCGCGTTCGTTGTACAGGTAGATCGCTTTGACCAGATTCTCCAATGCCTCCGTACCTCCTGCGTTCAGTACCTTATACACATATTGCCGTTCATTGGACTTGCTCATAATAATCCTATATTTGATGTCCGGTTTAAAGCATCTTCTTTGGCTCATAGTATTTCAAAATTGCTATCAAATGAGACTTCAATTCAAAATATAATTCTCCCCAGAATTACCGGTAAATCTTTCGTTTGTTTCGATTCAATCTTTTTTGTATGAGGGGAAATTCTTTGAGGATTTTCCTGCACTTTTTTACTCGAATTGTGAACTATGCCGTTTTTTGGCAAAAGATTCGAACTGAAAAACAAAAAGATTCCCCATCTGTGACAATCAGATCATGACAGAGGGAACAAAAGATATGTGTCAGGAATGAAAGAGATTGCTCTTTCGATTCGATTGAGTTTCAGAAGAAAAAGAGAAACTAATGGATAGGAGATCACAAAAGATATCGCGGTCAACTCCGCAGGTATTGTGTAATTTTTGGAGTTCAATTCTGAACAAACGGGGCATAGAATTCCTATGGTTTTGGGTCGAAATCAAATGAGAATAAGGCACGATCGGATCAAAAAGTTAATAACTATGTGTTGAGCATCTGGAAATATGGTGTTATATAGCTTAAAACACACTATCAATTATTTAAAAAGAGGTCAAAAGTACTTTTTGGACAAAAAGTCAAGAAATTCGGTCAGGTCCACAGGAGTGAACACACTATATATGTGTTATAAACAAGTATATGACACGAGAAGATGAGTAAAAATGAGTAAAGATTTGATTATTTGCCCTATTGACAAACATCAGAACGTGATACGTGGAACATGGATCCGGTTGCTTTGGAAGCACGTCTGATATATATTGTAGAAATATCGTTGAACCGCATCCGGATGTGTTATCGATCGTAACAAACCGATCCGGAACCGGGGCGGGAAACAAATCAACAAACTTGCAACTTGTGACGATCCGATCAGTATGGTATAATAACAAACAGCCATGCATCCGGTTGGGGCTGTATGGCGGGAAAGAATCGTATGAGCAAGGAAAACGGTGTGACAAAGGAACGAAAATCGAAGAGAACGCGCATCGTATTGTGTGCGGTTGCGCTGGTGCTGGCGATTGCGGCGGCGGTCGGCGCGCGGGCGGTGTACCGGATTCTGAAGCAGCCGGAGAAGCTGTTCGAGCATGCGGCGGCGACGCAGCTGCCGGAGAAGACGCCGCTTGCGCCTGCGTTTGAGCTGCCGACGGATCGCAGACCGGCCGTTTCGGAGACGCCGGAGAGCACGCGCGTTCCGGAGAAGCAGGGGATTCTGAACATCCTGCTGACGGGCATCGACGCTTTCGAGAACGGAAAGACGACGAGCGGGACCATGCCGCACACGGACGCGATGATGGTGATTGCCGTCAATTTCGACAGCGACACGGTGGACCTGATCACGCTGCCGCGCGACACCCTGACGACCGTCCCGGGATATTCCGGATTCTACAAGCTGAACGGCGTGTTCAACGTCGGTCTGAACGGAAAGTTCAAGACGTCCGGAAAGGCGGACGATCTGGCGGCGGGCTTTGAACTGACCTGCCGCACGGCGGAGCAGTGGCTCGGCGGCGTCTCGATCCCGTACTATTACGGGCTGGATTTTCAGGCAGTCATGGACATTGTGGATGCGATCGGCGGCATCGATTATGACGTCGATCAGCCATTCCGTTCGCAGAGCGGCAAACGCGGATACGGCGTCGGCATGCACCATCTGGACGGCGATGCGGTCATGGGGTATCTGCGCATCCGACAGTCTGCGGACGGGCTGGACAGCTCGCGCACGGCGCGGCAGCGGCGGATGATGGTTGCGATCTTCAAAAAGCTGAAAACCGAAGGCAAGCTCTACCAGGTTCCCACGCTGATCTCCGCGGCGAACAGCGGCATCTATACGAACGCGTCGGCCGCGCAGACCACGGCGCTCGTGAATTTCGCGGCGAATCTGGATCCGGAACGCATCCGGACGCGGTCCATGTACGGCGAGATCGGCGAGATCGAAGCCTACTGGCGGTTCGTGTACGTCGATCAGCAGAACCGGATCGACCTCATCCGCGAGGTCTACGGCATCGACGCGGAGCCGGTCGGCACCTGCACGAGACAGTACGAGCGCTGGCTCTACAGGATCGGGTTCGTGACGATCAAGCGTCTGCACCAGATCGAGAAGGTCCTGCAGCGCGTGGAGGAGAAGAAGGCGGCGGGCGCGACCTTTACGGACGAGCAGATCGCGCTGTACGGGGACTGCTACATCGATTATCTGAACCTGCACGAGGCGTACGAGGCGTATTCGAAGGAGCTGGCGGACCTCTACGCAGGCACGCCGTGGCGCGAGAAGAAGGGAAGCCAAAGCAAGTGGACGGACGAGCAGAAGCAGCGGGATCAGGCGCTTTCCGAGCAGGAGACGGCGTACCGCGACCGCCTTGCAGAGCTGTCGAATACGGC
>JAFRRO010000062.1 GCA_017428025.1 Clostridia bacterium
CTCAAGACGGTCGCGCTGATCGCGCTGCTGTGCCACGCGGGCTTTTTGGTGCCCGCGGCGTCGGCGACGGTGCCGATGTTTCACTGCATAAAAATGCTGTTTGACGATCTGCAGTCGATTCAGTCGGGGCTTTCGGGCTTCGGCTCGGAGATCGTGCAGTTCGAAAAAGCGCTCGACGAGGTTGAGCGGGGCTATTCGCTGCTGCTGCTGGACGAGTTTGCGCGCGGGACGAACCCGGACGAGGGCGCGGTGATCGTGCAGGCGGTCACAAAGTATCTCTGCGGCGTCGACGCGATCTCGATCCTGTCCACGCATTACGACCGCGTGGCGGAGGCGGCGAACCGGCATTATCAGATCATCGGCTTGAAAAACGTCGATCCCGCGGCGATTTCGAAGGAGATCGGACCGGACGCGGAGGACGGCGTCGCGGCGATCGCGCGGCATATGAACTACGGACTGTACCGCGTCGAGGGCAGGGCGGACTGTCCGAAGGACGCGCTGAACATCTGCCGCATGCTCTCGCTGAAGCCGGAGATTCTTGCCGGAATCGAAGCGTCCCACGCGAGCGCGGACGCCTGAAATCTGCTTGACAAGGCGGCCGAAACCGGATATAATTTTTATACAGAATTCCGGAAAATCGGCAATAGAGGCGCGGAGAACAGGGTACCTTTCCGATCGGGGCGGGCGACCGGTGAAGTCGGACTGGGAAGGGGTTTTCCGCCGAAAGGACGAAGTGCCGCCTGCCTTCGCCTTGGTACCGTCGTGTAAGCGGCGTGACTGTCATGTTTTTGGAGCATGGAGCGCTATTGGTCGGGGAGATCGACCGACAGCGCTCTTTTTTTCGTTTTCCCGCGTCCGGAACGCTGCTTCCCGTTGCAAATCTTAAAAAGGAGACCGAATCCATGGAAAAATTCACATCCCTTTTGCGCCTTCGCATGAGCGCGAAGGACGCGCACTACGGCGGAAACCTCGTCGACGGCGCGCATATGGTGCATCTGTTCGGCGACGTCGCGACCGAGCTGCTCATTCAATGCGACGGCGACGAAGGACTGTTCTGCGCCTACGACAACATCGAGTTTCTGGCGCCCGTCTACGCCGGCGACTACATCGAGGCGTACGGCGAGATCGACCGCATCGGCAACACCTCCCGCGGCATGACGTTCGAAGCGCGCAAGGTCATTCAGGCGCGGCCGGACATCTCTCCGTCCGCAGCCGAGGTTCTGCCGGAACCGATCGTGGTCTGCCGCGCGCACGGCACCTGCGTCACCCCCAAGGACTGCCAGCGCATCGACCGCAGCAAGTAAGGAGGCAGCATGGAAAAGCTCATCATTACCGCCGCCATCTGCGGCGCGGAAGTCACCAAGGCGAACAACCCCGCCGTTCCGTACACCGTCGAGGAGATGGTGCGCGAGGCAAAGCTTGCGTATGAGGCGGGCGCGGCGATCATCCACGTGCACGTGCGCTTCGACGACGGCACCCCGACGCAGGACCGCGAGCGCTTCCGCGAGGTCATGGACGCGATCCGAAAGGAGCTGCCCGACGTCATCATGATCCCGTCGACCGGCGGCGCGACCGGCATGACGCCCGAGGAGCGTCTGCAGCCGACCGAACTCATGCCCGAGATGGCGACGCTCGACTGCGGCACCTGCAACTTCGGCGACGAGGTGTTCGAGAACACGATGCCCACGATGCGCGCGTTCGGCAAGCGCATGATCGAGAACAACATCAAGCCCGAATACGAGTGCTTCGAGCTCGGTCACATCGACACCGTTCTCACAATGGCGCGAAAGGGCGAGGTCCCCGGCGCGCCGATGCAGTTCAACTTCGTGCTGGGCGTGCCCGGCTGCGCGCCCGCAACGGTCGACAACCTGGCGTTCATGGTCAATAAGATCCCCGCGGGCTCGACCTGGACGGTCACCGGCGTCGGCAGATCGGCATGGACGATGGCGGCGGCGGGCATCATCATGGGCGGCAACGTCCGCGTCGGCTTCGAGGACAACGTGTACCTCGGAAAGGGACACAAGGCGGCTTCTAACGGCGAGCTTGTCGAAAAGGTCGTACGGCTTGCAAAGGAACTCGGCCGCGAGATCGCAACGCCCGACGAGGCGAGAGCGATCCTCGGCATGGCGCCGCGCAAATAAGGAATCCGAACCATCACATACATTTTTACAGGAGGAAGAACAATGGAACAGATCAAGGGCAATAAGTACGGCACCCACCGCGTCATCGAGCCGAAGGGCGTTCTGACGCAGGCGGCATGGAAAATCGACAACGACATGACGAAGCGCTATTCGAACGAAATCATCTGCGACGTCATCTCCCTGAACATCGACTCCGCATCGTTCACGCAGATCGAGGAGGCGTGCGGCGGCGACGAGCAGAAGATCGGCGAAATGATTCTCGGCATCGTCGCGGAGCGCGGCAAGCAGCAGAATCCGGTCACCGGTTCGGGCGGCATGTTCATCGGCAAGGTCGCCTACATCGGCGACGATCTCCTTGCGAAACCCGATTTCGATCTCAAGGTCGGCGACAAGATTGCGTCCCTCGTTTCGCTGTCGATGACGCCGCTCAAGATCGACCGCATCAAGGCGATCCACAAGGACATCGACCGCGTCGACATCGACGGTCAGGCGGTGCTGTTTGAATCCGCGATCTACGCAAAGCTCCCCGACGACATGTCCGAGGCGCTGGCGCTTGCGGCGCTCGACGTGGCGGGCGCGCCCGCGCAGGCAAGAAAGCTCCCGAAAGAGGGCGACTCCGTGCTGATCCTCGGCGCAAACGGCAAGAGCGGCGTGCTCTGCGGCTGGGAAGCGCTGAAAAAGGTCGGCCCGAACGGCAAGGTCGTCGGCGTCGTCCGCAACCCGAAGCAGGTCCCCGCGCTGATCGAGCTCGGCGTCTATACGGACGTCATCGTTGCGGACTGCACCAAGCCGGTCGAAGTGCTTGAAAAGGCGCTCGAGGTCAACGGCGGCAAGGAATACGACATCTCCATCTGCTGCGTCAACATCGAGTCCTGCGAGATGAGCGCGATCCTGCCGGTTCGCGACGACGGTCTTGTGTACTTCTTCTCGATGGCGACCTCCTTCACCAAGGCGGCGCTGGGCGCGGAGGGCGTCGGCAAGGACGTCACGATGATCGTCGGCAACGGCTACACCAAGAACCACGCCGAGATCACCTTGAACGTGCTGCGCGAGAACGCGAAGCTCAGAAAGCTGTTCGACGAAAAATACTGCTGATCCGACCCGGCAAGAGCAGGCAGAGCGTCCTGCTCTTGCGGTCTTTTCATTACGACGTTAGGAGGATTTTTATCCATGAAAACCCGCAACGGTCTTTTTGCCGACGTTCCGGAGGAGCTTTGGAACGACTGGCACTGGCAGGTCAAGAACCGCGCAGAGACGCTTGACGACCTCAAGAAGATCATGTCGCTGACGCCCGAGGAGGAGGACGGCATCAAAAAGACGCTCGGCAAACTCCGCATGGCGATCACGCCGTACTATCTGTCGCTGATCGACCTCGACGATCCCTACGATCCGATCCGCAAGATGGCGATTCCGCGCGCGGATGAACTCAACTATGCCGATTACGAGAACGCCGATCCGCTGCACGAGGACACCGATTCCCCGGTTCCGGGACTCACGCACCGCTATCCGGACCGCGTGCTGTTCCTCATCACCGACATGTGCTCGATGTACTGCCGTCATTGCACGCGCCGTCGCTTCGCGGGGCAGAATGACTGCGGCGTGCCGAGAGCGCAGATCGAACAGGGCATCGAATACGTCCGAAACCATCCGGAGGTCCGCGACGTGCTGCTTTCCGGCGGCGACGCGCTGATGGTGAGCGACGCGCTTTTGGAGGACATCATCAAAAAGCTTCGCGCGATCCCGCACGTCGAGATCATCCGTCTCGGCTCGCGTACGCCGGTCGTGTGCCCGCAGCGCATCACGCCGGAGCTTGTCAACATGCTGAAAAAGTATCATCCGATCTGGCTCAACACGCACTTCAACACGCCGAAGGAGTTCACGCCCGAATCGGCGAAGGCGTGCGCCATGCTCGCGGACGCGGGCATTCCGCTCGGCAACCAGAGCGTGCTGCTTGCCGGCGTCAACGACTGCAGCCACGTCATGATGGAGCTGGTGCACGGGCTCGTCAAGATGCGCGTGCGTCCGTACTACATCTACGCCTGCGATCCGTCGCTCGGTCTTTCGCACTTCCGTACGCCGGTCAGTAAGGGCATCGAGATCATGGAAGCGCTGCGCGGCCATACCTCCGGCTACTGCGTACCGACGTTCGTGGTCGACGCGCCGGGCGGCGGCGGCAAGACGCCCGTCATGCCGACGTATCTGATCTCGCAGACGCCGAGAAAGGTCATTCTCCGCAACTTCGAGGGCGTCATCACGTCCTACACCGAGCCGGAACACTATGTGCAGAACTGCCATTGCGACGTCTGCACCGGCAAGCGCAAGGTCGAAAAGACCGGCGTCGCCTACGTTGCCGAGGGCACGCAGCAGCACTATCTGGAGCCGACCAAGCTTTTGCGCAACGAACGGCACGTCAAGCACTGAGGAAACCGTATGGAAAGCAAACTCGGCTTGAACCAGGAACTGGTCAATGAGGCGCGCGCAAGCGCGGCGCATGTCGCAGGCGACGTGCAGCGCTTCATCGACCGGCACACCACCGTCACCGTGGAACGCACCGTCTGCCGGCTTTTGGGCATCGACGGCGTCAACGACATGGACGTGCCCATGCCGAACGTGGTGGTGGATCAACTCTTTGAAAACGGGCTGCTGCCGCTGGGCGCGGCGTACGTGCTCGGCAGCGCGATCCTCGAAACGGGCAGGGATCCGCAGGGCGTTGCGGAGCTGATCGACCGGGGCGAGCTCGATCTCAGAAAGCTTCCGGCGCATTCCGGGCAGGAGATCCGCGACGCGCTGCGGCCGCATATCGACGCGTCGATGGCGCGGATCAACGCAAACGTCCGAAAGCGCAACGAATATCTCTCCCGCTTCGGCGACAAGGAAGGTCCGTACCTCTACATCATCGTCGCGACCGGCAACATCTACGAGGACATCATCCAGGCGAAGGCGGGCGCGAAGCAGGGCGCGGACATCATCGCGGTCATCCGTACCACCGGCCAGTCGCTTCTGGACTACGTGCCTTACGGCGCGACGACCGAGGGCTTCGGCGGCACCTACGCGACGCAGGAGAACTTCCGCCTGATGCGCGCCGCACTGGACGAGGTCGGCGAGGAGCAGCACCGCTACATTCGTCTCTGCAACTACTGCTCGGGACTCTGCATGCCCGAGATCGCGGCGATGGGCGCTCTGGAACGGCTCGACGTCATGCTGAACGACGCGCTGTACGGCATCCTGTTCCGCGACATCAACATGCAGCGCACGATCGTCGACCAATACTTTTCGCGTATCATCAACGGCTACGCGGGCGTCATCATCAACACCGGCGAGGACAACTACCTCACGACCGACGACGCGATCACCTCTGCGCACACGGTTCTGGCGTCGCAGTTTCTGAACGAGGCGTTCGCGAAGTGCGCGGGCATGCGCGAGGAGCAGATGGGTCTCGGACACGCGTTCGAAATGGACCCGTCGGTCGAAAACACCTTCCTCTATGAGCTTGCGCAGGCGCAGATGGCGCGCGAGATCTTCCCGAAAGCGCCGCTCAAGTACATGCCGCCGACCAAGTACATGACCGGCAACATCTTCCGCGGGCATATTCAGGACGCTCTCTTTAACATGGTCACGATCCTGACGAACCAGAAGCTGCATCTTCTGGGCATGATGACCGAGGCGATCCACACGCCGTTCATGAGCGATCGCGCGCTTTCGATCGAGAACGCGCAGTACATCTTCCGCACGATGAAGGACCTCGGCGGCGAGCTGACCTTCAGGGAGGGCGGCATCATCCGCACCCGCGCAAACGAGGTGCTGACCAAGGCGACCGAGCTATTGAAGGAGATCGAAACGCTCGGACTGTTTACGACGCTCGAACGCGGCATCTTCGCGGACGTCAAGCGTCCGAAGGACGGCGGCAAGGGACTTTCGGGCGTCGTCGTCAAGGATGAGGCGTACTTCAACCCGTTCATCGAGGTCATGAAAGGCAAGGTGGCGCAATGAGCAGCGGACTGTACAACACCCATAAGATCGATTTCGACACGACGCTGGACCTTCGGCATCTCAAGCCCTACGGCGACACGATGAACGACGGCAAGGTGCAGATGAGCTTCACGCTGCCGGTCAAGGACGACGAACGCGGCGTCGAGGCGGCGCGTCAGATCGCAAAAAAGATGGGGCTCGACGAACCGAACGTCACCTACCACGCCCCGCTCGACAAGGAGTTCACGTTCTACGTGGTCTACGGAAGCTGCGTACACAGTGTCAACTACGAGGATATCCACGTCATTACCGTCGAAAGCGACGTCATGAGCATGGAGGAGACGAACGAGTACATCCGCGAGCACATCGGCCGCAAGGTCGTCATGGTCGGCGCGTCCACCGGCACCGACGCGCACACCGTCGGCATCGACGCGATCATGAACCGCAAGGGGTTCGCGGGGCACTACGGCGTGGAGCGCTACGAGATGATCGAGGCGTACAACCTCGGCTCGCAGGTGCCGAACGAGGACTTCATCAAAAAGGCGCTGGAGGTCAACGCCGACGCGCTGCTGGTGTCGCAGACGGTCACGCAGAAGGACATCCATATCCAGAACCTCACCAACCTGATCGAGCTTCTGGAGGCGGAGGGACTCAGAGACCGGTTCGTCGTGGTCTGCGGCGGACCGCGTATCACGCACGAGCTGGCGAAGGAACTGGGCTTTGACGCCGGATTCGGCGCGGGCACCTACGGCGACGACGTCGCGAGCTTCGTCGTGACGGAAATGGTCAAACGCGGCATGCACTGAGCCGCACCAGATACGAAAATCTACAAGGAGGAACATTCCATGGCAAAGAAACCGGTACTCACTGCCGCAGAGGCAGCGAAATTGATTCCCGACGGCGCAACGGTCATGTGCGGCGGCTTTCTCGGCTGCGGACAGGCGCTTGCCGTCGTCAAGGAGCTTGTGAAGCTCGGCACCAAGGACCTCACGCTGATCGCCAACGATATGGGCCGCGCGGTCGGTCCGAAGGGCGAGGAATTCTTCGGCATTGCGGAACTCATCCACAACCGTCAGGTCAAGCGCGTGATCGCCACGCACGTCGGCATGACGCCGGAGGTCGGCGAACAGATGAACGCCGGCACGCTCGAAGTCAACTTGATCCCGCAGGGCTCGATGGCGGAATGCGTCCGCGCGGGCGGCGCGGGACTCGGCGGCGTTCTGACGCCGGTCGGCGTCGACACCCTGATCGAGCAGAGCCCGCTGTGCATGGGCAAGCAGGAGATCGACGGCAAGCCGTACCTGCTGATGAAGCCGATCCGTGCGGACTTCGCGCTCTTGGGCACCTACAAGTGCGACGAAGCGGGCAACTGCTGGTACAAGGGCACCATGCGCAACTTCAACACCGTCATGGCGACCGCGGCGGACACCGTCATCGCCGAGTGCGAGTACCTCGTGCCGGTCGGCGAGATCGAGCCCGAGAACATCCACACCTACGGCATGTGCGTCGACTACATCGTGGAAGGAGACAAAAATAATGGATAAGTCTGAAATCAAAGCCTTTATCGCCAAGCGCTGTGCAAAAGAGCTCAAGGACGGCGATGTCGTCAATCTCGGGATCGGTCTGCCGACCATGATTCCGGGCTTCCTCCCCGAAGGCGTCGATCTCGTGATCCATGCGGAGCTCGGCATCGTCGGCGCAGGCGCAACGCCCAAAGAGGGCGACGCCAACTACGATCCGTATCATGTCGTCGACGCGGGCGGCAATCCCGCATCCGTGGCGTTCGGCGGCGGCTTCATCGATTCGGCAACCAACTTCGGTCTGATCCGCGGCGGTCACGTCGACGCGTGCTTCCTCGGCGCGCTCGAGGTCGATCAGGAGGGCAACCTCGCCAACTGGATCATCCCCGGAAAGCGGATGCCCGGCATGGGCGGCGCGATGGACCTTTGCGTCGGCGCGCGCAACTGCATCGTGTGCATGGAGCACACCGCCAAGGGCAACCCGAAGATCCTCGAAAAGTGCCGTCTGCCGCTCACGGCGTCGCACTGCGTCAAGAAGATCATCACCGAAATGTGCGTGCTCGAAGTCACGAAAAACGGACTTCTGATGACCGAGATCAACCCCGAATTCTCCGTGGACGACGTCAAGGCAGCCACCGCCGCCCCGATCACGGTCGCGGAAAACCTCAAGTCCATGCTCGACTGAAGCATTTCATCACCAAATAGCGCCGGCTTCCCCGGCGCTTTTTTCTATGGAGCATCCTCCTGCAAAGAATCATCGGCAGTAAAGGTTTCCACTTGAGGGGGCGCGGAGCCGAGCGCCCGCGGTGCGGGATGAAGCGAGGCGGAAGCGCGGGTCGAACAGGGAGCAGAAG
>JAFRRO010000063.1 GCA_017428025.1 Clostridia bacterium
AATGGTATCGCAGCTGCACGGTGGTGAATAAGTGCGCCATTCAGGAGAAAAATTGAGCTCCCCTTGTCAGGGGAGCTGTCAACGCAGTTGACTGAGGGGTAGTCAGGAAACTACCCTCCCGTCTCGCTTCGCGAGCCACCCACCCAGACAAGGGAGGGTCGAAAAAGCATGCCGATTTGAAAACACCCTTTTCAGAACAGCTGTTAACAGCCCCTTTTCGGATCGGTTTTGTGGATCTGCTGCAAGAGCATACTGACGGAGTGAACGGCTTTCGCCGTATCCCGCTGCGCATTCCGCCCCATCCAGACTGTTCCGATCACAAGGATCGCGATCACGATCGGAATGCCGAACACGGCGATACAGGTCGTCCGCCTGTTCTGCGCGTCTTTCGTTTGAAGCGTCTCCTCTTTTGTACGTGGTTGGGCTCTGCGCCGGAACGGTCATCCCAGCAGGCTTTTCAGCGTCTCCATCATAGCCGGAATATCGTAGGGTTTTGCCAGATGACCGTTCATGCCGGACTCCAGCGCGATCTTCCGGTCTTCCTCAAAAGCGTTTGCGGTGACGGCGACGATGGGGATATTTGCCTTCTGCGCATCGTCAAGGGCGCGGATCTGCTTCGCCGCCGTGTATCCGTCCATGTGCGGCATCTGAATGTCCATGAGAACGATATTATAATAGCCTGCGGGTGCGGACGCAATCTTTTCGACCGCCTCTGTGCCGTCCGTTGCGATATCCGCGGTCAGACCGGCTTCTTCCAGGATCGCGACGGCGATCATTCGGTTCATTTCGTTGTCTTCGGCAAGCAGAACGCGCTTTCCCGCGAAACCGGCGGACGCCGACTCTTTTTTTTCCGCTTTTTCGCAGGACTGGAAACGCTGTGACAGCACGTTCCGCAGCTCGGACATGAACAGCGGCTTGGAGCAGAACGCCGTGACGCCCGCTTCCCGCGCCTCCTCTTCGATATCCGCCCAGTCATACGCGGTAAGGATGATGATCGGCGTGCTGTCGTCGATGACCTTACGGATCCTGCGGACCGTTTCGATGCCGTTGATATCCGGCATGATCCAATCGATGATATAGGCGCTGAACGCATCCGCGCTTTCGAGCGCTTCTTTGGCGCGGACGACCGCTTCCTTGCCGTAGTTGGTCCAGTCGGGACGCATCCCGATGTCGCGGAGCATTGCGCATACGGACAGGCAGGTGTTGGTATCGTCGTCCGCAACCAGCGCCCGCAGGCCCTGCAGTTCGGGAATCGGCCCGAACGTCACGGGGGATTCGCTGATCCGGCAGGGGAGCTTGACGATGAATTCGCTGCCCTTTTGCTCCTCGGAATGTACGGTGATGGTGCCGCCCATCATATCCACGATGTTCTTTGTAATGGCCATCCCGAGTCCGGTGCCCTGAATGCTGCTGACCGTGCTGCTCTTTTCGCGGGTGAAGGCTTCGAAGATCGATTTCTGAAACTCCTCACTCATGCCGATGCCGTTGTCCTTGATCCGGAATTCGAAAACCGCTTTGTCCGTGGGGGAGGACGGCTTTTCGATCACGCGGAAGCTGATCATGCCGCCGTTCGGCGTGAACTTGATGGCGTTTGACAGGATGTTGAGCAGGATCTGATTGAGACGCAGCCGGTCGGTGACGATGTCTTCGTGCCGGACGTCCTGCGTATCGATAAACAGCTCCAGCTGCTTTGCCGTGATGCTGGATTGAATGATCGTCCGGAGATCGTGAATGACGTCCGGCAGATGCGTATCCGATTCCGAGATGGTGACGTTGCCGCTTTCGATACGGCTCATATCCAGTACGTCGTTGATCAGCGAAAGGAGATGCTGGCTGGAAACGGAGATCTTGGAAAGATAGTCGCGGACCTGCTCCTTGTTGTCGATATGGGACGCCGCCAATGCGGTAAAGCCGACAATGGCGTTCATCGGCGTCCGGATATCGTGAGACATGTTGTTCAGGAAGGTCGTTTTGGCCCGGCTTGCATGCTCGGCCGCAACCAACGCGTCCGAAAGCGCCGCCTGACTCTCGCCCAGTTCCCGGTTTTTCTCTTCGAGCGCCAATCGGGCGGATTCCTTATCCCGCGCTTCCTTCCGCGTCCTTACGGAATCCCGGATCAAAAAGAAGATCATCAGCGCGGCGACGGCGAGAATCAACGATCCGAACAACGCCATATGATCGCGCAGCACGTCGGTGAAGCTGTAATCATACAGACCGCCGGTGTACCGGTAGGACAGGTTCTGCGCATAATCGGCGCCGACGACGTTGATGCCGCGGTTCAGCAGTTTGAGAAGCCCCTCGTTTCCGATCTCCACGCCGAAGCATCGGTCGTCCGTCCGCCCGGCCTGACGCATGGAAAGGTCCCGGTATTTGCTGTTTTTCAGAATGTCGTTAGCGCGCAGACCGTTCAGCGTCGTACAGCCGGCTTTTCCGGAGAGAACGGCCGAGAGACAGTCGTCGATGGACGGATAGAAGGATATCTCCGCGTCCGGGAAGTTCGTCTTGATGTAGTAATACTGCATCCGGTTGTTTTCGTTGACCGCGAAGTGCGCAACCGTATCTTCGGTATAGGTTCCCTTGAACACGATCTCTGTCGAGGCGGAGGCAATGGCGCTGGACTGATAGATGCCGTTCTCCTCGGAGTAGTACAGACCGCCGCCCACCGGAAACGCCACGTCGATCGCGCCGGACGCCATATCGGCGATCATATCGTCGTAGCTTCCGTAGCCCCGATAGGTCACTGAAACGCCCGATATGCCGAGCGAATTCAGGATTTCCGGAATGATATCCTTGACGAGGCCGGTCGCCTGACCTGCTTCATCCGTATCGCTGTACGGAAGGTAGTTCCGGAGATATCCGACGTTCAGTGTGCTGTGCAACGCAATCCATTCACGCTCCGCAGCGGAAAAGGCACGTGCCGTGACGCTGACCGAATAGTACTTTGTACTGAGGGAATCGAGATAATTCGGTTCTTCCGCCGCAAGAAGCGTCTGCGCTTCGTTCAGCTCGGCAAGCAGGTCGGGACGCTTGATGCTGACACACAGATAATAATCCGAGGAGCCGAAGGCGCAAAGCACTTCGGCGTGTTCCCTTACGTATGAGCCGTCGCTTTCGGCAACAAAGACGTCCAGCTGCTTCGAGTCGAACGCGGAAAACAGCTGCGCGTAATCCGGAAAGATGAGGACGTTTGCCTGAACGTCGTGTTCTTCCAGATAGCGGTTCAGGACGCTTATCATGGCGCTGTCCAGAACGCCGATCTTCTTTCCGTTCAGCGTGTTCGGATCGGCGGTAATGCCGATCTCCGTATCCTGCTTGACGAGATAGTACGATTCGCTTCCCATGATGGCGTCCGGATAAGCGATCAGCCCGACGCGTTCTTCACGCCATGCAAGACCTGCCAGCAGATCGATCTCGCCCTCCAGAAGCATCTGATAGAGCTCTCCGTAGCCGCCGTAGACGTACTCGTATTTCCATCCCGTGTATTCGGAGAGCTTGCGATAGTATTCGTAGGCGTAGCCGGTTTTGACCGCGCCTTCCGCCGCGCCTTCCTGAAAGACCTCGTTCTCGTAATAGCCAACGCGGACGAGTCCGGGATCGCTGTCGGCGCGGGCGGCGGGCAGCCATACGCCTGCCGTGAAAACGAGCAGCAGAGCCAAAGCCGTCCAAACCGCAGGCTTCCTGTTGATCCGTGTATGCTTCATGGTCTTACCACCTCATTCCGGCAAACGGGCCCGGGCGCTTTTTGCGCGAGGCCGTTCATTTCTCTCAATGGGTGCAGATCGGACACGATCTGCCGTTCAGTTTTTCGTTTCTTGCAGAAAGACTTCAAAAGCCTCGGGCGGCAGAGGTTTCGAAAAATAATATCCCTGCACGATATCGCAGCCCAGTGTCTTCAGCACGCACAACTGTTCCTCCGTTTCGACGCCCTCCGCGACGGTCGCAAGACCGAGCGAATGCGCCAGACCGATCACAGCCTCGAGCGTCCGGGTATCCTTCTTTCCCTGGAATGCGGTCCGTATGAACTGAAGGTCCAGCTTCAGCGTGTCAATCGGAAGCTTGGTGATCATATTGAGCGAGGAGTAGCCCGTGCCGAAGTCGTCCATTTCGATCGTGAATCCGTGTTCCCGCAGCGTCTTGACCACGTTGATAATCAGGTCAGCGTCTTCTGTGTAGGCGGATTCCGTGATCTCCAGCAGAAAATCACGGTGCGCGATTCCCGCCTCATCCACCGTACTTTCCAGCATCTCCAGAAGCGGGGGATCGTTCAAGTCGATGCGGGATACATTGACGGAAACCGGCAGAGAACGACCGTATTTTTCCCGCCAGCATCGGATGCGATCGGCCGTCTCCTTCCAGACGTAGGAATCGAGCTCCCGAATGAACCCGTTTTTCTCAAAAAGAGGGATGAATATGCCCGGGCTGATCAGACCGAGCTTCGAGTGCTTCCAGCGAACCAGCGCCTCCGCGCTGTGCAGGACCGGCTCTGCGGAACGGATATCGAATTTTGGCTGATAATACACGAGGAACTGCTTTTCGCGGATCGCCGTCCGGAAATCCTCCAAAAGCTGCTCCGCAAAGAGTTCCTTTTCGTGCAGCGTGTCGTCGTAGAAGCCGATTGCCGAGGGGTAGCTGTTCCTGACGGTGTCGGCCGCCCGCTTGGCGCGGTCGAAACGGCGCTCGATATCGATGCTGCGGTCCACTTCGGAATACACGCCCATTCTTGCGCGCACATGGCAGTCCGCGGTCAGTTCCACACAGGCGGCATCCAGAATGGACTGATAGTCGGTGCGGTGAGGACAATAGATCAAAAACGTATCCGCCGTTTTGCGGGAGACGATCCCGTTGGTATCGCTGACGGCCGCAAGAAGCGTTTCCGCAACGCGCTTGAGCGCTTCGTTGCCAAAGCTGTTTCCGAAGCGCTCGTTCAGCATATGGAAATGATTGATGTCCAGCACGATGGCGTCCATCGGCGTATCCTGATGAAACGAATCGATCTGGATTGCGTAGCGATAGAAAAACTCGCTGTTGTACAGTCCGGTCAGATTGTCGCGTTCGGTCCAGTGAAGGATATCCCGGTCTTCAAACAATTCGATCGTGCGGCGGATGCGCGCCAGAACGATTTCCTGCTTCGGGTATGGCTTGGAAATGAAATCCGTTGCGCCGATGCTGAGGCATTCCACCTCGGCGTTCTGGTCAGCGGTCATGACGATGATCGGCAGAACGGCGGTGTTTCCGTTTCCCTTGATGCGATGCAGGATGTCGATTCCCTTCATATCGGGGAGGTTCAGATCCAGCAGAACGAGGCTCAGTGTCTGATAATCCTCATCGAGAATCCGCAATGCTTCTGCGCCGGTTTCGGCAAAGCAGACGTCATAGGACGCTTCCAACATGAACCCGAGAATCTCGCGGTTGATCTGCTCGTCCTCAACGACCAGAATGCGGCGTTTATCGTTTGCAGAATGAAATCTTGAATGGCTTTCGAACATATCGTTATCCCCTTTGTCGTTCGGTGCCGTTTTCGGAAGCACCGGCGGCAGGCGCTGCGTGATGCGGTTCCGATGAAGCAACGGCTTTACATAGTCGATCGTATAATAAATAATTATATGATAAACAGGAATCACTGTCAACTGCGCTTTTTCGCGCGGATGACGGAGGAACCGTGCGCTCCGCAAAGAGCGTGGAAAGCAAATTCTCCGTCCGCGGCGGTTTGGGATTGCAAATCGGACGATCTTATGGTATATTTTATAAATCAACGATGTATACGGATACCTATTTGGGGGCGACAGGTTCATGACCGTTGCCAAAGCGACGGGAAAGAGATCGAAGCGCTTTGCGCGAGGATTCGCAGCGTTCTGAAAGAAAACACCGAACGGTCCGGAAAGCCATATGCTGTGACGGTAAGCATCGGCGTCGCCCGGTACCGAAAAGGCATGAACGGCAGGGAACTGAATGTAGCCGCAGACGGGGAAATGGTCCGGCAGCGGGGTGAGACGATCAAAACCGGAATCGGTTAGCAGGAGGCAGAAGATGGCAAAAGAAACGAGAGATACCCTCTATGTGCGTATGCTCGGAGGCTTTTCCATGCGATGGAACGGCGAATTGCTCGCCGGAGGTTCCAAGGCGAACGATTCGCAAAGCGCATACCTTCTGCAGATTCTCATTCACAGCGGAGAACGTGGCGTAACACGCGACCGACTGGAGGAGCTGCTGTTTGCCGACCGCGACATCGGCAATATTCATCATGCGCTGCAGAGCGTCATATACAATACAAAGCGCAAGCTGCAGAAATGCGGCTTTCCGGCCGAATCGTGCATCGAACAGAGAAAAGGCGTGTTCTACTGGGCTTCATCGGTGCCGACCGTTGAAGACGCCTCGCAGTTCGAAGCGCTTGCGCGTCGGGCTGAGGAGACCAAGGACATCGATGAAAGACTGGCACTGTATATCGATGCCTGCTATGCTTACGGCGGAGAGTTCCTGCCGATGCAGACAGGCGTTATCTGGGCGGCGAGGGAGGCACGGCGGCTCAAGGAGTTGTTCTGCGTTTGCGTGGAACGGGCGACGGAGCTGCTCCGAGTCAATCAGGATTATTTCCAGATGGAAACGCTCGGCGTGTATGCGGCGGGGATTGATCCGCTTTCGGACTGGGAGACGGTCACAATGGAGGCGCTCGCTTCACTCGGACGTTCGGAAGACGCGCGTCGACTGTATGAGGAGACCGTTCAACTGTATCTGAACGAAGAGGGACTGCGGCCGTCCGCAAGACTGATGGAACAGTTCGACCGGCTCGGTGAAAGCATGCAGCACCGGCATGCGGTGCTTGATCAGATCCAGCGCGAGCTGACCGGTCTTTCACATCCGGAAAGCGGGGGATATGTCTGCAATTATCCGGTGTTTCTCGGCATCTACCGCATGGTGGAGCGTATGCTGGAGCGCGGCGGGCAATCCGTATATTTGATGCTCTGCACGCTTGTGGACGGCAAGGGGAATCCGATGAAGGACAGCGAAGCCTTAGAACAACTTGTCACGCGTATGGGCGACGCGGTCCGGTTTTCGATTCGCCGCGGCGACGCGATGTGCCGGTATGGGAGAGGGCAGTATCTGGTTCTTCTTGTGAATACGACGCGGGAAAACTGCAATGTGATTCAGAAACGCATCAACAAGCGCTTTTTGGTAGGTCGGGAACGCACCGGCATCGAATACTATGTGAACAGCGTCTTTTGGACGCCGTGAGAGAGGGACAGCAATGGAACAAGCCAAATCTCAATGGTATATCGGCGCACCGAACGGTGTAATCATCTGCGTAGATTACAGAAACGGCTGTGAATTGCAGGGAAGGTTGTATCATCGCTTTTCGGCGGAACCGGTCGATTACACCGATCTCGGGCAGATGACACTTCTGATGGAGAGATTATATGACGATCTGCGGTTCCCGTTTTCGGGAACAAACGAGCGGAGTTTTTCAGAAAGCGAATCAAAACTGCAAACGCGGCAGGAAAGGAAAGAGCAAATGAGCGACGATAAACTGCTTCAGAAACACGGAGACATAGGCACCTTCATTGTGCGGGTACAACACCGGCAGAACAGCAGCTGGCAGGGCCGCATCACCTGGATGGAAGAGGATAAGACCATCTGCTTCCGATCCGTATGGGAAATGGTCAAGCTGATTGAAAGCGCCATGGATACCGTCAGTGTCTCGGAAGACGGTCAGGAACCGAAATGGGGGGACTGAAAACGGAAACGCGCACGAGTAAAGTGCATATGAAAAAGCAGGTTCGAAACGGGATTTCGGTTCGCAGACTGAACCTGCTGCTCGGAGGCATTGCGGTCGTGCTTGCCGCAATCCTTGTATTTTCCACGATCCGTGTTCTGTACAGTTACCGGGAGACGGAGGTGGCAACAGACCGTTATATAAAAGCGCAGCAGAGCGCTGCGGCGATGCGGTCCGGTTCGGATTATCTGACGGATCGTGTCCGAACTTTCGTCATCACGGGGGATCCGCAGGCGGCTGCCGATTTCTTTGAAGAGATCGAGGTCACAAAGCGGCGCGATCGTGCGCTGGAAGACATGGAAACGCTGTTTGTCGATGAAGAAGAGATTGCGCTGATGAATGAAGCGCTCTGGCTTTCCAACAAGCTCACGGAGATCGAAAGCTATGCAATGCGGTTGACGGTAGAATCGCGCGGATATGCGATATCGGCGTATCCGGTCCTGCAAGATATCGAGCTGAGCGAGACGGACCGGTCCATGTCGAAGGAGGAACAGAGAGAAAAAGCGTATCTGCTGGTCTTTGACGAGACATATCAGTCTTTCAAAAGCGAGATTCGAGAGAACATCAGCGAATGCGAACAAACGCTTGTCGGCAAAACCTATCAGGCGCAGGCGTCGAATGCGGAGCAGCTCGGACGCTTGCTCGTGCTGGAAAGCGTGCTGATCGGCGTGCTGCTGCTGACCGTGACGGCAATCGTCGCCTGCACGCATCAGCTGGTTCTTGCACCGCTGCGCACGGTCATCGGCATGATTCCGTCCAAAGGGATGATTCCCGAGATCGGTTCTCAGGAGCTGCGCTATATGGTGCACGCATACAACGACGCCTATCGGAAGTCCAAGGAGCATCAAGATCAATTGATCTATCAAGCGACGCACGATCATCTGACGGGGCTTCTGAACCGCGCCGTTTTTGAGGAACAGCGCGTCAACACACACAAACGTCGTCAGGCAATGCTGCTGATCGACGTGGATCACTTCAAGCAGATCAACGACACGTACGGTCATGAGACGGGCGACCGTGTACTCAAAAAGGTTGCCGACATTTTGCAGAAGAGTTTTCGATCGGAGGATCATATCTGCCGCATCGGCGGCGATGAATTCGCGGTCATTCTGCAGCATGTCGACCGTACGATGCGCGAAGTGATCGAGAAAAAGCTGGATCGCATCCTTGCCGCGCTCCGCGATGTTTCGGACGGACTGCCGCCGGTTTCGCTCTGTATCGGCGTCGCTTTTTGCGACAGCCTGAATCCGACCGACGATCTGTACAAGGACGCCGATGCGGCGATGTACCGGGTGAAGGGACACGGGAAGAACGGATACGCGTTTTTTGAAGATCCCGCAGCCGATCCGGCTGACCTTGATTGATTCCGCATACAGGAGGGAAAAGGAATGCTGACCATAGAATCTCTGCGCGCTTACGGTGCAAACACCGAAGAAGGTCTTGCGCGTTGTCTCAACAACGAAGCGTTTTATCTGCGCCTTGTACGGATGGGCGCACAGGACAGGAACTTCATGCTTTTGGAGGAAGCGCTGGACGGCGGTAACACGAAAGCCGCGTTTGAAGCGGCGCATGCGCTGAAAGGTGTGATGGCAAACCTTTCGCTGACGCCGATTCTGGAGCCGGTCGCCCAAATCACGGAACTTTTGCGGCACGAAGCCGACGCCGAATATCTGCCGTATCGGACGCTGATCAGGGAGCGAAAAGAAGAGCTGATCAGACTCATAGAAAGCTGAATTGCAACGGAAACAAAAAAGAAGCGGCTCTGAAGAGCGCACTTATACACCGCCATGCGGAAGTGATGCGTGCGCTTCAGGCAAACAAAAACCTTCCGAAAAGAAACTGTTTCTCGGAAGGTTCAAATTCGTTTCATTCCGACAAACCGGAATTTGCCGATGTTTTTTCAAAGGGACTTTTCCATGCAGTACATTGTATGCCCTTTCGGATAATCTTCAAGCACGCCAGTCACTGTCTCATAGCCGTTCTTTCTGAAAAATCCCACGTTCCAATCATATGCTTCAATAAACACAACATTTGCGCCGTTTTCTTTGGCCTCCC
>JAFRRO010000064.1 GCA_017428025.1 Clostridia bacterium
CACTTATTCACCACCGTGCAGCTGCGATACCATTCTTTGTCGGGACGTGCGATCAATCATATCTTTACCTATCGAAAAAGAAAAGCGCAGCCGCTTGTAAAACGACTGTGCTTTGAATACCACCCTTTACAAACCTCCTCTCAGCAGCCCCTTTTCGTTTTACGCTCTGTTCCGGAAGATCAGCACCGGCGTGCCGTCCGCGACGGGCTCCGAGAGGTTCGGGTTGCAGGCCTTAACGCGCGCAATCGGGAGCGAAAAGCGCTTGCCGATCGAGAACAGCGATTCGTCGGGATCGGCGAACCACACGAGCATGCCGCTGTCGCTTTCGCGATCGGGCGCGGGCAGCAGCTCCGGCACGCAGGAGAACGCGCAGGTGCGGTACCATTCCGCCTCGACCGACAGCGTCAGAAGCAGCCCGACGGTCCGCCCGCCGCCGGACAGCGCGTAATCGAGCACGCGGATGCGCGCCAGCATCGCGTCGCCCTTCGCATCGGTGTCGAACGACAGCGGCAGTTCCTGCGTGAAGCTCTGTTTCATGCCGTCGTCGTCGCGGTACACGACCGTCGCCGCAAGCACTCCCTCGATGCGTCCGCGTCCGCCCTCGACCGATACCCGCGTGATCGCCGTCCGCAGGCTTGCGTACAGCGGCAGGTAGGCGTCCTTCATGTGCTGCGGAACGGTCAGCGTTTCATTGAGCTGCACCGTCTGGCACCAGGTCGCCTCGAAGTTCTGCACCGCCGCCGTTTCCGTGCGGCACAGGAAGCTGCCCGCCTCATCGTAGGCGTCGCAAAGCACGCGCTGCGTGTCGCTCACGCTGCCGTAAATGCCGATCGACAGCGACGCGTCGACCGTCGCCGTCCCCTCCTCCTCGACCGTGACCGCAAGACTTTTGAGCGTCGCCGTCGCGGCGGCGTTCTCGCCCGGTTCCGCGGCAAGCGCGTCCGAAAACGGAATGCGCGCCGTTTCGCGCCGGATGCCGCCGTCCTGCGTCAGATACAGGACCGAAAGCCGGAGCTCCCCCTCGACGCGCATCCCGTCCGTTCCGCGCATCAGCCCCGTGACCTGCGGGACCGCCGAAGCCCGGAGCACCGTGACCGACTGCGGCGCGTCGATCGCCTCGTTGATGTGCGTGCTTTTCGCGCCGAGCAGCGCGCGCTTCTGAAGCGTGACCGTGCCGGTCAGCCGTTCGAGCCCCTTGACGCCGTCGATGTCCGTGATGCACGGGATCTGCTTTGTCTCAAGCACCGTCGCCGTAAGCTCCGCCGTCGCCTGCATCAGAAGTCCGCCCTCCTCGCACCGCAGGGTGCACGCGGGCAGTTCCGCCGTCACGCGCGCGTTCATGTCGGGCGTGACGCCGTCGAGACGGATCGTATGCGTGAAGTCCGCCGACGCCTCGAACGCGTACGGCGTGCGCTCCGCCGATTCCACCAGCGGTCGGACGGTCATCGTGCCGGTCACCGTGATCGCGCCGTCGCGGCAGGCGGCTTCGCGGATCGTCACCTCGCTTTCGTGCGAAAGCACGCGCTCGAGCGTTTTGCCCTGCGGCAGCGGGATCGCGCTCTCCGTCTGCACCTGCGCCGTCGTCCTTCCGAACAGCGTTTCCGCCGTCAATGTGGTTTTCCGTATCTCCATGTCGAACACTCCTTTTCCGAATCGTTTGTAAAGCGTATGCAAACCGCCCGAAAAACTTGCGTTCCGATCTCTTTTGCGCTATACTGTATACGAGAGAATTTCTGCATGGAGGAACGACGATGGCGGGAAAGCTGCGCTATACGCTGATGCTGCGCGTGTACGGCGAGGAAAAGATCTTCGGACCGGGGATCGCGGAGCTGTTGGAACATGTCGACGAGCTGCATTCGCTGCGCAAGGCGACGATGGCGATGGGCATGGCGTACTCGAAGGCGTGGAGCATCGTGAAGAACACCGAGAACGCGCTCGGGTTCCCGCTGCTCGAAACGCGCATCGGCGGCAAGGGCGGCGGCTGCGCCGAGCTGACCGACCGCGGGCGGCGCTTCCTCGAGGCGTACCGGCAGTTCGAATCCGTCGTCCACGCCTATGCGGACGAAATCTTCGAGGACCTGTTCGGGGAGGATGCATAAGCAGGACCGTTTATGAATCCGTTTCAGAACAGGCAGCTGCGGCCCTTTTCACAGCAATTGCGCCGCAATATGACGAAAGAGGAAAGACGTCTCTGGTATCACTTTCTCAAGGGGCTGCCGGTCACGGTCCGCAGACAGAAGGTGCTCGGCAGCTACATCGCGGATTTTTATATCGCTGCGGGAAAGATCGTGATCGAGCTTGACGGATCGCAGCATTACACGGATTCCGGCGCGGAAAACGATCAGGCGAGAGACGCCTGGATGCGGAAAAACGGGATCACCGTCCTGCGCTATACCAACCTGCAGATTCAGAAAGAATTCCGCGCGGTGTGTCAGGACATTGCGGATCATCTGCAGGACGCCGCGCCGATCACCTGACACCTCATCAGTCACCTGACGGTGACAGCTTCCCCTCGAGGGGAAGCTTGAAAAACGCGCACAACTCGCCTTCCCCTTGAGGGGGCGCGGAGCCGAGCGCCCGCGGTGCGGGATGAAGCGAGGCGGAAGCGCGGGTCGAACAGGGAGCAGAAGAAAGTGTATACGACGCGCTGCGACCATGTGAGACCATTCAGGTGCCGAGGAACGAGGCGGATGAGGTGTCGACAAACCGACATTGTGACAAATCTAAAGGAGGAACGCCATGAAATTCACCAAGGTGCACGGGCTCGGGAACGACTTTGTGCTGTTTGACGGACGCGAGACGCCCGACATCGACTGGATCGCGCTGACGAAGCGCGTGTGCGACCGTCACACCGGCGTCGGCGCGGACGGCACGCTGATTCTTCTCAACTCCGGCGTCGCCGACGTGCGCATGCGCATCATCAACGCGGACGGCTCGGAGGCCGAGATGTGCGGCAACGGCATCCGCGCGTTCTCGCGCTACGCGTTCGAGAACGGCATCGTGCACAGCACGGAGTTTGCGGTCGAGACCGGCGCGGGCATCATGAAGCCGCGCGTGATCCTGAAAAACGGCCGCGTCGAGGGCGTGCGCGTCGACATGGGCGAACCGAACATCAACGCCGCTTCGGTGCCGGTATCGATCGAGGGCCGCGCGATCGGCTTCCCGCTGACGGCGGACGGACGCACGTTTTCGGCGACGGCGCTGCGCGTGGGCGTGCCGCATACGATCGTGTTCGTCGACGCGCTCAACGAGGCGGACGTGCCGCACTACGGACCGTTGATCGAGCACGATCCGCTGTTCCCCGAACGGACGAACGTCGATTTCGTCGAGGTCGTCGACCACGAGCATGTCCGGATGCGCACCTGGGAGCGCGGCTGCGGCTGCACCCTCGCGTGCGGGACCGGCGCGTGCTCGGCGGCGGTGGCGTGCGTGCTGAACGGCAGAACGAGCCGCAGCGTGGATGTGGAGATTCAGCTCGGCACCCTGCACATCGACTGGTCGAACGAGGACAATCACGTGTACATGACCGGACCGGCGACGCTCGTCTTCTCCGGCATCTGGAACGAATGATTCTGCAACCTTTTTGCGGACTGCGCAGTATTATCTGTGTAACAATGTGAAAACACCAAAGGAGGGCAATCCCATGAAACGCATTTCTCTGATCCTTCTCTCCGTCCTGCTGGTCGCACTGTCGGCATTCGGCTGCACCGCAAAGGCAGCGCCGCAGGCGTACAACAACAACGGATATTCCTACGGCGCGGCGGCGGACTACGCTTACGCCGAGGAGACGTACGCGCCGATGCCCGATAAGCCGGCGGAGGTCGAAACGGCGAGCGCGGCGCTGTCGATCAACCGCAAGGACAGCAGCCAGTCCCCCGCGCTCACGAACCGCAAGATCATCCGCAACGCGGACGTCTCGGTGCAGACGCTGGAGTTCGACGCGTTCCTCGAAAAGCTGAACGCGCAGGTCGAGGCGATCGGCGGCTTCGTCGAGTCGAGCAGCATCGGCGGCAGAGGCTATTACAACAAATACACGCTGCGCACGGCGTATCTCGTGATCCGCGTGCCCGCCGAGAATCTGGACGCGTTCCTGGACGTCGTGGACGGGCTCGGCAACGTGACGAACAAGAGCACCGGCATGCGCGACGTGACGACGAGCTACATCGACTACGAGAAGCATCTCGAATCGCTGCGCACCGAGCAGGAGGCGCTTCTGGAGATCCTCCGGAGCGCGACGACGGTCGAGGACCTGATCACCGTGCAGAACCGGCTCAGCGAAGTCCGCTATGAGATCGAATCGTACGAATCGATCCTCCGAAGCTACGACGATCAGATCGATCTGTCGACCGTGAACCTGACGCTCAACGAGGTCGAGCGCGAAACGGTCGTCGAGCCGGAGACCTTCTGGGAGGAGGTCAGCCGCCGCTTCAAGGACAGCATGGAGGACGTCGGCGAGAACCTCAAAGACTTCGGCGCGGGCGTGCTCGGCAATGCGCCGCACATCGTGATCTTCCTGCTGATCAACGGCATCCTCGTGCTGATCGTCGTGCTGATCGTCCGCGGCTGCATCCGCCGCAGCAGAAAGCGCAGAGCCGCCAGAGAGGCGCAGAAGCAGGCGTAACTTTGAAGCCGTATAACAGGGAAAACATCGCCTTGGCGCGCACCCTGCGCAAGCATATGACGTTCACGGAAAGAGAACTGTGGTATCACTTTTTAAAGGACTACCCGATTCGCTTCCAACGGCAAAAACCGATCGGCGAATACATCGCAGATTTCTACTGCGCCAAGGCAGCGCTCGTCATTGAGCTTGACGGCGATTATCACGGGATCGGGCAACAGATGGAAGATGATGCACAGCGTACGCTTGCACTGCAGCAGATGGGTATCTGTGTGCTGCGCTTCCGAAACAAAGATATCGTGAAGAATCTTGAAGGCGTTGCATACGAGATCGATCGGGTTGTACAGAGCCGCTGTGCAGAGAGAGGGACTACCCCTCAGTCAGCTTTCGCTGACAGCTCCCCTGACAAGGGGAGCTCAAGCACGACTGCCCGTTGACCTCCCTCTGTCGAGGGAGGTGGCTCGGCAAAGCCGAGACGGAAGGAGAGCTCAAAATGAACTCCGCGGCGGTTTCCCTGACAAGGAGCGCCCGAACGCATCTGCCCGTTGACCTCCCTCTGTCGAGGGAGGTGGCTCGGCAAAGCCGAGACGGAAGGAGAGCTCAAAATGAACTCCGCGGCGGTTTCCCTGACAAGGGGAGCTCAAGCACGACTGCCCGTTGACCTCCCTCTGTCGAGGGAGGTGGCTCGGCAAAGCCGAGACGGAAGGAGAGTCGTCCCGATGAACCGTACGATGAAATGCTTCTTCCCGCGCAATATGATTCTCCGCCCTTGCGCGGAGAATTTTTTCTGTTTTTTATAAAAAGTCTGCAACAATTCGGGACGCTGATCCGTCTAATAGACAGATGATCATCCGAAAGGAACGTTTCGCACCATGAACAAAGCCCGAACCGACGCCTGGTTTGCCCGCGAAATCGAGGCAGCGCAGCCGACGATGTTCCGCATCGCCTTCGCGATCCTGAGAAACCGGACCGACTGCGAGGACGCCGCGCAGAACGCGGTGCTCAAGGCGTACCGCCGTCTCCCCACCCTCAGCGACAAAAAGCTGTTCCGCACGTGGCTGATCCGCATTCTGAAAAACGAGTGCTTCGATCTGTTGCGGCGCCGCCATCCCCTGGTCCCGCTCGACGCGCACGATCCCGGCTACGAGATGGAGGTCCCGGACCTCGACCTGAACCGCGCGTTCGACACGCTGAGCCCCGACGAACGGCTTGCGATCACGCTGTTCTACTATGAGGGCTACAAGTGCTCGGAGATCGCGGAGATCACCGACGTTTCGGAGGGCACGGTACGAAGCCGCCTGAGCCGTGCGCGGACGGCGCTGAAGGAACAATTATCGGACAAGGAGCGCAGACTATGAATGCTTTCGATACACGCTTACTGAACAATCTGTTTCCCGACATGCCCGCAAGCTTTGAAACCGGCGTGCACAAGGCGCTGAAGAAGGCGGGCGTCAAGCCGAAGACCGACCGTCCGTTCTGGATTGCGGCGACGGCGATCGCGGCGACGGCGGCGGCTGCGTCGCTTCTGCTGGTGCTGACGAGCGCGTTCCGCGGCAACCGGCACAACGAGGTCGCCCCGGGTCCGAGCGCGCAAGCGACCGCTCTCCCCCGCGCCTCTTCACAGCCCGATTGGCAATGGAACACCGGGATCTTTGCTGCAGACCTTCAGGACAGCCGGTACACGCAGGAGGACGCCGAGCGATGCGGACGCTGCATCCTTTCGTTCCTGCACGAGATCGGCGAGAGCGAACCCGATGAGCTGTGGATCATCCGCATGAAATCGACGGAAAGCTTTCTGCCGCAGGACGACACCGGAAACGACAGGTCCTGCGTTCTCGTGCTTGCGCAGAGCAGATTCGGCGAATCGGACGGTCCGGACCTCTACTGCATCCAGGGACATGCGGACGGCGAAGTGCTCTGGGGCACGATCGACGGCGCGCCGGGACCGCACCGCGTGCTTGCCGAGGCGTACGGACAGCAGCGCTGGATGGTCTTCGGGACCAACACGGAATCGAACGGCACACCGATCGGACACATCAAGGCCGGTTATCTCACCGGCGGCGAGCCCGGCACGGACGTGGAGTTCGGCGCGCTCCTCACGACCGAGGAAAGCCGCAAGCCGTTCTACGACAGCAAGCACCTCAGTCAGCTTCCGGAATACTACCTTGTGACGGACGGCGAATCCGATCCCTCGTCCATCCTGAACCGCACGCTGCTGCTCGTCACCTCGCAAGCAAGCTACACCTTCCCGATCCGCGACAACGTGCCGGAGCTGCAGGCGCTGACCGCCGAAGAAGCGGCGGCGATCCGCAAAGACCTCGATGCGCTGACGCGGCCGCGCCCGACGCCGACGCCGGTCGCCGGAACAACCGTGACGAACCTCTGCAACCTCGGTGACGGCGAAATCCAACGCTATGCCGACGCGGTGCTTGCCTGGCTCAAAGCAGGCGGCACGGAGCCGCAAACGCTGTGGCTCTGCGGGTATGCGCCGTTCTCCTTCAGCGAGGAGGAGCCGACCGACGAGGCGTATCTCCTTGCGCAGTACGAATTCGAGGGCGAGACCGGTCCCGAGCTGTTCCTCTACAAGGACGGCACGATCCTCTGGCAGACGACCGGCTACGATCCGTATGCGATCAACACGGTCTACGATCCGATCGAGGACCAGAACTGCGTGTTCGGCGCGTCGCCGTACTACGACAACGGACCGGTACCGGTGAAGGAAGTGAAGCTCTCGCTTTCGTCCGGTTCGGGCACCGTGCACTGGGCGTCGCAGGACGGCATCTCCTTTGCGATGGAGCTGCCGCTCGAAACCGTCCTTTCCCGCCTCGGCGGGCAGCAGCGCTCGTCGGCGCGCGAATACTTCCTCTGCCCCTACCCGAAGAACATGACGATCACGGGCATCACCTTTACGGCGATGAACGGCGACGTCTATTCACCCGCGGTCGACACCGTCAACCGTCTCGCGGCGAAAAACGTCCCGGGACCCGCGGATCCCTGATCGCGTCGTTCAGATCGCATTTCTTCGCAACGATCGGAAATCGCTCGCGGATGAGCTGCAGCGCATAGGCGCGGTTGCGGTCGCTCATCGGCTGTCCCGGCACCGGCTTGTCCGGCCAGTCGAGATCCGGCATGTTCGAAACGGGCTCCTCTGGCGGATCGGCTTCCGGCAGGTTCGAAACGGGCTTTTGCAGGTCGGCGTCCGGCAGGTTTGAAAGGGGCTTCTCCGCCGGCGGCATAGGTACGGATGCGCGCCTGATCTGCGGGCGCTCGTACACGTCGTAGCATCGCCCACGTTTGCCGCAGCGCAGCTGCACAAAGCCCTTTTGTTCGAGCTCCGCGAACAGCGGCGCAAGCGCGTGTTCGTCGATCGACAGCGTCCGCGCAAGCTCCGTCGGATGCACCTCCCACCAGGCGGGACGGTCGAGCAGCACCGTCAGCAGTCCGAGCGCCGCAAGCGACAGCATGTTTTCGCGGATGATGGCGGCGTCGACCGCCGCGTAATGGTGCTTTTGTCTGTTGTGATAAATCGCCATAAAGGGTTCCTCCTTTTCTTCGGTCCCAGTATGGCATGAAACCAGACGCGAAATTTACCTTTTTTCAAACGATTTTCGTCACAAAAAAACGCCCTGTTTTCGGGCGTTTTTTCGCAATTGGAGCGAATTTGACACAATTCGGGCCGAAACGGGCGCAAACGCGCCGTTTTCCGGTACAGAGAGAAGATGAAAAAGAATACCGGATCCGGTATCTTTCCGTTTCCTTACGGTAACGGATCCGGTATTCTTACGGTAACGGATCCGGTATTCTTACGGTAACGGATACCGTATTTATTTATTTCTTTACGGTAACGGAACCGGTATTCGTTATAACGGATCCGTTATATATAAGGTTTCGTTACATAGGAAGAAACGCCTTTGCCCTCCCCTGCCGGACCGCCCGCGGCGGAAAAAATATATTTCGTTTTTGGCGGGAAAACGGCAGGCGCGTCGGTTGACTTTTATGCGCAAAGTGGTATCATGAATCTGTTGGGAATTGTCCCAAAAATATCAATTTTCGGAGGACCTATGAACAGCTATATCGAACGTGTCCTCGCGGACGTCGAACGCCGCGACAAGAACGAACCGGAATTCCTTCAGACCGTTGAAGAAGTTCTGAAATCTCTGGAAGTCATCGTTTCCCGTCATCCCGAATACGAGAAGGCAGGTCTTCTCGAGCGCATGGTCGAGCCGGAGCGCGTCATCGAGTTCCGCGTACCGTGGGTGGACGATCAGGGCGCAGTCCGCGTCAACCGCGGCTTCCGCGTGCAGTTCAACAGCGCGATCGGACCGTACAAGGGCGGCATCCGTTTCAACAAGAACGTCAACCTGTCCGTCATGAAGTTCCTCGGCTTTGAGCAGACCTTCAAGAACAGCCTGACCTCGCTCCCGATGGGCGGCGGCAAGGGCGGCGCGGACTTCGATCCGACCGGCAAGAGCGATGCGGAAATCATGCGTTTCTGCCAGAGCTTCATGACCGAGCTCTATCGTCACATCGGCCCGAACGTGGACGTTCCGGCAGGCGACATGGGCGTCGGCGGTCGTGAGATCGGCTACATGTTCGGTCAGTACAAGCGCATCCGCAATGCGTACGAGAACGGCGTTCTCACCGGCAAGGGCCTCAGCTTCGGCGGCTCCCTGATTCGTCCGGAAGCGACCGGTTTCGGCGCGGTCTACTACCTCTGCGAAGTGCTCAAGCATGAGCATGACACGATCGCGGGCAAGACCATCGCGGTCTCCGGCTTCGGCAATGTCGCATGGGGCGTCACCAAGAAGGCGGCGGAGCTCGGCGCAAAGGTCGTCACGCTCTCCGGCCCGGACGGCTACATCTACGATCCGGACGGCGTCGTCACCGAAGAGAAGATCAACTACATGCTCGAGATGAACGCATCCCGCCGCAACCGCGTGCAGGACTATGCGGACAAGTTCGGCGTCGAGTTCTTCCCGGGCGAGAAGCCCTTCGGCCGCAAGGTTGACATCGTCATGCCGTGCGCGATGCAGAACGACGTGCATATGGACTCCGCAGAGAAGATCGTTGCGAACGGCGTCAAGTACTACATCGAAGTCGCGAACATGCCGACGACCAACGACGCGCTGTTCTACCTCATGGGCCAGAACATGATCGTCGCTCCGTCCAAGGCGGTCAACGCGGGCGGCGTTGCGGTTTCCGGTCTCGAAATGAGCCAGAACTCCGAGCGTCTCTCCTGGAGCGCAGAGGAAGTTGACACGAAGCTCCACAACATCATGATCAACATCCACAAGGCGTCCGTCGAAGCGGCGGAAGAGTGCGGCCTCGGCTACAACCTCGTCGCAGGCGCGAACATCGCGGGCTTCAAGAAGGTCGCAGACGCCATGCTCGCTCAGGGCATCGTCTGATCACCGCGATCACAATCTCCCAAATCAAAAAACCTCCGAGCAATCGGAGGTTTTTTCATGCGCGGAGGCGCGATTTTTGCCGTATGTGATTCATGCGCGGACGTGGTTTTTGACAACCCTTCCGTCACGATATACGGCTCAAGCCGCACGAGAATCCGCAAAAGCTGACGCTTTTGCGTGTCCACCTCATCACCGCTTCGCGGAGCTTCCCCTCGAAGGGGAAGCCTTGCTCATACGCAACCAAAAGGCTCCCCTTGCACAGGGGAGCCATAATCTGCGTAAAGCAAAAGCCCTCCCTGTGCAAGGGAGGGTGGATTTTGCGAAGCAAAAGACGGAAGGGTTGTCGAGCTGCTATACAACCCCTCAGTCGGCATACGCCGACAGCTCCCCTTGCACAGGGGAGCCATAATCTGCGTAAACCAAAAGCCCTCCCTGTGCAACGGGGCGCGGAGCCGAGCGCCCGCGGTGCGGGATGAAG
>JAFRRO010000065.1 GCA_017428025.1 Clostridia bacterium
ATCTGTATATGCTTACACGATATGTGTAAAACACAGGATAACTATGCCCAAAACTGCTCTGAAAGCACAAAATGAGGGCATGAAACATGAAAGAACGAGACATTCGAGTCGTTTTTTCAATGATAACCGGTCTTCTCGCTGAAATAGCCGCTTTATTCAGCGGTTACTCAAGGCGAAGACTTTTTTCAGCGAAGTTTGAAAAACAGCCTTTGCAGAATAGTTCTTCTGCCGCACTGCACCTCACGCGAAGCAAAAGCCGTACACGTCAAACCACCATATAATCCGCATTCCTTGAACAGCCCTTACTATTTCTCTCCTTATCCGTGTTTTTCGGATTGACTTCATCCACTCGTCGCAAGAAACAGTAAAGGCGGGAGCGTTTGCCCCCGCCTGTGCAGTTCTGTCAATCTTCTACTTCTTCCGTATCAGTTGATCCCGTGACGATATCTTCCGCCTCAAGTTTAATTACTTCCATTTCCAAACGTTCGTATTCTTTCATAATCAGTTATCCCTCAAATACGCGATTGCTGCTTGATAGTAATAGTACAGCGCTGTCGCCGCTTTCTTTGTTTCAGCCTTTATTGTGTTATTCGCAAGATACTTCTTTACAACGGTTACAGCAGATACATTTGAAATAGTTGTTTTATTCTCGCCTGAACCAACCTCAATATTGAAGCCTGTACCAAGTTCATGCGCGCCGATGCCCGTGATCTTCACACGATAGCGGGCTCCGACCTTCTCCACTATGTAGTCAGTATAAGCCACATTTCCTTTTCGGACAGAGAAATTCTCATTTGTGAATTCCACGTTCTCTGCCGGTGTCAGATAGATGTTCAGAGCGGTTTCTGAGTCAAGCGACAACGAATAGGTGATCTTCGTGACTTCGCTTTCATTTCTATGCACATCTGCCACAAATTCTTCGCCGATGGACGGATATGTAGTTATCACTTTGACATTTTCAAGATCCATCCGCACATGATTCTGACCGTCAGTTACCGCATCATGCGCATAATAGCCATACGTCCAGAGCGCCTTTGCAAGATTCGCCGTTTTTTCGTCTTCCGCTTTGCTGATGAGTTCATTCAAATACCATTGAACGGTCACCTGTTTGGACTCAGTCTTTGATACGCCGTTGACCTCGTAGTTGTACACGGCCGTAATCAGATCTGTCATTTCAACCGACGTCAGATAACAGGTGAATCTGTAGCGTCCGTCATCCAGCTTTTCACCGATCGCTGTTGTTGTTCTGCTTTTTTCATCAGCTGCGATGGTGAAAGTCACCTCATGATTTGTATACTCTTCCGGAATCGTCATGTAGAAGCTCATGCCGATCTGTCCGGAGAGCACAACCGAGCAGTTCTTATCGAATGCAGGTTCCGGCGTTACCGGATCGGTATTATAGTAGGTAATACCTTCGACCTCTTCCTTCCAGAACTGCGTCTTGTTGGTGGTGTAGCCTGAGCTATCTACCATGAAATAAGAATAGTTCGAACGCTTTACCAAATAGTAAGTGGTACTGGAAAGCCAGGAGCTTGCAGTGTAATAGACCTTCATGCATTTGTTATTAAGGTCATATTCCACGCTCCAGTTGCAATAACTGGAACTATACGACGAACGGCTGTAGAGGTAGTTGTTGTAGCTGCCCATATAGGTGCCGGTCGAAGCGTTCTTCATGGTATAGTTGGAGCCGGTCTTTTCCACGACGAACACGTATGCGTCGTTGGCATTCCGGATTACCTCGCCGTTCAGCGACATGCCGGTGTCGTTGAAGGTGTCGGAACCGTCCACATTTTGGGATTGATAGTTGGTATTGCCGGACAGTCCTTTCAGCACCAACGCGCTTGTATCCTTGCCGCAAGTGATAATGTAGTTGCCGCTCCAGTCGGAAAGATTATCTTTGACCAAACGGTAGATCAGCTCGCCGGTGCCCTCCGTGCGGGTGAACAGCGCGTACAGCGTGGTGTTCGCGGTCACGGTGTATGCCTCGCCGGGCGCATAGAACGTGGGTTCCGCGGTGGTCTCTGCGATCGTTGCGGCAACCCAACCGGAGAATGTCCAACCATCGGCAACAGTGCTGACGGTGGTCGGCAGATTGATGACGTCGTTCAATTTCGCGCTTACGCTGCCTGCAGCCGAGCCGGAGGCAATGTAGCTCACGGTGTAGGTGGGCTTTTCTGCAAAGATGACCTCGATCGTGCAGTCGCTTTCCGGCGCGACGTTGATGACGTTGCCGTTGATCGTTGCCGTCGCGACGCCGCTCGTGACCTCATAGCCGGAGACATAGTAGCCGGCAGCGGGCGTCGCGGTGATCTTGGTCCCGTTGACGGAGACCGTGCCCCACGCGGTGTTGTTGGAGACCGCGGTGACGACGTAGTTCAAATCGTCGGTGTACGCCTTGATGCGGTAGTCGCCGTTGTCCGGGCAATCGGTCCAGCTGCCGTTCGGCTCCTGATAGTAGGAGGTGTTGCCGTGATTTGCGTGCGTCCAGGACGCCCAGGAAACGACGTTGCTTTTGTTGAACGTGGCGTCATACGGCGTGTGGACGTACTTGCCGTTGTCATCGGCGACCGGAACGTTCTGCGTAAAGACGACCGAGAAGGTGTCGCCCGCGGCGAGCGCGACCGGCTCGTTCAGCGGAATGGTGTAGTAGCCGGAATAGGTCAGCGTGCCGGTCTGCGTGGTCATCAGCGTACCGGAGGACGGGTTGCCGGTCGTCGGATTCTTGTAGATCTCAAGCGTGTAGGTAAGCGCCTCGTCCCAGTTGCAGAGCGCGACCGCCTTGAGAAGCTCGCTGCCCTTTGCGGTAAAGACATTCGCGACCTTGGTATTGTTGGCAAATCCCACATAATAGTCTTCGGAGGAAGGCCAGCCCTTGCCATAGCAGACGACGTTGCAGGTGCCGTCGTACTGATAGTTGTGATCGTAGTTGTCGATCGGTTCCGCGTCGTAGAAGTAGATGTATCCTTCGCGAACGGTGGTGTCCTCATAGGAGATGTAGGTGTAGCCCTGGCTGAAATAGCTCGTGCCCCAGCTGTTCTTGCAGATCCACGCGCCGCTGCCGGAGGGCTTGTTCGGAGAGAACCTGCTTGCCGCGATGCTGTCGTCCCACCCGACGATCGTGATCGCGTGGTTCGACCACTTATGGGAGCTGCTGTCCTGAGAAGTGGTGTCGATCGTGCAGGTATAGGTGTAGGCGTTGCCGGTCTCATAATAGCTGATGTTGCCGGCGCCGTATTCCATGATCGCGCGCTTGATGCCCTCGATGTCCGTCGCAGGGATCCAGACGGAGTTCTGGACGTGCGCAACGTTGCTCTGGTAGGCGTATTGGCTGTCGAGGCCTGATTTTGCGACCGTGCTCGCCTTGCTGTACTGCAGTGCAGAGACGGATTCATCCGCCGCACCGACCCAGCTCTGCAGGGTGTATGCGCTCATTTCGCCGTTGCCACCGGCATCCAGACAGCCGTCGGAGCCGAGCAGCGTGGTCTTGTCACCGGTCAGCATGCCCTCGGCGTCGTAGGCGCTCGAGTAGTTGAAGAAGCAGTGCTGCGTCTCGGAAAGGTTGAGGCTCGTCGTGGCGGCGGAGCCGGTGGAACCGACCTCGATGCCGTGCTTGATCATGTAGCTCTCGACGCTCGCCATCGCCGCGTGCGCCCAGCAGGAGCCGTACGGGTTCTGGTTCTTGACGGAGGTCACGTAGCCAAGCGTGTTGCTGTTGTACGATTTCGGCAGCGTATCGCGCGTAGCGGTTATGCCGGAGAGACGGTAATACGTCTCCATGTCGCCGCGGGCATATGCGTCGGAAACGGCGCGGGTGCCGTGCTCCGGCGAAGCGATATAGCCGTAATTGGTGGTCTCGCCCGGAAGACGATCCGATGCCGAATCGGTCTCCTCCGCAAACGATGCGGCAGGAAGAAGGGCGATGAGCATAAACGCCGCCAGCAGGACGGCGAGCAGCTTCTTGGTTAGACGGCTCATAAAAGGTCTCCTCATCTGATAGTCTGCGCCAGAATACCGATACTCTGACTGCATGATTATAACACAGTCTGCACAAAAAAGTCCATACTTTTCCATACAAGCTTTTGTATCAATTTGCGATATTTATACAAAATGTAGCGAGTCGGCAGCTGTTTATCTACAAAGAAAGAACCGCCCCGAAGGACGGTTCCCGTTACGTTTGCTCAGTTTCCGAAGAAGTCGAGAATCTCGGTCACGGATGCGCTGCCGCTTTCATCCTCATACACATACAGGAACGCGTAATCGGACGACGGATCGGCGCTGACCGCGTTTGCTTCGCAGAAGAAGCAGTAATTGGTTCCGGACGCGGACTGCGTGCTCAAAAGCGCGATCGGCGCGAACTTCGCCCCGAGCATCGAGCTGAGCGCTTCCTTCACCATGGAAGCCTGCGCGTTGCTCACCTTCGGATCGGACGCGTTCGTCCATCCGCCCATCGCCATTGCGGTATTCGTGCGAACGCCCGACATGTTCACGTCGGAGAGCGTCACCTTGCCGTCACGGTTCTCATAGAGGATCACGATCGCATACAGATCCTGCGAATCGGGCGCCGCCATCGACGTCTCGCAAAGCACCGCGTAGTTCGTTCCGTTCACCTTCTGGGTTCCGATCAGCGCCACGGGCGTATACTTGACGCCGACGGTCTTGTCGGAAAGCTTGTTGAACAGCTTCGTAAGCTTCTTGGTGATCGCGGGCGAAGAAGGTCTCTCCCATGCGCCGGGGGCTTCCTCGGTCGGGATCGGCGTCGGCTTCTCCGTGGGCTCTGGCGTCGGTTCCTCGGTCGGTTCCGGCGTCGGCTTCTCCGTGGGCTCGGGCGTCGGTTCCTCGGTCGGCTCCGGCGTCAGCTCCTTTGTCGGTTCGGGCGTCGGCTCCTTTGTCGGCTCCGCGGTCGGCTCTGCGGTCGGCGCTTCGGTCGGTTTCGGCGTCGCCGTGGGCTTTGCCGTGGGCGTTGCGGTCGGAACCGGCGTTGCGGTCGGGACCGGCGTCGCAGTCGGGACAGGCGTTGCGGTCGGAACCGGGGTTGCCGTCGGGACCGGCGTTGCGGTCGGAACCGGCGTTGCGGTCGGGACCTCGGTCGGCGCGACGGTCGGTTCCGGGGTCGGATCTTCCTGCGGCAGGTTCGCTTCGTCTTCGAATTCGACGATATGATCGACCGTATAGCTGCCGTCGTTGCTTCTGTTCAGATAGATAAAGGAATACCCCGTCTCCGCATTCTGCACGACCGGCGTGGACTCCGCAATCACCACGAACGAAAGACCGGACGCAATGCGCGTTGCGCACAGCGCCACGGGCACATATTCGACGCCGAGAATCTCTTTGAGCGCCGCTTGGCAGCCGTTCTTGAGCTCGTCGGTCAGGACAGGATCCTCCGCCTGTTCATATTCGTCGCCGTCCATACCGGTCGGGACCGCGGAACGGCTGATGTCAATGATGCGCACGCTGCCGTCGCGTTCCTCATAGAGATACACCAGCGCATAGGTTTCACGCGCGCCGGGATACACCACACGCGCTCTCGTCAGGAACGTGTGAACCGTGCCGGACACGACCTGTTTGCCGAGATAGGCGACCGGAATATAGTTGACGCCCAAAAGCATGCTGAATCCCTTTTGGAAGACGTCCATCGCAGCGTCCGTCAGCGCGGGCGAATCTGCGGTTTCCCATTCGCTCGGATCGACGTCGATGATGACGATCACATCCTCGTCCGGATTGACCGTTTCCGCGGCATCCGGCTGTTCGCTCGCATCGGGCGCGGCCGGTGTCGGATCCGGTTCGATGCATGCCGCGAGCGTTGCGATCATGCATACCGCCAGGAGCAAAGAAAGAATTCTTTTCATATTCAGACCTCTGTGTTTTTATTTTTCGTATAATAATAGCACAAAATCCGACAGATGCAAGTGTTATTTTGTGAACGTTTCGATTCGCGCTTCCGAAAATCATACTTGACAACCTCGCCGCGGTATTGTAGAATAATCGGCACGGGGATGTAGCTCAGCTGGTCAGAGCGCTGTGTTCACATCGCAGAGGTCTAGGGTTCGAGCCCCTACATCCCCACCACAAAAGGACTTGCTTCGGCAGGTCCTTTTTCATACGGACGCAAAGCGGCCGTATCCCATGCCTGCGGCGCAAGTATCATTTCCTCCTGTCGTTTCTTGTTTTTTCGGTCGGTTCATGCTATACTGCATCCATGCAGCGCACGGAAATTATTCATCCCATACCGCCGTTTTACCGCACGGATTCGAATATCCTCATTCTGGGCAGCTTTCCCTCGGTCAAGTCCCGGGAACAGCGGTTCTTTTACGGGCATCCGCAAAACCGGTTCTGGAAGGTGATCGCGCGCGTGTTCAAAGACGATGAACCCGGGAGCATTCCCGAAAAGGAAGCGTTTTTGGCGCGGCATCGCATTGCGCTGTGGGACAGCATCGGCCGCTGCACGATCGAAGGCAGCGCGGACAGCACGATCCGCGACGTCGTCCCGAATGATCTTTCCGTTATTCTGAACGCTGCGCCGATTTGCGCGATCTTCTGCAACGGTAAGACTTCCCTTGCCTGCTATAACCGCTATATCCTCCCCGTCCTGGGACGCGAGGCGATCGTATTGCCCTCCACCAGTCCCGCCAATGCCGCATGGAACGTTGATCGCCTCGTCGATGCTTGGAACGTCGTTCGTATTCAGGATAAATAAATATATTGATTGATTCTTTCCGGATTCGTGCTATAATGACAGCATTGTTTCTTTACGAAAGGAAAGATTTTATGGTCATTACCGTCGTATGCGACGTACTCGGCGAAGCCAACAACGGCACGACGATCGCCGCATTGAATCTGATTCGCTCGATGCGCGAGCGCGGGCACACCGTGCGCGTGGTCTGCTCCGACCAGAACCGCAAGGGCGAAGAAGGCTTCTATATTGTGCCGAACCGCAGCTTCGGTCCGCTGATCGACGCGTACTTTCGGAAGAACGGCGTCAAGATGTCCTTTCCCGACAAACGAATCATCGACGAGGCGATCCGCGGCGCGGACGTCGTGCATTTTATGACGCCTTTTGCTTTGGGACGCCGCGCGGTCAAGCTTGCCAGAACGCACGGCATTCCGCTGACTGCGGGATTCCACTGTCAGGCGGAAAATCTGACTTCCCACATGTTTATGAAGGATTTCCCGCTTGCGAACAAGCTCTTTTATCTGACGATCTGGGCGCATTCCTACCGCCACTGCGCGCGCATCCACTACCCCTCCGCCTTCATCCGCGACACCTTTGAACGCGCCATCGGCCGCGAAACGCCGTCGTGCGTGATCAGCAACGGCGTCAACAAGGCGTTTCATCCGATGGAGGTCGAGCGTCCGGCGCGCTATCGCGACCGGTTTGTGATCCAGTTCACCGGACGGTTCAGCAAGGAGAAAACGCATCGCGTTCTCATCGACGCGGTCAGACGTTCGAAGTACGGCGACCGGATCCAGCTCGTCTTTGCCGGTATGGGACCGCTGTACGAGAAGCTCAGACGCCGCGGCGCGAAGCTTCAGAACCCGCCGGAATTCCGCTTCTTTACGCGGGAGGAGCTGGTGAAGCAGCTGAACTGCGCGGACCTCTACGTGCATCCCGCGGAGATCGAGATCGAAGCGATCTCGTGTCTTGAAGCGATCGCCTGCGGGCTCGTCCCCGTGATCGCCAATTCGCTGCGCAGCGCGACGCGCTACTTTGCGCTGGACGAACGCAACCTGTTCCGCAACAAGGACGCGAATGACCTTGCGGCGCGGATCGACTACTGGATCGAGCATCCGGACGAACGCGCGAAGATGCGGCAGCGCTACGCGAACTTTGTCAGGGAGCACGAATACGAGCACTGCATGGACCGCATGGAAACGATGCTGCTGGACGCGGCGGAAGGGCGCAGATATGTCTCGTAAACCGACCGCGCCGAAGCGCGTCATCTGCTATCGCGACGCCGCGAACGAGGACTATGCCGGCACGAACATCGACACGCAGACCGTCGACGCGGATTTTCCGTTCGCCCCGAACGGCGTGTTCTGGCGCATCCTCGCCTTTTTCGCGTATTACGTGATCGCGATTCCGCTCGTCTTCCTGTGCTGCTATGTCTTCTGCGGCTTTCGCGTCAAGAACCGCAAGGCGGTGAGAAAGATCCGCAAATCGGGCTTCTTCCTCTATGCGAACCACTCGCACTTCACCGACGCGTTCCTTGCGCCGATCGTTGCGTTTCCGAAGCGCGCGTATGTGATCGTCGGTCCCGACACCGTTTCGATCAGGGGGCTCCGAAGCTTTGTGCAGATGGTCGGCGCGATCCCGATTCCGCAGGGACTCAAGGCGATGGCGCCGTTCTTTGCGGCTGTAAAGCTGCGCGCGGAGCAGAAATGCTGCATCAGCGTCTTTCCCGAGGCGCACATGTGGAACTACTGCACGTTCCTGCGTCCGTTGAAGAGCGGCTCGTTCCGCTACCCCGTCGTGCTGCACATGCCGTGCGTCGCCGTCGCGGTGACGTATCAAAAGCGCAAGCTGCCGTTTCTCAAAAACCCGCGGCGCACCGTGTTCATCTCCGATCCGTTCTATCCGGACGGATCGCTGCCCCAGAAGGAAGCGCAGCGCAAGCTGCAGGATGAAGTCGAAGCATTCCTTCGTGAAAAGCTTGACACCTATTCGACCTACAAATACTACGACTACCGCAAGGCGGAAGACTGAGAACGCTTCACGCGTTCTTTTTTATTGCACGATGCCGAACAGTTTGGTATAATGATATATTGAGGTAACGATATGATTACAAAACGCTTTTTCGGAACAACAAAAAACGGCGAGGACGTCCACGCATATACATTGGAAAACGATCGCGGCATCGCCGTGACCGTCCTCGATTACGGCGCGACGCTGCAGTCGGTCGTGCTGCCGCACAAGGGCGGGCGCGTCGACGTCGTGCTCGGCTATGACACGATCGAAGAATACGAAGAAAACGACGGATACCTCGGCGCGTCGATCGGACGCTATGCCGGGCGTATTCCGGATGCAATCCTGAGAATCGGCGAGGACGCCTTCCCCGTCACCGCAAACGAGGGCAGAAACCAGCTGCACGGCGGAAACAAAGGATTTGACAAGAGCGTCTGGCAGGCCCGGATCAACGACAGGAGAACGGTGCAGTTTGATCTGACGTCTTCGGACGGCGACGAAGGCTTCCCGGGTGATCTGAAGACTACGGTTGTATACCGTCTGTATTCCGATACGCTTGAAATTCTGACTTGGGCAAGGTCCGATCGCGTGACCGCGTGGAACCCGACGAATCACGCCTACTGGAATCTGAACGGGCACGACGCGGGCGATACGCGGAAGCATCTGCTCGAGATCCCGGCGGATCGTTATGTGCCGGTCGGTCCCGATATGATCCCCTCTGACGGCGAAGCGGACGTTGTGGGAACGCGGTTCGATTTTCGTACGCTTAGGGAGATCGGCGACACATACGACAACAGCTTCGTCCTTTCCGGAAGCCCGATCCGGCTTTGGGGCAATTCCGGCATCGGCATGGAGATCACAACGAGCTGCAGCGCGGTACAGTTTTACAACGCAAAGTTTTTGGGCGAGCGGAACGGCAAGGACGGCGCACAGTACGGACCGTTCGGCGCGGTCTGTCTCGAAACGCAGGGGCGTCAGGCGCTTCGCAACCGGCCGATCGCGCAGGAGAACGTCATCTCGACCGAGTATTTCCTTGATCCGCGCAGCACAAAATTCACGTTCATCGATAAGGAGATTTGAGTATGGAATCCATCGAAAACATGCGAAACGAATTTGAAAAGACGTTCGGGCGTCCCGCAAAGCGCGCGTTCACTTCCTGCGGACGCGCGGAGCTGATCGGCAACCACACCGACCATCAGCGCGGTCTGGTGCTTGCCTGCGGCGTGAATCTGTCCGCCGTGGCGCTTGCCGCGCCGAACGACCGCAACGAGGTCCGGCTTGTTTCGAAGGGCTTCCCCGCCTGTTCCGTCGCGCTCGACGCGCTGGAGCCCGATCCGAAGGAATACGGCACGACGGCGGCGCTTCTGCGCGGGGTGCTGAACGGAATCGTGCAGCGGGGCGCGGCGCCGTTCGGGCTCGATATCTACGTCGTGTCCAACGTGCTTTCCGGCAGCGGTCTGAGCTCGTCTGCGGCGATCGAGGTCCTGCTCGCGGGCGTGGCGGAAGGGTTCTATCTCGACGGCGACCTCGACGAGATCGCGCTTGCCGTGATCGGTCAGCGCGCCGAAAACGTGTATTTCGGAAAGCCGTCCGGTCTGCTCGACCAGATGGCATGCGCGCTCGGCGGCATCCAGTTCTTCGACTTCTCCGATCCCGCCGTGCCGTACGCGGAACGCATCGATTTCGATTTTCAGAAGTGCGGGCACACGCTCGTCGTCATCGACACCGGCGCCGATCATGCCGATCTGACCGATTGCTACGCCGCAATCACGCGCGAGCTTGCCTCGGTCGACGCGTTCTTCGGCGCGACCGCGCTGCGGGATGTGAACGAAAGCGATTTCTTCGCCTCTCTGCCGGTGCTGCGGCGGTTGTTCGGCGATCGCGCGATGCTGCGCGCCATGCATGTGTTCGACGAGAACCGCCGCGTGCTCAGAGCGCGCGAGGCGCTTTTGAACGACGATTTTCAGACCTTCCTCGATCAGCTCAACGCGTCGGGCGAATCGTCCTACACGATGCTGCAGAACGTGATCGCGGAGGGACACACGAACGCACAGGCGGTCGCGTTTACGATCTGCTACGCAAAGAAGCTCCTGAAAGGCCGCGGCGCGGTGCGCGTGCACGGCGGCGGCTTTGCGGGAACGGTGCTCGCCGTGGTGCCGGACGATATGCTGAACGACTTCATCGCCGAAACGGACCGCGTGCTTGCGCCCGGCGCGTGCATGCCGCTCAAGGTGCGCAGACGCGGCGTCTATGAACTTCCGCAGGAGGACTGAGCCATGAAACGCAGCCGATTCTGGACCGTTCTGATTGTATTCAGCCTGATCGGACAGATCGCTTGGGTGGTCGAGAACATGTACTTCAACGTGTTCATCTACCACATGTTCAACGCATCCCCGAAGGAGATCTCGCTGATGGTGCAGGCAAGCGCCGTCGCGGCGACGCTGACGACCGTTTTCGTCGGCGCGCTTTCCGACCGTCTCGGCAAGCGCAAGGTGTTCATGGTCATCGGCTATCTCCTCTGGGGCGTCTCGATTCTATGCTTTGCGTTTCTGCGCACCGACTGGATCGGCGTCGTCTTCCCGACCGTTGCGAACGCCGCGGCGCTCGGCTGCGCGCTCGTCATCGTGTTCGACTGCATCATGACGTTCTTCGGCTCGTCTGCCAACGACGCCTGCTTCAACGCGTGGCTGACGGACAGCACCGACGACACGAACCGCGGCAAAGCGGAAGGCGTCAACGCCATGATGCCGCTTCTGGCGATCCTCGCGGTGTTCGGCGGCACGATGTGGGCGGACACGTCGAACGCGGCGCACTGGACGATCCTGTTTCTGATCATCGGCGGGATCGTGCTCGTCTGCGGCGTGCTCGGACTGTTTTTGATCGAGGAGCCGAAAGGACTGCTCCGGCAGGCGGCGGGCTATCGCGAAACGCTGCTCTACGGCTTCCGTCCGAGCGTCGTGAAGGCAAACGCGTCGCTCTATTGGGCGCTGCTCGCGTTCACCGTGTTCGGCATTTCCATTCAGATCTACATGCCGTATCTGATCCTCTACTACACCGAGGCCCTGCATCTTTCGAACTACGTGCTGATCATGGCGCCCGCGATCCTGCTTGCGGCGGTCGCGACGGCGCTGTACGGGCGGCTGTTCGACCGGTTCGGCTACCGCAGAACGCTGATTCCGGCGCTCTGCGTGCTGATGCTCGGCTATGCGGTGCTGTATCTGTTCCGGCACACCGCGTTCGTCTTTGTCGGCTCGCTTCTTATGATGTGCGGATACCTCTGCGGCATGGCGGTGTTCGGCGCGCGCATCCGCGAGACGACGCCCGTCGGCATGGCGGGACGCTTTCAGGGACTGCGCATCGTCGCGCAGGTGCTGATCCCCGGCGTCATCGGTCCCGCGATCGGAAGTCTTGTCCTGCGCGGCGCCGAAACCGTATTGAACAGCGACGGCACGACCTCCTTCATCCCGAACGCAAACATCTTCCTGTGGGCGGGCATCGCGCTGATCCCGATCGCCGTTCTGCTGCTGATCGAATCCGCGCGAAACGATAAGACCGCCCGCGCCTGACGTATCTTCTTCCGCAATAACAAAAGGAGCCGGAAAACCGGCTCCTTGCTTTGTAAAAGGTTTTATTTCGTTTTGCCGTTCAGCACGTTCGACCAGCCGCCGTAGTACGTCATGCCGTTGAACTCGTGATACGAGCGCACCCGCGCGTAGTAGGTCGTTCTCGCCTTCAGGCTCTTGATCGTCGTCTGGTACGTCGCGGCGTTTGTGATCCTGACGGTTTTGATGTTCTTCGTAAACGCCGCATCGGTCGCGATCTGCACCTCGTAGCCCGTGAAGTTCTTCGAACCTTCCCACTTGACCGTCAGCTGCTTGCTGCCGCCGGTGACCGAAGTCAGCTTGCGTGTCGTGATGCGCACGGTCGTCTTCAAAGGTCCGACCATGCCGAGGTTGAAGTTGCCGGAATCCACGTTCACATTGCCGCCGATTTCGGTGCCCGAAACCGGATCGAGGCGTCTTGCAAAGTATGCCTTGACGCCGTACTGATAGCGCGTACCCGCATACACCTTATGCGCCGCGTCCACGCCGTCGATATAAGTCGTAGCGGTCGTATTGTTCCATCTTGCAAACGTCGTCCAGCCGTTGTCTACAAGGTTCCATGCACGGCGGTAGATGACGTATCCCGCAGCGCCCTCGACCGGCGCCCAGGTCACCAAAATACCTTCATCGACGTTCTCGACGGTCGTCTTGGTCGTGGCGGGCAGATAGATCTTGAAGCTGCCGCGGCATTCGCCCGCATACGCGTTTTTCAGCGTAACGAACACATAGCCGGTGCCCGCCTGCGTATTCTCCTTGTATTCATAGTCGTAGTTCGACGGATCGATCACGCTGCCGTCGAGGCTGTTCTTGATGTAGAACCGCGGCGTGTGCGCCTTGCCGTCGTACAGCACGTACGCGGTCTTGCCCTTGAACTGCACGTCGTTCGCGTTCCATTCAACCGTGCAGTCCGTCGTCTCAGAGCGCAGACATCTGACGGTGACGCCCTCGGGAATCAAAAGATCGCCGTACGCATCGTATGCAAGCGCATTCCACTGCGATTCCGTGCCGTCGAAGTCGATCGTCTTGAGGTTCTCGCAGAAAACGAAAGCCTGCGCGCCGATCGAGGTCAGTCCGTTCGGCAGCGACACATGCGTGATCCGGTCAAAGATCGGTTCCCACGGCAGGTCGTAATCATCCATCGCGCCGCTTCCGGTCACCGTCAGCGTGCCCTTGTCGTAGGTCCAATCGAGATTCGGGCCGGGCTTCTGATCGAACATGAAGCAGTAATACGATTCCGACGGGAACGCGTCCGAAGCGACCGTCACGCCGTTCCACATCGCCTCCGTGCCGATATAGTAGACGGCGGGATCCGAAACCTCAAAGATGCGGCAGTCACGGAACGCGCAGGTTCCGATGCGCGTGACTTCCTTCGGGATCACGACGCCGAACACGCGGTCGATGTCCGCAAACGCATAGTTGCCGATGCTCGTCAGTCCGTCCGGCAGCCAGATTTCGTCGATGGATGCGGCGAGGTTGTGCCACGGCGCGGGCGTCGACGCGGTATAGTTGTACATCGAACCTCTGCCCGTGATCTTGAGCCGGTGCACGGTCTCGTCCGGATTCTCGTCCTCGATGACCTGATATTCCCATTTCAGGAAATCGCCGCACGGATCGTTGCCGCCGATCTCCGGCAGCTCGATATCGCCGTCCGCACGCGCGCGCTGAAACGGCGCCGCAAGCAGCAGCAGACAGAACAGGATTGCAAGAGTTTTGATGACAGAGTGTTTCATAATCGTTCGCCGCCTCCCATACAGAGTCATTATAGCACACGCCTTGCACGCGCGCAAGAAAAAAACAGGGAGCGGACGTCCGTTCCCTGTCTTTTATTCGTTCGGATGCTCAGTTGAGCGCCTCTTTGAGAGCCTTGCCGGCCTTGAAGGAAGCCGCCTTGGAAGCTTCGATCTCGATCTCCTTGCCGGTCAGCGGGTTGTGGCCCTTGCGTGCCGGGCGCGTCTTTGCTTCAAAGGAGCCGAAGCCAACCAGAGAAACCTTCTCGTCAGCCTTGAGTGCGTCCACGATGCTCTCGAAAACCGCAGTAACGGCCTTTTCCGCGTCCTTCTTGGACAGCTCGGTCTTTGCGGCAACTTCCGCGATCAGTTCAGTCTTGTTCATGATTATTCCTCCGTAAGTGATTTATATTTCAATCGTTGCTCTTTCCGAATGAGCCTTGCCTATTTTACCAACCAAACCCCGGTTCGTCAAGCCCCAAAATGGGATTTTTCAGCCAATCCGGCTATTTTTTCGCCTGTTCCCAGTATCCGTCCTGTTCCTTTAAGGTTAGTTTAGCCAAGTCGTACCCGTCCGCCGCGGCAAGCGCTTCCATCCGCGCGAACCGCCTGACGAACTTGTCCGCCGCGTCGTGCAGGATCTGTTCGCTGTCGAGTCCCAGAAGCCGCGTCACATTCACGACCGCGAACAGCAGATCCCCCGCCTCCTCGGCGATGTTGCCGTTTTCGCGCATCGCGGCCCTGAGTTCCTCCAGCTCCTCGGCGACCTTCGGCAGAGCCTCGTCGGCGTCCTTCCAGTCGAACCCGACCTTGCGCGCTTTGCGCTGAATCTTCTCGCTGCGCATCAGCGCCGGAAATCCCTTCGGCACCGCGCAGAGCGCGTCGCTCACGCTCTTCTGATGCTTTTCTTTGCGCTTGAGCTCGTCCCACTTCTGCAGCACGTCCGCGGCGCTCGCCGCCCTGTCCTCGCCGAACACGTGCGGGTGACGGTAGATCATCTTCTTCACGATGCCGTCCGCAACGTCGCCTTCGTTGAAGCGTCCCTGCTCGTCCGCGATCGTCGCGTGGAACAGCACCAGCATCAGCACGTCGCCGAGCTCCTCGACGATGTGCGCGTCGTCCTCCTCGCCGATCGCGTCGTTGAGTTCGTAGCACTCCTCGATGAGATCGCGTCTGATGCTCTTGTGCGTCTGCTCGCGGTCCCACGGACAGCCGTCCGGCGCGCGCAGGCGTTTCATGACCGTTACAAGATCGTAATAGTCGTAGCGCGTCAGCTGTTCGAACGCGACCGGCGGAACCAGCAGCACCGATCCGGCAAACAGCGTGCGGCAGCGGTCGAGCTGTTCGAGCGGGAACGTCCGCCGATGATAGTGCCCGTCCTTCTGCATGGTTGCATGCGTGACGCGGTGCGTCTCGGGATAGATGTCCGCGAGGCGAAGCTTGACTTCGCCCGCGATGATCGGATGGTCGAGCTCCTGAATGCACAGCGGCACGGTGCGGTCGATGCGCTGCGGCAGCGTGCGCGCGGTGCAGATCGCCGCGTCCTGCAGTTCCGGAAACGCCGCCTTTGCATAGGAAACGCCAGCGAGTGTCTCCACGCGGAACCCGCGTTTTTTCGCCGCCTTTGCGATCGCGTCCTTCTGCGCAAAGCAGCCGTCGCCCATGACGGCATAGACGCAGTCGCCGCCCGCGGTCAGCCGGTCGGCGATCGCTCGGTTCAGCGCTTCGAAGTCCTCCGCCGTCTCGTAGAGGTCGTCCATCGAAACGAACGAAAGCCCCGCGTCCAGAACCGGCTGTGCGCCCGGATGCTCGGTCGTCTGCAGATACAGCGTTTCGGCGCGCAAGATTGCGTCCCACGCGGCCTGCGTGAGCGTCTTTGGCGTCGACAGCGGCGCAATGATGATGGTTTTCATGTTATCTCCTTGCAAAGCGGGCAAGCTTTCTGCCGCCCGGTATATAGGCGAGCTCTTCCTTTGTAAACATGCCGAGCAAGAGCGTCAGAACGGCATAGATTGCCACGGCGACGAGAATGGCAAGCACGGTCGCGATCGCCGCCATGCGACCGTCGGCGAACACCGGAATGCGCGACAGCAGCCGGTGCGCGCTCCACGCGCCCGCGCCCATGACGGCGGAGGCAAACGCGGGCTTTATGAACGTGTCGAGCACGTTCATCTTCGCTCCGGTGACGCGCAGCAGCACCGCGGTGTCGAGCACGCCCGAAACGCCGAAGCAGGCGAGGTTCGAGAACACCGCGCCGAGAATGTTGATCTTCGGAACCGGAATGCAGATGATGTTGACCAGCACCTTTGTAACGCCGCCGATCAGAAGGAACCACACGGGAAGCCGATGCTTGCCGACGCCCTGCAGCGCGCCGGTCGCGGTCTGCACGAGCGAGATGAACACGACGGTGAACGCCGCGACGTGCATCAGCCGCGTCGCGATCGCGTGGGATTCGGGCGTGACGGAATGGTACAGAAGCTTGATGATCGGTCCCGCAAGCACGGACAGTCCGACCGCGCACGGCAGCCCGATCGCCATGGCGATCTTGAGGCTCAGAAGCGACAGCTGCTTAACGCCCTCGCGGTCCTCCCTGACGCGCGCCGCCGAAATCGCGGGTACGATGGACATGGCGATGCCGATCGTGAGCGTCGCGGGCAGATTGATGACCGAGCGCACATAGGTGCACAGCGCCGTATAGTTGAGCTTTGCGAAATCCTCGGAATAGCCGATCCCGCGCAAAAGCCGCGTAATCATCGCGGAGTCGAGCACGTTTGCGATCGGCAGGATCGACGCGCCGAGCGTGATGGGAATTGCGATCGCGAGCATCGGACCGAACACCTTCTCATGCGGGTTCGGATCGACGATCAGCGCCTTGTACTGCCCGCGCGTTCCGGCGTAGAAGAGCATCATCACGACGAGCGACAGCGCCTCGGAGACCGTGACGCCGATCAGAAGCCCCGCCGCGCCCGCGGCATAGCGCATCGGCGTATCCGCGTACTTCCGGAACAGAAGATACGCGAGCAGCAGACCGGAGACGAACTTGATGATCTGCTCGGTCAGCTGCGAAACGCTCGTGCCCGTCATGCGCTGCAGGCCCTGCAGATAGCCGCGATACGCGCACATGAGCGAAACGAACAGCAGCGCGGGCGCAAGCGCCATCATCGAATACTTCGCGCCGACGTCGCTGCCCAGAACGAACGTGCCGATCCACTCCGCGCCGAAGAACATCAGCGCCGAGGTCACAATGCCGATCAGAAGAAGCAGCAGCAGCGAACGGCGGAACACGCGCCGCGCGCCGTCGTAGTTGCCGATTGCTGCGCGCTCCGCGACCATGCGGGAGATCGCCGTGGGAATGCCGGAACTCGAAATGATCAGCAGCCACGAATACGTCGGATAGACGAGTTCATAGTAGAACATGCCGTGCTCGCCGACGATGCGCACCGCAAAGATGCGGAACAGCACGCCGATGAACTTGCAGATCAGTCCGACCGCCGCAAGGATGGCGGCGCCTTTGACAAATGCGGTTTTCTTCGTGGTTTCCATGTCAAAGAGTATAGCAGATTCCCGCCGATATTTCAAGTATTGTCCGCGGCGGACAGCGCGGCGACGAGGATGCCTTCGTTTTGCGCGTACAGTTCGGGCAGATCGGCGATCGGTAGCGGGTTCTCGCCGCGTCCCGCCTCGATCGTAAAACCGCTCTTTTGAAACGCCGCGATGAACCAGTCCTTGTACCCCGCAAACCCGCTCTCGTACGGTACGTCCGCAGCCGTATAGCCGGACGCTTCGGCAAACCGTTCCGCAAGCGCGCGCGAGCCGAGCGGCGCATGGTCGCGGTACTGCCAGTAGATTTCGCCGCCCTGCGTGTGATACGCAAGCACGCGGTCGTAGCCGTCCTCCTTGGTCAGCTCCGCCATCGCGCGGTTCTCCGGCGTTTCCAGCGGCCGCGTACCGGTGTAGTCGCGCGGTCCCGGGCGGGTATACCCCTGCCGCATCTTGATCGCCCGCGCGTTCTCCCAGCCCGCCGGATAGCCGAGGTTCAGATCGATGCCCTGCAGGTTCGCCTTCCATCCAGACGGAAACGGAATCGACGGATAGAAGCCCGCAAGCGCCTTTGCGCTCTCATACCAGCTGTCGCCCGGCTCATAGACGCCGGTCACCAGATTCGCGCCGTCCGGATTGACCATCGGCACGAGCGTCAGCGTCGCGGTCTCATAGAGCGAACGCGCGGACACGCCGCCGATCGCGCCGCCCGCCGCAAGCGCGCCTGCATAGCGCTCCAGAAACAGCAGCACGAGCGGCGCGGTGATCCATTCGTTTGCATGGTGCGCCGCGTTGACGCCGACACGCCTTGCCCCCGCGCCGATGCGCAGCGCGTCGATGCGCCTGCCCGCATAGCTCGTACCGATCGGAAACCGCGCAAGAAACGGATAGCGCAGCACCAGTCCCTCCGATACGCAGGCGCAGAGAAACGAGCCGTACGGGACGTTCGTAAACGTCACGTCGAACGGCAGCGGCACCGTGACGGTCTCTCCCGCGCTCCATTCGATACCGGGGTTTGCCGTTCGCACCGCGTCCGCCGTCGTGCCGAAGCGCGCCGCAACCGATTCCGCATCGTCGCCCTCCTTCAGAATCGCGAAGGTCGCGCCGACCAGATACGGATAGAGCGCCGCCCACGTGAGCCGCCCGACGATCCCGTCCGCACGGAGCCGCATCCGCGTCTGAAACGCATAGACCGCGCGTTCGGTCCTTCCGCCGAAGATGCCGTCGATCTCCCCCGGTTCCTCTCCCGCGCGCAAAAGCGCCGCCTGCAGATACTGCACGAAGACGCCGCTGTCCTTGAATCGCAATGTACGCATACGCCTGCCCTCCGTCGTTTTTTGAAAGCATATGCCGTAAGCGCGCAAAAAAGCCCGTTCGCGCGAAACGGGCTTTTTGAAGATCGATGTTCAGTTCGACTGCAGGATGTATTTCAGCACGCTGTCGCAGCCGTTCAGGAAGTCCTCGAGCGTATTCTCGACGATCACGTCGGGCGTCAGCGCTTCGTCCGTATTGCCGGGCCAGAAATCATCCCAGACCGAGGAACATTGACCGGTGAAGCCGGAATTCGGCAGCTTGAACTGGCCGCCGACGAAGAACGCGGTCGGCTGTCCGCCCAAGGAACCGACGATCTTCGCGCCTTCCACACGGCGGCGCAGCACGGACGGCAGCGCGATCGCCGCGGAGTAGCTTCCGCCGTCGATGAGGATGAAAACCTCCGCGCCGGATTCGGACAGGAACGTTGCAAGCGGCAGGAAGTTGCCGGAAAGATCGGGATACCCGCCGGTATTGCTGCGGAAATCCAAAATGATCTTTTCAAGCGAACCGGCTTCCTTTCCGGCTGTGATCGCAGCGTCGAACGCTTTTGTGATCGTATCGTCCACCTTACAGGTATTGACGCGGATATACAGCGCTTTGTCGTCGTTCAGCAGGCAGTGCCAGACGTCTTTCGCCGGATTGCTGTACATCAGGGACCGTCCGACGTCGCTCTCCTCCGTACCGGTTCCGGAATTGTAAGAGACAAACCCGTTGATCAGCACGAAATCGTCGATTTTGTAAACGGGAATGTCATAGTCGTTGACCGTTCCGTTCCGATCGCGCACGGTGATCGAAACGTAGTCGCTTTCCCCGATCACGCCGATGTAACGGAGCAAGTCTGCATTTGCAATGCACGACCACGACATCGCCAAGGATCGGAATGCAGCTTCGTTTTCATAGGACACCAGCGGACGGAGCCGGTCCAGGATCTCCTCCACGGGCACGCCGTTGATGTTCAGCAGCTGCATCCCCAGAAGCGATTTCTGCGCGGAAAACGTTTCGTCGATCACGCAGACCGTACCCTCGTCCGAAACAAACGGCTGCACGAAAAACGGCAGGCAGGCGTCGAACGGATAGATCGTTCCGCCGAATCCGGAATGCAGATCGTGCAGGATCGCGACCGTCTCGATCAGCTTTATCATGATCTCATTGTCCGAAAGCTCCGGGATCGACAGGATCAGCGCGTTGACGCGGTCGATGAACTCCGCTTTCAGCGCCGGATCGAAGAAGTTCTGCGTGCCGCTCGATCCGTAGCGAACGACAAGATCGTTGTAGGATAACGTCGGCGTCATGCGGTCGGACAGCAGCGGATGTCCGTGGTAGGGATCGAGGAACGTATTCGCAAAATATACGATATCCTCCTCCCACTTCAAATCGCGCTCTTCCGTCATAATGTAGGTGTACGGCTTGCGGGCGTCGACGTACGGCGGCTGCGGTTCCGGTTCCTCGGTGGGCTCCGGCGTCGCGGTCGGCGCGGGCGTTTCCGGCACGGCGGTCGGCGCGTCGGTCGGCGCGGGCGTTTCCGTTTCGGCGGTCTGCTGCGGTGTGATGCAGCCGATCGGCAGCAGCATCAGCACGAGCAGAACAATGACAATCCGTTTCATCATGCGCTCCTTTCTGATAGTCCGGTTTTTTCCGCTTTCAGTATACCATCGATGCGCGCGGTTGAAAAGGCTTGTTTCTCCCTTTTGTGGCACCTTGTTTCCGCAAACGCAAAAATCCAAAAGCCCGCCTTACGGTTGCGGGCTTTCATCCGATTCGGTTTCGGGCGTATCCAGGACGTATTTCAGCACGCTGTCGACGCCGTTGAGATAATCGTCCCACGTCTCATCGACAAGGACCTCCGGCATCAGCGGACCGTCGCCGTATTCCGGCCAGTAATCCGCGTAGGTCCGCGAGCATTTGAACAGAATGCCGGAGTTCGGGAGTTCGTACACCCTTCCGTAGAAAAAGCGTACCGGCTGTCCGCCCGGCGTTCCGACCATCTGCACGCGATCCGCGCGGCGGCACAGCATGCAGGGCAGCGCGATCGCGCCGGAATAGCTCTCATTATTGATGAGTACATACACCTGTACGCCGGTCCCGTTCAGACAGTCCACCATCTTCAGATAGTTTCCGCCCAGATCCGGATACCCGCCCGGATTGCCGCGAACGTCAATGATGACCTTCTTCAGCTTTCCCGTCGCCTTCGCCTGCTCGAACGCATCGTCGAGCATCATGCCGAAGGCGTCGTCCGCGTTGCATTGGTTGATCCTGAGATACAGCGCTTCTCCGTCCTGAAGCAGGCGGTACCACGCGGCAACGGTCCGGTCGGATTCCGCCAGACGGATGTCGGCGTCGCCCGCCGAAGCCTCCGGCCGATAAAACTGCAGAGATGCGTTGAATCCCTCCGTCAGCGATTCGATCTCAACCTCCGACCGTTCTCCGTCGCGGGAAAGCACCGTCAGACGGACCGTATTTTTGGCGTCCATGACGCCGATATAGCGCAGTATCGCGCAGCTCATCAGGGTGCAGTTGCGGTATCCGGTCACCGTCGAGTCGAGCGCCGTATCCGTTTCGTAATGGATGATCGCTTTCAGCTTCTCCCGCATTTCCGCAAGGGTGAAGCCGTTGATCGCAATGAGCCGCCTGCCCAACAGCTGTTCCGCGTATTCCTTTTTGCAGGCGTCGATCACGCAGGCAAGCCCGTCTTCCGACTGAATCGGCATCACGAGGAACGGCAGGTTCTCACGCTCGGCCGCTTCGGTCATTCCGACATACGCATGCAGGTCCTTCAGCAGCGCCGCGGCTTCCCAGATGCCGAACACGATCTCGTCGTCCGTTCTTTCGGGGATCGACAGAATGAGTTCATTGATCTTTTCGATGAACCGCGCCTTGAGCGCCGGATCGAAGAACTTTTGGCTGCCGCTCGACGGGAGCCGGAGCATCAGCGAATCATAGACGGCGGTCGTCTGGATCCGGTCCGTAATGAGGGCGTGACCGTGGTACGGATCGAGGTATGTGTCCGCAAAGAAAACGACGTCCTCCTCCCATTTCCGGTCGCGCTCTTCCGTCATGATGTAGGTGTACGGCTTGCGGGCGTCGACATACGGCGGCTCTTTCGCCGGTTCCCCGGTCGGCTCCAGCGTCGGTTCGGGCGTTTGCGGCACGGCGGTCGGCGCGGGCGTTTCCGTCTCGGCGGTCTGCTGCGGTGTGATGCAGCCGATCGGCAGCAGCATCAGCACGAGCAGAACAATGACGATCCGTTTCATCATGCGCTCCTTTCTGATAGTCCGGTTTTTTCCGCTTTCAGTATACCATCGATGCGCGCGGTTGAAAAGGTCTGTTTTTCCCATTTGCGACTCCTTATTTCCGCAATTTCGGCAAAATATGGCGCCCCCGTCCGAAGACTATTCGGCGGACGCCGATTTTTCAAATCGCCTGTTGCGGAATCGTCCCTTTTATGGTAAAATCAAGTATCTATGGAGGTGGCAAATGCCCTATTTTACCCACGGAGAAACCAAATACAAACTGATCATCCTGTACATCGCCGAACGCGCGGGCGCGCTGCTTTCGGGCGATCAGCTGTACCGCACCGCGATCCTCAACAGCGGGATGGATTATTTCACCTTCTGGAACGTGATCGGCGAGCTCGAGGAGGACGGCATGCTGGCGGCGGTGAAAAAGCTCTACGGCGACTGCTACGGCATCACCGACGCCGGACGCGACGCGCTCTCCATGTTCGAAAAGACCGTTCCGGAGAACGAGCGCAGAAAGCTCGACGCGTATCTGGATGAAAACCGCGCGGCGTTTGCGCGCGAGACGCAGCTTTCAAGCCGCATCGAAAAGCGGCCGAACGGCGTAACGCTGCACCTTTACGTGTCCGAGCGCGACCGTGCGATCTTTTCCGTCTCGCTCGACACTGCAAGCGAGGAACAGGCGATCGAGATGCGCAGCCGCTGGGACGACTGCAGCGAATCAATCTACAACTACGTCTGGGACGCCCTGCTGAACCGGCAGGATGTGAAATGAGGTGCGTATGAATCTCAGTCTTCTGAACCCGCAGCAGCGGGAAGCCGTGACGACGACCGAAGGACCGCTTCTGATCCTCGCCGGCGCAGGCAGCGGCAAGACGCGCGTGCTGACGCACCGCATCGCCTATCTGATCGAGGAAAAGGGCGTGCCGCCGTATCGCATTCTGGCGCTGACCTTCACGAACAAAGCCGCAAAGGAGATGCGCGAGCGCGTGGATGCGCTCGTTTCGACCGACGCGCACGCGATCTGGGTTGCGACGTTCCACGGGTTCTGCGCAAGGCTTCTCTCGATGGAGATTGACCGGCTCGGCTACGGCAAAACGTTCATCATCTACGACGAGCAGGATCAGCAGTCGCTGATCGGGCACTGCATCAAGGACCTGAATCTCAACGACAAGGTCTATACCAAGCGCATGCTCGCGGAGATCTTTTCGCATGCGAAAAACCACTCCCTTTCCCCGCTTGCGTTCCTGCGCGAGACCGGCCAGCCGTCGCAGGTGCTCGAGGCGTTCAAGCTCTATGAAAAGCGCCTGAAGGACGCGAACGCGCTCGACTTCGACGATCTGCTGCTGTGCACGATCCGGCTGTTCGAGACGTGTCCCGACGTGCTCGAAAAATACCGCGACCGCTTCCGCTACATCCTCGTCGACGAATATCAGGACACGAACCTTGCCCAGTATCACATCGTGAATCTGCTTGCGAAGGTGCATAAGAATCTCTGCGTGGTCGGCGACGACGACCAGAGCATCTATGCGTGGCGCGGCGCGGACATCCGCAACATCCTCGAGTTCGAGAAGGACTTCGAAGGCTGCAGGGTGATCCGCCTCGAGCAGAACTACCGTTCGACCGAGCGCATCCTGGACGCGGCGAACGCGGTCATTCAGAACAACAAGGGACGCAAGGAAAAGAAGCTCTGGACCGCCGACAAGGGCGGCGAACCGATCGACGTGCACGAGGCGAACGACGAGCGCGACGAGGCGTACTACATCTGCTCGCGCATCGCGAACGCGGCGCGGCTCGGCGCGCGCTACGACGACTTTGCGATTCTCTACCGCACGCATGCGCAAAGCCGCGTCCTTGAAATGATGCTCAAAAGCTTCCTGATCCCCTACCGTGTGTACGGCGGCGTGTCGTTCTTCTCGCGCGCGGAGGTCAAGGACATCCTCGCGTATCTCCGGCTGATTCTGAACCCGGCGGACGACGAGGCGTTCCTGCGCGCGGTCAATCTGCCGCCGCGCGGCATCGGCGCAAAGAGCATCGTCGATCTCGTCAACAACGCGCATGCGCGAAACATCCCGTTCATGAGCGCGGCAATCGACTCGCAGGACCTGCCTGCAAGAACCGCGGCAAAGTTCTTCCCGTTCCTCGATCTGTTTCAGGGACTGTACGAAAAGTTCGATTCGATGCCGCTTGCGGACTTTACGCGGACGCTGCTCGATACGATCAGATACGACGCGTATCTGCGCGACGACAAAAAAGAAAACTACGAATCCCGCGCGGAGACCGTCGAGGAATTCATCGGCTACATCGAGGAGTTCGAGCGCGGCTACACGGCGAACGACGGCAACGTGCTGCAGGCGTTTCTGACGAACGTCGCCCTGTTCTCGCAGGCGGACAACGTCGACGAGACGAACGGCTGCGTGAACCTGATGACGCTGCACGCGGCGAAGGGACTGGAGTTCCCGAACGTGTTCCTCTGCGGGCTCGAGGAAGGGCTGTTCCCCTCCGGACAGTCGAGCTACGACGACGACAAGCTCGAGGAGGAGCGCCGTCTCTGCTATGTCGGCGTGACACGCGCCAAGAAGCGGCTGTTCCTCTCCTACGCCAGGGAGCGCACGCTCTACGGACGCACGGAACCGGCGCTGCCCTCGCGGTTTCTGACCGAAATGGGCGACGCGATCCGGCTGCCGAACGCGCCGAAACCGCGCGCCGCGGCGTCGCAGTACCGGTACGAAACGCCCGCGCGCTCGTCGTTCTTCACCGCGGCGATCCCGGCAAGGCGCAAGGAACCCGCCGCCGCGGACGTCGGCACCCGACCGGAGCCGGTCAAGACCGCCGCAAAGACATTTTCCGGCAAGGTCGGCGACCGCGTACGGCACAAGGTATTCGGCGACGGCGTGATCCTCGGCACCGACGGCGGCGGCGCGTCGATGATCGTGCAGATCCGGTTCGACAACGGCGCCGTGAAAAAACTGGCGGCAGGCTTCGCCCCGCTCGAAATTCTGGAGAAATGACATGGACCGACAGACCGAACTCGTACAGCTTTTGAACCGCTACGCGGCGGCGTACTATGAACAGGACGCCCCGCTCGTTTCCGACGCCGAATACGACGCGCTCTACGACGAACTGCAAAAACTCGAGGCGGAATCCGGCGTCGTGCTGCCGGACAGCCCCACGCTGCGCGTCGGCGGCGCGCCGCAGAAGAGCTTTGCGCAGCATACGCATCTCGGCAGGCTCTGGAGCCTCGACAAGGTCCGCACGCCCGAAGCGCTCGCGGACTTCATCCGCAAGGTTACGGCAGCCTCCCCCGTGCCGCCGCTGTTCGGACTCGAATACAAGTTCGACGGACTGACCGTGAACCTCACCTACGAAAACGGCGTGCTCGTTCAGGGCGCGACGCGCGGCAACGGCGTCGTCGGCGAAGCGATCCTGCCGCAGATCCGCACGATCCGCTCGGTGCCGCTCACGATCCCGTTCAAAGGACGCATGGAGGTGCAGGGCGAATGCATCATGAAGCTTTCCGTGCTCGAAGCGTACAACCGCACCGCGACGGAACCGCTGAAAAACGCGCGCAACGCCGCGGCGGGCGCTCTCAGAAACCTCGATCCCGCGGTGACCGCGGCAAGAAAGCTCGACGTCATCTGCTACAACGTCGGCTACATCGAGGGCAAAGAACTGCACGATCAGCAGGAAATGCTCTCATTCCTGAAAGAAAACGGTCTGCCCGTCAGCCCGTTTACGAAATACCTCAGAACCGCCGAGGAGATCCTTTCGGAGATCGACGAGGCGGCAAAGCGCCGCGATACGCTCGACTTTCTCATCGACGGCATGGTGGTCAAGGTCACGGACTTTGCGCTGCGTGAGAGTCTCGGCGCGACCGAGAAGTTCCCGCGGTGGGCGATGGCGTACAAATTCGCCGCCGAGGAGCTGACCGCGACCGTCAGCGACGTGACGTGGGAGGTCGGCAGGACCGGCAAGCTCACGCCGCTTGCGCACATCGAACCCGTGGAGTTTTCTGGCGTGACGGTCAAAAAAGCGACGCTGAACAACTGGGACGACGTACAGAGAAAGCGCGTCGGCATCGGCTCGCGCGTGTTCATCCGCCGGAGCAACGACGTGATTCCGGAAATTTTGGGCGCGGTGCCGGACGACGTTCCCCTGCGTCCCGTCGAAAAGCCGACCGTGTGTCCGCAGTGCGGCGCGCACGTCGAGATGCGCGGCGCGCACCTCTACTGCACCAACTCCCTCTCCTGCCGTCCGCAGATCGCGGCGCGGCTCGAGCATTACGCCTCGCGCGACGCAATGGACATCGACACGTTTGCGGGCAAGACCGCCGAACAGCTGATCGACGCGTTCGGCATCACGACGATTCCGGAGCTTTACGCGCTCTCGCACGAGCAGCTTGCCGCGCTCGACCGGTTCGGGCACAAAAAGGCGCAGAACCTTCTGGACGCTTTGGAGGCGAGCAAGCACCGTCCGCTTTCCGCGTTCCTCTACGCGCTCGGCATCCCGAACGTCGGCACGAAGACGGCGCGCGATCTCGCAAACACCTTCGGCACGCTCGACGCGGTGCGGCAGGCAGACGAAGAAGCGCTGAACGCGATCGACGACGTCGGCGAAGTCGTGGCAAAGGACGTCTTTACCTTCTTCCGCGATCCGCGCATCGCCGCGCAGATCGACCTGCTGCTCGAACGCGGCGTACAGCCTGAGGAGGTGCAAAAGCCTGCGGGCGACAATCTGCCGCTTTCGGGCATGACGGTCGTCATCACGGGAACGCTCGCGACGCTCTCGCGCCGCGATGCGGAAGCGCTGGTCGAACAAAACGGCGGCAAGGCGGCGGGCAGCGTGTCCAAAAAGACCTCGTTCGTGGTCGTCGGCGAAAGCGCCGGCAGCAAGGCGGACAAGGCGAAAGCGCTCGGCATCCCGATGCTTTCCGAAACGGAATTTTTAGAGAAATTAGGCAAATGAAACTCGGCAAACTGGAAAATGACGCCCTCGAACGGCTGATCCTCCGGAAATTTCACGCAACGCGCAAAGAATCCTTCGGCGCGCCGCGCATCGGCATGGACTGCGCGATGCTCGATTTCGGAGACGAATACATTGTGACAAGCTGCGATCCCATCACCTCCGCCGACTGGAATCACATCGGCGCGCTTTCCGTGCACGTCAACTGCAACGACGCGGCGGCGGGTGGCGCGGAGCCGGTCGGGCTTCTGGTCACGCTGCTTCTGCCGCCGTCCGCGACGGAGGAGATGATCGACCGCATTGCGGACGATCTCGAAGCGGCGGCGCGCGCGGCAAACGTGGACATTCTCGGCGGGCATACCGAGGTCACGGACGCCGTGACGCGCGTTGTGACCTGCACGACGGTGCTTGCAAAGACGCCGCGCAAAGCGGTACTTTGCGGCGCAAAGCCGGGCGACGCGATCGTGATGACCAAATGGGCGGGACTCGAGGGCACGATGCTGCTTGCGACCGATTTTGCGGACCGGCTCACGGACGTCCCCGCCTCCCTGCTCGCTTCGGCGCAGGGCTTTTCGCAGTATCTTTCCGTCGTGCCCGAAAGCCGTATCGCCCTTCAAAACGGCGCGCACGCAATGCACGACGTCACCGAGGGCGGCGTGCTCGGCGCGATCTGGGAGCTTGCCGCGCAGACGCAATGCGGCGCGGTTGCGGATCGGAACGCGATCCCCGTGCGCGAGGAAACGCGGGCGGTCTGCGCCCCGTTCGGGATCGATCCGTACCGGCTGATCGCCAGCGGTTCGATGCTGATCGCCTGTCCCGACGGCGAACGGATGTGCCGCGCGCTCGAAGCTGCGGGCATTCCCTCGGCGGTCATCGGACGCATCACGGACGCCGGTTTCCGGTTTTCGGACGGTTCCCCGCTCGATCCGCCCGGCGCGGACGAGCTTTACCGATTGTTTTCTTAAGAAAATCCGCTTCCGGTCTTGTGTTTTGTGACCGGAATATGGTATACTGTGGATTTGCGGAGGAAGATTTCATGAACAGCATGACCGGATACGGAAAGGGCACGGCTGCCCGCGACGGACGCGAACTGACCGTCGAACTCAAGAGCGTCAACCATCGGTTTCTCGATGTGTCGATGCGCTTGCCGCGCATTCTTTCGTGCATCGAAGATCCGCTCCGCGCCGCGATCGCAAAGCGGCTTGCCCGCGGACACGTCGACGTGTTTGTGAACTACCGCAACACGCGCAGCGACGCGAAGACCGTGCGCGTGGACGCGGTGCTGCTCAAGGCATATGTCTATGCCGCAGACGAAGCGAACGAAACGCTGCATCTGCCGAACGACCTGACGCTTTCAAACGTCCTGCGTCTGCCGGACGTGACGGAGATCGTCCCCGCAGATGAGGATACCGACACGCTGATCGCGCTCGCGAAGGAAGCGACGAATCAGGCGCTCGACGCGATGCTTGTAATGCGAAAAGCCGAGGGTGAACGGCTGAAGGCCGCGCTCGCTTCGGGCGTCAATCAGATGGACGCGTACCGGGAGCAGATTCTCTCTCGCGCGCCGTTTGTTGCGGAGGACTACCGCAGAAAGCTCAACGAGCGCATCGAAAGCGTTCTTTCGGACGCCGAGATCGACCGCGCAAGGCTTGCGACCGAGGTTGCGCTGTTTGCGGACCGCTGCTGCATCGACGAGGAACTGGTGCGGCTCAAGAGCCACATCACGCAGTTTCGCGCCTATCTCGAGGCGTCGGAGCCGGTCGGACGCAATATGGACTTTATCGTGCAGGAGATGAACCGCGAGTGCAACACGATCGGCAGCAAGGCGAACGACGCCGAGCTGACCAAGGCCGTTTTAGGCTGCAAGGCGGAGATCGAAAAGCTGCGCGAGCAGATACAGAACGTGGAGTAAGCGCATGAAGAATCTGGAACTGGTCTCGATCGGCTTCGGCAACATCGTCTCGGCGGCGCGCATCGTCGCCGTGATCGGTCCGGAATCCGCGCCCGTCAAGCGCATCGTGCAGGACGCGCGCGAACACAGGCTTTTGATCGACGCAAGCTGCGGCAGAAAAACCCGCGCGGTTCTGATGATGGACAGCGGCCACGTCGTGCTCTCCGCGCTGCAGACGGAAACCATCGCGCGAAGGCTTTGCGCCGATTATCGCGCGGAAGGATAAGGAGCGTTTATGGCAAGAAAGAAAAAGGGATTGTTGATCGTCGTCTCCGGTCCCGCAGGCGTCGGCAAGGGAACCGTCAACGCGGCGCTGATGCAGAAGCATCCGGAGATCAGAATGTCCGTGTCCGTCACGACGCGCGCGCCGCGTCCCGGCGAAATCGAGGGCGTGCACTACTTCTTCCGCACCAAGGAGGAGTTCGACCGCATGATCGATGAGGATGCGTTCCTCGAGTATATGCACGTGTTCGGCATGAACTACTACGGCACGCCGAAGGCGTTCGTCGAAACGGAGCGGAACAAGGGCAACCACGTGATCCTCGAGATCGACGTGCAGGGCGCGATGAAGGTCAAATCCCGTTGCCCCGACGCGGTGCTCGTGTTCATCGCTCCCCCGTCGCTTAAGGTTCTCAAGGACCGGCTCGTGGGGCGCGGCACCGAGACGCAGGAATCGATCGACGTACGCACCGCAACGGCGCTCGAAGAACTCAAAAAACTGCCCGACTACGACTACATGGTCATCAACGACGTCGTGGAAGAGGCGGTTGCGGATATGGAAGCAATCCTTTCGGCGGAACTCAACCGCACGGCAAGGAATCAGACATTGATTACGAAACTGACAGGAGGCGAAACGATATGATGAATTATCCTTCTCTGAACGAGTTGGTCCAGAAGGCGGGCTGCCGCTATCTTCTGGTGACCGCGGTCGCCAACCGCGCGCGTCAGCTGCAGGATCATCCCGAGAAGCTCGGCTCCAACAAGCCGGTCTCCATGGCTGTGGATGAACTGTATCATGACAAACTGGTTCTGAACGCACCGAAAGAGGGCTGAACCGATCTTCTTTTGCCCGTTGCGTTCGCGTAACGGGCATTTTTTCTGAATACGGAGAAACACATGTTTGCCGAGATCATCGTAGACATCGCGCACAGCGCGGTGGACCGCCGGTTCACCTACCGCATCCCCGAGGGACTTCCCGTGTCCGTCGGGCATCATGTGCTGGTGCCGTTCGGGCTCGGCGATCATTTCAAAGAGGGCTTTGTCGTCGCGCGCAAGGAGACCTCCGACTATCCGGAGATCAAGGACGTCGCGAAGATCATCGAGCCCTACCCCGTGCTTCTTCCCGAGCAGATCGCGCTTGCCGAATGGATGCAGGACGCGTATCACTGCCTGTTCGTCGACGCGCTGCGGCTCATGATTCCGGCGCAGCTTCGCGGTATGCGCATCAAGGAAAAGCGCGTGCACACCGTCTGCCTTGCGGACGGGCTTGACGTCGAAGCCGCGCTCGATTCATTGAAGCGCGCGCCGGCGCAGAAGCGCGTTCTGGAGCTTGTCGCAAGGATCAACGCCGAGGCGTCGGTGCCCGACATCAACGCGTTCTATCCGAATTCGACGGGGGCGGTCAACGCGCTGATTGCGCGCGGCATGCTGGTCGAGCAGAGCGAAACGGTTTTCCGCCGTCCGCAGAAGCTTCGCATCCACACGCCCGCCCACACGCTGACGGAGGCGCAGGCAAGCGCCGCAAAGGCGATCGACGAAGCGATGGACGCGCAAAACGGCTCGGTCCTGCTGCTGCACGGCGTGACCGGCAGCGGCAAAACGGAGGTCTACCTCAAAGCGATCGAGGACTGCCTCAAAAAGGGCGGTCAGGCGATCGTGCTCGTGCCGGAGATCTCGCTGACGCCGCAGACCGTCGGACGGTTCACGGACCGGTTCGGCGACCGCATCGCGGTGCTGCACAGCAGGCTTTCCGCCGGCGAGCGCTTCGACGAATGGCGGCGCATCCGGCTCGGTCTTGCGGACATCGTGATCGGCGCAAGAAGCGCGATCTTCGCCCCGACGGAACGGCTCCGGCTTGTGATCGTCGACGAGGAGCACGAATCGAGCTATCAGAGCGAATCGCAGCCGCGCTACCTTGCGGGCGAGATCGCCGCAAAGCGGGTGCGCGAGCTCGGCGGCACGCTGGTTCTGGGCAGCGCCACCCCTTCTCTGTTGAGCTATTCGCGCGCGCTGTCCGGAAAATACCGGCTGCTGGAACTCAAAGAGCGCGTCGAGGGCAGACCGCTGCCGACCGTCGAGGTCGTCAACATGCGCGACGAGCTGCTGATGGGCAACAACAGCATCTTCTCCGACAAGCTCGTCGAGCGGCTGTCCGAGTGTCTCGGCATGGGACAACAGGCGATGCTGTTCATCAACCGGCGCGGCTACGCGACGTTCGTCAGCTGCCGAAGCTGCGGGTACGTATTGAAGTGCGACAACTGCGACATTTCGATGACCTACCACAAGTCGGAATCGCGCACGCGCTGCCACTACTGCGGCGCCGTGAAGCCGCTGCCCAAGGAGTGTCCGAACTGCAAGAAGCCGTTTATCAAGCAGTTCGGCATCGGCACCGAACAGGTCGAAGAAGCCGTGCACCGGCTGTTCCCGTCGGTCAGAACGCTTCGCATGGACACCGACACGATGCGCGAAAAGGGCAGCTACGAACGGCTGCTGTCCTCGTTCCACCGCGGCGACGCGCAGGTTTTGATCGGCACGCAGATGATCGCGAAGGGACACGATTTCCCGAACGTCACGCTCGTCGGCGTCGTCTCCGCCGATACGACGCTGAACCTGCCGGACTACCGCGCGCCGGAGCGCACGTTTCAGCTTCTGACGCAGGTCGCCGGACGCGCGGGACGCGACAATCTGCCGGGGCGCGTCGTGCTGCAGACCTACGAGCCGCAGCACCCGATCATCCGCTTCGCGAAGGCGCAGGACTACGTCGGCTTCTTCCACTACGAGATTATGGAGCGCAAAAAGCTGCTCTATCCCCCGTTCTCGCTGTTTCTGCGCATCGTGTTCGCCGATCGCGACGAACAGACCGCGGAGCGCGGGTGTCTCGACTATGCAAAACAACTGGAGGCGGAGCTGCTGTCCGTGCTCGGCGACGAAGGAAAGAACGATCTTCTGCTGCTCGTCGCGGCGGAAGCGCCGATCGCGCGGATCTCCGGATACTCCAGATACCAGATCGTGATCAAGCTGCTGCGCACCAGACGGCTCAAAAGCGCCGTGCGCACGATCACGGCATTTCACGACCTTCACCGCACGGTCTGCCGCGAGGCAGTCCTGGAGGTGAATCCGCAGGAGATGTTTTAATATGACGAAAAAAGATCGATACAAACCGCTGTTTCTCCCCGCGTTCCGGGGTTCGATCGGCGTATTTCTGCTCGGCGCGATCGAGGTCGTCCTCAGCATCGTCGCGCTGTATCTGTCGTCGCTTGTAACGAGCTATACGCTCGACTACGTGCTGCTCGGGCAGAACCCGTCCGTTCCGGCGGCTCTGTTCGAACGGCTCAAAGCGCTCGGTCCGCTCGGCAGAAGCTACTGGCTCTGCGGTCTCGCGTTCTTCCTGTTTACGGCGCTGAACGGACTGTTTACCTTCCTGCGCCGCCGCAACGTGGCGAAGGGCGCGGAGCGCATGGCGAAGAAGATGCGCGACATGCTCTACCGCAAGCTGAACGCCGTGCCGTACGACTGGCACAAGCATATCTCGACCGGCGATCTCGTGCAGCGCTGCACGTCCGACGTCGAAACGGTGCGCGGCTTCATCACGAATCAGCTGATGGAAATCGTGCGCATCGCGGTGATGTTCGTCGTCGCCGCCGCGCTGATGTTCGCGATCCGGTGGCAGATGGCGCTGATCTCGATGGCGGTCATGCCGCTGTTGACCGCGTCGAGCTTCCTGTACTTCCGCTTTGTGCGCAAATACTTCTCCGACGTCGACGAAGCCGAAGGCGCGCTGTCCACGGCGATTCAGGAGAACCTGACCGGCGTGCGCGTGGTGCGCGCGTTCGGACAGGAGCGCGCCGAGTACGACAAGTTCACCGCGCTGAACCGCGACTTTGCAAAAAAGAACATCCGGCTCGTCAACCTGCTCGGCTTCTACTGGGGCGGTTCGGACGCGGTCGGATATCTGCAGATCGCGCTGTCGCTCGCGTGCGGCATCCTCTTCTATGTCAAGACGCGCGGCACCGCCGATCCGTTCACGCTCGGCGACATCTATCTGTTCCTGTCGCTGACGAGCCGCCTGACCTGGCCGGTGCGTCAGCTCGGCCGCGTGCTCGCCGACATGGGCAAGGCGACCGTTTCGCTCGACCGTCTCAACGAGATCATGACCGCCGAAGACGAAACCGAGCCCGGCAAGGCGCGGACCGATCTGAGCCTTCGCGGCGACATCACGTTCTCGCATGTTTCGTTCGGCTACGACGCGAAAAACGACGTGCTCGACGACATCAGCTTCACCGCGCACGCGGGCGAGACCGTGGCGATCCTCGGCAGCACCGGCAGCGGCAAGAGCTCGCTCGTGCAGCTTCTGCAGCGCCTGTACACCGTAAACGAGGGCGAGATCACGATCAACGGCGTGCCGATCAACGACATCGACCATCACCTGCTGCGCAAAAACATCGCGATCGTCCTGCAGGAACCGTTCCTGTATTCGCGCACGATCCGCGAGAACATCACGCTGACCGTTCCCGATGCGACGAGCGAAGCGCTCGAAACCGCGGCGCGCGAGGCGGCGATCCACGACGTCATCGAGAAGTTCGCGGACGGCTACGATACCGTCGTCGGCGAACGCGGCGTCACGCTTTCGGGCGGACAGCAGCAACGTGTGGCGATCGCGCGTGCGCTGATGCAGCGCGCGCCGATCATGATCTTCGACGACTCGATGAGCGCGGTCGACACCGAGACCGACGCGAAGATCCGCGCGGCGCTGAAAAGCCATCACGGCGACGGCATTCTGTTCATCATCTCGCACCGCATCACGACACTGTGCGAGGCGGACCGCATACTGGTGCTCGACCGCGGCAGACTCGTGCAGCAGGGCACGCACGACGAACTGATCCGGGAGGACGGTCTCTACCGGCGCATCGCGATCATCCAGGACTACCCTGCGGAAGGAGGTGCAATCGCATGAGTTACGACAACGAACTCGAATTCGATAAGGAAGCCAAGATGGACGGCAAGCTCTGGAAGCGGCTGTTCGGCTATGCGCTGCGCAACCGCGGGCTGTTTGTCCGCATCCTGATCTCCATGCTGATCGTTTCGATCATCGACGCGCTCTACCCCGTGCTGACGCGCGTTGCGATCGACCGGTTTGTGCGCCCCGCCGACACGCCTACGACCGACGGACTGTGGATCTTCTTTGCGATCTACGCGGCGCTCGTCATCCTCCAGGGATTCTTCACGACGCGCTTCATCGGGCGGTCCGGACAGATGGAAACGGCGATCTCCTACGCGATCCGTCAGGAGGCGTATCTCAAGCTGCAGACGCTGTCCTTCTCGTACTACGACAAGACCTCCACGGGCTATCTCATGGCGCGCATGGTCAGCGACGTCGCGCGGCTCTCCGATATGATCGCGTGGAGCATCACGGACTTCCTCTGGTCGTTCTTCTACATCGTGTTCTGCTTTGCGGCGATGTTCTCGTTCAACTGGAAGCTCGCGCTGATCGTTGCGGCGGTCATTCCCCCGCTTGCGGTCGTCAGCCTCTATATCCAGCGCGCGATCCTGCGCTATCAGCGCGTGGCGCGCCGCCACAACTCGCGCATCACCGGCGCGTTCAACGAGGGCATCATGGGCGCGATGACGACCAAGACGCTCGTGCGCGAGGAACAGAACGCGGCGGAGTTCGAGGCGATCACGACCGACATGCGCAGGGCAAGCATCCGGGCGTCCGTCCTTTCCGCAACGTTCTTCCCGCTCGTCATCTCGCTCGGCGCGATCGGAACGGCGCTTGCGCTGATCTTCGGCGGCGCGGGCGTGCAGGCGACGCTCGGCGGCGAGGAAACCTTCATCGGCGTCATCACGGCGGGCACGCTCGTGTCGTTCATCAACTACGCGTCGAGCCTCTTCGATCCGATCCAGCAGCTTGCGGGCATCTTTGCCGACATGCAGAGCGCGCAAGCGAGCGCCGAGCGCGTACTGGGACTTTTAGATACCGAATCCGAAGTCAGGGACACGCCCGAAGCCGAGGCGAAATACGGCACGACGATGGATCCGAAGCGCGAAAACTGGGAGCCGATCGAGGGCGACATCGCCTTCGACCATGTGGATTTCTATTATAAGGAATCCGAACCGCTTCTGCAGGACTTCAACCTGCACATCCGCGCGGGCGAAACCGTGGCGCTCGTCGGCGAGACCGGCGCGGGCAAGAGCACGATCGTCAACCTCATCTGCCGCTTCTACGAGCCCAAGAAGGGACGTATCCTGATCGACGGCAAAGACTATCGCGAGCGTTCGCAGCTGTGGCTGCAATCGTCTCTCGGCTACGTTCTGCAGCAGCCGCATCTGTTCTCCGGCTCGATCCGCGACAACATCCGCTTCGGCTGTCCCGACGCGGACGAGGAGCGCGTGCGCCGCGCGGCGGCGATGGTCCACGCGGACGAATTCATCGAGCGTCAGCCGAAGGGCTACGACACCGAGGTCGGCGAAGGCGGCGTACGGCTGTCGACCGGTCAGAAGCAGCTGATCTCGTTTGCGCGCGTCATCCTTGCGAACCCGCAGATCTTCGTGCTCGACGAGGCGACGAGCTCGATCGACACCGAGACCGAGCAGCTGATCCAGAACGCGATCACCGAAGTGCTGAAGGGCCGCACGAGCATCGTCGTGGCGCACCGTCTTTCGACGATCCGCAACGCGGACCGCATTCTCGTCATTCGCGGCGGCGCGATCGTCGAGCAGGGCGATCACGAAACGCTGCTGAAAAAAGGCGGCTACTATCACGACCTCTACATGCACCAGTATGAGGAGGACGCGATGCAGGAAGCGCTGAAATAAAGACGCGGGACAGGATCTCGTATCGTGCAGCGGCGCTGCATACCGTTTCATTGCATGACAAAAACCGGTCGGGTGCTCCCCGACCGGTTTTTTGTTTTTGTGGAATCAGAGGTACTTGACCTGCAGCGAACCGAAGTTGACGTCCGCGCGGATGATGATGTTCTGCGTCGCGTCCGGATCGGGATCGCCGGTGCAGGTGAACGCCGCAAACGAGGTGTCGGAAGACTTCACCATGCGGACATGGCGCGGCAGCAGGATCGTGATGTTGCCGAAGTTCTGGTCGATCTTCAAAAGGCAGTCCGGCACAAACGTGATGACGTTGCGAAGGTCGATCGTATAGTCGCCGAAGTTCGAGTCGATGCTGCCGCCCGCGAGCACCTCGCGGTCATAGGTGATGTAACTGTTCCCGAAGCTCATGTCGGCTTCCAGATAGTTGTTGTCGTCCGAGTAGTCGAGCGTCGGCTTGCGGTCCGAGTTGTTTTTCGCGGCGTACTTCTGCTTTCTGCGGAAAACATGCGTCTTGCCGAGAATGACCATCACGAGCGCGATGATCGCGCCGATCAGCAGGATTACATACCAGCGGACTTCGGGCAGCGTCGTGTTGCCGTAAGTCAAAAGGATGCGACGGACGAATTCATAGCCGCCGAAGCCCATCATGACGGAGCCGAACGTGATGCTGCTTCTGATCGAGATCAGACCGAGCGTGAAGATCAGCAGCGGCCATACGACGTCCCAGCCCTTCATCGGCGGCTCCAGCTTTTCATAGGGGAACATGCCCGCTACGCTGTGCAGCAGGAAGAACAGGCATACAAGGATCGCGCCGATGCAGAACGCGATCGTCTGCCAGTTGCCGCTGTGCCTGTTCCATTCGAATTTGAAGCTCTTCTTCGGATCGTCCTTCGGCACTTCATCCTTATCTAAAATGATAACGTGCGGTTCGACCGGCTTGACGCCCAAGAGCTCGTCCACCGAGACGTCGAACAGATCGGCCAAAAGCGGCAGCAGCGTGATGTCCGGACAGCTGATGTCGTTTTCCCATTTGCTGACCGCCTGCGCGGAGACGCCGACCTTTTCGGCAAGCTGTTCCTGCGTGAGACCTTTTTCTTTTCTGAGTGCGGCAATGCGCTTGCCGAGCGTTTCTTTTTGTTCCATGGTTGTTTCCTCCCTGTTTTTGTCGGCTACAGCATAACAAACCCGTCGAAAAAGAACCATCGACCGTCGGTTGAATTTGCGGATTTTCCTCTACCCTGTCGGTTGAGTCGGTCAAAATCGTTCTATCCGTACGGTTGAGTCGGTCCGTTTTACTCTCCACCTGCGGTTGAATCGAACGATTTCACGGATATTTTACCGATTTTATTTACAAAGGTCAAGAAAAACAGTATAATAATTGTTTGAAAACGGAGGTTTTGGTATGGCGTTACGCAATATTCGCAAAAACGACGATCCCGCGCTCTACAAGGTGTGCAAGGACGTCAAAAAGTTCGATGAAAAGCTTTCCGTGCTCATCGACGATATGATCGAGACCATGAACAACGCGGACGGCGTGGGACTTGCTGCGCCGCAGGTCGGCGTGCTCCGGCGCGTGCTGGTCATCGATGTAGGCGACGGCCCCGTGGAAATGGTCAATCCCGTGATTCTGGAATCCTCCGGCGAGCAGGGCGGCATGGAAGGCTGTCTCTCCTTCCCCGGCGAAAGCGGCTACGTCGTGCGTCCGAACAAGGTCAAGGTCGAGGCGTACGACCGTCACGGCGATCTCTACGAATACGAGGGCGAAGGGCTGTTTGCCCGCGCCGTCTTCCACGAGACGGATCATCTGGACGGCAAGGTCTACAAGCGTCTGGTCACCGAACCGCCCGCCGACTGGAAGGAACCGGAATAACATGCGGATCGCATTCTTAGGCACGCCCGAATTTGCGCTTCCCTCGCTTGCGATGCTGATCGCACGCGGCGATACCCTGTGCGTCTTTACGCAGCCGGACCGCCCCGTCGGGCGGAAAGCGGTGCTGACGCCGCCGCCGGTCAAGGCGCTTGCGCTCGAACGCGGCGTGCCCGTTCTGCAGTTTGAGAAGATCCGTTCGAAGGACGGCGTTGCGGCGATGGAAGCCTTTGCGCCGGATCTTTGCGTCACCGCGGCGTTCGGACAGCTTCTCTCCGCAAAGAACCTTGCGATCCCGAAATACGGCACGATCAACGTGCACGGCTCGCTGCTGCCGAAGTACCGCGGCGCGTCGCCGATCCAGAGCGCGATCATCGACGGCGAAGCCGAAACCGGCGTCACGACCATGCTGACTGACATCGGCATGGACACCGGCGACATTCTGCTGCAGGCGCGCACGCCGATCGGAGAAAACGAAACCTACGGCGAGCTGTCCGACCGCCTTGCGATTCTCGGCGCCGGGCTGCTCTCCGAAACGCTCGACGCGCTCGGGGCGGGAACGCTTTCGCGCACCCCGCAGGACGAGGCGGCGGCAACCGTCTGTCACATGCTGACCAAGGAGGACGGCAGGATCGACTGTTCGCTTCCCTGCAAGGCGGTGCACGACCTTGTGCGCGGCACGAATCCGTGGCCCGCGGCGAGCGCGCTGCTCGACGGGCAGCCGCTGAAGCTCTGGGAAACGCGGCGCTCGGACGCGTCGTTCGATGTGCCTGCCGGTACGCTGATCGAGCGGAACGGGCGGCTGTTTGTGCAGTGCGCGGACGGCGCGCTGGAGATTCTGTCCCTGCAGGCAAGCGGCAAAAAGCGCATGGACGCGGCTGCGTTTGTGCGCGGGTGTCCGCTCGACGGAAAACGCCTATGCTGAGCGTGCGGCGCGCGGCGCTCGAAACGCTCGTTTCCATCTTTGAGGACGGCGCATACGCAAATCTCGCTCTGAAGGACGCGGCAAGGACCGTTGCGCCGTCGGACGTGCCGTATCTTTACGCGCTCGTCAACGAGACGATCGTGCGCGGCGCGTATCTCGACTATATGCTGTCGCATTTCTGCAAGCGGCAGAAGCGCACGGTGCGCAACCTGCTGCGCATGGCGGGCACGGAACTGCTGTTTCTGAACACGCCCTCCCACGCGGTCGTCAACGAATCGGTTTCGCTCTGCCGCGAGGTCGGCAAGGCGCCGAGCGCCGGACTGGTCAACGCGGTTTTGCGGCGGCTCGACCGCGAGCGCGACGCGCTTCCCCCGCTGCCCGACGATCCCGAAGAACGGCTTTCGATTGCGTACGGCGTCCCGCGGTTTCTGGTGCGCGAATGGCTCGCATCCTACGGCGAGGCGGAGACCGAAGCGCTGCTTTCTCGAAAGCCCGTCGGCACCGAGGTGCGCGCGCAGTACCCCTTTACGACCGAAGAACTGCTCGAAGCGCTGCCGGTCGACGCCGAGCGGCGTCCGCTCGATCCGAACTGCGTCCGGCTCAGTGAGAGCTTCGATCTCGAGCACAGCGACCTGTTCCTGTCCGGAAGGCTTGCGGTGCAGAACGAAGGTGCGATGCTGATCTGCAGGGCTTTGGGCGACGTCAGGGGAAAAAAGATTCTCGACGCCTGCGCCGCGCCGGGCGGCAAGACGGCATATCTCGCGTCGCTTTCGGAGAACACGGCAGAGCTCACAGCTTGGGAGCTGCATCCGCACCGCAAGGCGCTGCTGGACGCGACGCTGAACCGGCTGCATGTGCGGGCGAACACCGCCTGTATCGACGCGACAGAGCCGCAGGAAGCGTATTGCGGCGCGTTTGACGCGGTTCTTCTCGATGTGCCGTGCAGCGGCTTCGGGCTGCTTGCCGACAAGCCGGACGTGCGGCTCAACAAGAGCGAACGGACGATCACGGAGCTGACCGGCATACAGGACCGGATCCTGGACGTCTGCTCGCGCTGTGTGAAGCGAAACGGCGTGCTCGTTTACGCGACCTGCACGATCTCGAAGCGCGAAAACGGCGAGCGCGTGCGCGCGTTTCTCTCTGCGCATCCGGCGTTCCGCCTTGTATCGGAACGGCAGCTTCTGCCGACGCGCGACGGCACGAACGGATTCTATTACGCAGTTTTGACGGAGGACTGAAATGTACTGGATGGACATGACCGAACAGGAGATCGCCGACGCCGTCGGCGCGTTCGGCGTGCCGAAATTCCGCATCGCGCAGGTCGCCGAATGGCTCCGGAAGGGCGTGCGTCCCGCGGAGATGACAAACCTCCCGAAGGATTTGCGCGACCGGCTTTCCGCCATTCCCTTCGGCGGCGCGAAGATCTTTCAGAAGCGCGTTTCCGCGAAGGACGGCACGGTGAAGTACCTGTTCGAGCTTGAAGACGAAAACCTCGTCGAGGGCGTTCTGATGCGCTACGGCTACGGCAACACGGTGTGCCTGTCGACGCAGGTCGGCTGCAACATGGGCTGCAAGTTCTGCGCAAGCACGCTCGAAGGCTGCGTGCGTTCGCTCCGGCACGGCGAGATGCTCTCCTTTCTGGCGGAGATCGAGCGCGACGAACCGCCCGCGCCCGACAAGCCGCGCACGGTGACGAACATCGTGCTGATGGGCAGCGGCGAACCTTTGGACAACTACGACAACGTCGTGACGTTTTTAAAGCGCGTGACGAGTCCCGCGGGACCGAACATCAGCGCAAGGAATATTTCGCTTTCCACCTGCGGGCTCGTACCGAAGATCTACACCTTCATCGACGACGCGCCGCACGTGACGCTCTCGATCTCGCTGCACGCACACAGCAACGAGGTCCGGAGTTCTTTGATGCCGATCAACAAGGCGTACCCGATCGAACAGGTGCTGGAGGCGGCAAAGACCTATGCCGAACGCACGGGACGGCGCGTGGTGTTCGAATACGCGCTGATCGGCGGCGTCAACGATTCCGAAGCGGACGCGAAAGCGCTCGCAAAACGATTGAAGGGCATGCTGTGCCACGTGAATCTCATTCCGCTGAATCCGGTCAAGGAACGCGGACTGAACGGCGTGACGCGGCAGCACGCGTACCGGTTCCAGAACTGGTTGGAGGAAAACCGCATCTCGGCGACGGTGCGGCGGGAAATGGGCGCCGATATCGACGGCGCCTGCGGACAGCTTCGAAGGAGGGTTCTCAATGAAATGCGCGGGTAGAACGGAAACAGGTCTTCGCTCCCAGAACGAGGATCGCTATCTCATCCTGGACACGGAGTCGATCCACGCGGTCGCGGTATCGGACGGCATGGGCGGGCATCGCGCCGGTGAAACGGCGAGCGCGACGGCCGTGGACACGCTGACCGAGCGTCTCACGTCGTGCAGCGGCGGCTGGGAGGCCGCGCTCACAAAGGCGTTCCGCGAGGCGAACACGGCGGTGCACACGCTCGCGCAGTCCGACGATTCGATGTACGGCATGGGCTGCACGCTCGTCGCGGCGATCTATGACGAGACGCATTTCGTTGCGGCGAACGTCGGCGATTCGAGGCTCTACCATTTCGACGGCAGCACGATCCGTCAGGTCACGCACGACCATTCGTTCGTCGCGGAGCTTGTACGGCGCGGCATCATCACCGAGGAGGAAGCCAAGACGCATCCGCGCCGCAACCTCATCACCCGCGCAATCGGCACCGAATCGCGCGTCGCGTCCGATATTTTCCCGTGCGAATGGAAGCGGGGCGACATGCTGCTGCTCTGCTCGGACGGACTCTGCGGCGTGCTGAGCGACGCGGAGACGGCGGCGTTTCTGCGCAACAGCGTCGACCTTGACGCCACCTGCGCGTCCCTGATCTCCCGCGCGCTGCAGCTCGGCAGCCGCGACAACATCACCGTGGTACTCGTTCAGAACGACGGAGGCAATGCATGATCGGCACGATCCTTGACCGCAAATACCGCATCGTCGAGCTGATCGGCTCCGGCGGCATGGCGCAGGTCTACAAAGCGATCAATATGAGCAACCGCCGCTACGTCGCGGTGAAGATGCTCAAAGAGGAATACAAGAACGACGCGGAGTTCCTGCGAAGGTTTCAGCGCGAAGCAAGCGCGATCCTGAACCTCTCGCACGAGAACATCGTCCGCGCCTACGGCGTCGGAACGTACAACGATCTGCCCTACCTCGTCATGGAATACGTCGAGGGGCGCACGCTCAAGGACCTGATCGGATCGAACGGCGCGCTGCCGGTGCGCACCGCAATCGGCATCACCTGCCAGATTCTGGACGCGCTTTCCGCCGCGCATGCGCACGGCATCATCCACCGCGACGTCAAGCCGCAGAACGTGATCGTGACCGACAAGGGCCGCGTGAAGCTCGCGGACTTCGGCATCGCGCGCGAGGTCAAGGCGACGACCGTGACGTTCTCCGGGCAAAAGGTGCTCGGTTCGGTGCATTACATCTCGCCCGAACAGGCGAAGGGCACGATCGCGCACGAGGAGAGCGACCTCTATTCGGTCGGCGTCTGTCTCTATGAAATGCTGACCGGTTCGGTCCCGTTCGATTCGGATTCGACCGTCACCGTCGCGCTGATGCACCTGCAGGATAAGCCGGTGCCGCCGATCGAGAAGAATCCCGAGATCCCGACCGTGCTCAACGACATCGTTCTGAAAGCGCTCGAAAAGGAACCGGAGGACCGCTACCGCACCGCGCGCGAGATGCGGACCGATCTCGTCCGCTCGCTGTCCGATCCGAACGGCACGTTCGTGCACGATCCCGACAGCAAACAGAAGGGCACGAGAAAGCGGCCTTCGATCTACGCGCTGATCTCGCTCTGCGTCTTTCTGCCGATCCTTCTCATCGGCATCTTTGTGCTGATCTATCTGACCTCCTGCCGCGCGGAAACGCCGCGCATCCCGGAGGCGGACGAAACGGACGCGCGTCCGCAGATCACGGCGACCGCGGCGCCGGAAGCGACGCCGGAACCGACCGTAGCGCCGGACCACGTCCGCACGCTTCCGAGCGTGATGGGCACGCAGCTCGACGACGCGCTGCGCACGCTTTACGAAGCCGGTTTCACGGACCTGACCGTGGAGTTTGTGACCGAATCGAGCCTTGCGCGGAGCAACAACGTCGTGATCCGGCAAAGCCCGTCGTCCTATACGTCGCTCGATCCGAAAACGCCGGTCCGGCTGACCGTGTACCGCGCTTCGCTCGGCAACTGCAAGGCGGATGTTTCGTTCTCGGTGCAGCTTCCGCAGGGCGAATCGACGGTCGAGATCGCGTACGACGCCGTCAACTACGAGAACATTCCGTACCGCGTGATCCTCTATTCGACCACGCGCGCCTACGAGAGCGAAATGACGGTCTTCTCCCCCACGATCTACGGCTACGAGCCGGTGACGCGCTCGGTGATCCTGCTCGTCAACGGCGAAACGGCGGCGTCGCAGCCCGTCACATTTACGGCAAAATGACGGAATACGGACTGCTGCTCAAAGGAATAGGAAGCTTCTACGAGGTCCTGACCGACGCGGGCGATTCCGTGACGTGCAAGGCGAAGGGCGCGTTCCGCAGGGAAGGTCTCGTCCCGACCGTCGGCGACCGCGTCGGCATCGAACGGCAGGACAGCGGCTACGCAAAGCTTGCGGAGATTCTGCCGCGCAAAAACCTCTCGGTCCGCCCCGCCGTGGCGAACATCGATCAGCTTTTGATCGTGGTTTCCGCCTCCGCGCCCGCGCCGGACTGGATGCTGGTCGACCGGCTGATCATCGCGGCGATGCGCATGCAGGTCAAGCCGGTGCCGGTGCTCAACAAGATCGACACGGCTTCCGACGCGGTGCTGGAAACCTTCCTGCGCGAATACCATGCGTTCGACACGCTGACCGTCAGCGCCGAGACCGGCGAAGGGCTCGACGCGCTGCGCGAAACGCTCACCGGAAAGGTCAGCTGCTTTGCGGGACAGTCCGCGGTCGGAAAATCGTCGCTTCTGAACGCGCTGTTTCCCGAACTGCACCTCGAAACCGGCGGGCTCTCCGAAAAGACCGAGCGCGGGCGGCATACGACGCGCCACGCCGAGCTCTGGCCGTACGCGGGCGGCGCGGTGCTCGACACGCCGGGGTTCTCGCTGTTTGAGACGGAGGTGCTCGAACAGGAGGAACTCGACGCCTGCTATCCCGAATTTCAAAGCGCGTTCCCCTGCCGCTTCCCCGGCTGCATGCATGTGAGCGAACCGGACTGCGGCGTAAGGCCGCTGCTCGCTTCGGGCGAGCTGACCGAAGAACGCTACGAACGATACATCGAAATTGCAAAGGATTATCAGCAAAGGAGAAAACACCGCTATGATTAAGATTGCACCGTCGATTCTGTCCGCCGACTTTGCCGCAATGGGCAAGGCCGTAGAGGCGCTCAAAGAGCAGGGCGCCGACTGGGTTCACTTTGACGTCATGGACGGCAACTTCGTGCCGAACATCACCTTCGGTCCCGGCATGTGCAAGGCGATCCGTCCGCTGACCGATCTGCCGATCGACGTGCATCTCATGGTCGAGCATCCGTCGGACTGGATCGAGCCGTTCCGTTCGGCGGGCGCGGATATTCTCACGATCCACGTCGAAAGCGCCGAGCGCCATCTGCACCGCGCGCTGCAGGCGATCCGTGCCGCGGGTATGAAGGCGGGCGTCGTGCTGAATCCCGCGACGCCGATCTGCACCTGCGTGCATCTGCTTTCCGAGTGCGATCTCGTGCTGTTGATGAGCGTCAACCCCGGCTTCGGCGGGCAGTCATTCATCCCGGAAACGCTCTCAAAGATCCGCGCGCTCAAAGCCGAGATCGCGGCAAGAAACCTCCCGACGCTGATCGAGATCGACGGCGGCGTGAATCCCGACACCGCAAAGCTGTGCATCGAGGCGGGCGCGGACGTGCTCGTCGCGGGCAGCGCGGTGTTCAAGGCCCCCGATCCCAAGGCGATGATCGCGGCGCTTCGCGGATGACACCCCTCCCGTCAGCCTGCGGCTGATCGCGGCGCTTCGGGCATGATAACCCTCCCGTCAGCCTGCGGCTGCCATATTCCATGTATGTTGTCATCCTGAACGAAGTGAAGGATCTCAGAGCGGAAAAGCATTCCGGCGTTCGGAGATTCTTCGTCGCTTTGCTCCTCAGAATGACAAGAGAAAAGCACTCCTCAGAATGACAAGAGGAAAGCGCTCCTCAGAACGAAAAGAGGAAAACACGCCTCCGTATAACTTTTTACCACGAAAAAAGCCTCCCTGCGGAGGCTTTTTTGATACATACGTTACAGCAGCTTTTGCGACTGGCGATAGACGTCGCCGGAACCGACCGTGATGACGATGTCTCCGGGCTCGGCGTGTTCGTCGAGGTACGCGGCGATGTTTTCGAACGTGCCGAGATACTGCGCGTTGTGCGTCTTTGCATTGATGCCCGCAACCATGTCGCGCGCGTGGACGATGCCGGTGTCGACCTCGCGGCCCGGATAGATATCGGGAACCAGCACTTCGTCGGCATCCGCAAAGCAGGTGACGTTTTCGCAGAACAGCGTGCGCGCGCGGGTGTAGCTGTTGCACTGGAACACGCAGAAGATGCGGTTGTGCGGCACGTGCGTCGCCGCGGCGAGCGTTTCTTTGATCTCGTTCGGATGGTGACCGTAGTCGTGGAACACCTTGACGCCGTTCTTTTCGCCAAGAAGCTCGAACCGGCGGCTCGTGTTGCGGAAGTGCGCCATCGCCTCGGCATAATGCGCAAAGTCTACGCCGTACTGCTTGGCGGCCGCCCACGTCGCGATCGCGTTGATGACGTTGTGCCGTCCCGGGACGTGCAGCTGCACGCGGCCTATTCTTTCGCCGTGATCATAGAGATCGAACGAGGGCGAGCCGAGCGCGTCATAGGCGATCGCATCGGCGTGATAGTCGCCGTTTTTGAGCCCGTAGGTCTCTACGTTCGTCCCGAGCTCCGGCAAAAGATCGCGCACATAGGCGTCGTCGGTGCAGCAAAGCACCTTTCCGGTCTCCGGAACGAGCGCGATGAAGCGGCGGAACGCGTCGATGATGTGCTCGATATCGCCGTAATAATCCAGATGTCATTGTCGATGTTGTTGATGATCGCAACGGTCGGCTTCAGCGTCAGAAAGCTTTCGACGTACTCGCACGCCTCGGTGATAAAGAGGTCGCTCCTGCCGAGCCGCACGCCGCCGCCCAGAAGGTCCATGAACCCGCCGACATGCACCGTCGCGTCGAGGTTCGCTTCCTCGTTGACAAACGCAAGCATCGAGGTGATCGTCGTCTTGCCGTGGCAGCCCGCGACCGCGACGACCTCATGGAACCGCGCGGACAGCTGACCGAGCGCAACGCTGCGTTCGAGCTCCGGGATGCCGTGTTCGCGTCCGTAGGCGCGTTCCGGATTGTCCGGCTTGATCGCCGCCGAATAGATGATCAGATCGGCGTCCTTCGCCTGCTCCGCGCTGTGTCCGTAATAGACGGTGATGCCGTCCTCCTCCACGCGATCGGTAAACTGCGTGTGCCCGCGATCGCTTCCCGAGACCGTGTGCCCCTGCGCCTTCAGGATGCGCGCGATGCCGCTCATGCTGCATCCGCCGATGCCGATCAGGTGGATGCGTTTTGCTTCGTCCAACGATGCTGCCATTTGTTTCCCTTCCCCCGTGCCTTCATCCGCATTATTATACGCGAAAGCTGTCGAAAATGCAACCGTTCCGGTCAGTCTGTCGAAAAACTTTCGGCAGACTGGTTTTCAGCGTCCGCCTATGCATCAAAGATGCACCGGGCGGCGAACGTTGCAAGGTGTCAAATGCACCGCACATGTCGCTGCATTTGACGATTGATAGCCTACCGTTCTTCCTCCGTAACGCTCGTGCATGCGTCTGCAACGCACTTGACACCGACGGTATTCTTGCTCAGTTGTCCCATTTCAGCGTTTTGCCGCCGATGAGATGCAGATGCAGATGCGGCACGCTCTGTCCCGCGTCCGCGCCGATGTTCGTGATGAGCCGATAGCCGGTCTTGTCGAGCCCGTTTTCCTCGGCGATCCGTCTTGCGACCTCGAACATATGCCCGAGCAGCGCGTCGTCTTCGCGCTTGAGATGCTGCGCGCTTTCGATGTGGGTTTTCGGAATCACCAGAATGTGCACCGGCGCCTGCGGCGCGATGTCGTGGAACGCGTAGACCGTTTCGTCCTCGTACGCCTTCTTCGAGGGGATCTCTCCCGCTGCAATCTTACAGAATAAACACATGCCTTTTTACCTCCTATATGATCGTTCCGATCGCGGTCGTTCCCTCCCGCGATACCAGTTTTGCCCGTACCGTCTCGCCGCATACGCCGTCGCAGCGGACGCGCACGTAATTGCCCGTATAGCCCGTGCCGTCGTCCTCCATGATGACGGTGACCGTTTCGCCGATCATGCCGTCGATGAACGCCTTCTCCGTCGCGTCGCCGATCGCAATGAGCTCCCTTGCCCGCGCCTCCTTGACCGCGCGGGTGAGATGCCCCTCCATCGCGTCCGCCTTCGTGCCCTTCCTTCTGGAATACGGAAACACGTGGATGCGCGCAAAGCCGATCTCTTTGAGGAACGCCTTGGTTTCCTCATGCTCCGCTTCCGTCTCGCCGACAAAGCCCGCAATGACGTCCGTGGTGATCGCGGCGTCCGGCATGCATGCGCGGATGCGATCGACCGCATCCCGGTATTCCGCGGTCGTGTAGCGGCGGTTCATGCGGCGCAGAACCGAATCCGAACCGCTTTGCAGCGCCAGATGGAACTGCCGGCACAGCGTGCGGCTGTTCTGCGCGACCTTCAGAAACCGGTCGGTGATCACGCGCGGCTCCAGCGAACCGAGGCGCAGCCGTTCGATGCCCTCGATCCCGTCCGCAAGCGCGATGAGATCGGAAAGCTCGGGCTTGTCCTCAAGGTCGATCCCGTACAGCGACAGCTGAATGCCGGTCAGGACCACCTCGCGATAACCGTTTTTCGCAAGCGTTTCGAGCTCGCGCTTTGTGCTTTCGAGCGTGCGCGAGCGCAGCGCGCCGCGGGCGAACGGAATGATGCAGTAGCTGCAGAAGCTGTTGCACCCGTCCTGCACCTTAAGCGTCGCACGGGTGCGCGAATCGTGCTGCGCGGAAAGCTCCTCAAAGGTCCTGCGCGCAAAGGGTTCCGGCTGTTTTGGGATCAGCTTTTCGTGCGTCGCGCGTTCGACATAGCGCACGATGTCCTTCCGTCCGTCGGTGCCGAGCACGAGCGATACGCCGTCTAACTTCGCAACCGATTCGCGCGCAACCTCGGCGTAGCAGCCGACCGCGGCGATCACGGCAGACGGATTTCTGCGGTGCGCCTGCGAGATGATCTGGCGCGATTTCTTGTCGCCGATCTGCGTCACCGTGCAGGTGTTGACGACGTAGGCGTCCGCTTCGTCCTCGAACGGCACGACCTCGTGCCCCGCCGCGCGGAACAGCTCCTCCATCGCCTGCGTTTCGTAATGGTTGACCTTGCAGCCGAGCGTGTAGAATGCGACTTTCACGGCTCCACCTCGTACATGATCTGCGCGAGCATCGCCATGCCCGCCGTCTCGGTGCGCAGGATCCGCGTGCCGAGCGATACGGAGACCGCGCCTTTTGCGGTCAGAACGGCGATCTCGTCCTCCGAAAAGCCGCCCTCGGGACCGACGATCACCGCAAGCTTCCGGCACGGATGCGCGCGAAGCGCCTGTTTCAGCGAAACCGTGCGTTCGTTTTCGTAGGCGACCAGAACGGTGTCGAATGCGGAAAAATCGAGCCTGTTCAGCGATTCGGGCAGGGCGACCTCGGGGATTCTGCCGCGCTTCGACTGTTTGGCGGCTTCCTCGCTCACGCGCTGCCAGCGCTCGACGCGTCCTTCGTACGGCGGTTTCAGCACGACCACGCAGCGCTCCGACTGCACCGGCACAAAGCGCGCCGCGCCGAGCTCGACGCATTTCTGGATGATCGTCTCCATCTTTCCGGCTTTCGGCAGGCACTGAAACAGCGTAACCGAAACGTCCGGCTCGCTCTTCGCCCCGGTCCACGGCTGCGTCCGGAACGTCACGGAATCCGGCGCGACCGATTCGATCACGGCCTCGCATTCGCTGCCCCGTCCGTCGCAAAGCTGCACGGCGTCGCCCGCCTTGAGCCGCAGCACGCGGGAAATATGCTTCACGTCCTCGCCGCGCACGACGGCGGTCCGTTCTCGTATTTCGTTGGTAAAGAATCGATGCATGTTATCTGCAAAGGAAGGCGTTCCAGCCCTCCGCCCCGCTGTGTTCTTCCGCCGTAAAACCGGCGTCGTTCAGCGCCCGCACAACCTCGTCCGCGCGCTCGTCGATGATGCCGGAAACGAGGAACACGCCGCCTTTCGCAACCAGCGGCCGCGCGATCGGCGCCAGCGCGATGATGACGTCCGCCACGATGTTCGCCGCCACGACCGGGTATTGCCCCGCGATCTTCTTTTGCAGCCGCGTGTCGGAAAGGACGTTTCCGATCAGCACGTGATAGCCGTCCCGCCCGATGCCGTTCATTTCGGCGTTCTCATAGGCGATCGACTCCGCGATCGGATCGATGTCCACCGCCGTCGCTTCGACTGCGCCCAAAAGCCTTGCCGTAATCGAAAGGATGCCGCTGCCGCAGCCGAGGTCGAGCATCGTATCGCCCGCCTTTACGGTCTTTTCGAGAAATTCGAGGCACATGCGCGTCGTGTGGTGCGCGCCGGTGCCGAACGCCATGCCGGGATCGAGCTTCAGCACGATGCGGTCCGTCTCGGGCTTCTCCTCCCACGAGGGCAGAACGAGCAGGCGCGAGCCGATCTCCAGAGGCTTATAATATTTCTTCCAGTTGTTCGCCCAGTCCTCCTCGTCGACCGAAACGACGGTCATGAGAAGCGAGCCGAGATCGACCGGAAGATCGAGCGTTTTAAGTCGTTCGACCGCCGCCTTCGCGGCCTCGACGACCGGCAGATTCTCCGGACAGTCGGCGACATAGCCCTTGACGCAGGGCGTGTCGGTGCCGATCTTCTCCCGGTCCGCAAAGTCCCAGTAAAGCGCCGCCTCCTGCAGGAAGGCGTACGCCTTTTCGTGGCTCTCCTCGATCGAAAGCCCAGTGATGCCCGCGCCGTTCAGGGCGGCGCAGACGGCGTCGATGCCCGCATCGGTCGTATAGACCGTCAGTTCCAGCCATTTCATATGCCAATACTCCTGTGCTTGTTCGGTTCAGTATATCATATCCGCGGTTCCGTTACAAGGTCCATATACCGTGCGATCAGCGGAATCAGCGCGTCCGCCGCCTCCGGCGCGTAGCGCGGCGAAAGGGCAAGGTTCATGCACGAGAACGGCTCGTCCGCCGTATAGGAGAACGGATCGTCGAACACGGAAAGCGGGATCTCCGGCTCCCTGCCGTACTGCGCCTCAAAGAGACCGGACACATAGGAGCGCAGGCGGATCGGTCGGAAGCCGTGCTTTGCGCGCTCGCAGAACGGCGGCAGATCGGGACGCGAAAACGGATCGCGCACGAGCGTGAGCGAATCGATCCAGCGGAACGCGAGCGCGAACAGCAGATAGTTCGCTTCGTCGAGCTGCCTGTTTGCATAATAGCGCTCGAACCGGTCGCGCGTCTTCGGATGCACGCCCAGAACGCCGTTCAGCACGATGCCGGGACCGGGTTTCCCGATGCCGAGATCTGCGTGCGCGTCGACGTGCACGACCGAGAACGGACGCTTCAGCAGCCCTTTTTCCATGCGCGATCTCCAGAACGCAAGCGCGCCGTCGTGCGTTTCGGTGACGATACCCGGAACCGGATGATTGCGGTCGAGCCCGAGATGCGTTTCGAGATAGTCCGCGACGGCGGCTTCGTCCCACGGCTTCGCGCAGTCCGAAGATGGACGCTCCCCCGGCTTTGCGAGCGGGCAGCAGTCGCTGAGAAAGAAATCCAAATCGAGATCCAAAACCTTCATGCGTCTATTTTAGCCGCGTTTCGAGGGAAAAACAAGAAATTTTCGGCAAATGAGCCCGGTTTGTTCTTTAAAATAATACATTTTTGTTACATTTCGATGTTAAAATTTTCAAAACAGACAAGAATGCGGCGGAAAAGTTGTTGCGACTTTGTAAATCCTTTGCTATAATATAATTAACTTTGCGGAGGATGAGGATGAAGCCGGCTGCAATTTTGGACATCGGCAGCTCAAAGGCGGTATGCCTTTCGGGCAGCGTTTTAGATAAGGGCGGCATCGTGGTACACGGCGCCGGCGTTTCGGGATGCGAGGGCTACCTCGGAAATACGTTTCCGGACAAGCAGAGCCTGCACGACGCGATCATCGACGCGGTGCAGAAGGCCGAGCAGGAAGCGCGTTCGAGGATACGCGACGTCGCGCTGACCGTGCCGGCGGCGTTTTCGAAGCTCGTCCTTTCCGACATGACCATGACGCTCGGCGAGCACGCGCGCGTGGTCGAGCCTTCGGACGTGGACCGGCTGATCGAGCTGTCGTTCCGCAAGATCGGCACGCCGGAGGGATATGTGCTCATGCACAGCACGCCGGTGTTTTTTCTCGTCGACGGCATCTCGTCGGCGGAAATGCCGCAGGGCATCATGACCGAGGAGATCTCGGGGCTCATCGCGCACATGTTCGTCGAGGAGGCGTACATCGCGACGATCCAGCAGGCGCTCGACGATATCGGCGTCGAAATCTCGATGTGCATCAGCGCCGCGCTGGGCGAAGCGACGATGCTGATCCCCGAAACCGAGCGCGTCCGCCCCGCCGTGCTGATCGACGTCGGCTACCGGCAGACGGACATCTGCGTGATCGAGAACGCCGCGCTGACCGGACTTGCCACGATCCCGATGGGCGGATACCAGTTCGCAAGCGACCTTGCGTTCGGACTCGACGTGACGCAGCAGAGCGCGGAACAGGCGAAGCGCCGCTTCGTATTCTCGCTCGATTACGGCGACAAGACGGAGATCCTCCGTTCGGAGTCCGAGTCCAAGCGCGTCGCGAACAGCACGATCGCGTACATCATCGAGGCGCGCGCGAACGACCTTGCGGCGCACATCCGCGAGGAGCTCGACCGGCTGCAGGTGAATCTCGAATCGCGTCCGGTCGTGTATCTTTCGGGCGGCGGATTCCTGATGATGCGCGGATCGCTCGACTTTCTCAAGAAAGCGCTGGGCTTTCCGATCAAGCGGGACATGCCGTGGACGCCGCGGCTCTCTTCGCCCAACTACTGCAGCGCGTTCGGCGCGCTCAACTTCGTCCTTCGCGCAAACCGCACGGATGACCGTCCGCAGGAACCGGCGCCGGACGAAACCGGCTTTTGGCAGAAATTGAAGGATTTCTTCACAAAATAAAAGTACTTCACGAAATCAACAAAGGGGGAACCACCATCCATGTTTGAGAACAATGCAGAAACCACCAACTTTGCACAGATTCGCGTCGTCGGCGTCGGCGGTGCGGGCTGCAACGCGGTCAACCGTATGGTGCAGTACGGGCTTCAGGGCGTGGAATTCATCGCCGTCAATACCGACAAGCAGGCGCTTCAGCTCTCCGCGGGGCAGAAAAAGATTCAGATCGGCGAAAAGCTGACCAAGGGACTCGGCGCAGGTGCGGACCCCGAAATCGGCCGCAAGGCTGCGGAAGAAAGCCGCGACATCATCTGTGAAGCGCTGAAGGGCAGCGACATGATCTTCATCACCGCCGGTATGGGCGGCGGCACGGGCACCGGCGCGGCAGCGGTTATCGCGGAATGCGCGAAGGAGCTCGGAATCCTGACCGTCGGCGTCGTCACCAAGCCGTTCACGTTCGAAGGCCGCGTGCGCATGCGCAACGCCGAACAGGGCATCGCGAACCTCAAGCCCGCGGTCGACACGCTGATCACGATCCCGAACGACAAGCTGATCGCGCTGGTCGGCAAGTCCTCCCTCCCCGACGCGCTGCGCGTTGCGGACGATGTTCTCCGTCAGGGCATTCAGGGCATTTCCGACCTGATCGCCGTCCCCGCGATGATCAACCTCGACTTTGCGGACGTCAAGACGATCATGAAGGAAAAGGGCATGGCGCACATGGGCATCGGCTCCGCGGTCGGCGAAAAGCGCGCGAGCGAGGCGGCGCGTCAGGCGGTCGAGAGCCCGCTGCTCGAAACCTCGATCAAGGGTGCGAAGGGCATTCTGATGAACATCACCGGCGGCAGCGACCTGTCGCTTCTCGAAGTCAACGAGGCCGCGGAGATCATCGGCGAGAACGCCGATCCCGAGGCGAACATCATCTTCGGCGCGGACATCGACGAGAGCATGGGCGACGCGCTCCGCATCACCGTCATTGCGACCGGCTTCGACCGTACCGAGACCGAAAAGAACGACCTGCAGATGGGCGGCAGCGCGCCGAGACGCAGCTTTGTCGACTCCCGTCCGTTCGGCACGCCGATGAATCAGACGGCGCCCGTTTCCGCGCAGAACGCGTTCTCCGCACGCGCATACGCCGATCCGCTCGAAAAGCCCGATCCCGTGATGAGCGCACCGGAACGCAAGCCGGAACCGCAGCAGCCGCTGTACCGCGATCCGAGCGCGGACCTTCGCAAGGACTACAACGAGCGTCCCGCGAACAAGCTCGACATCCCTGCGTTCCTGCGCAAATAACAAACAAACGGGCAGATGAAGCGATTCATCTGCCCTCTTTCTATCCTTTTACCGCCGCTAAATTGCAAACCACAGCACGATAGACGCGATCAGAACCGCAAAGCCGATCCACGGGACGCGCCTGCGATTGGCAAAATTCAAAGGCGAACAAAGCAGCAGCGCAGCAAAGTACAGCGCAATCGCGAACGGATGCGGGCGCGGCAGACGCAGCACCGGCACATCGAGACGAGCGGTTACCTGCGTAAGGAATTCCATCGCCCCGTACGCCGGAAGGGACAAAACCTTCGCGATATGCGGCGCAAAGCCGTACAGGAACACCGCAAAGAAGCCGCACACGAGTATGATCGGCATCGTCGGGATCAGCAGGATCGACAGCGGGATCGATACCCACGCGACCGAACCGAAGTAATATGCTTGCAGCGGCAGCAGTCCGAGCGACGCTGCGGCGGCGCTCGTCAGCGCCCTCACGATTGCGGAATTGCCGAACAGTTTGAACGGCTTGCGGAACGCTTTTGCGAGCAGCACCATGCCGCCCGTCGCCGCAAACGACATCTGAAAACCGGCGGTGGAAACACTGTACGGATCGAGCAGAAGCGTACAGGCCATCGCGAAGCACAGCACGGATGCGCGGTCGACCTGTCTGTCGCGCAGACGGCACAGCTGGACGCCGAGCAGCATGAACACCGCGCGCAGTACGGATGCGGAAAAACCGGTTACTGCGCACAGAAACACGCAGAACAGCGCCTCCGCCGCAAGCGTAAGCCAGCGGACGGACGAGCGCACGATGCGCGAGAACGCGCCGACCAGCAGCGTCACGTGCAGACCGGACACGGCGAACATATGCAGCAGGCCGCTTTGCGCATACTGCGCGGTCAGCGCCGAATCCATCATGCTGCGGTCTCCGAGCAGGATCCCCCTCGCCTCCGCCGCGCGGTCCGAAAAGAGCGCGTCCGCATTCAGACAGAGCTGTTCGCGAAGGGTCGTCACAAAGCGGATCGGCGGCATCTGCGCCGGCAGCAGCACGGCGCGTACGAGCACGAAAAACAGCACCGCCGGCAGCAGGAAAAAAGCGCTGCGGCGCTTGAACAAAAACACGGAAACCGGAATCAGCGCCGCGCAGAGCGCGAGCAGCAGCCAATCCGGCACGAGCAAAGCAAGCACCGACGCCATGACCGCGCCGAGTGCCGCGCCCGCCATCGGACGGCTGTGCAGTTGGATTCCGATCCGTTCCATGAAAACAGTATACCAACATTTTACAAAAAGCGCAACGATACATCGTTACTATTTGAGGAGGCAAACTATGAACGCATTGAAACATCTGATCGACAAGGCAAACAGGATCGTCTTTTTGGGCGGCGCGGGACTGAGCACCGAGAGCGGCATCCCGGATTTCCGTTCGAGCGACGGCGTATTCAAAGCGGTGAAGGCGTACGGCGTGCCGCCGGAAACGCTGCTTTCGATCGACTTTTTCGAGGACTATCCGGAGATCTTCTACGACTATTACAAAAAATACCTGATCTATCCCGACGCGAAGCCGAACAAGGCGCACAAAGCGCTTGCGAAGCTCGAGGCGCAGGGCAAGCTCAACGCGGTCGTGACGCAGAACATCGACGGGCTGCATCAGGCGGCGGGAAGCAAACACGTGTGCGAGCTGCACGGCAGCGTCTACCGCAACCACTGCACCAAATGCCGCCGGTTCTATTCGCTCGATCAGATCATGGCGATGCAGGGCGTGCCGACCTGCGAATGCGGCGGCATCATCAAGCCGGACGTCGTGCTGTACGGCGAGGGGCTCGACAATTCGGTCGTCGTCGACGCGATCAAAAGCATCCGCGAGGCGGACACGATGATCGTCGGCGGAACGTCGCTGAACGTCTATCCCGCGGCGGGGCTGATCGACTATTTCCGCGGCGACAATCTCATCGTGATCAATCTGTCCCCCACGCCGCGCGACCGCGAGGCGACGATCTGCGTGCACGAGAAAATCGGCGAGGCGCTTTCGTTCATTTTGGATTGACTTTCCGAAATTGCGCGCTATAATGATTGGATGGGAGTTATCCTGAAAGGAGTCTATCCATGCAGCTGCTGGTAATCACAATCGACAAATGCGACGAATTCCTGAATACGCTCGAAGGACTTCGCGCACACGGCATGAACGGCATCGTGTTTGACAGCACGAGCTTGAAGCATGCACTTTTGGAGAGCGACATCAACGCCGCGCCGATCTTCGCAGGCGTTTCCAAGCTGGTGCGGTCCGAGTTTGAGCCGAGCCACACCGCGTTTCTGCTTTTGAACGACGATCAGATCGAACACGCAAAGCGCGTAGTTCGCCGCAATACAAACGGACTGGGCAAAAAGGGCGTCATGTTCACGATCCCGATCAGCTCTTTCGAAGGAATCGAGGAATAAGAAATGCCTACCCTGTCTGCGCTTTTGGCGCTGGGGCTCGCCATGATCGGCGGCCTTGCTATGTCGCGCCTTATGAAACTGCTGCACCTGCCCAACGTGACCGGCTATCTGTTCGCCGGTCTGCTGATCGGTCCTTATTTATTGCCCCTGATCTTCGGAAAGGGCGTCTGTCTGCTCACCGAGGACGCGGTGCAATCCCTTGCGCCGATCACCGACATTGCGCTCGGTTTTATCGCGTTTTCGATCGGCGGCGAGTTTAAGCTCTCGTACATCAAGAAGCTCGGCGTGCGCATCATCGTCATCACGCTGGTGCAGGCGATCACGACCGTTCTGTTCGTCATCGCCGCCCTGCTTCTGATCCCGAACGAGAGCGACACGCACCGCATTGCGATGGCGCTGCTGCTCGGCGCGATCGCCGCTGCGACGGCACCCGCCGCGACGCTGATGGTCGTTCGCCAGTATCGGGCGAAGGGTCCGGTCACCGACACGCTTCTGCCGGTCGTCGCATTCGACGATGCGGTCGGTCTGATGATCTTCTCGGTCTGCTTCTCGCTTGCAAAGTCGCTGTCCACCGGCGCGGCGATCACGTTCTCCGAAGCCGTCTTAAAACCGCTTCTCGAAATCGTGCTCTCCGTTGCGATCGGCGCGGCGCTCGGCGCGATCCTTACGCTTTGCATGCGCTTCTTCCATTCGCGGGCGAACCGCCTTTGCCTGATGATCACCGCGGTCGTTCTCGGCGTGGCGTTCTCGGATCTTCTGGACCTCAGCTCGCTGCTGGTGTGCATGATGATCGGCGCGCTGTTTGCAAACCTCCGGAACGACGCGATCGAAATTCTGGACGGCACCGAGCAATGGACGCCGCCGCTGTTCATGCTCTTCTTCGTACTTTCGGGCGCGGAGCTGGACCTGACGATCCTGCCGATCGTCGGCGTGATGGGCGTCGTCTACCTCGCCGCCCGTTCGCTCGGCAAGTACTTCGGCGCGTTCTTCGGCGCGATGCTTTCGAAGTCGGAGCGCACGGTGCGCAACTATCTCGGCATTACGCTGCTGCCGCAGGCGGGCGTTGCGATCGGTATGGCGCAGAGCATCGCCGTCAATCCCGAGCTGCACGCGGCGGGCATTTCGAGCCAAATCGTCGCGATCGTGCTGTTTGCGACGCTGGTCTATGAACTGGTCGGTCCGGTACTGACCAAGATCGCGCTGACCAAGGCGGGCGAAATCACCGCAGCTCCCAAGAAAACCAAAGGCGTCGCGAAACGCGCGTGACGCGGAAAGGATATCAAACAATGAGCGAATGTACCCATGACTGCAGCACCTGCACGGAAAACTGCTCGGAACGTCAGGAAACCGACTTCCGTGCAAAGCCCCATCCCCTCTCGTCCGTCAAAAAGGTGATCGCCGTACTGTCCGGCAAGGGCGGCGTCGGCAAGTCCCTCGTCACCTCCCTTCTTGCGGTCAACGCGATGCGCAGCGGCGATCACGCCGCGATCCTCGATGCGGACATCACCGGTCCGTCGATCCCGAACGCATTCGGCGTGCATGAGAAGGCGACCGGAAACGATCTCGGCATCTTCCCCTCCCGCTCGAAGCTCGGCATTGATCTGATGTCGATCAACCTGCTTCTTGAGCACGAGACCGATCCCGTCATCTGGCGCGGACCGATCGTTGCCGGAACCGTCAAGCAGTTCTGGAGCGACGTCATCTGGAAGGACGTCGATATCATGTTCATCGACATGCCTCCGGGAACCGGCGACGTGCCGCTGACCGTATTCCAGTCCCTGCCGATCGACGGCGTCGTCGTCGTCACCTCGCCGCAGGAGCTTGTCGGCATGGTCGTGCAGAAGGCGGTCAACATGGCGAACATGATGCACATTCCGGTGCTCGGCGTCGTCGAGAACTACAGCTATTTCGAGTGCCCCGACTGCGGCAGGCGCCACAACCTGTTCGGCGACAGCCACATCGAAAAGGTCGCCGCGGAGAACGGCATCGAAACCGTCTGCCGCATTCCGGTCAACCCGAAGCTTGCGGCGGCGTGCGATGCGGGTCTCATTGAGCTCTACGAGGGCGACTGGCTGGACGAACTGACGAAGAAGATCGAAGCGCTATGACACACGAAGAAAAAGCATTGCAGTATTTCAAGGACGGCGCAAACTGCGCGCAGGCGGTCGTTCTGGCGTTCCATGAGGAACTCGGCATCGACGAAGCTGCGGCAGCGCGGCTCGGCTCGTCGTTCGGCGGCGGCATTGGACGTCTGCGCGAAGTGTGCGGCGCGGTGTCCGGCATGATGATGGTCTACGGGATGCTCCGCGGATACGACGATCTCAGGGATCCGGCGGCGAAGAAAGCGCACTATCAGAACGTGCAGGCGCTGGCGGCGAAGTTCCGCGAGGAAAACGGCTCGATCGTCTGCCGCGAGCTTCTGGATCTTCGCAAAAACGAGAACAGCGATCCCACCCCCACCCCGCGCGACGCGAACTTTTACCATTCGCGCTCCTGCGCAGGCTTTGTGCAGTGCGCCGCACGGCTTCTGGACGAAGCGCTGAAAACGGAATAAGCCGAAAGAAAACGGACGCGGTCCGTTTTCTTTTTACGATGGTATGTAAACTATACTTGACATATTGTCCTGTTTATGATACATTTACGACAAGCAGATTCGGAGGTGAATGCTATGGGCTCATGCATCTATTCAGACTTTTTCAACAGTCTCAGCGGTCTTGATATCATTTTTTATTTGCTCTATATGATCCTCATTATCCATGGGATGATCGAAAAAAAGAAGAACAAAATAGTTGATTACGATGAGCGTCAGCAACAGAACCGTTTGAAAGCATTCCGGTTCGGATACATCTTCACGATTGTCGGCTGTTTCATTTCCGTAGGTCTCTATCCTGTGTGGATCCAGCTTAAGTTCTATATCCCTTTTTTGTTCTTTCTGCCCGTTGCAGTCGGTGATTGCGGTCTTACCCTTTTTTCCGTTATAACCGACTCATATCTCCCTCTTTGGGACAACTATAAATCCAGGTTTTACTTTCTGCTTTATTGTTTGATTATGATGGTAATTCATCTCTTGTTTTTCATCCTCCGTTTTCTGCGTTTAAGAGAAGCAGATGCTGCAGCCGAACTGAACATTATGAGCACAAATGCTTGCCTTATATTCTTGTTGTTCATTGTTTTTCTGATTGAGCTGATTGCCGTAATAATCAAGGTTCTCTGTGAGCGAAAAAGGAACAAAGAAGAAACAGCCGGCGTAGAATAGCGTCCACTGATTTACATAAAAGCTATCAAAGCTGTATTGGAATATGAAAAATCTGAAACTGAAAGCCGCACGAACGCTCCACGAATTATCGCAGCAACAGCTTGCTGCACGTGTCGGCGTCTCAAGACAAACAATCAACGCCATCGAAAAGGGTGATTATAATCCGACAATCAGGCTTTGCATCGCAATTTGCAAAGTTCTGCACAGCTCGCTCGACGAGCTCTTTTGGAATGATGACGATCCCCCGCCCTCAGCTTTCTCACCAGATTCGGATTAACGCTCCTGCGCAGGCTTTGTGCAGTGCGCCGCAAGGCTGCTGGACGAAGCGCTGAACAGCTGAACCATTTGCTGCGGCATAGTCTTTCTGCAGTCATTCGGAACGATAACAGCGATCGAAAATGAGCTTTTCTCTCGACAGATGAGAAACCACAAAATGTGTCATTCTGAGCCGAAGGCGAAGAATCTCTGAACATAAAAGTGTTTCACCGTTCAGAGATCCTTCGTCGCTTCGCTCCTCAGGATGACATGTTTTTTATTAGGGCGCTCTGATACGTCTCTTTTCGGCGGTGATCCGCTTCGCTTCCGCTCCTCTCGTTACAGCGGTGCCGTCGCGCGCTTCCCGCGCGTCGCCGTCTCTCCATTCTCGGCAGCCTGCACAGCGTGTCAAAAGTTTCTGACACGCTTTGCCCTCCTTTCGGGAGGGCTTTTCCGTTCTTTCATATTATATGTAACGAATACTTATTATTAACGGATACTATTATAGTAACGATACCTTAATACCGTATCCGTTATAACGTTACCTGTTATCCGTTACCGAAAAAGAAACAATTACCGTATCCGTTATACCGAACCGTTCTTTTACATCTTTTTTCTACCGGAAAACGCAGATTTTACAACTTGGCAACAACTCTGTTACAACTTAGACGCGTTTTGGACGAATCTCGATGCTACGATACCTCTGAAAAAACAGAATTCAGGAGGAGATTCCGATGAAACGCATGTTTTGCATGATCCTGCTTGTCCTGCTGCTCGCCTGCGTCCCAACGCCGGAGGAGGATGTTGTCCCGCAGAAGGATACGGTCGCGATGCTTGAAATGGCGAAGAGCACGCCGCTGCCGGACGAATCCACCGTCGGCGTCGATCAGACGTCCGGCGAAGGACAGCCGGTTCCCCTGCCGTTGATCCGCGAGCGGTACGCGATCCCCGAGACGTACCGGACCTCCGCCGAGCTTGCAGAGGGACACTTTATTCTGAACGTCGACGCCGAGGTGCTGGTGCCGGACGTTTCCGCGATCCCGATTGTACGCATCGAGCGGGACAATTTCGATCCGGCATTCATTCGCGCCCTGTTTCAAAACCTCTGCGGCGATGCGGAGCTCTATTATCTGAACCGTACCTACACAAAAACGCAGATTGCCGACCGCATCAAATACCTTTCGGAGAAGATTTCGGACGAGCAGGCGTATATCAAAGAATACGGCGAAGAACACCTTGCTTACACCAAGTCCGAGATTGAACAGTTGAAAGCAAACTATGCCGACGCGCCGGATTCCGTCGAGGACGTCCGCTGTTACGGCGAGCTATGCCCGATGGCGGACAACTATCTCACAAGCGACGGGAACAAACCGGTCTCCCGTGAAACCACCGTTATGGGCATCACGGCATATACGAAGACGATGGACCGGCATTTTATTGTGAAGAACGCCGAGCCGGATTCCCCTGCGGGCAAACGCACCTTTGGCACGTATCTCATGTACGGCACAAACAAGTCGTATCCGGATCGTGTGTTTTATTTCCGCGTACCGAAGGGTTTTCGGAACGACGCTTATGCGCCGGAGAAGGCGGAAGCCGACGTTAACGCGATCCTAATGCAAAACGGTCTTGAGGATTTTGCGGTTTCGATGATCCTGTATGCGCCGCAGCAGGTCGAGGAACATCCGGACGATCCGGTCTACTGGGTGCATTGTGTGCGCACCGTCCGTTCCGTCAAAACGGCGTTCAACACGGATATGACTGCGGATCCGGAGGACATGTTCGGTCCGGCATGGGGATATGAAAACATGTCGTTTTGGATGACGCGCGACGGCATTGTGAATTTCGAATGGCATGCACCGGTCAAGGTCTGCGATACGGTCGTGGAGAACGCAACGCTGCTGCCGTTTGAAAAGATTATGGAGCGATATCTTTGGATCGTCAACACGAAGTACGCCGCCAACATGAATCTCAAAAATCCCGATCTCAAGTACGGCGCAACGACCAAAAACCGGTACGACATCGACCGCATCGAGCTGACGCTGCAGCGCATTCAAGAGCCGAACGAATGGGACAGCGCGCTGCTCGTGCCGGTGTGGAACTTCTACGGCGTCAACACACGCACCGAGGTCGAGGACTACAAGGAATATGAGATTGTCGAATATTGCTGCAATTCCATGATCTCGATCAACGCCATCGACGGCAGCATCATCGATCCCTGGAAAGGCTACTGACGCGGCGCCGCTTCCTTGTAAATTCTTTTCGCAACAATTTGACCTCCCGTGTCGTCTAATAGACAGATGACGAAGGGAGGTTTTTTGTATGAAACGTTTGATTGCTTTGCTGCTCCTCTGTCTGTTCGTCGCCTGTGTGCCGACGCCGGACGGGGATTTTGTCGTGAACAAGGCGGACGGTACGCTGGAGGAGATCATCCATGCGCCGTCCGAATCCGCCGATCCGCAGACCTGGACCATCGAGCCGTCCGCCTCGCCCGCAAACGAACCGCTGCCGACGGACCTCCCGATGCAGACGATCGCGTGGACGGACAGCTTTTCGGTCGCGGCGGCAATGGACCGGCTGGATGTGACCGTCGACGCGTCCGTGCAGGTCCCCGAAAGCGAAACCGCGCCGGTGTACCGCTTTACCTTTGCCCCGCCCGATTCTGCGCGCGCGTCCGCGCTGGTGTCGCTGTTTTTCGGCGACAGCCGTGTATTCCTTGCGGACCGCACCAAGACGAAGTCGTTTTACAAGGCGGAGATGGAGCGCATCGTTTCCGAGAAGGAGCGTGAAACCGACGAGCGTAACCGCGAGGAATGGGACCGTTTACTTCAGCAGGCGTCGCAGGCGTACGCCGACGCGCCGGAGGACGTCTCCCCCGTTTCGTGGGACGGCGGCTTTGAGGGCGCATTCGATCTCATGGCGGAGAACGGCGACGGCACCTATCGCTATCTTTCGGCAAACGAGCGCAGCATCCTGTACACCGACGCGGTCGAGACGCCGAACACCGTGCCCGGACGCAATCCGAAGCTCGCCCCCGAAACGCAGGAGGAGCGCGACGCCTGCGATCTTGCGGTGCGCGTGCTCGAAGCGCTGCACATCGACGCGGAGCTTGCCGCGCTGTATCCGACGGACGCCATGGTTCGCGCGTTCGGCACCCGCGCGGTCGACGGGTATTATCTGTATTTCTACCCGAAATACGGCGGTCTGCCCGCCACGCTCGACGCAAGCTCGCACACCTTTCACGGCTTCGACAACGCGAAGGAGGCGGCGGGCGGCAGCGACAGCGACGACTATTCGGCGCCCTTTGAACCGGAAACGATCGAGTTTCTGATCTCGAACGGCGCGATCGTGCGCTTCCGGTACATGCGTCCGTCGCGCATTCTGCGCACGGAGAACGAGGCGGCGCAGCTGCTGCCGTTTTCCCGGATACAGGAGCTGTTTGGAAGCTATATCGGCAAGACCACCTTTGTCCAGAAGGGCGAGCCGCTGACGCTGCATGTGCACACCGTGCGGCTCACGATGCAGCGCTGTCCGATCGAGAACAACGCGGCGGAATTCTATCTTCTGCCCGCGTGGGAGTTCCTCGCGTCGGTGGATTCCGGAAACGCGTCGGCGGACGCAAGTCTGAAAAACGTCGTTGTGCTGCGCATCAACGCGCTTGACGGCAGCATCATGCGCTGAATGACCGGTTTTTACGGAATATCGTTTGACTTTCCTGCGGTTCATGCTATAATCGTAACAGAGAAACCGAAAGGAGAATTCTATGATCCCGTATTCTCAGTTGGACAAAGCCGCTCTCGAAGCGGAGCTCAAAACCGTCACCGAAGCCTATGAAGCGCTGAAAGCCAAGGGGCTCAAGCTCGATATGTCGCGCGGCAAGCCCGGCAAGACGCAGCTCGATCTTTCGAACGACATGCTGAAGGTCCTTCCGGACCGCGAGGACTGCCTCGACGGCACGCTCGACGTCTGCAACTACGGCAATCTCTGCGGCATTCCGTCCGCAAGAAAGCTCTTTGCCGAGCTTCTGGACGTCAGGCCCGAGCAAGTCATCGTCGGCGGCAGCGCGTCTTTGCAGCTCATGTACAACCTGATCGCGACGGCGTTTTCGCACGGGCTTCTGCACAGCCCCGAACCGTGGTCCAAGCGCGGCAAGGTGCGCTTCCTCTGCCCCTCGCCCGGCTACGACCGGCATTTCCGCGTCACGGAGTTCTTCGGCTTTGAGCTCATTCCGGTCGCAATGACCGCCGAAGGTCCCGACATGGACGCGGTGCTGCAGTGGATCAAGGATCCCTCCGTGCTCGGCATCTGGTGCGTCCCGAAGTATTCGAACCCGGACGGCATCATCTATTCGGACCGCGTGATCCGCGCGCTCGCTTCGATGAAGCCCGCCGCGCCCGACTTTGCGCTGATGTGGGACAACGCGTACTGCATCCACGAGTTCGACGGCGATTACGTGCCCTTCCCCGACATCCTCAAGCTCTGCGCCGAATACGGCAACGCGGACATGGTCTACGAGTTCGCGTCCACCTCGAAGGTCACCTTCCCCGGCGCGGGCATTTCGTGCATGTGCGCAAGCGAAGCGAACATCGCGTATTTCCAGAAGACGCTCGGCGTGCAGATCATCAGCTTCGACAAGGTCAATCAGCTGCGCCACGTGCGGTTTTTGAAGGACAAGGAGACGACGCTTGCGCTGATGAAGCGCCACGCCGCGATCCTGAAACCGCGCTTTGACGCCGTCTGCGACGCGCTGGAGCGCGAGATCGTCCCGCGCGGCATCGGCACGTTCAACCGTCCGAAGGGCGGCTACTTCATCAGCCTGTACGCGATGCCGCACACCGCGAAGCGCGCGCTGCAGCTTGTGAAGGAAGCGGGCGTGACGATGACGCCCGCCGGCGCGACCTATCCGTACGGGCAGGATCCGTTCGACAGCAACATCCGCATTGCGCCCACCCTGCCGCCGGTCGAGGAGCTCAACGCCGCGCTCGAGGTGCTCTGTATGTGCCTCCGGCTCGCCGCACTCGAACAGCTGCTGAAAAACGCGTAAAATCCTTTGACATCCATTCGCTGCGGCGGTATAATAAAATATATAAAATTCACGGAGGGCGCATGATATGGAATTGAAGGATCAGATTCTGCAGACGAAGGAACGCAAAAAAGGCTTCCTCAAAGCGATGCCCGAGGATACGCGCAAGCAGATCAACATCTATACCAAGCTGGATAAGATCGCAAAGAATTTCTGGATCATCATCGTCGCGGCGCTGATCATCTCTGGCGTCGTCTATCTGGTGGCGTGCTTCGGCGCGACGGAAAGCAACAAATTCGTCCTGCACGGCATTCTGGCGGGACTCTGGGTGATCGCGGGCGTCGCGCTCGCGTTCTGGATCCGTTCGCTCGCCCTGAAGGGCAAGAAGGCCGTCGGTCTCGGCGCGCCGGATTATGTCGAGGAGCTGAACGCGATCAATGCGCGCCTGTCCGGTCTGGAACGCGCCGAAAAGCAGCGTCTTGCCGCGGAAAAGGAAGAAGCGAAGGCAAAGGCGCGCGCGGAAGCCGCGCAGCGCAAGGCGGACGAAGCCGCACAGCGGCAGGCGGCAGCCGTCGAGGCAACCAACCCGCAGCCCGCGCCGCAGCCGGTTCCGCAGCCCGCGCCCGCAAACCTTGCGGCGGACACCGAACCGCACGAGCTTCCGTAACAACAGCATAGCAAAAGAGCTGCCGTCGGCAGCTCTTTTTGATGTCCGGTCGTCAGGCGAGCGTCATGGTCTTGCTGATCATGTGCCCCTGATAGGTCTCGTCCCCCGTCACCTCTTTGATGACGTGAATCTCCGGCGGCAGGTCCGGCTCCTCGTCCTTGTCCTTGAGCTGAACGTCGAGGATCGCGCGGTCCGCGGAGATCGGGTAGGTGTCGATCGTGAAGTACCGCTCGTTGTAGCGGAAGCAGTACCGACGCTTGCTGATCGAGCCGTAGGCCGGATCGACCTCCTCGGTCAGGCGGATGTACTCCTTCTGCGAGAGCAGACGCTCGTTCTCGATGCGCTCGATCGGCGAAATCGGGCGCTTTTCGGTGTAGAAATAGGAAATCGCGTTGTCGGAGACGACCTTGCGCGCGCGCCGCTCCGTGCCCTTGTTGCGCTCCTTGAGGTAGGTCTGCGTGATGTTCTGCTCCACCGGCTCGTACGCCGCGAGCGCGCTTTCGTCCGTGAACTCGATAAGGAACTTCCGCTCGCACTGCGCGGGCGGGATCTCGCCGAGGATCGTGTAGACCTCGTTCATCGCCTTGCGGATCTTGTTCTCGAAGTTGTAGGAATTGCCGATCACCACGCGGTGCTTGTGGTTGCGCCAGCACAGCAGCGTGGCGTCCTCCTTCTCGCGCGCCTGTTCGAGCGTTTCGTAGCGCGCCGCGTTGTCATAGTTATAGGCAAACTCCGCGCCTTTGGACGAGGACACGAGATGGATGACCGCATCGTAGGATTTCAAAACCTGCTGCTCGGTGATATCGAAGCGCGCAAGCACCTGATTGAACTCCTTCTGCGAAACGTACGCTTTGTCGTCGAGCACGCCGCGGTCACAGATGATGAGAATCTTCTCCTCCGGCACAAGCTCCGCCGCTTCCAGAGCAAGACGTTCCTTGTGCAGCTGCGAGGACACGACAAAGTATTGAAAATCGAACATGGAAAGGCAGTTGCCGAACGGCTTGATGCCGAATCCGGAGATCAGTTCCGTCGCCGCCTCCGGCACGATGAACACGCGATAGCCGATGCTCGAAAGCTCCTTGACAAGCCGCGAGGTCAATGTGGTTTTGCCGCCCGCGGGACCGCCCGTCAGAACGATTTTTGTGATGGTTTTCATGGCCGTTTCCTTTCGCTTGATCACTCGGACAAAGCACCTTTGCCCGTGTACAGTATAGCACATGAAAGACCGGATTTCCACCCTTTTTGCGCGACTTCCCGTTTCTTTTCGTCCCTGCGCGCCGGTTCGGACGCGCAAATCCATATTTGGGGGATCGTTCGTTCTCTTTTCCCCTATCTTGTGGTTTACCGTTCATTTTCGTTCACAGTTGCGTCACGTCCAATTCATTTTTTCTTCATATTTTTGGTTCCGGTACTTGCTATTTGACATGCAATCCTTTATAATGGTTGTGTATGAAACTGCGGAAATATATCGTTCGGTACAGGTCCGCAAAAGTTCAAATAAGCAAGGAGGAAAAAACACAACATGAGAAAAACCATTTCTCTGGTCCTGGCAGTCCTGATGATGCTTGTCCTGCTTCCCGCAGTCAAGCCCAACGCGGCTGTCGCGGATGACACGACAGCCACGCTGACCGCAACGCTCAAAGAGGGCGGTCTCGATGCAGGCGACAAAGTTGTTCTCTTCTATCCGAAAGAGAGCAAGGTCATGAGCACCGAGGACTACTTCTACAACAACAAAAAGCATGAGCTGGTCGCGCTCGACGCTACGCTCGAAGGCGACACGCTCACCTACCCCGAAGAGGGCACCGCGGTCCTGACCGTGAAGGCAACCGAGGGCGAGGATGAGATCGTTCGCTACACCTTCGTCAACGCGGACGGCAAGTTCCTCGAAGCGGACGGTACGCACGTCCAGTTTGTTGCGGAAGAAAGCGCTAACACGCTGTTCCAGCTCGAAGCGGCCAACACCGCGAATACCGATTGGTTTATCAAGTGCGACACCGCGCAGTACAGCGGCAAAGCGCAGTACATCGAGTTCTACGGCGGCGCATTCACCGTATACGGTATGGGCAGCAACACTGCGATCTACACCTATCAGTTCTACGCGATCGGCACGGACGAGCCCGTTGTTGAGCCCACCGGCGACACGGTCATTCTGTTCACGAACGACGTGCACTGCGGCATCCGCGACGGCTGGGGCTATGCAGGCGTTGCAGACCTCAAGAAGTCCCTTGAAGCGGCAGGCAACGAAGTCCTCCTCGTCGATGCGGGCGACCACGTACAGGGCGGACCGATCGGCTCTCTGACGCAGGGCGAAGCGATCATCGACATCATGAACTTTGTCGGCTATGACCTCGCAACGCTCGGCAACCACGAGTTCGACTACGGCATGGATCAGGCGTTCAAGCTCATTGAGCAGGCCAAGTATCCGTACCTCTCCGCAAACTTCATGGATCTCGAAAAGAACGCGCCGGTTCTTGACGCGTACAAGATCATCGAAGTCAACGAGAAGAAGATCGCGTTCGTCGGTATCTCCACCCCCGAATCGATCACCAAGTCCACCCCGACCTACTTCATGAACGATGCCGGCCAATACATCTACGGCTTCTGCCAGGATGATACCGGCGCAGGCGTCTACACCGCGGTTCAGGCTGCGATCGACGCTGCAAAGGCAGACGGCGCGGACTACATCATCGCAGTCGGTCACATGGGCATCGACGAGCAGTCCCAGCCCTGGACGGCGCCCGAAGTCATTGCGAACACCACCGGTCTCGACGCGTTCATCGACGGTCACAGCCACAGCGTGATCAACGGTGTGAAGGTTGCGGACAAGAACGGCAAGGAAGTCCTCCACGGCCAGACCGGCACGAAGCTCGCAAACGTCGGCAAGCTGACGATCAAGGCGGACGGCACGCTCACGATGGAGCTCCTCCCCGCTTCCGCGAAGGTTCAGGACGATCCGGAGACCGACGCGTACATCAAGACGATCGAAGATGAATTCGACGAGCTTCTGAACACCGTCGTTGCGCACACCGATCACCTGCTGACAATCAACGATGCGGAAGGCAACCGCTGGGTGCGCAACCATGAGACCAACCTCGGCGACCTGTGCGCCGACGCATATCGCTTCATGTTCGATTCGGATATCGCGTTCGTCAACGGCGGCGGCGTCCGTGCGAACATTGCGGCAGGCGACATCACCTTCCAGCAGATCATCAACGTCCACCCGTTCGGCAACACCGCGGTGCTCGCAGAGGTCACCGGTCAGCAGATCCTTGACGCACTCGAAATGGGCGCGCGCGTCTGCCCGAGCGAGAACGGCGGCTTCCTGCAGGTTGCAGGTCTG
>JAFRRO010000066.1 GCA_017428025.1 Clostridia bacterium
CCATGACGAACGGAGCGGGATCGCCCGCGAACATCTTCGTCTTCTTCAGCATGATGCCGGAAACGATGATCGCCGCGACGCCGATGAAGTACGCCGAGACCGAGATCCACGCCGAGCCGCCGAAGATCGCGCCTGCGACCATGGCGATGAACGGCAGCTTCGCGCCGCAGGGGATGAAGGTGGTCGTCATGATCGTCATACGGCGGTCACGCTCGTTTTCGATCGTTCGCGACGCCATGATGCCCGGGATGCCGCAGCCGGAGCCGATCAGCATCGGGATGAAGGACTTGCCGGAAAGACCGAATCTGCGGAAGATACGGTCGAGCACGAACGCGATACGCGCCATGTAGCCGCATGCTTCGAGGAACGCCAGCATCAGGAACAGAACGAGCATCTGCGGGACAAAGCCGAGCACCGCGCCGACGCCGGCAACGATACCGTCCATGATCAGTCCGTAGAGCCATTCGGGGACCTTCGGATTGCCTTCTTCGTCCAGCAGCAGCTTGTCGAGCAGCGCCGGAACGCCGGGTACCCAGACGCCGTAATCGGCGGGATCGGGCTCTTCAAAGCCCTTTTCTTCGAAGTAGCCGATCGCGTCCTTGAAGGACATCGCGTTGACGTCCTCGTCCGCGTCTTCGGGAACCTCGTCAAAGTATACCGTGACGTCGGAGATCGCGAGGGTTTCCTCGTCTTCCACCTGCGTCACAGCCGTTTTCTCATCGGTCGTAAACGCCTTGAGATCCGCGAGCAGCGCATCGCCGTCGAACGCTTCGTCCTCGACGTCGTATTCGAAGCCATATGCCGCAAGCGCGTTGGACGCGGCCGCAAAATCGTCCGCCGCTTCTTCCGCCTGCTTGCTGCCGATACCGACGAGGTGATAGCCGTCGCCGAACAGTCCGTCGTTCGCCCAGTCGGTTGCGGGCGCGCCGACGCCGACCATGGCAACCCAGTAGACGATGAACATCACGATCGCGAAGATCGGAAGTCCCAGCCAGCGGTTGGTCACGACGCGGTCGATCTTGTCGGAGGTCGACAGCCTGCCCGCGCCCTTCTTCTTGTAGCAGGTCTTGATGACGTTGCCGATCCAGACGTAGCGCTCGTTGGTGATGATGCTTTCGGCGTCGTCGTCGAGCTCCTTCTCGGCTGCGGCGATGTCTTTTTCGATATGCGCTCTCGTCGCTTCCGGAATGTCGAGCTGCTCCATGACCTTGCTGTCGCGTTCAAAGACCTTGATCGCGTACCAGCGCTGCTGCTCCTCGGGCAGTCCGTGCACGACCGCTTCCTCGATATGCGCAAGCGCGTGCTCGACCGGACCGGAGAACGAATGCTGCGGAACGGTCTTCGTGCCCTGCGCCGCCTTGATCGCTTCCTCCGCGGCTTCCGTAATGCCCGTGCCCTTCAGCGCGGAGATCTCGACGATCTTGCAGCCGATCTGTTCGTAAAGCTGCTTCGTATCGATCTTGTCGCCGTTCTTTTTTACGACGTCGATCATGTTGATCGCCACGACCACCGGAATGCCGAGCTCGACGAGCTGCGTGGTGAGGTACAGGTTGCGTTCGAGGTTCGAACCGTCCACGATGTTCAGGATCGCGTCCGGACGCTCGTTGATCAGATAGTTTCTGGCAACGACCTCCTCCAGGGTGTAGGGGGACAGGGAATAGATGCCGGGAAGGTCCGTAATGACGACGTCGTTGTGACCTTTCAGCTTGCCTTCCTTCTTCTCGACCGTGACGCCCGGCCAGTTGCCCACGAACTGGTTGGAGCCGGTCAGTGCGTTGAACAGCGTCGTTTTGCCGCTGTTCGGGTTGCCCGCGAGGGCAATGCGAATACTCATAATACCTCCTCTATTGTTAGCATACGCTAACGCATTCTTTGAAAAAACAGGCGTAACGCCTTATCATCCTTTTGTTCAATTACTCCTCGACTTCGATCATCTCCGCGTCGGCTTTTCTCAAGGAAAGCTCATACCCGCGCACCGTGACCTCGACCGGATCGCCCAAAGGCGCAACCTTACGGACATACACTTCGATTCCTTTCGTGATGCCCATGTCCATGATGCGGCGCTTGACCGCACCTTCACCGGTGAGCTTCTTGACCTTGATCGTTTCGCCGATCTTTGCGTCTCTTAACGTTTTCATCTGCTTCCTCCTCTTTATATCATGATCTTTTGTGCCATCTTTTCGTCGATGGCAATGCGGCTTTCCTTGACGTTGACGATCACGTTGCCGCCCATCCGGGAAATGATCTGTACGGTGCCGCCGACCACAAAGCCCAGATTGTTGAGGTGGTGACGGATCTCGTCCGTTCCCTTGATGGCGCGGATCACGTTGACCTCGCCGTCGTCTGCAAATACCAAAGGCATCATTCCGTCCTCCCTGCACGTTAGCAATCGCTAACCGCATTGTGAAAAGAATTGGTTAGCAACCTCTAACCGATGTCATTATAGTTAGCATACGCTAATTTGTCAAGTGCTTTTTTCGAAAAGATTGACAGGCGACGATCCGCTTGCTTTTTTTCCTCGATTCCGGTATAATAAACCCAATCCAAAGGAAAGAGGAACCCGTTATGTCTTTGCTGGAATCCGGAGAAATGTATCTCGAAACGATCCTTGTTCTTTCTCAGAAGAAGAACGCGGTGCGCTCGATCGATGTGGCGGAGGAGATGTCGTTTTCCAAGCCGTCGGTCAGCCGCGCGATGGGCATTCTGAAAAAGGGCGGATATATTGAAATCGATACGCTCGGGCACATTACCCTGACCGATTCCGGCAGGGAAGCGGCGGAACGCATCTATGAACGGCACAGGATTCTGTCCGAGATTCTGATGCGCCTCGGCGTGGACGAAAAGACGGCGACGGAGGACGCCTGCAAGATGGAACACTACATCAGCGACACGTCCTTTGCCGCGATCAAGGAGCACCTGAAAACGCATCCCGTGATTTAATCCGCACAAGACGCCGAACACCGGCGTCTTTTTCATGCTTGACAAATACCCTTAGGGGGTATATAATGAACGCATAAATACCCCGTGCGGGTATTGAAAGGAGCTTTTATGGAAAACTGTTGTAAGACGGACGGAACGGGGGAACGGAAGAAGATTCGCGGCGAACAGGAAAAGCGCGATCTGATGAACCGGTTGAAGCGGATCGAGGGACAGGTGCGCGGGCTTCAGCGCATGCTCGAGGAGGACGCCTACTGTCCGGAGATTCTCGTGCAGGCGTCGGCGGTCAATTCGGCGCTGAACAGCTTTTCGAGAACGCTGCTTGCCGATCATCTGCACACCTGCGTGACCGACGACATCCGCGCGGGACGGGATGAAGCCGTCGACGAGCTGATGGAAACCCTGAAGAAGCTGATGAAGTGAGCGGAGGACGGATATGAAGCAATACAACGTGACCGGCATGAGCTGCGCGGCGTGCTCCGCGCGCGTCGAAAAGGCGGTGTCCGGCGTAAAAGGCGTGACGTCCTGCTCGGTCAGTATCTTAACCAATTCGATGGGCGTCGAGGGAACCGCCTCGTCCGACGAAATCATCCGCGCCGTCGAAAAAGCCGGGTACGGCGCTTCGGAGAAGGGGACGGAACGGAGGTCCGATCACGCGCCGTCCTGGGCGGACGCGGATGCTTTGAAGGATCGGGAGACGCCGAAGCTGAAAAAGCGGCTGCTGTTTTCCGTGCCGATTCTGCTCGTGCTCATGTATTTCTCGATGGGACACATGATGTGGGGATTCCCGGCGCCGAAGGCGTTCGACAACCTTGTTTTTCTGGGACTCTTTGAACTGCTGCTTGCCGTGACCGTGATGGTGATCAACGGAAAATTCTTCACCTCCGGCTTCTCCTCGCTGATGCACGGCGCGCCGAATATGGACACGCTGGTTGCGCTGGGTTCGAGCGCGTCGTTCGGATATTCGCTCGCGTCGCTGTTTCTGATGATCCTTGCGCAGGGCGAGGGGCAGACGGACACGGTGATGAAGCACGGTATGAACCTGTATTTCGAATCGGCGGCGATGATCCCGACGCTGATCACGGTCGGAAAGATGCTGGAAGCCAAGTCGAAGGGCCGCACGACGGACGCGCTGAAGGGGCTGATGAAGCTTGCGCCGAAAACCGCGGTGATCAAAAAGGACGGAGAGGAAATCGAGGTCGGCATCGAGCAGGTGCAGAAGGGCGACATCTTTGTCGTCCGTCCCGGCGAACTGATTCCGGTGGACGGCGTGATCGAAAAGGGCGCGACCGCGGTCAACGAATCCGCGCTGACCGGCGAGAGCATCCCGGTCGACAAAGCGGAGGGCGACGCGGTTTCCGCCGCGACGATGAATCAGCACGGGTACATCGAATGCCGCGCGACGCGCGTCGGCGAGGACACGACACTGGCGCAGATCATCCGCACCGTATCCGACGCGGCGGCGACGAAAGCGCCGCTTGCCCGCATTGCAGACAAGGTTTCCGGCGTCTTTGTACCGGCGGTGATCGGGATCGCGCTTTTGACGATGATCGGCTGGCTGATCGCCGGACGTCCGTTCTCCTTTGCGATCGCAAGAGGCATTTCCGTGCTGGTCATCAGCTGCCCCTGCGCGCTCGGGCTCGCGACGCCGGTCGCAATCATGGTCGGCAGCGGCGTCGGCGCGAAAACCGGCGTGCTGTATAAGACGGCGGCGGCTCTGGAAGGCGCGGGGCGGACGCAGATCGTCGCGCTGGACAAGACGGGCACCGTCACCGAGGGCGAACCGAAGGTCACCGACATTCTGCCGCTCGGAACGGAGCGGGACGAACTGCTGCGGCTTGCGGCGTCTTTGGAGAAGAACAGCGAGCATCCGCTGGCAAAGGCGGTGACGGCCGCCGCGGAGGGACTCGATCTTTCGGAGGTCTCGGACTTCGAAGCGCTGCCCGGCAACGGGTTAAGGGCAACGCTGAACGGCAAAGCGCTACTTGGCGGCAGTCTCAAGTATCTGCGCTCCAAAGCGCCGGTCGACCAAACCGTGGAAAAACAGGCGAACGCACTCGCCGGGCAGGGCAAGACGCCGCTGCTGTTCGCATATGACGGCGCGCTGATCGGGCTGATCGCAGTCGCCGATCCGATCAAGCAGGATTCCGCGCAGGCGATCAAAGAACTGCACGGCATGGGCGTGAGGACCGTTCTTTTGACCGGCGACAACGAGCGGACCGCAACAGCCATCGCAAAGCAGGCGGGCGTGGATCAGGTCATTGCGGGCGTGCTGCCGGACGGCAAGGCGGACATCATTCGCAAGCTCAAGACGCTCGGCAAGGTGACGATGGTCGGCGACGGCATCAACGACGCGCCGGCGCTCACGGTGGCGGACAACGGCGCTGCGATCGGCGCGGGCACGGACGTCGCGATCGACGCGGCGGATATCGTGGTGATGAAGAGCCGTCTCAAGGATGTGACGGCGGCGATCCGCCTGAGCCGCGCGACGATCCGGAACATCCATGAAAATCTGTTCTGGGCGTTCTTCTATAATATCATCTGCATTCCGCTCGCCATGGGACTGTACGGCATCGAGATGAAGCCGATGTACGGCGCGGCGGCGATGGCGCTTTCGAGCTTCTTTGTGTGCATGAACGCGCTGCGGCTGAATCTCAAAAAGCCGCACGACAGCACACATGACAGACCGCAGAAACCGATTCCCGCAGAAGCGCTGGAATCTCTCATAGAAAATGAAACAAAAAAGGAGGAAGCAACGATGACAAAGACTTTGAAGGTAGAAGGCATGATGTGCCCGCACTGTGAGGCGCGCGTCAGAAAGGCGCTGGAAGCCGTTCCCGGCGTGGAGAGTGCGGTTGCGGATCACAACCTCGGCACCGCGGTCGTCACCCTCAGCGCACCCGTCGCGGACGAGGTTCTGACCGCAGCCGTGGAAGCGCAGGACTACAAGGTACTCGGCGTGGAATAAACCGAACGATCGGGGGGCGTACCGGAGGACGGTACGCCCTTTTCGTGTCGAAAAACCGCCGGAGAATGCCGGTTCTGTTTCGGAAAAGAGTCGCAGAATCTTTCCTTGAACAGCCTCTTGACAACCGCGGAAAACGTGATATGATAATAGCAGGTTAGCAATAGCTAACCAATGAAACGGAATGCTTTTGCGAAAAAGCATCTTTTTTCGGAGAATGGGTTAGCAAACGCTAACCGAAAGGAGAATCTATGTCGGAGGAAGCGGTCATCCTGCACGGTGCGCCGACGCTGGCGGGAATCAAAACGGGCAGCCTGTTTCGCTGCGCATACGAGAGCATCGACGAAATGCGCGCATCGCTGCGCGAATGGAACCGGCGCTTTTCCCATAAAGGGCTTCGCGTCGTTCCGCTGTCCTACGAAAACAATAAGGCGCTCCTGTATCTGTACCGTCCTTCCCGGCTGTTTCGCGATCTGTCCGACGGCGACGCTTCAAAGATCCTGTCCGGCTGCGGCTATTGCGAGGGATCGCCTGCGCGATGCCTCAGCTGCCTTGCGAAGCGGATTCAAAGCAACGCGGATTTTCCGCACGAGATCGGACTGTTTCTCGGCTATCCGCCGGAGGACGTGCGCGGATTTATCGAGCATCGGGACTGCGACGTGAAATGCGTCGGCTGCTGGAAGGTTTACGGAGATGAAGCAAAGGCGGAGAAGACGTTTCGCCTGTTCCGCAAGTGCAGCAGAATCTACCGGCAGCAATGGGAAAACGGTACGCCGATCGAACGGCTGACCGTTGCGGAACATCGGACGGGCAGGATTCGGAGGGAAACACCGTGTGGCTGACGGTTGCACAAGGATTGCTGATTCCGTTTTTCGGGACGGTGCTCGGTTCGGCGTGCGTGTTCTTTATGAAAAAGGAGCTGAGCCGCAGCGTGCAGCGTGCGCTGACCGGCTTTGCGGGCGGGGTGATGGTGGCGGCGTCGATCTGGAGCCTGCTGATTCCCGCCATGCAGCAGAGCGCGGGAAAAGGGAAATGGGCGTTTCTGCCCGCGGTGACCGGTTTCTGGCTCGGCGTGCTGTTTCTGCTGCTGCTCGATCACGTGATTCCGCATCTGCACCGCAGCATCGGACAGGCGGAGGGTCCGAAAAGCCGCCTGAAGCGGACAACCATGATGGTGCTTGCGGTCACGCTGCACAACATCCCGGAGGGGATGGCGGTCGGCGTGGTCTATGCGGGACTCATCGGCGGTTCCGGCGAGATCACGCTCGGCGGCGCGCTGGCGCTTGCGATCGGCATAGCGATTCAGAACTTCCCGGAAGGCGCGATCATTTCCATGCCGCTGCATGCGGAGGGAAAGACCAAATGCCGCGCATTTTGGGACGGTGCGCTGTCCGGCGCGGTGGAGCCGGTCGGCGCGCTTCTGACCGTGCTGTTTGCAGGTCTGCTCGTTCCGGCCATGCCGTATCTGCTGTCGTTTGCGGCAGGCGCCATGCTGTATGTGGTTGTGGAGGAGCTGATCCCCGAGATGTCGGCGGGCGAGCACTCCAATATCGGCGTTGTGCTGTTCGCGCTCGGCTTTAGTTTGATGATGGCGCTGGATGTGGCGCTCGGATAATCTTTTAACAGGAGGAAGGTATGTACAGGGTAACTATGAAAATCGAAGGCATGATGTGCGGCATGTGCGAAGCGCACATTGCGGATACGATCCGAAAGGCGTTCCCCGACGCGAAAAAGGTGAACGCATCGAGAAAGCACGGCGAAGCGACGTTCCTTTCGGAACGGGAGATCGACCGCGAAAGACTCCGGCAGGCGATCGAAGCCACCGGCTATACGTTCGTTTCGGTCTCGTTGGAGCCGTACGTAAAGCGCGGTCTGTTCGGGAGATAAACGATGCTGCTTTTGAAACTTGCGGCGGAAATCCTGATCCTGTGAATCCTCTATATCCTTTATATGGCGATCCTTGTGCACCGTCGCGGTCCGCTCGGCGGCATCTTCTTCTATCCGAAGGTTGTGCAGGACCGCGTGATCGAACACGGACTGATCTCAAAGGCGGAGATCAAAAAACGGCGCGCATTTGCCTATGTACTGCTGCTGCTTTGGATGCTGATTGTGCCAGGCTTCATGATCCTGCTCGTGAACGGCGCGCGCGGATATTTCGATCTTTGCTGGCAGTTCTACGTACTGTTCCTCGGCGCGGAATTCTACGACTGGTTGTTCATCGACACGATCTGGGTGGCCAAATCGGACTGGTGGCTGATCCCGGGGACGGAGGACCTGAACGGCACGTGGCACGACGTCAACGTAAAGAAATGGAAGCTTTTGAAGCTGATTCCCTGCTCGATCCCGCTTGCGGCGATCGTCGGCGGGCTGTACTGGCTGATCGGGAAGGCGATCGGGTGACGGAGGAAACGATATGAAAAACGACAATACGCTGTCCTTGAAGTACCGTGTTTTGCGGCGGCTTGTGAAGGCGGCGAACATCAAAAGACGCTGGACGGGCATGTCCACGGAGGCGCTTCTGGAAAACAGAAGGAAGCAGAACGCGAAAAACAAGATCCCCGATCTAAGCGACGACGCCTTTACGATCGAACGGATTGAGGTCATGGGCTGTCCGGTACTGACGTTCCGCCACAAAGAGAAGACGGAGAAAGCCAATCTGTTTTTGATCGGCGGAGGCATGATCAGCGCGCCGCGTCCCGGCTCCGTGTATGCTCACCGAAAGAGGCGAAGTATTGGCGAATGAAACGCTGAAACGCAATCTGACGATTCAACGGTTTCTGATCGGTCTCGGCGTAGATCGATCCGTTGCCGAAGCCGACGCCTGCAAAATGGAGCACGTCATCAGCGCGCAGAGCCTGCAGGCGATGGCGGCTGTTACCCCCCGATCGTAAGCCGCCGTACAAGAGAAAGAAAAACGACCGTCACAAGATGGTCGCTTTTCTTTGTGAAAGAGCGCGTAAAAGCGCATCAAAGCATAGAAAGACCGTGCAAAAGGTTTATGCTGAATATTTCGATAAACCGGAATTCACCTGTTTGCTCTCAGCGTATAAGTTGCTCCCCAGTTTTTCAGAACGGTGACGGAAGAGAATCCGGCGAACAGCAGAGCTTCTTTTTCGTGATCTACGGTCAACGGGGTATCATAGTGATAAAACTCGTCATTGTGAATGTCCTGTTCCTTTTTCAGTCGGAGAAGCTCAGCACGGTGAAATCGTTCTTCTTCGTCTGACGCCGAGAAATAATCTGTCAGGATAAAAAAGCCGCCCGGCTTTATGGCTTTCCGCACCTTCACATACAGGGGAATCTTTTCTTCCTTTGTGAAGTGGTGAAGAGACTCGACGGACACAGCCGCGTCAAAGGCACACGCATCAAATGGCACGTCAAAATAGGAACTTGCGATCAAAGTCAGCGACTTGTCGGGATATTTCCCGCGAAGTGCTTCCAGCATCCCCGGAGCGAGGTCGATCCCGGTGATCCTTGCCGTGGGAACCGTTTCAAAATAGTACCCGAGTTCCAGTCCGGTCCCGCATCCCAAATCCAAGATATGGGAATCAGCGGTCTGCGGCAGACATCCTGCGGTAAAGGGGTAGAACTCCCGGGCTGAATCAATGCACGTCAACTGGTGTTCCTCATAATCGTTCAGTCGAGCTTCAAAAAACTCTCCCATCTTTTCAAGCATATTGCCGCTCCTCCGCAAACAGCAAGATTACAATAACAGTGAAAAAACCATGTTCATTTTCGTAACACACTTTACTCAGATATACTGCAGCACTTCCTTAAACTCCGATCTGTTGAGATGATTATACTGGAAAAGTATGATTATTTCAACCGTTCAAAGCAATATAGCCCCTGCGGGGCAATGAGAAGTGATGTTTGCGCCATCGGCGCAAGTGATGTTTTTGCCGGAAGCGGCAAAAGTGATGCTGCTCCTTGCGGTCGCAGTGATGTGATGTGTTCCGCTCACGCGCGAAGCGCACATCACTTGGCGAAGCCAAACATCAAGTCCGAAGGACGCATCACGTTCCGAAAAAGCAGAACACATCGTTGAAAAAAAGCGTCTTCTGTCGGTAGACAAAAGACGCTTTTTTCATGGCTCCCCAGGTAAGACTCGAACTTACAACCCTTCGGTTAACAGCCGAATGCTCTGCCATTGAGCTACTGAGGAATGCTGCAAGCGATATCATAACAGCACGGTCGGTTTTTCGCAAAGACGAATACAGACGAATACGGATAAATATGATTGAATAGCTCTTTAAATCTTCAAAATGCTCACTATTTTGCGGTTTGATTGACGAAGTTGCCTTTTTGGTGTACAATAGCCGCATGGAACAGGAACGGTCGCAAATCGTGTATTCGGAACGCAACGCGCCCAAGCGTGCCATCGTGCGCTCGGACGGTGCGCTGTATGTGTTGCTGCTGCTCTTTGTCTTCGGGGCGATCGCACTGTCGCATGTGCTGGCAAAGCGGTTCGGCATCAACCGGCTGTATGTGCAGCTCGGGCTCTATGCCATTCTGCTGATTGTCGGCTATGTGATCTACCGGCTGCGGCTCATCGATTATCTCTATGATCTGACGGAAAACGAACTGATCGTCACGCAGGCGGTCGGCAGCAAGCAAAAGCGGCTTGCGGCTGTGCCGTTCGATGCGATCGAGGAGATCGGCGCGTACCGTGAAACCGACGCGAAGCCCGCGCCCTGCACGTATCGCGGCAATAAGGCGCAGACGACTGCCGTGTGGTACACGGAGGCGGGGCAGAAACATGTGCTGCTGCTCAATGCGTCCGATGCGCTGAAAGAAAAACTGACGGAGGCGATCCATGCGCAGCACTGACTGGTTGAACCGCATAGCGCAGGGCGACGTGCCGCATGCGATCCTGTTTGCCGGTCCGAAGGAGAGCGGTCAGCTTGCGCTTGCGCGGCGTGCGGCTGCGCGGTATCTGCTGCAGACGGACAACACCGACGGGCTTTGGGATTCGCCGTTCTATATCGAACCGGCGGACCGTTCGATCGACGCGGTCCGCGACGCGCTGGCTCTGGTCAACGCCGAGGCGTTCGGACGCGGGCGGCGCTGCATTCTGTTTGCCGACGCGCATGAGATGAGCGAAGCGTCGCAGGATGTGCTTTTGAAGACGCTGGAAGAACCGCCGGCGGACACGCTGCTGCTGCTGACCGGAACGGAATCGGGACTGCGTCCGACGATCCTGTCGCGCTGTATGGTTCTGCGCGCCGAGAGCGAACCGTGGGAAGCGATCTGTAAACGCCTTGTGAGCCGCGGCGTCGCGCCGGACCTTGCGGAATGCGCGGCAAAGCTTTCGGACGGGATCGAGGGACGCGCGGAAGCATTTCTGGAACCGGACCGTCTGGCCTTCCGCACCGCTGCGATCGAATGTATCGGCAGGCTGACGCATCGCGCAAAGCCGTATGCGGCGCTGTCTGCGCTGTGCACGGACACGGTCGAGGAGGAAGGCGAGGACGGCGCTTCGAAGAAGGGCAAGAAGGTCAGCGCGGAGCGGCTCAACGCGTTTCTGGACATTCTGCTGTCGATCCTGCTGGACGTGCTGCGGCAGAAGAACGGCGTTACGGAGATTCGCAACACGGATTGCGCGGCGCTGGAAAAGAATTTTGCAGCAGCCTTTACAATTTCGCAAATTCAAGGTATGATACAGATTGCGGCGGACGCAAAGGAGATGCTTCTGTACAAGGCAAGTCCCGCGCTGACCGCGGACTGGATTCTTGCAAAGTTACCGTAAGGGGAACATATGGTTAAAGTTATCGGAGTGAAATTCAAAACGAGCGGACGGGTATATTACTTCGATCCGCTGGATCTCAACATCAAGACCGGAGACGGTGTGATCGTTGAAACGGCGCGCGGACTGGAATTCGGCGACGTCACGTGCGCGCCGAAAGAGGTGGAGGAGAGCGAGATCGTTGCGCCTCTGAAGCCGGTCGTTCGCATTGCGACGGACGAGGACCGGCGCCTGCGCGCGCAGTACGCGGCAAAGGAAAGCGAAGCGTTTGAGATCTGTCTCGAAAAGATCGCGGCGCACCAGCTCGACATGAAGCTTGTGGACGTGGAATACACGTTCAACGGCAGCAAGGTGGTCTTTTACTTCACCGCCGACGAGCGCGTGGACTTCCGCGAGCTGGTCAAGGACCTTGCGTATTCGCTGAAAACGCGCATCGAACTGCGGCAGATCGGCGTGCGCGACGAGGCAAAGATGCTCGGCGGTATCGGTCCGTGCGGACGTCTGGTGTGCTGCAAAGCGTTCCTCGACGATTTCCGTCCCGTGTCGATCAAGATGGCGAAGGAGCAGAACCTTTCATTGAGCCCGACGAAGATTTCCGGACTCTGCGGGAGGCTAATGTGCTGCCTGCAGTATGAGCAGAGCGCGTACGAAGCGATCCGCAGCCGGATGCCGAAGCCCGGCAAAGAGGTCAATACGGTCGACGGTCCCGGCATCGTGGTCGAGAACAATGCGATCACCGAGCGCACCAAGGTCAAGCTGACGATGGAGGACGGCTCGATCGACATCCGCGAGTATCCGTATACGCATCTGTCCGCGCCGGGCGAACCGCTGCCGGACGAGGCGATCGCCGCAAAGAAGGCGGAAGCGGCGAAGGAGAAGGACTCGAACGCGCAGTTCCGCAGGGAAGCGGCAAACAACACCCGCCGCAACCAGAGACCTGCCGCGAAGCCGCAGAACACGCAGAAGCAGCAGGACAAGTCGGAACCGCAAAAGAAGCAGGATAAGCCGGAACAGCAGAAGAAGCAGGACAGGCCGGAGCAGCAGAAAAAGCAGGATAAGCCGGAGTCGCAGAAGAACGACAATCGCGAGCAGAAGAAGCAGAACGCGCCGCAGAAACCCGTTGAAAAGACGGACCGCGCGCCTGCCGCGGAGGAAGGGAAGCCCGAACAAAAGAAGAATAACAACCGCCGCCGTTCCAGACGGCGCAAGCCGAATCGTGCTCCGAACGCACCGGAGCAGAACAACTGAGTGTTTCGGCTCCCGCAGAGGGAGCCGTTTTTGAGGGGAAAGGGTAAGAGACATGTGGTTTTTACTGTCAATCGTTGCGCTGCTCTGCTGGAGCGGCTCGGATCTGTTTTCCAAGATCGGATCGAAGCAGAAGGATAAGCTGAGCCATTGGAAGATGGCGATGGCGGTCGGTCTCGTCATGGGTCTGCATGCGGCATACGAACTGCTGTTCGGCGGCATCACAATCACCTGGCAGGACATCTGGACGTACATGCCCGCGAGCGCGCTGTATGTGCTGTCGATGATCCTCGGATACGTCGGACTGCGCTATATCGAGCTGTCGGTCTCGTCGCCGATCTGCAATTCGTCCGGCGCGATCGCCGCGATCCTGTGCTTCATCTTTTTGCAGGAAATGCCGAACACGTGGCAGTGGATCGGCGTTGCGTGTGTCGCGGTCGGCGTCGTGGCGCTCGGCGCTGCGGAACTGACCGAGAGCGACTATGCGCGCGAGATGCGTCAGCGCAACAGCAAGGTCAAGTACGACAAGAGCTGGATCGCGCTGCTGTTCCCGATCCTGTACTGCCTGATCGATGCTTCCGGCACGTTCGTCGATTCCGTGCTGCTGCGCGAAGAAGCGACCGGGACGTTCCTCGACACCGTCTTTCCGCGCGTGCTCGAGGAGGGCGTTGCGAACGTCGCGTATGAGCTGACCTGGCTTGCGGTCGGCGTCGTTGCGGCGGTCTATGTACTTGCGATCAAGCGCGATCGTCTGCATGTCAAAGACGACGGCGCCAAGCTGATCGGCGGCGTCTTTGAGACCGCCGGACAGTTCGCATATATCTATGCGCTCGGCGATACGGCGCACACCGGCTTCGCCGCGGCGATCATCTCCGCCTACTGCGCGGTGTCCGTACTCTGGAGCCGCATCTTCCTCAAGGAAAAGCTTTCGTGGAAGCACTATGCTTCGATCTCGCTTGCCGTGATCGGCATCGTGATCCTCGGCGTTTTCGACGCGTAAACCCAATGCCGCCGTGCTCCGGCGGCTTTTTGCAATCACAGGAGGTTTGTATGGCATCGAGCAGAGAATATCTGGAATTCATTTTGGATCAGCTGTCCGAAGCGGAGGACGTTTCGTTTCGTCCGATGATGGGCGAGTTTATCATCTATCACTGCGGCAAACCGGTCGGCGGCGTCTATGACGACCGCTTCCTCGTCAAGCCCGTACAGGCGGCGCGCGCGATGCTGCCGGATGCGCAGGAGGAGCTTCCGTACGAGGGCGGAAAGCCGATGCTGCCGGTCGACAACGTGGACGACAGGGCGTTCCTCGCCTGTCTGCTGGACGCGATCGCGGCGGAACTGCCCGCGCCGAAAAAGAGGAGGTAAGCATGCAGTTCGGGTTCTCGTATGTGGGATTGATCTTTCTTCTCATGCTGTTCGTGCCGAACCTCCTCTGGACGAAGCGGAAGCCAAAGGATTACGACCGCTATGTCGTGAACGAGAATAAGGTCCTGCTGGCGCTTGAACGAACCGGCGAGGTCCTTGTGACAGGCGCGGCGCTCCTGTTTTCGAATTTCAACTGGAAACCGTGGTCTGGCCGGTCGTGGTGGCTGATTGCTGCGTTTCTTTGCATGGTCCTGTACGAGATCTTCTGGATCCGCTACTTTTTGAGCGAGCGAACCATGCGCGATTTCTACCGCAGTTTGCTGTTCATCCCGCTTGCCGGGGCGACGCTGCCGGTGATCGCGTTTCTGCTGCTCGCGGTGTACGGCAAAAATCCGGTACTCGGCGCGGCTGCCGTCATCCTCGGCGTCGGGCACATCGGCATTCATCTGCAGCACAGAAGGGAGATTGCATCATGATTCTGGAGACCGAACGGCTGATCCTGCGCCGCTGGAACGAGGACGACGCGGCGGATCTGTACCGGTATGCAAGCGATCCGGACGTCGGACCGGTCGCCGGATGGCCGCCGCATCAGAGCGTTGCCGAAAGCCGCGCGGTCATCGTCGGCGTGTTCTGCGGCGCGGAGGCGTATGCCGTGTGCCTGAAATCCGACAATAAGCCGATCGGCGCGATCGAACTGAAGCTGAACGGACACACCGACATGACGGATCGCGACGACGAATGCGAGCTCGGCTACTGGCTCGGCAAGCCGTTCTGGGGACGGGGCATCATGCCGGAGGCTGTCCGTGAAATGCTGCGGCACGCGTTCTGCGATCTCGGGATGCAGAAGGTCTGGTGCGGCTACTATGACGGAAACGACAAATCGAAGCGCGTACAGGAGAAATGCGGGTTCCGCTATCAATGGACGACGTACGGGCTCGATGTGCCGCTGATGAACGAGAAACGGACGGGGCACGTCAACTGCATCACCGTCGGACAATGGCGGGCGGAGCGGGAAAAAATATATTGATTTTTCCGCGGCGTTTCGGTTGCTTTTCCTGTCCGGATGGGCTACAATGATAACGTAAAAATATGGCTTTTGCCAAAAAGAAAAAGGAGTATGCAAATGAAGTACGATCGCGTTTACAATTTCTCCGCAGGTCCCGCCACGATGCCCGTTGAGGTGCTCGAAGAGATCCGGGACGAAATGCTGAACTATCACGGCAGCGGCATGTGCGTCATGGAAATGTCGCACCGCAGCAAGGTCTTCCAGCAGATCATCGACGAGGCGGAAGCGGACCTCCGTACGCTGATGGGCATTCCGGACAACTACAAGGTTCTGTTCATCCAGGGCGGCGCAACGCTCGAGTTCGCCATGATCCCGATCAACCTCTGCAAGAACGGCGTGTTCGACTACATTGTCACCGGTAACTGGTCCAAGAAGGCGGCGACCGAAGCCAAGAAGTACGGCAAGGTCAACGTCATCGCGTCCAGCGAGGACAAGAACTACAGCTACATTCCGGACTGCTCCGATCTCCCGATCGACGACGATGCGGACTATGTCTACATCTGTGAGAACGAAACGATCCACGGCACGACCTATCCGGTCCTGCCGAACACCAAGGGCAAGATCCTCGTTTCCGACCAGAGCTCGATGTTCCTTTCGAAGCCCTGCAACGTATCCGACTACGGCCTCATCTACGGCGGCGTGCAGAAGAACGTCGGTCCCGCGGGCCTCGCGATCGTCATCATCCGCGAAGACCTCATCCGTGAGGACATCGATCCCAAGACGCCGGTGTATCTGCGCTTCGACACGCATGCGAACAACGGCTCCATGTACAACACGCCGAACTGCTGGGCGATCTACGTCTGCGGCAAGGTCTTCAAGTACCTCTTAAAGACCGGCGGTCTCGAGGCAATGGCAAAGCGCAACGAGGAGAAGGCGAAGGTCATGTATGACTTCCTCGATTCCTCCAAGATGTTCAAGGGCACCGTCGAGAAGAAGGACCGTTCTCTGATGAACATTCCGTTCGTCACCGGCGACAAGGAGAAGGACGCGGCGGTTGTTGCGGCGACCAAGGCGGCGGGCTTCGACAACCTCAAAGGTCACAAGAGCGTCGGCGGTCTTCGCGCATCCATCTACAACGCCATGCCGAAAGAGGGCGTGGAAGCGCTGGTTGAATTCCTCAAAAAGTATGAAGCGGAAAACGCATAAGGAGAAATACTATGATTCGCATTTTAGCATCTGACGGTATGGACAAGAGCGCGATCGCCGCGCTCGAAGCAAAGGGCTGCGAGGTCGTTTCCCAGTTCTATGAGCCGGAAGACCTCAAGAAGGAGCTTGCAAACTACGACGTCATCGTCGTCCGTTCGGCAACCAAGGTTCGCGAGCCGATCATCGATGCGGCGGTCGAAGCCGGTCGTCTCAAGATGATCATTCGCGGCGGCGTCGGCGTCGACAACATCGACGTCAAGTATGCGGAGAGCAAGGGCCTGATCGTGAAGAACACGCCGCGCGCTTCCTCCCAGTCGGTTGCGGAGCTCGCCATGGGCCATATGTTCGCATGCGCGCGCTTCCTCTCGATCGCGGGCTACACCATGCGCAACGACAAGTGGGAAAAGAAAGCCTACGCAAAGGGCATCGAGCTGCAGGGCAAGACGCTCGGTATCGTCGGTTTCGGCCGCATCGGTCAGGCGCTCGGCAAGATGGCGAAGGCGATCGGCATGAAGGTCATCGCGTATGATATCTTCCACATCCCGGGCATCGAAGAAGAACTCGGCATCCCGTACGTCGAGATGGACGAGCTGCTCGGCATGTCGGACTTCGTCAGTGTCCATGCGCCGGCAGTCGACGGCGGTGCGCTGATCAATGCGGAAACGATCGCGAAGATGAAGGACGGCGTCGTCATCATCAACACGAGCCGCGGCACGAACGTCGACGAGGATGCGCTCCTTGCGGCGCTCGAATCCGGCAAGGTCCGCGCAGCAGGTCTGGACGTCTGGGCGGTCGAGCCGGCGAACAACCATGCGCTGTACAGCCATCCGATGGTCTCCTGCACGCCGCACATCGGCGCAACGACCGTCGAAGCGCAGAAGCGTATCGGCGCCGAGATCGTCGACCTCATCAGCAAGCAGTTCAATCTGTAAGCAGCAAACACAAAACCGCTTTGCTTCGGCAAGGCGGTTTTTTTATTTTCCTCTTGACTCTGACGCAACGTCATAGTTTATAATGAACTTGCGAGAGGAGATGAGGAATATGATGACCGTGCACGAGGTCAGCAAGAGAACCGGCGTTTCGATCCGTGCGCTGCAGTATTACGACCGGATCGGGCTGCTGCCGCCGACGGCGGTGACGGAGGCGGGATACCGGCTCTATGACGACGCGGCGCTTCTGACGCTGCAGCAGATTCTTCTGTTCCGGGAACTGGAGTTTCCGCTCGGCGATATCAAGCGCATTCTGAACGATCCGAATTTCGACCGGGACCGCGCGCTTGAACAGCAGATAGAACTATTGAAGCTCAAGCGCGAGCGGCTTGACCGGATCATTGACCTCGCACAGCAACAGAAAGACAAAGGAGGGGATCTCATGGATTTTTCGGCATTCAATTCCGAACAGATCGAGCGCTATGCAAAGGAAGCAAAGGCGCAATGGGGCGAAACGAAGGAATACCGCGAATTTGAACAGAAGAATCTGACAAAGGAACAGCAGCAGTCCGCGGGCGCGGGGCTGATGGAGCTGTTTCGCACGTTCGCGGCGCTCAAGGACGGCGCGCCGGACGCACCGGAAGCGCAGGCGGCGGTGCAAACCCTGCAGGCGTATATCACCGCGCATTTCTATCACTGCTCGAACGAAGTGCTTTCGGGACTCGGGCAGATGTACAGCGCGGGCGGCGAATTCACCGAGAACATCGACGCCTATGCGGGCGCAGGCACCGCGGCGTTCGCGGCAAAGGCGATCGCGGCGTACTGCAAACGCTGAACACAAAGAAAACGCCCCGCGGAACGTACCGCGGGGCTGATTCTTTTTTGGTTATCGGATCCGGCCGCTTGCTTCGAGCGCCGCAAGATCCGGCTCGCACAGGAACGGTTCGCCCGCGGCTTTGAGCGCGTTGTTGACGTCCTTGAGACCGCTGCCGGTCGAAATGACGGTTACGGTTTCGTCGGGACGGATCAGGCCCTCCTTGACGGCGCGCACCACGCCTGCAGTGGCGGTCACGCCCGCGGGCTCGCCGAATACGCCCTCGGAACGTCCCAAGAGCCGCATCGCGGCAAGAATTTCGTCGTCGGTGACGGCGATCCAGCGTCCGCCGCTGTTCTTGACCGCGCGCAGCGCCTTCTTCGGGTTTCTCGGCACGCCGACGGCGATGGAGTCGGCCAGCGTGTTTTCGGGCGTCGGCACGAGATCGCGGTTGTTGTTCGCCGCGTCGACAAACGGGCAGCAGCCGGTGGATTGCACGCCGAGGATCTTCGGGATGCGGTCGATCATGCCGAGTTCATAGAGATCACGGAAGCCGTTGTACACGCCGCCGATCGTGCAGCCGTCGCCGACGGACACCGCAACCCAGTCGGTCGGTTCCCAACGGAGCTGTTCCGCGATCTCCAGCGCGACGGTCTTTTTGCCCTCGGTCAGGATCGGATTGATGCCCGCGTTGCGGTTGTAAAAGCCCCATTTTTCGATCGCGGCTTTACTGAGCTCAAAGGTCTGGCGATAGTCGCCCCTGACCGAAATGACGTTCGCTCCGAAGATCAGAAGCTGCGCAACCTTGCCCTTCGGCGCGCGCTCCGGCACAAAGATCACGGTTTTCAGCCCCATGCGCGCCGCGTTGCCCGCGCAGGAGCTTGCCGCGTTGCCGGTGGAGGAGCAGCAGATCGTATCATAGCCGAGTTCGATCGCCTTGGCGACCGCCACGCCGCTTGCGCGGTCTTTCAAGGATGCGGTCGGATTGATGCCGTCGTCCTTGATGTAAAGCTTTTTGAGCCCCAGCTCGTCGCCGAGCCGCAGACTCTCATACAGCGGCGTCCAGCCGATGCGCAAAAACTTCGAAAGCCCTTCGCCCTTCAGAGGCATCAACGCCTTATAGCGCCACATGCTGTTGTCGCGATCCGCCTTCAGCGTGTCGCGGTTCAGTTCTTTTTTGACCTCGTCGTAGTCAAACAGAATATCCAGAATGCCCTTTTCGCCGCAGGCGGGGCAGGTCATCAGCTCCGGTCCGTAGGGGTATTCCTTGCCGCAGAGGGTGCAGCGATAGCCGTAAACGCGTCTCATATCTTCGCTCCTTTTCCGATCTTCTTTTTTATTTTACACCGCGAACCGTCGCTTGGCAAGTCAATCCGACAAAAAGAAAGGACGGCAGAATAAATTTTTGGCAAGTGCAATTAACGGCTTGCCTTTTTGTGCAAAATCATGTATCATATATTCATAAATATAAATACAATAAGGAGAGTGTGGCTTTATGATCCTGATCGGGAACGGCAGACTGGTGACGCGCAACGGCGCGGAGTTCTTTGAAAACGGCGCGGCCGCGGTCGACGGACGCTATATCAAAGAGGTCGGAACGACGGCGGAGCTGAAGGCGAAGTATCCGGACGCGGAGTGGATCGATGCGCACGGCGGCGTGATCATGCCGGGGCTCATCAACATGCACAACCACATCTACAGCGCGTTTGCAAGAGGTCTTTCGATCCGCGGCTATAACCCGCACAACTTCAACGATATTTTAGAGGGCATGTGGTGGAAGATCGACCGCTGCCTTACGAAGGAGAACGATGCTCTCTCCGCAAAAGCCGTGTATGCCGACTGCATCAAAAACGGCGTGACGACCGTGTTCGACCATCACGCAAGCTTTTTTGACATCCCGGGCTCTTTGGATGAGATCAGCGATGCCGCAAAGGAGTTCGGCGTGCGCACCTCGCTCTGCTACGAGGTAAGCGATCGCGACGGCGAGGAGAAGCGTATGCAGTCGATCCTCGAAAACGAGCGCTTCATCAAGAAAGCGGCGCAGGACGACAGCGATATGCAAAAGGGCATGATGGGCCTGCACGCGGCGTTCACGCTCTCCGATAAGACGCTTGAGGACTGCCTTGCGCACGGCGGAAAGGAAGCGGGCTTCCATGTGCACTGCGCCGAGGGACCGGGGGATTTGCAGGATTCTCTGGACAAGTACGGCAAGCGCATCATCACGCGCTTCTACGACGCGGGCATTCTCGGCAGCAGGACGCTTGCGATCCATTGCGTACACATCAACAAAGCCGAGATGGAGCTTCTGAAAGCCACCGACACGGCGGTTGTGCACAATCCCGAATCCAACATGGGCAACGCGGTCGGCTGCGGTCCGGTCATCCATATGAAGAAGCTCGGTCTGCTCTTAGGTCTCGGCACCGACGGCTACACGAACGACATGCTCGAAAGCTACAAGGTCGGCAACATCATCCACAAGCATCATCTCTGCGATCCGACGGTTGCGTGGGGCGAGATTCCCGATATGCTGTTCAACGGGAACGCCGCGATTGCGGGCAGATACTTCAACGCGCCGCTCGGCGTGCTGAAACCCGGCGCGTACGCGGACGTGATCGTGACCGACTACGATCCGCTGACGCCGATGGACGGGAACAATGTCAATTCGCACATCCTGTTCGGCATGAACGGCAGATCCGTCGTGACGACGATGTGCAACGGCAGGGTTTTGATGAAGGATCGCGAGCTGCTGGTTTGCGACGAAAAGGAACTCATGGCAAAATGCCGCGAGAGCGCGAAGAAGCTCTGGGCGGCGGTCAATGCATAAAGGAGGCAGACGATGTCCGATCGAATGACGCCGATCCCGTTTCGGGAACTGATGGAATGGGTACTTTCCGAGTATAAGACCGGCAGCGTGTTCGGGATCAAGCGCCCGTACCGGCCGGTGCCGAACAAGCTGCTTTCGATCTTCGGCGAGACGATGGAAACGCCCTTCGGTCCCGCCGCAGGTCCGAACACGCAGCTTACGCAGAATATCCTTGCCGCGTACTATGCGGGCAGCCGGTTCTTTGAGCTCAAGACCGTGCAGATCATGGACGGCGACGAGCTTGCCGCCTGCATCGGCAAGCCCTGCATCGTGGCGAAGGACGAGTGCTATAACTGCGAATGGTCGACCGAACTCACCGTCCCGCAGGCGCTCGAAGAATACGTCAAGGCATGGTTCATGCTCAAGCTCTTCACAAAGGAATTCGGCTGGGGCGATCCGGACGGCTTCATCTTCAACATGAGCGTCGGCTACGACTTTGCGGGCATCACGTCCCCGAAGATCGACGCGTTCATCGAGGGCTTGAAGGACGCGAGCGCAACTGCGATCTGGCGCGAGTGCATGGAGTGGGCAAAGGCGAACCTCGACCGCTTCGAACACATCGACGAGGCGTACCTTGCTTCGATCAATCCGCATATCTGCACGTCGATCACGCTGTCCACGCTCCACGGCTGTCCGCCGCAGGAGATCGAGCGCATCGCAAGCTATCTCATCGATACGAAGCATCTGAACACGTTCGTCAAGTGCAATCCGACGATCCTCGGATACGCCTATGCGCGCAAAACGCTCGACGATCTCGGGTTCGACTACGTCGTGTTCGACGAGCATCATTTCAACGAGGATCTGCAGTATCGCGACGCGGTCCCGATGTTCCGTCGCCTGCTTGCGCTTGCAAAGGAGAACGGCGTCACGTTCGGACTGAAGCTTTCCAACACCTTCCCGGTCGACGTCACGCAGGGCGAGCTTCCGAGCAACGAAATGTACATGTCCGGCCGCGCGCTCTATCCGCTGACCATCGAAATGGCAAAGCGCATGAGCGAGGAGTTTGACGGCAAACTGCGTCTGTCGTTCTCGGGCGGCATCGACGCATTCAACATTGTGCCGCTGTTCGAAGCCGGCATCTGGCCGATCACGCTTGCGACGACGATCCTGAAGCCCGGCGGCTATCAGCGCCTGAAGCAGCTCGGCGAGCTCTGCGACGCGCTGCCGTACGAACCGTTTACCGGCGTATCGGTCGGCAAGGTCGCGCTTCTTTCGAAGCAGGCGCGCGCATCGGTGCGCAACACGAAGCCCGTAAAGCCGCAGCCGAAGCGCAAGCTCGACGACAAGGTTCCGCTGTTCGACTGTTTCACCGCGCCGTGTACGCACGGCTGCCCGATCGGACAGGACATCCCGCAGTATATCGAACTGGTCGGAAAAGGCGAATACGAAAAAGCGCTGAAGCTCATCGTCGAAAAGAACCCGCTGCCGTTCATCACCGGCACGATCTGTCCGCATCACTGCGCGGAGAAGTGCACGAGAAACTTTTATGAAGAAGCGATCCGCATCCGCAGAGCGAAGCTCACCGCGGCGGAGAACGGCTTTGACGCGCTGATCAAGGAACTGAAACCGCAGGCGAAAACCGGCAGGCGCGTTGCGGTGATCGGCGGCGGTCCCGCGGGCATGGCGGCGGCGTTCTTCCTTGCGCGGCAGGGCGCAAGCGTCACGCTGTTCGAAAAACGCGCAAAGCTCGGCGGCGTCGTCCGCTATGTGATTCCGGAATTCCGCATCGGCGGCGACGCGATCGACCGCGATGCGAAGCTGCTCGAAGCGATGGACGTCGACATCCGCACCGGCACGGCAGCGCCGAGCGCGGACGCGCTGTTCGGCGAAGGCTATCAGGCGATCGTCTATGCGGTCGGCGCATGGGCGGAGAGCAGAATGAAGCTCGAAAAGGGCGAGGCGATGAACGTCATCCGCTTCCTCGAGGCGAGCAAGGCGGGCACGCTGGAACCGCTCGGCGAAAACGTCGTCGTGATCGGCGGCGGCAACACCGCCATGGACGCGGCGCGCGCCGCAAAGCGCGAAAAGGGCGTCAAGCGCGTCATGCTCGTGTATCGCCGCAACGCGCGGTACATGCCCGCGGACGAGGAGGAGCTTCTGCTTGCGAAGGAGGACGGCGTCGAATTCTGCGAACTGCTTGCGCCGGTTGCGCTCGAAGACGGCAGGCTGCTGTGCAATATCATGAAGCTCGGCGAACCGGATGAAAGCGGCAGACGCGCGCCGGTCGAAACGGGCGAGACGGTCAAGCTGCCGTGCGATACGCTGATCGCGGCGGTCGGCGAAAAGATCGAAACCGGACTCTTTGCCCAAAACGGCATTGCGCTGACCGAGCGCGGCAAGGTCCGAACCGACGCAAACCTGATGACCGATCGCGAGAACGTCTATGTGATCGGCGACTGCAACCGCGGTCCCGCGACGGTCGTCGAAGGCATTGCGGACGCGCGCAAGGTCGCGGACGCGATCGTCGGCAAATATTCTTATGAAATCCCCGAAGAAGCGCATTCCTGCGAGGCGGCGTGCTTCGAGAAGCAGGCGATTCTGAAGGACTACGAGCAGGCGGAGAAGGAACACAACCGCTGTCTCAACTGCGGCACGGTCTGCGAATGCTGCGTGCAGGTTTGCCCGAACCGCGCAAACGTTGCGATCAAAGTGCCGGGCAAGTGCATGCCGCAGATTCTGCACGTCGACCGCATGTGCAATGAGTGCGGCAACTGCCTCGTGTTCTGCCCGTACGATTCCAAACCGTACAAGGAGAAGTTCACGCTGTTTTCTACCGAAGCCGAGTTCGACGGCTCAGAAAACAAGGGCTTCCTTCCGCTTTCGGAACGCGTCGTCAAGCTGCGGCTCGACGGCGTCCGAACGGTCGATCTCGACCGCGACGCGATCGATCCCGACGCGAAAGCGCTGATCGAAACGGTTTGGAAGGCGTATCATTACTTGATCGGCTGAACGCCGAAAGGAGAGCATATGGCGAGCTTTATCGTCAACGGACAGCCGGTCAGCTGTCCCGAAAACAAAAAACTGATCCGCTTTCTGCGCGACGACCTGCACCTGACGAGCGTCAAAAACGGCTGCTCGGAGGGCGCGTGCGGCACCTGTACCGTTCTGATCGACGGCAAGGCGACCAAGGCGTGCGTGCAGCAGACCGACCGCATGGAGGGCAAAACGGTCGTCACCTGCGAGGGGCTGACCGCGCGCGAGCGCGAAGTCTACGCCTATGCGTTCACCGAGGCGGGCGCCGTGCAATGCGGCTTCTGCACGCCCGGCATGGTGATGGCGGCAAAGGGGCTCATTGACCGCAATCCCGATCCGACGCCTTCGGAGGTCAAGGACGCGATCCGCATGAACATCTGCCGCTGCACCGGCTACAAGAAGATCGAAGAAGCGATCCTTCTGGCGGCGCGGGTGTTCCGCGGCGGCGAGGACGTCCCGCATCGGGTGCTCAAGGGCATCGTGGGCGAGAACCTCGACCGCGTCGATGCGCCGGGAAAAGCGCTCGGCGACGCGAAATACGCGGACGATCTGTATCTGGACGGCATGCTGCACGGCACGGCGGTGCGCAGCGCGTATCCGCGCGCCCGCGTGCTGTCGATTGACACGTCTGCGGCAAAAGCGGCACCCGGCGTCGTGTGCGTACTGACCGCCGAGGACATCCCCGGAACGGTCAAGATCGGGCATCTCAAGCAGGACTACGACGTGATGATTCCGGTCGGGAAAATCACGCATTTTCTCGGCGACGCAGTTGCGCTCGTCGCTGCCGAAACCGACGAACAGGCACGCGCCGCGGCGGCGCTGGTCAAGGTCGCATACGAGGAGCTTCCGCCCGTGCTCAATATGGCGGACGGGCTGAAGGACGAGATTCTGGTGCACGAATCGAACGGCACGAACGTGCTTTCGCATGAGCATCTCGTCCGCGGCAACGCCGACGAGGTCATCCGCAACAGCAAGTATGTCGTCACGCATCACTATTCGACGCCGCCCACCGACCATGCGTTTTTGGAACCCGAATGCGCGGTTGCCGTGCGCGAGGGCGACGGCATGCGCATCTTCTCCGGCGATCAGGGCGTCTATCAGACGCGCAAGGAATGTGCGCAGATGCTGGGGCTTCCGCAGGACAAGGTCCGCGTGACCGCCATGATGGTCGGCGGCGGGTTCGGCGGCAAGGAGGATATGAGCGTGCAGCATCACGCGGCGCTGCTTGCGTGGCACACGAACCGTCCGGTCAAGGTCGCGTTCACCCGCGCGGAGAGTATTCTTGTGCATCCGAAGCGTCACGCGATGGAGATGGATTTCACCACCGCCTGCGACGAAAACGGGTATCTCACCGCCATGAAGGCAACGATCGTGTCCGACACCGGCGCGTATGCGTCGCTCGGCGGACCGGTGCTGCAGCGCGCCTGCACGCACGCCGCGGGACCGTATAACTATCAGAACATCGACATCGACGGCAAAGCGATCTATACGAACAACCCGCCGGCGGGCGCGTTCCGCGGCTTCGGCGTCACGCAAAGCTGCTTTGCCACCGAGTGCAATCTCAACGAGCTGGCCGAGATGGTCGGCATCTCGGCGTTCGAAATGCGTTACCGCAACGCGATCCGTCCCGGTCAGGTGCTGCCGAACGGACAGGTCGCCGACGAAACGACGGCGCTGGTCGAAACGCTCGACGCCGCGCGCCCGATCCTCGAACGCGATCCGAAAGCCGGTATTGCCTGCGCGATGAAAAATGCGGGCCTCGGCGTCGGCATCCCCGACACCGGACGCTGCCGCATCGAGGTCAGGGGCGGGGAAGTCCTGCTCCATTCGTCCGCGGCGTGCATCGGACAGGGCATGGGTACCGTGCAGACGCAGATGGCGGCGGAGATCCTCGGCATTCCGCACGATCGCGTGCGCTACTGCGTGCCGGACACCGCGCTTGCGCCGGATGCGGGCAACACGACCGCGTCGCGCCAGACGCTGTTCACCGGTGAAGCGGTCGTCCGCGCGGCAAAGCAGGTCAAAGAAGCGCTCGAAAAGGAGGGCTCGTGGGAGGCGCTCGAGGGACGTTCGTTCTTCGGCGAGTACACCGGCGTCACCGACAGGCTCGGCAGCGACAAGCAGAACCCCGTTTCGCACATCGCCTACGGCTATGCGACGCATGTGGTCGAGCTCAACGACGACGGAACGGTCAAACGCATCACCGCGATTCACGATCTCGGCGTGGCGGTCAATCCGCGTTCGGCGGAGGGACAGATCGAGGGCGGCGTCATCATGGGGCTCGGCTATGCGCTGACGGAGGATTTTCCGCTCAAGGACGGCAAGCCGACCGCGAAGTACGGTACGCTTGGTTTGTTCCGCGCGGACAAAACGCCGCCGGTCGAGGCGCGCCTCGTCGAAAAGGCAACCAAGGACGGACTTGCCTGCGGCGCAAAGGGCATCGGCGAGATCTGTTCGATCCCGACGGCGCCCGCGGTGCAGAACGCATACTACAACCGCGACGGCGTGTTCCGCACCAGACTCCCGCTTCCGGACACCCCGTACAGCAGAAAGAAATGATGATTCATGAGACCGCCTTCGGGCGGTCTTTTGTTTGTTTTGTTTTCACAGAAATTACAATTTCATTACATTCGCGCCCCCGCATCCTGTGCGAAATATGGTACACTATAGGGAGAATCGGAGGTTTCTATGAAAAACAGGATTTTGGTGGTGGAGGACGACGCGGCAATCCGCGACGCGGTGCTTCTGAATCTGCAGTTTGCGGGCTACGAGACGCGCGCGTTCGAGGACGGTGCCGATGCAGCAAACGCGCTCGAAGACGATCACGCGTTCGATCTTGCGCTCCTTGACATCATGCTGCCGGGCATGGACGGATTCGAGCTGTTTTCCGTGATGGAGCATTATGGCATTCCGGTGATCTACATGACCGCAAAGACGGATTCGGCGTCCGAGATCAAGGGACTGAGGGACGGCGCGGAGGATTATATCGTCAAGCCGTTCGATCCGTTGACGCTGATGGTGCGCATCGAAAAGGTCCTGAAGCGCATCGGTAAGTGGAACGCCGTCTTTCGCGTGCGCGACGTCGTGGTCAATATCGAGACGCATACGGTCACAAAGGGCGGGGAGCCGGTCGTGCTGCAGCCGCTCGAATTCGACGTGCTGGTGATGCTGCTGCGGCATAAGAACATGACCGTCTCGCGCGAACGGCTGCTGAACGAGGTGTGGGGATTCGATTATCTCGGCGAGACGCGCATGGTCGACGTCAAAATCTCCGCGCTGCGCAAAAAGCTCGATCTGGAGGACGCGATCCGCGCGATCCCGAAGCTCGGCTACCGGTTGGAGGATCGATAGATGAAGCTGCATCAACGCATCACGCTGCTCGTTTCGATCGTGCTTGCGGCGGTGATCCTTGCGGTATCGCTGTCGCTGCTGCTCTATTCGCGTCAGACGATTCTTGCCATGACGACCGAACAGGTCGAGCGCAAGGAACAGACGTTGCGAAAGTCCTTCAGTGAGATGGCGCGCTATTATGCGAAAGCCGACGACAGCGAAATCGTGCACGCCTCGCTGATCGATTACTGCTTCTCGCGCTTTGCCGACCAGACCGCCGTGCTGATGCACGACGGCGAACCGGTCTATACCGGCGTTTCGATCGATCCGTCCGCCTATCTCAAAAAGGACGACACATACCAAACGGAATACGACTCCGTCGCCTGCAAGGTACACGGGAAAAACCTGTTGATCGCGGGCGGCATGACGAGCATCGGCGCAGAGAACTATACCGTCTATATCGTGGAGGACGTCACGGACATCCACACCCGCATCCGGCGCATGTCGCTGATCTATGCGGGCGTCAGCATCCTTGCGCTCTGCATCGGCGCGGGCGCGGTCATGCTGCTGGTCAAGCGCAGCACGAAACCGGTTGCGGCGCTCTCCGAAGCCGCAAAGGAGATCGCCGACGGCGCGTACGAAAAGCGCGTGGACGTGCAGACCGGAGACGAGATCGGCGCGCTCGGGCAGGACTTCAACCGCATGGCGGATGCGGTCGAAACAAAGATTTCGGAGCTCGAGGAACGCAACGAGCGGCAGCGCCTGTTCATCGGAGGCGTCACGCACGAGTTCAAAACCCCGATGACCGGTCTTCTGCTGCATACCGGGCTGTTGCGGCGCGCAAATCTCACCGAGGACGAGCGCGACGCGTCGCTTGCTCACATCGAAATGCAGACGGCGTGGCTCGAACGGCTGACGCAGAACCTTCTGAAGCTCTTTACCTCCGACGAGGCGATCGAACGCAGCGAAGTCGATCTGCCCGCGCTGTTTGAAACGGTCAGAGAGGGCGTCGAACCGAAGCTCATCGAGCGCGGCGCGTCGCTTTCGATCGCGTGCGAAACGCAGACGCTTCTCTGCAATCCCGATCTGATCCGTTCGCTTCTCACCAATCTCATCGTCAACGCCGCAAACGCCTACGACGCGAACGCGCCGGAAAAGCCGATCGCGCTGACCGTCCGCGGACAAACGATCTCGGTTGCCGATCATGGCAGAGGCATCCCGAAGGAGGCGCAAAGCCGCATCTTCGAGCCGTTCTATCGCGTGGACAAGAGCCGCAGCAAAAAGCAGGGCGGCAGCGGGCTCGGGCTTGCGCTCGTCAAGGCGATCGCCGATGCGCACGGCGCGACTATCACGGTCGAAAGCGAGCCGGACGTCGGCACAACGGTTTCGGTGACCTTTCCGTGATTTCCCGGCGCCCCTGTGTAAGGGGAGCTGTCGAGGGTACCGAGACTGAGGGGTTGTAAATCATACAATATTGTCAAAAACAACCCTTCCGTCTCGCTTCGCGATCCACCTTCCCTTGCACAGGGAAGGCAAGATTTTGTGAAAACCGGTTTCATTACAATTTCATTACAGTTTGGTGCGGATTTTTGCACGTTCGCGCGGTATGCTGAACGCAGAAAACAAAGGAGGCATTGTTATGAAAAAGCATGTGATCGTGATCATTCTTGCCGCGCTTCTGCTTTGCGCCTGCGTACCGACGCCGGACGAGGAGCCGGTGCTGCCGAAGAATCAGGACCTGATGATCCAAAAGGGCGAAGCGACGCAGGCGCCGGAACAGCCCTATACCCCGCCGGAGGCGCCGGAACGGTTTGTTTATGACTTTGCGGACGGCACATGGACGGTTCACGCCGATGCGCCGATTATCGTTCCGGACGTCCCGATGCCGATGGTTTGGGTGCGCTCGCAGGGCATTTCGCAGGAGATGCTGTATCGATTGTTCAAACTGTTGGGAAACGGTGAAACCTTTTATCAGGCAAACTATGAATATGTCAGCACCAAGTCGGAAATTGCAGAGAGAATCCAGCGCATGATGAATCGACTTGAGGATGGAAGCTACAAGGATTCCGACCTTTCCGAGGAGGAATGGAAAGCGGCCATCGAGGAATTGAAAAAGCAGTATCAGACGGCGCCGAAGGAAGTCAATCGCGAACCGCAGGAAAGCGACGGTACGTATCAGCTAATGAAAGGCGGCGAGTCCGGAACCGAGTGCTTATATCTGGAAGCAAGGAATGAACAGCGCTCAATTTCTGCTGTCGCAGCATTCAAAGCGGACGAAGGCGGCTCATTGTTCTGCTATGCGCGGCGTTTGGAAACAGATGGCCGCAGCTATGATTACTATTGGACAAACGCAAGAAAGGTGGACGCAGCGAGCGAACTGCCGGGCGGGCTGTCTTATGCGGACGCCGTCGTTCAACTGAACGAGGTGCTTGATACGATCGGCGAACCTTTTGAAATCGAAAGCGTATATCTGATCGATGACGACTCAAACGGAATGGTTGACGGAGATTCCTCATCGGCAGAGCATTATGCGCTGTGCTTTGCCTGCCGTCGCCTTGTCAACGGTGCGCCGACGGTCTGCGATGTACCCGGCACAAGCAATACGAATGCGCTTTTTTCGATTCCGTGGGAACAGGAGAGCTTACGTGTCATCATCGATTCGATGGGGATTGCAAACATCGGATGGATTGAACCGTTGACGCTTCTTGATACGGTTTCCGAATCGACAAATCTTTTGCCGTTCTCCGAAATCCAGAATATTGCGGAAAAGATGCTGCCGATTATGTACGGGCAAAAGACGGGACATGATTTTATTCAATCACTCGATACGCAGATCACAAGCGTTCGGTTGGAACTGATTCGTGTGCGTGAACAGAACAATACCAAGCAGTTGAAAGGCATCCTGATTCCTGTATGGACTTTTTACGGGACGAGCGTTGTAACAGACAAGGAAGGATATTCCTCCTATTCCGACTATGGCATGGGCGGCGGCAACGACAACTACGAAGGCGATCAAATCCTTCTCTGCATCAACGCCATCGACGGAACGATCATCGATCCGCTGCTCGGCTATTGAAGGGAGGACACACATATGAAAAAACACATTTTCATCATTCTGCTTGCAGCGTTGCTTCTGCTTTGCGCCTGCGTACCGACGCCGGACGAGGAGCCGGTGCTGCCGAAGAATCAGGACCTGATGATCCAAAAGGGCGAAGCGACGCAGGCGCCGGAACAGCCCTACACGCCGCCCGAAGTGCCGGAACGGTTCGTTTATGATTTTGCGGACGACAACTGGACGCTGCACGCCGACGCGCAAATCGTCGTGCCAGACGTGCCGCTGCCGATGGTCTGGGTACGCTCGCAGGGAATCTCGCAGGAGCTTCTCTATCGCCTGTTCGAGTATTTCGGCAACGGCGAGTCCTATCAGATTCCGGACATGAATCCGATCCAAACCAAGGCGGAGATCGAGGAGCTGATTCAGCACATGGTCGATCAGCTCGAGGACGGCAGCTACAAGGAGTCCGACCTCACCGAGGAGGAATGGAACGCCGCCATTGAGGAATTGAAAAAGAAGTACCGCGCCGCGCCGGAGGAGGCGCCCGAAAAGGATCTGAACACCGACGGCACGTATATTCTTCTGAAAAGCAACATGTACGATACGGAACGACTGTATCTGGAGGCATACAACTATCAGCGTACGATCGGCGCGACATCCTATTTCAAAGCCGACGGTTCCGGCTCAAACTTCCACTATTACCGGCATTTTTACAACGAATCGCGCAGGGATTTCACGATGGCAAACGCCGTTCCGGTCAACGCTGCGAGTGAGCTGCCCGAAGAGCTCTCCTATGCGGATGCAGCCGCGAAGATCAAGGAGGTGTTCGATCTCATCGGCGAGCCGTTCGAGATCGCAAGCGTGTATCTGATCGACGACGCCGCAAACGGTTCGGTCGACGGCGAAGTTCGCAAGGCTGAGCATTACGCGCTGTGCTTTATCTGCCGCCGCACGGTCAACGGCGCGCCGACGGTCACAAATATTACGGGCTCTATGCGCATGGACGATCTTTTTGTAATCCCTTGGGAGCAGGAGAGCTTCCGCGCGATTCTCGACAGCGAGGGCTTCGTTTCGCTCCGTTGGGAGGAACCGCTGACGATGCTCGACACCGTTTCCGAATCGACCAATCTGCTGCCGTTTTCGGAGATTCAAAACATTGCGGAAAAGATGCTGCCGATCCTGTACGGAAAGAATAACGGGCATGACAGCCTCCGGTCGGTCGATACGCAGATAACGAGCGTGCGGCTCGAGCTGATCCGCGTGCGCGAGCAGAACAACGCAAAACAATTGAAGGGCATTCTGATTCCGGTATGGGCGTTCTACGGCACCTGCCATGCGGTCGAGGACGACGACTATTCCCTGTATCTCCATTACGGTTTTGGCGGTGGCAGCGACGGCTACAAGGGCGACGAGATTTTGCTCTGCGTCAACGCGATCGACGGCACGATCATCGATCCGCTGCTCGGCTATTGAAGGGAGGACAGGCATATGAAAAAACACGGTTTCATCCTTTTGCTTACAGCGTTGCTGCTGATCTGCGCCTGCGTACCGACGCCGGAGAAAGAGATCGTGGTGCAGAAGGACTTCGACCACATGATCGAAAAGGCGAAGGAAACACCGGTTTCGGATACCGTTGTGCTTGAGGACGGTACGCAGGGATCCGGCGTACCGACGGCGTCGCCGCAGAACACGGACGCTCCGCGCTATGCGCATATCACCGAATCGTTCACCGGGCGGACGGACGCATTTCGGGTGGAGATCGACGCCGACGTGATCGTGCCGGACGGACCGCTGCCGATCGTTCGCGTCAAACCCGATGAATTCAACGCGGAGAAAGCGCAGCCGTACTTTGACGCCCTGTGCAGCGGCGAAGACTATTACCCGCGCGAGGAGTTGGAGACCAAGGAGAATCTCGAACGGCAGATTGCCGAGATGCAGGCGGAGGTGGACGCGGGACTGCCCTCGATGGATCGCGACGGACTGTCCGAAAAGGACGTGCAAAAGGAAATCAAGAATTGGAAGTCGCAGATCAAAGAGCTTCAGGAGCGCTGGAAGGTCGCAAAGGACAAGCCGGAAAACCCGATGCGCGTTCTTGCAGACTACGATTGGAGCAAGGTGCCGTCCTACTATCCGCTGGGCGTCTGGACGACCGACGAACAGGCGCAGTTTACGTTCCGACTGGACGGCGAGCAGGAGCAGAACGGGCACAAGATCCGGTTCGTCCAAAGCTCCGTCCTGTTCGAGGATGCGCGCAAGGAGCCAAAGACCAAGGCGCGGCATCAATTTGAGTATTACAGGGATGTAACCGGACAAACGACGATCCCGACCGGAACGAAGCTTACAAAAACGCCGCTTGAGGCACAGACCGAAGCCGAACAGCTGATCCAAAGGATCGGTGCAAAGGATATGGCGGTCGATCGCGTGTACCTGATGCGCGAATGCGTGCTGAACGAAGGAAACGAGGGCTATTGCATCAATTACCTGCTGCCGGAGGATTACGAGTATCAGTATCTCTATGAGGTTCGCTTCTGCCGTACGGTCAACGGCATCCCGGTGGTGAAGCCGACTTTCTTTGCGTCATCCTCTAACAACAGCGAGAACGGCGCCTATGCGCCGAGCTGGGAGTATGAGGAGCTGTATGTGCGCGTCAGCAGTGACGGCGTTTGCGAACTGTATCATCTGGCGCCGATCGAGACGGTCACTACGCTGGTGGAGGACGCGAAGCTGCTGCCGTTCTCCGATATTCTGGATATCGCGAAAAAGATGCTGCCGATTTTGCACGAGGACCAGATCGGCAGCGGCAATCGCGTTGAGTTTCGCATCGATCGCATCACGCTTTCCTTGCAACGCATTGCGGAGCAGGACAACCTCGAATACGGTCTGCTGGTGCCGACGTGGAACTTCTGGGGCGTGGACCTTCGTATCGGCGAGGACGGCGTGCCGCACACGTACCTTTGCGGCGTCTTCAGCGCCGGAACCTGCGGCTATCTGCCCTTGCTTTCGATCAACGCGATCGACGGCACCATCATCGATGCAACAAAGGGGTACTGAGCCATGAAAAAACATATTTTCATCCTTTTGCTTGCATCCCTGCTGCTGCTTGCCGCCTGCGTACCGACGCCGGAGGAACCGATCGTGATCGGAAAGGACCAGAGCGCCATGATCGAAAAGGCGGAGGCGGGCGGAGAATATGCCGCGTCGCCGAGCGATCCGGCAGCCGGCACGGACTGGGCAGCGCGGCTCGGCACGCCCGCGCGATACGAAACGTCGCTCGTGAGCGCGGGCGGCAAGCTGACCGTCGAGGTGAACGCGCCGATCGAACTGCCCGACGTCGAACTGCCGGTCGTGAAGATCGAGCCGTATCTGTTCACCGACGCGGATGTGCGCCGCTATGTATCGGCGCTTCTGGGCGACGATCCGCAGTGTGTCGACGATGCGTGGGACGAATCCCTGCGCACCAAGAAATCGTATGAAAAGGAAATCCTGACCTGCAGGGATGCTTTGGAACACTGGAACGAATACGGCAGTATCGTCTATGACAATTACGAAACGCGCGGGGCGTTTGAACAGCACCTGCAGGACCTGATGCAAAAGGCGGCGAACGCGCCGGAAAAACCGGAGACGCATGCGCCGACCTACGAGTGGCAGAAATGGAACGTCTGGACGGAGGCGGGAAAGCAGGAGACGGAGGACAGCTATCTGACACTGCTCACGGTCAACGAGGACCTTTCGCAGTCGAGACTGGATATCAGCCGCAGTTCGGAGTTCGGGCGCTGCGACGTGCGCTACAATCGCGACGCATACGAAAACCTCCCGCTGGCGGTCGATTCGCGGACATGGCAAAACGAGCTTTCGATCGGCGAGCGGGACGCCCGTCATACGGCCGAGACCGTCCTGAACCAAATGGGACTCGATCATCTGGTTTGCGTCCTTGCAAAGCCGACGCGCATCTATCCGGGCGACGTCGCGCGGGACGGCAATTCCTATCATGCCTGCTGGGTGCTCGTCTTTATGCCCGCGGTCAACGGCGCGGCGGCGACCTATACCGAACAGACGCGCACCGAGCCGAGCGATTACGCCCGCGAATGGGAAACCGAATACTGCGCGGTGTGGGTGGACGAACAAGGCGTTGCGGGGCTGAACTACCGGAATCCCTGCGCGATTCGCGAGGTCACAGTGCCCGTGGCGACGCTGCTGCCGTTCGACAAGATCAAAGAGATTTTCGAGAAGATGGTGCTGATCGTGGACAACAATGCGGATCCCGGCGGCTATGAACTGCATTATCGCATCACATCGATTCGCCTGGGATTGGTCAGCATCCCGGAACAGTATGGTACGGGCGGGCTTCTGGTGCCCGCGTGGGATTTCATGGGCGTGCTCGAATCGGCGGATTCTCAAAAATACGCGACCGACGAAGCCCGCTCGTTCCTGACGATCAATGCCGTCGACGGCAGCATCATTGTGCGCGGATGACGGAGAAAGGACAATACCGTGAAAAAACAGACTGGTTTGATATTGCTGCTTGCGGCGTTTCTGCTGCTTTGCGCCTGTGTGCCGACGCCGAAGGAACCCGTCGTGATCGGCAAGGATCAGAGCGCAATGGTCGAAAAGGCGCAGGAAAAGCCCGTCTATGCGCAAACGGAAGGAACGGTCGACTGGCTCGAACGGCTCGGCGCGCCCGCACGGTACACGGCGACGCTGACGAGCATCGGCGGGCGGCTGAAGGTGGAAGCGGACGCGAAGGTGATCGTGCCGGACGGCGAGCTGCCGATCGTGTATGTGACACCCCGCAGCTTTTCGGACGAGGACGCAGAGCGGTTTATGAAGGCGCTTTTGGGCGACGATCCGAAATGCCTCCGGCCGGAGGACGAGAACCGTACAAAAGCCATGTACGAACGGCAGATTCTCGAATGGAGCTACGCGCTCGACCATTGGGAGGAGTACGGCGCCTCGGTCTGGGACATGTACGACACAAAGGAGGAGTTCCGCGAAGCGCTGCAAGGGCTGATGGAAAAGGCGGCAGACGCGCCGGAAACGCTTGAGACGTTCGACCCTGTTTTCGAATGGGAGCCGATCCTTTGGCAGACCGACGCGGGGCAGAGAGCCTACGGAGATGAGAATATGCACTTTCTGACGCTGAACGCGGACGGAACGAAATCGTCCCTGAGCATCACGAATGGCGCGGACGTTGCGCGCAGCGGCGTTCATTACTGGCGGGACAGCGAAGGTCTTGCGGATCAGCTGGAGGACGTGGACGGCGGACAGTGGCAGAACGAACTGCAGATTTCGGAGGAGGAGGCCCGCGCCGCTGCGGAAGCGACGCTCTCCCAAATGGGGCTCGGTCATCTGGTCTGCGCGTTCGGAAAATTCATCCGCTGCTACCGCATGAACACCGTTCGCGAAGACGCTCCGTACCAATCCGGCTGGATGCTCGTATATACGCCCGCGGTGAACGGCACGGCGCTGACCTATACGCTCCGGACGGGCGTCGACAACAACGACTACAATCGCCGCTGGCAGTATGAACGCTGCTATCTGCTCGTCGACGAAAAGGGCGTGGCGCTGTTGCATTATTACGACGCCTGCACCCTGGACAGCGTCATGGTCGAGGCCTGCACGCTACTGCCGTTTGAAAAGATCGTCGAGATCTTTGAGAAGATGGTGCTGATCGTCGACAACGACGCGGATCTGTACGACGTCGACCGCACCTACCGGATCACGACGGTCCGCCTCGGTATGACGAGCATTCCGGCAGAAAACGGAAACGGCGGCTTTCTGGTGCCGTGCTGGGACTTCATGGGCGACGAGTACGCCGCGGAGGAATTCCCGGAAACGTGGAAACGTACGGGCATGACGCAGGACGGCAGCTTTTCGTATCTTACGATCAACGCCATTGACGGCAGCATCATTCAGCGCGGGCATTGAGGAACAGGAAGAAAGGGAAAACCATGCAAAAATACATGAGGAACAGGAAGAAAGGGAAAACCATGCAAAAATACATATGGATGATATTGCTGCTTACGGCGTTACTGCTGCTTTGCGCCTGCGTACCGACGCCGGAGAATCCGATCGTAGTCGGGAAGGATCAGACGGAAATGCTCAATAAAGCAAAGGAAACGCTCGCACCGGAAAAACTGGAACAAAGCTTGCGGGAACGGCTGAACGTCCCGGATCGGTATACATATTCTTATCATAAAGGCGACTTGACGATCGACGCGGATGCGGAGATCGTGGTGCCGGATGGAGAACTTCCGATCGTCCGCGTGTTTCCGAAGGAGTTCGATCAGGCGACGGTGACAAAGCTTTGGAACGTGCTGATCGGCGATATGCCGATGCAGATTCAGCAGGAAGGAATGACGAAAGCCGAGATCGCGGAGGAACTCGAAGCGATGCTCGCCGCGCTCGACGCAAACGAGCCGCAGGCGTTCGGATTTGAAACCATCGAGCAATTGGAGAAGCGGATCACACTGTATCAGAAAAAGTATAACGAGGCGCCGGATGTTTTGGATGGCGAACCGGCGGACGGTACGCTGTATACGGAATCGGAGTATGACAACAGCGGCAACGTCACAGCATCGCATACTTGCATTCGCGCGCAATCCAAAGAGGCGGGCATCCGTTTCATTGTGAGCAATGGATATGACAACGATGCACCGGTCAAAACAATCCTGTATGACGATATCGGCAGGGAGATCGGCTATTCCGTTCGCAGCGTCGAGCGCAAATCGTCCTTCGTGTTCATAAAGGACAACGATCCGCATGTCGGCTGCTATGTGTGGGATGACGAACTGCGGCCTTCGGACGGCATTCCCGAAAAAGCCGCGCATTCGATCGGCATCCTTCCGCAAAATGCGTGGGATGCGGCGCAAAAACTGTTGGAGGATATGGACCTTTCCGACGCGTACCGACCGCAGCGCATCTTTTTGATCACAGACGTCGGTCCGGATAATATCCCGCGCGAGTACGCATACCGCATCGTTTGTACGCATGTTGTTAACGGTGTGCAAACGCTGATGATCGGCAACGTCGGCGACGAGGGGGCGGATGACCCATTTGTGCCGTCGTGGCAGTTTGAGCGGTTTTATATCGACGTCGGCGATGACGGCGTATATTGCATACAGCATGAAACACCGCTTGCCGTCGGCGACACGGTATTGGCACAGACGAACCTATTGCCTTTTTCGGAGATACAGGCGATCATCAAAAAGATGCTGCCGATCATGTACGAGAACGAAACGGACGATTACGACGGAAAGTCATTTGAGAAGCACATCGACCGTGTGGAACTCGGTCTTTGGCGCGTGCGCGAACAGGACCGGATCGACCGCGGACTGCTGGTTCCCGTTTGGGCGATTTATGCCATTACCGCGGAAATCGATTCGTACTTCAACTTTGCATGGAGAAGCTATGAACCGATCCTGCTGATCAACGCGGTCGACGGCAGCGTCATCGATCCACAGCAGGGGTATTGATCGGAACGTGGGATATTGAAACGAAACCGGAGGGGAAGCCCTCCGGTTTTGCTTATGTGCGGACCTTCTTTTCGAGAAACGCGACGGCGTAGTACATCAGCGCGGCGAGCACGCAGAGGATCGCGACCGACGCCATGACAAGATCGAGCTTAAACACCTGCCCGCCGTAGACGATCAGGTATCCGAGCCCGGCCTTTGAAACGAGGTATTCGCCGACGATGACGCCCACCCAGCTCATGCCGACCGAGATCTTCAGCGCCGAAATCAGGTCCGGCACGCCCGCGGGCAGGACGACCTTTGTAAAGATCTGCAGCTTCGTTGCGCCGAGCGTGCGCATCAGAAGCTGTTTTTCGTCGGTCGCGGCAAGAAAGCCGTTCAGCACCGTGACCGTCGTCACGACGAGCGATACGAGCACACCCATGACCACGATCGACGCCATGCCCGCGCCGATCCATACGATGAGCACCGGACCGAGGGCGATCTTCGGCAGCGCGTTGAGCACGACGAGGTACGGATCGAGGATGCGGTTGAGCTTCGGAAGCCACCACAACAGCACGGCGATCAGCGCGCCGAGCGCGGTGCCGAGCAGGAAGCCGAGTACGGTTTCCGAAAGCGTCGTGCCGATGTGCAGCCAGAGCGAGCCGTCCGCATACAGCCTTGCGATCGTCGCGATCACGCGCGAGGGGGAGGACAGGATGAACGGATCGAACCATCGAAGGTCCGCGCCGATCTCCCAGAGAAGCAGCACGAAGAGCAGAATGCCGATCTGCGAAAGCCGGACGTGCCGCGCGTCCCTGCGGATCGATTTCAGATAGCGCGCATGCGCGTCGGAAACGGGTTTGCTTCTCATGGCTGCAATTCCTCCCAGATGCGGTCGAAATAGTCGTGAAACGTCGCCTGCCTGCGCCGCTCGAGCGGCGGCATGGAGGCGGGAAAGCCGATCGGTATCTCCGCTTTGAGCGCCGCGGGACGTGCGGAAAACACCGCGACGCGGTCCGCCATCGAGACGGCTTCCGAGATGTCGTGCGTGACGAGGATCGCGCTCTTGTGTTCTCTGCGGATGATGCGATAGACCTCGTCGGAAAGGTTCAGCCGCGTCTGATAATCGAGCGCGGAAAACGGTTCGTCCAACAGCAGCAGGTCGGGTTCCAAAGCGAGCGTTCGGATCAGCGCGACCTTCTGGCGCATGCCGCCGGACAGCTGCTGCGGCTTGTAGCTCTTGAAGTCCCCGAGCCCGTAGGTGTCGAGCAGGTGCATGGCGTTCGCCCTGCTTTGTTCGGTCAGCCGGTGCTGCACCTCGAGCCCCAGAAGCACGTTTTTTTCGACGGTCCGATGGTCCAGAAGGTGATCGCGCTGCAGCATGTACCCCATGCGCAGATCCGGCTTTTCGCAGCGGATCGTGCCCGCGCTCTGCGGCAGAAGTCCCATGATCAGCGACAGCACGCTTGTCTTGCCGCAGCCGGAAGGACCGACGATCGCAAGGAATTCGCCTTCTTTGATTTTCAGGTTCAGATCCCGTATAGCAACGGTTTCGCCCGCGACCGTCTGATAGGCGAGCGAAACGCCGGTAAGTGTCAACAGTTCGGATTGCATCGATTCTCTCCTTGTTTTGCCGATACGGTATCGTATTCCGATTTGTTCCGCTGCGTTCCGTCACGGTTTTCGATCGGGCTGCGTATGATAGGGGTAAAGGAGGAGGATTCGTATGCGCTGTTCCTGTCAACGAAAGTACAGAGCCAAACGCCTCTTTGCGATCGCCTGCGGGGCGGCCGTTCTGGCGCTGCTGTTCTATTGCGTGCCGTGGTGGGTGTTTCTGATGATCGGCGTGTTCGCGCTGCTGCTTGCGGTCTGGAAGATTCTGTCGGACGGATAATTAACTGTTTGTTCACCAACCGGCATGCGAAGCTGTGGTATACTGTATTTGTATCGGTATACTCGGAGGCAGCTATGCGCAGGCTTTGGAAGAACAGACCGCTCATCATCGCATGGATCGCGATCGTGCTGTTGATCGTGCTGGCGGCGTTCACGGCGTTTCGCCGCGGCGCGGCGCCGGTCGACGGCTTGTTCCGCAATGCCTCCGCGCCGGTCATGGGCGTGCTGCACAACGCGCAGGCGCGGGTGCAGGCGTTCTTTGTGCGCGTATTCGATCCGAACGGCGTACAGGAGGAAAACGACCGGCTCAAGGAACAGCTGCTGGAGCAGCAGCAGAAGCTGGCGCTGCTCGACGAGACGGAAAAGGAAAACGCACGGCTCTCGGAGCTTCTGAACTTTGCGCAGGCGAACCCGAAGATGCGCTATGTGACCGCGTCGGTCATCGGACGCGACAGCAATCCGTATCTGGATACGATCACGCTGAACGTCGGCACACGCAGCGGCGTCAGCGAAAAGATGGCGGTGCTGACCGCGGACGGCATCGTGGGACGCGTGGTCGAGGTCGGACCGAACTGGTGCCGCGTCAAGACGATGTGCAATGACGAAATGCGCATCAGCGTCATGGTGCAGCGCACACGCGACGAGGGCATGCTCGGCGGGTTGTACGAGGAGGACGGCATCCTGATCGGGCTGAAACTCTACTATCTGCCGAACAAGGCGGATATTCAGGTCGGCGATACCATCCGGACAAGCGGGATCGGCGGCTTCTTCCCGAAGGGACTGTACGCGGGCACGGTGCTCTCCGTCAACGAGGACGGAAAGGGCAACTATGACGCAATCGTTTCGCTCGACGTGGACTTTCTGCATATCGAGAACGCGCTGATCGTCGTCGGCGTGGATGAGGCGGTCGAATGAAGCGGTTCTGGGTTCTCATTCCGGCTGCGGCGGCAGCGATCCTTCTGGACAGCTTTCTGTTTCCGAACCTGTCGCACAACGGCATCCGCCCGCTGTTCGTACTGGCGGCGGCGCTCGCCGCGGTCGCGTCGACCAAGGTGCAGGACGGCATCCTGATCGCGCTGATCGGCGGGCTTTTGACCGATCTTTTTACCAATCCGTATCTCGGACTGTCCGCGGCGGCATATCTTCTGGCCGTCGTGATTCTGTATGGCTTTGTGCGCAAGAACCGCCCGAAGCTGCCGCTGCTGTTCGTGTTCACGCTGATCGCGTGCGCGGCGGCGGAGGCGCTGATTTTCGGATTCTCGCTGATTCTCGGCGCGCGGTTTTCGATTCCGAACCGGCTTTTGACGGCGACGCTGCCGTCGCTGATTCTGGAAGCGCTGGCGGTGCTCCCGCTGACGGCGCTGTTCGGCAACGCGGGGAAAGGGACGTTTGATCGCAGATGAAACGCGGCGAAAAGGGAAAGCTGAATACGCGCATCTGGATCCTGATCGGGATCTTTCTTGTGATGCTCGGCGTTCTGCTGATCTTTCTGGACAAGCTTGCGATCCGCGAGACCGAGGCGTATTCCGCGGCGGTACAGCAGACGACCGAGGTCGTCACCTATCAGTCCGGCAACCGCGGCACGATCACCGACCGCAACGGCAAGGTGCTTGCCTATGACGAAACGACCTACAACGTGCTGTTCTATCGCGATCCGAGCAACCGCACGCCGGTCGACAGCGCGCGCTATACGCATTCGCTGATCGAGGCGATCCGTATCATCGAGGAGGGCGGCGGCTCGGTCATCGACACGTTCTATATCGTGATGGACGCGGACGGCACGTTCCGCTACGATTTCCGCACGCAGAGCGAATCGGTCGCCGAAGCGAGAAAAAAGAACTTCGTGACCGCCTGCAATTTCTCGAATCCCGATCTGACGGCGGAGGAAGCGTATCTCATCCTGCGCGAATCCTGGTGCATCCCCGACGACATGCCGTTTGACGAGGCGAAAAAGATCATGTCGATCCGGCAGGAAGCCGTCATGAACAGCTACCGCGCGTTCGAGGGCGTGCGCATTGCCTACGACGTATCGCTTGCGGTCGTCACCGAGCTCGATATGGCGAGCGAGCGGCTGACCGGCATTCTGACCGAAAAGAGCAGCTACCGCATCTATCCGTACGCAAACACCGCGTCGCATATCGTGGGGTATCTCAGTAAGCAGGTCACGCGCGACATGACTTCGATCGGCTATTCCTATAAGGATTTCGAGCCGTTCGATCCGTCGAAGAAGGAGACGAACAGCATGCTGGCGCTCGGCTATGCGTACAGCGATCTCATCGGCGTCGCGGGCGTGGAAAAGACGATGGAGCCGTACCTGACGCCGCATCTGTACGGGCGGCTCGGCACGACGACGATCCTCAAGAACAAGCGCGGCGCGATCGTCGAGGTGCTCGATTCCACACAGCCGATCGACGGCATGAACGTGCAGCTTTCGATCGACATCGATCTGCAGCAGGTCTGCGAACAGGCGCTCAGGGACAACATCGAAGCGACGCGGCAGAAGCAGGAACAGCGCATTGCTTCGGACCGCGCGCGCTACGAACGGCTGACAAACGGAAAGATCGATTCGATCAAGCGCGCGGAGACCGGTGCGATCATCGTGCTGAACGTCAAGAACGGCGAAATCCTTGCGATGGCGTCCTATCCGGATTACGATCCGAACATGTTCACCGACGGCATCGACGAGCAGGAGAACGAACAGCTGTTCGGCGCAGACAGCAATCAGCCGACGCTGAACCGCGCAATCGGCATTCGAACCGCGTCCGGTTCGGTGTTCAAGATGGCGACGGGGCTTGCGGGACTGATGGAGGGTAAGCTTGCCACGACCGAGATGATCTCCGACAATTCGCCGTACTACTACTTCGTCGACGATCCGACCACCAAGGTCGAGCAGAACGCGCCGAGCTGCTGGACGAGCAATCCGAAGAACCACGCGAACCTGACGCTTTCGCGTGCGCTGACCGTTTCGTGCAACTATTTCTTCTATACGGTATCGGACCGCGTCGGCATCGAGCGGCTCAACTACTGGGCGGGACGGCTCGGCATGAAGGGCACGACCGGCGTGGAGCTGCCCGGCGAACTCACCGTGCAGATCGGCGGGCAGAAGGCGCGCTACGACTGCGAAAAATCGCTGTCCGAACAGACGTCCGCGCTGCCGCGTCTGATCTACAACCGCATCTACAACCTGCTGAAATCGATCACGACACAGCACGGCTACGAGGTCTCGAACGATAAACTGGCGTCCTGCGCCGACCGCCTGCTGCGGCTGATGGACGGCGAACAGCGCGAGCGCGGCAACGAGATCCGCCAGATCCTGAAGGAGGAACTGAACATTCCGGTCGGCGTCTCCTATGCCCACACCAACTGGATCGTCTCGATTTCGACATGGCTCGAAGAACTGCGCTGGAAACCGACCTATACGATTCAGACCGGCATCGGACAGGGCGTTATGCTGGTGACGCCGATCTCGATCGCGCGATACATTGCGACGATCGCAAACCGCGGCACGTCCTACCGGACGACGCTGCTGAAACGCGTCGAAAACGCGGACGGCTCCCTGTACCTCGAAAACAAGCCGGTCGAGTTCGACTCGATCTACGCGCCGGAGGCGTTCTGGGACGCGATTCTGGAGGGCATGAAGGGCGTCGTTTCGCCGGAGGACGGCGGCACGGCTTCCTCGGTGTTCTCGAAAGCGTTCGAACAGAACGGGTATCTCGAGCGCATCAGCGGCAAGACCGGAACGGCGCAGACGGCGGCGTCGAACAACATCGATATCGAAAACACCTGCTGGTTTGCGGCGATCACGCCGCGCGAGGATCCGGAAATCGCCGTAGTCGTGTTCATCCCGAACGGTCTGTCCGGCAGCTCCGGCGCCGTCGCGATCGAGGAGATCATCACCTACTGGTACGAACGGCAGCAGAACGCGCAATGATGTTTTGCAAAATTCCGGCAGGAAACGACCGAAATGCAAAATAGATATGAAATTTTGTTGAATTTCGCGGCGTAATGCTTGCGTTTCCGCACAGAAAACGGTACACTTTCGGTATGGAAAAGACGAAGCTGACCATACCCTATATCATCAGGAACTGGAAGTCGCTGAAGGTCAGGCAGAAACGGGCAATCCTGTCCGTGCTGCTGATCGCGGCGGCGCTGGTTCTCTTTTTGATAGCGCTGATCGTCGGCATCATATCCTGCAGCGGAAAGGCGGAGGCCGAACCTGCGGAGACGCAGGAGATTGCGCCGCTGCCTGCGCTGCTGCGCGCACCGGACCGTACGGGGGAAGCCGCCGATCCGAACGAGCCGGAGGACGGTGATCCGAACGCGGAGCCGGACCTTTCCGGACTGGTGCTTCTGGAGGAACCGGACGACGAACCGACTGGCGAAAATCAGGGGAATACGGAATCGACGACCGAGTATCAGCAGCTGAAAAAGCATGACAAGGGCGAAGCGGTTTCGACGCTGCAGGCGCGGCTCATGGAGCTCGGGTATCTCGAAATCGAGGAGCCGACGGATTACTTCGGCAGCAGCACCGAGTACGCGGTCGAGCTGTTCCAGCGGCAGCACGAGCTCAAGCAGGACGGCGTCGCGGGCACGGAAACGCTGAAGCTGCTGTACAGCAAGGATGCGCAGCACTATACGCTCAAAGAGGGCGCGGAAGGGCGCGACGTGAAGATGCTGCAGGAGCAGCTTGTCGACCTCGGCTATCTCGCCGAAAGCGAAGTCGACCGCGTGTACGGCTCGGTCACGATCGAAGCGGTCAAGGCGTTCCAGAAGCGCAACGGTCTGTCCGCGGACGGGCTTGCCGGAGAAAAGACGCTGGAAAAGCTGTACAGCGACGAGGCGAAGATCTCCAAATCGCTGGAATCCAAGCTGAAAGCGGAGGAAAAGAGCGCGTCGAGCAGCAGCTCCTCCAAGTCGACGCCGAAGCCGAGCAGCTCCAAGACGACGCCGAAACCGGGCAAGACCACCCCGAAGCCGACCGCAAAGCCGACGCCGAAGAAGGAAACGCGCATCGAGAAATTCATCAAAGCGGCGAACTCCAAGATCGGCTGCGAATACGTGCTCGGCGACCGCGGTCCCAAGACGTTCGACTGCTCCGGCTTTGTCTGGTACTGCCTGAAACAGGCGGGCGTGTCCGTCAACCGTCTCAACGCGTCTGGCTTTTCCAAGAAAGCGTCCTGGAAGAACATTTCGAGCATCAACGATATCCAGAAGGGCGACATTCTCTTTTTCCGCAGCGATGCGTCGTCGAACGTCAGCCATTGCGGCATCTACATCGGCAGCGGCATGATGATCGACGCGTCGAGCTCGAACGGCAAGGTCGTCAAGCGCGCGGTTTCGTCCTATTGGAAACGCAATTTTGTCAACGCAAGGAGACCTTGGTAACAGCCATCAGCCTGCCGGAACATGCTTCCGGCAGGTTTTTTATCCGCAAGCGTCAGGGGGCGGACGGCACGAAACCAAGGGCGGAGGAAGGCAAATAAGCGCTGATTTGCCGATAAATCGCGGCCGATTCCGGCAGTTTACGCAATTTTTACAGAAATCCGGCAATTTTTTTGTCGGTTTTTTTGCATCTTGCGGTACGATATGATATAATAACGTTGATTCTTAGATTGGGGACGAATTCATGGAAACAGATCAAATCATGCAGCAAATTGAACTGGTACTCAAACGCGACGCGCAGGTTTCCCTGAAAGAAGCTACCGTACAACAGCTTCACGCCGCATTGGCTTCGGTCGTGATGGGAGCGATCGCAGATCCGTGGTACGAGAGTCGTCATGCGCACGAGCGCACGAGAAGCACGTATTATCTGTCCGCCGAATATCTGGTCGGCAGAATGGTGTACAACAACCTGTTTGCACTCGGCATTCTGGACGAAGTGAAGAAAGAGTTTGCGGAACGCGGACTGGACCTCGCGGCATTCGAAGACATCGAAGACGCCGCACTAGGCAACGGAGGTTTGGGACGCCTTGCCGCTTGTTTTTTAGATTCCGCCGCGACGATGAACCTGCCGCTGGACGGGTACGGCATCCGCTACAAGTACGGTCTCTTTAAGCAGACGTTCACCAACGGCTTCCAGACCGAGAGCGCGGACGACTGGCAGCGCTTCGGCGATCCGTGGAGCCGCCGCCGCGACACGCACGAAGTGCTCGTGCATTTCTCCGATCAGACGGTCCGTGCCGTGCCGTACGACATGCCGATCATCGGCTATCATTCGGACAACATCGGCACGCTGCGGCTCTGGCAGAGCGAGGCGGTGCAGGACTTCGACTTTGAGAAGTTCAACAACCAGGAATACGCGGTTGCGGTGCTCGAGAAGAACGCGGTCGAGGACATCACTCGCGTGCTCTATCCGAACGACACGACCACGGCGGGCAAGCGTCTGCGCCTCAAGCAGCAGTACTTCCTGTCCTCGGCATCGCTGCAGGACCTGATGTTCCGCTTCAAGCGCGAGAACCGCCCGATCACCGAGTTTGCGGATCTCGTTTCGATCCAGCTCAACGACACGCATCCGACGGTTTCGATTCCGGAGCTGATCCGGCTGCTGATGCTCGAAGGACTCGGCTTCGACGAAGCGTTCGAGATCACGCGGAAGACCTTCTCCTACACGAACCACACGGTCATGCAGGAAGCGCTCGAAAAGTGGGACGTCAATCTGTTCCGCGACCTGCTGCCGGAGATCTTCGACATCATCTATCGCATCAACACCAAGCTGTGCGGCGAGATCATGGCAAAGGGGCTCGACTGCGAACCCTACGCGATCGTCTCGAACAACATCATCCGCATGGCGAACCTTGCGGTCTACGTTTCGAGCTACGTCAACGGCGTCGCCGAGATTCACACGCAGATCCTCAAGGACGACGTTCTGAAGTGCTGGTATCAGCTCTATCCCGAACGGTTCCAGAACAAGACGAACGGCATCACGCAGCGCCGCTGGCTCGGACTGTGCAATCCGGAGCTTTCGAAGTACATCACCGACCGCATCGGCGGCGGCTGGATCACGGACCTCGAACAGCTGCAGGGACTGAAAGCGCATATGAGCGACGCGGACGTCGATGAATTCATCGCGATCAAGCGCGAGAAAAAGCGTCAGCTGCGCGAGATCATCCGCGCGCGCGAGGGCGTCGATCTGCCGGAAAGCTTCTGCTTCGATGTGCAGGTCAAGCGCATGCACGAGTACAAGCGTCAGCTTCTGAACGCGTTTGCGATCCTCGATCTGTACTTCGGCGTCAAGGACGGACGCATCAAGAACTTCACGCCGACCGCGTTCATCTTCGGCGCAAAGGCGGCGCCCGGATACCTGCGCGCAAAGGCGGTCATCAAGTTCATCAACGAGATCGCAAAGAGGATCAACAACGATCCGGACATGAAGAATCTGATGCGCGTGGTCTTTGTGCACAACTACAACTGCTCCTATGCGGAGCACATCATCCCCGCGGCGGACATCTCCGAACAGATTTCTCCGGCGGGCACCGAGGCGAGCGGCACCGGCAACATGAAGCTGATGCTGAACGGCGCGGTCACGCTCGGCACCTTCGACGGCGCGAACATCGAGATCGTGCAGGAGGCGGGCGAGGAGAACAACTACGTGTTCGGCTACAGCGTCGACGATCTCAACGCGCTGCGTCCGCACTACAATCCCAAGGCGATCTACGACTACGAGCCGCGCGTACGCCGCGTGGTCGACACGCTGATCGACGGCACCTTCTCCGACGACAGCACCGGCGTGTTCACCGATCTGCATCGCTCGCTGCTGTTCGGCAACGGCTGGCAGAAACCGGACTACTACTTCGTCCTGCAGGAGCTGCTGCCGTACATCGACCGCAAGCTCGACGCGCTGACCGACTACCGCGACATCCGCATGTTCACACGAAAGTGCATGATCAACACGGCGAGCGCGGGCAAGTTCTCGTCGGACCGCACGATCCGTCAGTACGCGGACGAAATCTGGCATATCAAGGAACTGCCGCATCACGACGGAATCAAACTCTGGTAACCGTACATTTTCGGGGCTGTTGCGCTTCTGCGACAGCCTTTTTGCGTTTTTTTTGTAAATTTTACCGGAAAGCGCAAAAACGTTGCACTTTGTACACAATTCGGACGCATCTTTTTGTTATGATAGAGGCACAGGGAATTGACTGAATGGGGAGAGACACATGAACGATCCGAAATCCATACTGTTTGAATTGAAGAAAGCCGTCGTCGGCAAGGACAATGTGCTGATCATGGCGCTGCTTGCGATCCTTGCGCGCGGACATATTCTGCTGGAGGACATTCCGGGCGTCGGCAAGACCACGATGGCGCTTGCGTTCTCGAAGGCGCTCGGGCTCGAATACCATCGCGTGCAGTTCACGCCGGATGTGCTGCCGAGCGACATCGTCGGCTTTTCCCTCTACGATAAAGCGAGCGGTCAGATGATCTACAAGCCGGGCGCGATCCTCTGCAACCTCTTTCTGGCGGACGAGCTGAACCGCGCGACGAGCCGCACGCAGTCCGCGCTTCTGGAGGCGATGGAGGAGGGCAACGTCACCGTCGACGGCGTCACGCATCCGGTGCCCGATCCGTTCGTCGTCATCGCAACGCAGAATCCGGTCGGCGCAAGCGGCACGCAGCTGCTGCCCGATTCGCAGCTCGACCGCTTCATGGTCAAGCTCTCGCTCGGCTATCCGCGCCATTCGGACGAGCTGGAGCTGTTAACCCGCAAGCAAAAGGGCAATCCGCTCGACGGCGTGCGCTGCATTGCGGACCGCGAAGGGCTTGCGGACATCCGCCGCGCCGTCGACAACACCTTTGTCGACAAAAAGATTCTCGACTATACGATCCGTCTTTCCAACGCCACGCGCACGCATGAATCCGTTCTGCAGGGCGCGAGTCCGCGCGCGTCGCTCGCCGTCGTTTCGATGGCGAAGGCGGCGGCATGGGTGCAGGGACGCGATTACGTGATTCCGAACGACGTCAAGCTGATCTATCCCGCGACGGTTACGCACCGCCTGATCCTGACCGCGGAAGCGAAGGCGTCCGGCATCACGGCGCAGTCGATCGTCACCGAGCTGCTGGAACGGATCGCGGCGCCGTCCGCACGGTCATGACCGGCAGGCGGATTCTCTATATCGTGCTGCTTCTCGGCAGCGCGCTGATGCACTTTGCGTACGGGCAGTATGTCACCCATTGCATACTGCTCTTTATGCTGTTTCTGCCCGTGTTTTCGCTTTTGATCAGCCTTCCGGCGATCCTCCTTTCCAAAGCGGAGATCAAGGGCGGCGAGGACGTCTACCGCACGCGCTCGGCAAAGATCCGTCTTTCCGTGAACTGCGGCTTTTTCGTTCCGCCGGAGTTTTACCGCATCACGGTCGAACAGCAGAACCTGTATCTCGACGAACAGCCGAACAAACAAAAACTGCGCTTCTACGGCAAAAAGGAAGAGACGCTCGTATTCGAACCGGATACCTCGCGGCTCGGCACGGTGCGCTATCGCATCCGTTCCGCGCGCGCATGCGATTATCTGGGCTTGTTCTCGATCCCGATCCGCAGAAGCGGGCTTGTCGCGCTGACCGTTCTGCCCGACATGGAGCGTCCGGTGCCCGAACCGGAACTGATCGAGCCGTCGGACCGCATTCTGAAACCGAAACCGCAGGGCTTTTCCGAGGAGCACGAGCTGCGTCCGTACCGCGAGGGCGACGCAATCAATCTCATTCACTGGAAGCTCAGCGAAAAATACGACGAGCCGATCGTGCGCGAACCGCAGCTGCTGGTCCGCAAGAACATTGTGCTGACCGTCGATCTGCCGCAGGCGTATGCGGAGCTGCAGAGCGTTGCGGAGCAGCTGCACTATCTGTCCGACAAGCTGTGCGCGGCCAATGTCCCGTACATGCTGCACTTCGGCATGCAGACGGTCTCGATCCGCTCGAACGGCGAGTTTGAACGCTTCATCAAGACCGTGCTGTCCGAACCGCGGCAGGTGCAGAAGGCGCTGCCCGTGCTCTCCGGCAACGATACGCTGGTCTGCCGCATTCTGCCGAACCGGGAGGTGCGGTCATGAAGAAGCGGAACGTGCTTTTGAAGATCCTTGCCGACGCTTGCATCGTCGCATGCGGTATGATTGCGGCGTCGTGCGCCATGCCGACCGCGTTTTCCGTTCTGTTTTCGCTGAAAACGATGCTGCTCGGCTGCTGCATCGGCGCGCTGCTGCTCTCCGCCTGGATGCATCTGCCGCGCGGCGGAATCGCGCCCGGTCTCGCATATCTGTTCGGCGCGGTTGCCTTCGGCGTGGTTCGCAGAAAGGTGATCTGGTTCGGCGCGCGTTGGATCCTGTACACCCTGACGCAGCCGCTGTCGTCCGATTTCAAGTTCATTCCGTCGTTTTCGGCGCCCGCGCTGCCCGACGGCGCGGATGCGGCGTTCATCCCGACGGCGGTGTCTTCGGCGCTTCTGCTGCTGATTGCGGCGGTCGGCATGCTGATGGCGTTTTCGCTGATCCGCGGCAAGATTCCGCTGCTCACGGTGCTGATTCCGCTGCCGCTGTTTCTTCTGAGTCTCATCTATACGGATCAGCCGCCCGCGATCTGGACGATCGTTCTGCTGCTGCTCTACACCGGCGGCGCGCTGCTCGGCTACGGGCTGCGCAAGGGCGATTCGGACCGGCTCGGGTTCTTTCTGACGGCGATCGTGCCGCTGATGCTGATTCTGATGCTGCTGATCCGCGTCGTTTCCCCGCAGGGCAGCTTTACACCGATCCCCTTTGAACAGCGCAAAACCATGCTCGGCGAGCGCATTGAAGCCGCCGGCGACGTGCTGCTTTCCGCGATCCGGCGCAACCCGAAAAAGTACGACCTGAACCGCGAGGAGGAGCGTAAGGAAAGCGAGAAAAAGGCGTTTTCCGCGCAGGCGTCGCAGAGCGGCGTCTACCTGCTGCGCTCGCATTCCTACGGACAGTACCGCAACGGCGTATGGCTCGAAGCGGAGGAATACACCGGGGACTGGCGTTCGATGGAGGCGCTCGGCAGACATGCGAGCGGTGCGCGCGCGACGCTGACGATCAAGGACGCCGTCACAAACGAGCGCTACGTGCCGTACGCGTTTCAGTCGGATTCCGCGCTGAAGGTGGACGAATCGAGCGTGCGCGCGTCCGGAAAGACCGGCTACGGCTGGACCTTCGCGACGTCGATCGATCTGTCGCCCTCCGCGGTTTCGTCGGAGGAGAAGGCCTATCTGTCCTATGCAATGCGCGCGTACACGATGCCGGACGGCGAACCGAAACGGCGCCTTCTTGAGATTGCAAACGCCGCGGGACTGTCCGCGCAGGGCGACGCCGTCGAAACCGCATTCGCCGTCGCGGCGTATGTGAAGCAGTCGGGTTCCTATACGCTGACGCCGGGCGAAACGCCTGCGGACCGCGATTTTGTCGAATACTTCCTGACCGAAGGGCATCGCGGCTACTGCGTGCATTTTGCGAGCGCGACGACCGCGCTGCTGCAGGCGATGGGCGTGCCCGCGCGCTATACGATCGGCTACCGCGCCGTTGCGACGATGCCGGACAGCTGGTTCGACGTGACCGAACAGACCGCGCACGCGTGGGTGGAGGTCTACCTTGCGGGCGTCGGCTGGATTCCGATCGAAAGCACCGCCGGATTCAGCTATGACGTTCTGAACACCGGATCCGCACAGTCGCACGTCACACCGAGACCGACCGCAGTTCCGCAGACGACCGCAACGCCCGAACCGCGTCAGACGCCGGATCGGACCGCTTCTGCGGCAACGCCGACCGCCACGAACGCCGCCGCGCCGAGCGCGGGTACCGGCGCGGGCGAAACGGCGAAACCGGTCATCATCGGCGACGCAAACGTCGTCACGGTGCACGAATCGCACGTCAGTCCGTGGTGGCTGCTGCTGTTGTCGGTTCCGCTGCTTCCGGTGCTCTGGATCGGGATCGGCGCGCTGATCCGCAGACGCCGGACGATGCGCTTCCGTCAGAAGGACGCAAAGAAAGCGGTTCTGTCCATGCTGCGGTATCTCGAACGTCTCGAGCGCTTCGGCGTCAGACGCGATCCGAACGCGCAGGAGTGGGCGGAGGAGGCGACGTTCTCGAACCACGACATGACGGAAACGAAGCGGCTGCTGCTTTCGAAGGTCCGCAAAACGCAGGACACGCTCTACCGTGAATCGCCGGTCAGACGCTTCTTCGTCAAGTGGATTCTGGTCGCGATTTAGCGCGATTTTACGAGTTTCTTACAACTCGGACATATCTGATTCAAAGAAACGTGATACGATAATTGTATCAAGAAAACTCCCACGGAGAGACCAATGGAAAAACAGAAAAAGAAACAGTACAGGGGCCTGCGCGTCGTCGCGTCGATCCTTGCAAACCTTACGGGCATTCTGACGGCGAATTACATCGTGTTCTACATCCTCGATCATTTCAACCCGGGGCTGCACTTTGTGATTCATTCGACCTTCTTTCTGACGGAACACCTGCATCTGATCATTGCGGGACTGACGCTGATCACGGGGATTCTGTACCTGATCCTGTTCCGACGCGGCGCGTTCAGACGGTATCGCTTCCAAAAGAAACGCCTGATCGGAATTCTGGTCGCCGACGTGCTGCTGGCGGGCGCGTTTGCCATGACGGTCAACACCTATACGTTCGACTGGCTGCACATCCGCGAGATCAAACAGGATCAGATCGTTGCGCTGGCGACGCTGCCGCCGAAGGAGGCGCAGACGCCGGACACGAACGAAGATACCGTCGTCATGCCGGAAACGCCGCAGCCGACGGCACACGCCCAAACGCAGGCGGCGGACGATACGGCGCCCGCGCCGACCGATACGCCGGAACCGACGCAGGAACCCACGCCGACGCCGATCCCGGGACTGTTGGGCGATCGGTTCAAGGAGAAGTTCTCCGACGGCGCGCCGGTCGTTGAGGAGCCGAACACGAGCGAAACGCTGCCGGACGGCACGGTGAAAACGCTGATCTACGTCTATCGCGGGACCAAGTCCGCGGTCGAGCTCTATCATTATCAAAAGGGCAAGCTCGAATACCAGATCGCCGACGTCTATGTGCGTGAGATTGAAAAGCTCACGACCGAGAGCGTCACCAATCAGGGCTATGCCAAGATGCTCTACGAGTTCGCGCGCGAGCTCAACGCACGCATCGCGATCAATTCGGACTACTTCACGACCAACGCGATCAACGAAGGTCTGATCATTCGCAACGGAAAGCTGCTGCAATCCAAGGTATGCAAGAATTCGGACCTCTGCGTGGTCTATCAGGACGGCATGGTGCGCTGCTTCGACTGCAAGAAGGAGAAGATCGACAACGACGCGATCATCGCCTCCTATCCGTATCATGCGTTCTATTTCGGACCGTCGCTGCTCGACGAGAACGGCAACGCCAAGGAGAAGTTCAACTCCACCGTCGGCGCGCTGAATCCGCGTACCGCGTTCGGCTACTATGAGCCGGGACACTATGCGTTTATCAGCATCCTCGGCACGCGCTCCATGAAGGACATCAACGGGCACGGGCTCGGCAACGGGAAGTCGCCGGGCATGACGTTCACGGAGATGTCGGCGCTGTGCGCATCTATGGGCATGAAAGCCGCGTACAACCTCGACGGCGGGCAATCCTCCGGCATGTACTGGAACGAAAAGCTGTTCGGGCACAACAACCGCATCACGGGCGACGTGCTCGCGATCATCGACTGAGGAGGGGAGAGCATGAAAAAGCATCTGTTTGCAAAGACCGTCGCCGTTCTGGGCGTGATCGTATCCGCGCTGTATCTGCTGCTGCTGTTGACGTCGCGGTTCATGGAACTGCCGTTTGAGGTATCGCAGAACGTTCTGTTCGCCGACTGGGCGTTTATCGCCGTGCCGATCCTCGGCTTCGCTTCGTCGATCGCCCTGCAGATCGCCTCGGTCAGAAATCGCTGAACAAGGCAGCATTGCTTTGTGTAACGGAAAATCATTCGGGAGACGCGCTATGAAAAAAACAATCGCTGTCATTCTGCTTTGCTGCCTCACGGTATCGATGGCCTGCGTTCCCACGCCGGACCATGAGATTGTCGTCTATCAAGGCGATCAAGCGCTCGAGGATATGATCAACGCAACCGCAGAGGCGGTTGCGCCGGATTCGGAAGCTGCGCCGGACAAGACCTCTGCCTCGGAGGAGGTTATGCATACGCCTGCTTCGTATCAGGCGCCGGAAAGGATTCAGGAAAGCTATCCGCTTGGCATCGGCGATGCGCAGGTGATCTTTGACGCGCCGGTTTCCGTGCCGTTTTCCGATCGCTATCAGGTCTATGAGGTCAGCAAAGCAAAGCCGACGGTCACACAGGCCGTTCAAATCATCCGCGCGTTCTTTGGGAACGGCCCCGTTTATTCGGGGCAGTATTCCATGACGAAAGCGGAGTATGCCGAATTGCTGAAATACTGCGACGAAAGCCCGGAAATTCAGGAAGAAAACCGGAATATGCAGGCAAGCGGATTCGAGTACACCGTGCAGTATTTTATCAAGGATGAAATGGATACGGCGCCTTTATCGCGGGAGGATACGGCGTTGGACCTCGATCAATCCGCGTTTCCGATCCGGGCATACGGAAAACGAACAGGCGACAATACGTTTTATCAGATTCAGGGCGACGATCGCGACGACTATTGCGTGATTTCGATTACGCCGGAAAACATGTATCTGGCAAACGAAAGACTGGTTTACAGCGGGATCTATCCCGGTGCGCCTTCCGGCAGGAAGCTGAACAAACTGTCCGTCACACGCGAGGAAGCCGTTGCCGCCGCCGATGCATTTCTTTCGGAAGCCGGGATCGATTGGATGGCGGTATCCGATACGGAAAGCCTGCCCGCCGAGTACAGCCACCGGCTGATCGACGTTCCGATCAGTCAGGGATGGAAGCTCGTTTATCACCATACATATAACGGCGTTACCGGCGTGAATCAACAGTACAGCGGAACCCTTGCGGAAGACCAATACCGATCACCGTGGCCGCAGGAAACGATCTGGATGTATGTGGACGCAGAGGGCGTCAGATACTTCGAATGGTGCGGGATGTCCGAGGTGGAAGAGGTGAAAGAGAACGAACTGGTCATCATGCCGTTCGAGGAAATTCTGCAAATCATCAAAAACAGGCTGAAGATTGAAAATGCATATGCCGAGGTCGACAAAACAAGGGAAATACGCGTCACAAGCATTGAACTCGGCTACTGTGTGATTCCCAAAAAGAATGACGGCATGCGGGGCTATACCGTACCTGCATGGATCATCAGCTATGAAGAAAACAGTCTGCTGGGAGACGCTCCGCATACTTCCTACCGCGATTTCGTGATCGATGCGGTAACGGGCGCCAATATTCAAACTGCCGCAGCAAGCCAATGACTGTCCGGCGCTGCAATTTCATAACGGAATACAGGAGCTCTCAGGTCCCCCTTTCGGGTTTCTGAGAGCTCCTTTCTTGATCGGCAAACCCTTACAGCGCGTGCTGAAAGCTGCCGTCGAGCGCGTTGATCAGCAGGATCGAATCGTGCTTCAGCGCCGTTTTGTAACGGCTGTTTTGGTATACGACCACCCAGACCGGCGCGAGCACGGCTTCATCCGGATTGTTCGGCAGACGCGAGATCGAGCAGGAGAGGATGATCTTTTTGACATGGATTTCGAAAGCCGCGCCGCCCTCGTCCGTCCATGCATAGCAGTGCTTCATCGTGTCGCGGATGTGCTTCTGCGCTTCATCAAACGGCATCAAAACCACGTTCTCGTTCGCTTCCTTGACATATTCGTTCGGATCGTACCATTCGATCGATTCGATCCCGTTTTCGGTCACATACGCCATGATCCAGTCCATCGACCATTTCTGACTGAAATCCGCCTCCGTGAGCGAACGGTGCATCGCGCTTGCCGAGTCCTCGTTGAAGTACCCGCCGCCCTGCGGATAGGGCACGTAGCCGCCGCCGCTGCGCGCAAGGTGCAGCAGATACCCTTCGGAGAGCTCCTTATAATACGGCGCCTCGACGGTCGCGCGCACCATGCGTGCTTTTTCGGTGTAACCGACGCCGAACTGATCGGCAAGCCCCGCTTTCGAAAGGAACCGGTCGGCGGTTTCGCACGCCGTTTTCTCTGAAATCGTCACCTGATCGAGCGTCCTGTGCCACGGCTCGCCCACAAATCCGCCCTGATACACGGTCGCTTCGTTCTGCACATCAACGTTTCGCGCCGTGCGGATGTGCAGCGCGTTCTTCGTATACCTGAGATATAAAAGCCTGCCGTCCGCGGCGCGCAGGACCGTCGGCTCGTTGTCGTACGTCAGACGGCTCGGTTCGAGCGGCACAAACGTATCTTCGGCGGGGCATTGCGCCATTTTCTCCTTCAATTCCGCGAGTTCTTCCGGCTCCTCGGTGAACGGTTCCCAGATGACTTCGCCGGTCTCGTCGTCCCAGTCGACGAGATTGCCGCGCAGAAGAAGCCGGATATCCTCCTCGATCTCCGGCATGCCGTACCGGTTTTCGCGCAGTTCAAACGGTCCCGTGAAGCATGCGTTGAGGAGAGCGAACACATCCTCCGGCGTGAATTCGTGCCGCCGGACGGTCTGCACCGGATAGACGTTCCCTTCGGGCAGGATCACGTCCGCGTCGAATTTGATCTTGAGATTCTTCATGGAAACCGTCTCCTCCCAGTGCGCGGGCGCTTCGTAGCGGACGGTCTCCGCTTTCGGCGCGGCGATCGCCTGCACCATCGATCCGTCGGACTTGTTCACAATGACCTCCTCGCTCGGCGTCGGCACGCAAGCAAGCAGCAGGAGAATCAGCAGCAGGGAAATCAACCGTTTCATTTCAATCCACCTCCTTTGAGACGATCAGCGTTTGCGGATCGATATAGACTGCAAGCTCCCAGACCGGATCGCGCGACCATTCGAGCACGTCGTACGTGAGATTCGCATCGTAGGGCGTCGGCTCCCGATCCAGATCGTAGACCTTGCCGTGAACACGCAGCTTTTGATCGTGGCGCAGCGTCGGCACGATGCACAGCTCCTTTGCGTTCAGAATCGCATCGGCATACTGACGGCTTGCATAGATCATGCAATAGAGGGTTTTCACGGTAAAGTTCTTGGGATCGTCGACAGACGTCGGAATGCGGTGCAGACCGGGATAGCTGTGCATCGTAAAATCGCGTATGCCGTAGAACGCTCTTCCGGCGGCATTATTGCCGTCGATCAAAAAATAGAAGTCCAAAGGCCGCCTTCCGAACAGCCACGTCTGCTCCGGCGTCCATTCCTCCGGCAGTTCGATGCGCGCGAGCATCAGGATGTTGAGATCGGTCACCTGAAACTGATCGACATAGATGCGGATGCCGGAAAAATCGGCGGTCACGTTCTCGTAGTATCCGTACCTCGGGATGTTTTCGCCCTCCCTTGTATAGCATTCCTCGTCGAGATTCCGCTGAATATCCTCCCGGAAGATCGTGACGGTGCGCATCACCGGCTCGCGTTGAGGGATCGGCTGCGGCTCGATCCCCGCGCAGACGGCGGCAAGATCGACCGACAGCGCAAACGCGGAAAGATCGGTGCGCCGCGGTCCGAGCGCAAAGTGCGGACGCGTCAGCGTCGTTGCAACGTCCGTGCCGTCGGGATCGGTGCGCCAGTGATTGCCGACCGCGCGCCATTCGTGCGTGAGAAGAAAGGGGAGTACCGTGAGCTCGTTGTAAGCCGCAAGCGTATGCATATTGACGGTCTTTGATTCGAGCACGATCACATAGTCGTCGCAGCGCTCGTTCTGCGTATCGAAGCCGAGCTGCACACTCTTTGCTTTCAGCACAAACGGCGCCTGTTCGCCGTCCAGCAGCACCGAAAACTGCAGAAACCAGCCGTTGATATTCTGGCTTTGCAGCATCGTCCACGATTCGGGATGCCGCACATGCAGCCTGAGCTGCGTATGCGTTTCGTCGGCGTCGAGCGCGTCGAGCGAAATGCGAAGACCGGCAAAATCGATCGTTTCCTTTCGATACTTTGTTTCGTAATCGCCTTCCGGATTCGCTTTGCTCCAGTCAAATTCGCGCACCGTCACCTCGAGCGGCAGCGGTTCCGCGAGCGCGCCGGACGCGGTTACATTGTTCAAGTGCAGCGCTTCGAGCGCGGTCGGCGCGGGCGTATCGATCGGTTCGGGCGTATCGGTCGGCGCTTCTGCGGCAGGCGGTACGGTCGCAGACGGCGTCTCGGGGAACAGGGTATCCTCGATCACCTGCGCCGCAGGCGGTTCGGTTTCAAACGGCGCAGGCGCGTCGACGAACGTGCAGGCAAGCGCCGCAATCAGCAGCGGCAGTATCAGAAACGGTTTTTTCATAGGACCTCCGGGAATCTTTTCTGCCATCATTGTACCGCCGGACTTGTAACAGAGTCATCACAGAGTTGTAAGAGAGTTGTAAAATCTCGCCTTTTATGCTATACTGACGGCATGGAAGAGCGAAACTGCAAAACGAAATATCCGTTGGTGCTGATCCACGGCACGGGCTTTCGCGATCTCAAGATGCCCGTCTACTGGGGCAGGATCCCGCGCGTGCTGCGAGAGCACGGCGCTTCGGTCTACTTCGGCGAACAGGACAGCTGGGGCAGCGTGGAATCGAACGCGCACGCGATCTGCGCGCGCATCGATGCGATTCTCGAGCAAACGGGGGCGGAGAAGGTCAATCTGATCGCGCACTCCAAGGGCGGCGTCGAGGCGCGCATGGTCGCGTCCTCGCTCGGCTACGGAGGCCGCGTTGCGAGCGTCACCACGATCAGCTCCCCGCATCGCGGATCGAAGACGTTCACCGTCTTTCTCAAGGCCCCGCGCGCGTTCTTTTCGATCGCGGCGTTTGCGGTCAACAACTGGATCCGCATCGTCGGGGACCGGAATCCCGATTTTCGGCGCGTCTGCGAGGAATTCGCGGTGTCGCACATGGAACGGTTCAACGCGGAGAATCCCGACGTTCCGGGCGTATTCTATCAGAGCGTCGCGGGCGTGATGCGCCGTCCGATGTCCGACGTCAGCCTGTGGGTGGCGAACTTCGTTCTGAATCGCATCGAGGGACCGAACGACGGTCTGGTTTCCGTCTCGTCCGCGGAGTGGGGCGAGCGCTGCATCACGATCTGCGGCAACACGCGCCGCGGGATTTCGCACCTCGACGAGATCGATTTCCGCCGCAGCGCGCTTTCGAAGAAGGCGGGGGAGAACGTCGGGGATATCACGGATTTCTATACCTGGCTGGTCGACGATCTTCGCAGACGCGGCTTCTGAAAAAAGGCAACAAAAAACCCGCCTTACCGGCGGGTTTTTGCTGTTCGGATGTTCAGTTCTTGGTGCCGACCTTGCCGTTGGCCTTGACGTACTCGGCGTACATCCAGCCCTTCTTGCCGTCGCTGTTGACCTTGACGTAGTACCACTTGCCGTCCTTGGACTTGTAGTAGATCGTGACGGCTTCGCCTCTCGCATACTCCTTGATGCACTGCGATTCCTTGCTTGCATCTTTGCGCAGCGCGATCTTCGAGGTTGCGCTGACGTTGACCGTGCCGGAGACTTCGCCGCCGGTCGTGCCGGAGTACGTGCCCTGCTTGACATAGTCCTTCTTGATGTAGCCGTACTTGCCGTCGCACTTCACGAACCACCAGCCGTTCTGCTCGGTATACATCGTGACCTCGGTGCCCTTTGCGATGTCGGACTTGACCTTGTCGTAATTCGTGCCGGGACCTTTGCGCATGTTGACCTTGTCGCCGCTGACATAGCCGTCCTTCGCATTCCGCTTCATCGACGAGGTCGGCTCCGTCAGATAACCGGCGGTTGCGGAAGGATTCGCGGTGCCGTCGGCAGGCGGGGTGTTGATGACCGGACCGGAGGAGTTGTTCGGATCGGGCGTTTCGTCCGGATTCTCCGAATCGGTCGGATTGATCGGATTGAGAGACGGATCGGGCGTCGGGATCTCGGTCGGCTTGAGCGACGGAGAAGCTTCGGCTTCGATCGTGGCGGTGGGCGTTGCAACCGGTCTGTTAGGGGACTTGTTCTTGTTGCAGTTCGAGACCAGAACGATCACGACCGTAATCAGAGCAATGACCAGGACAGCAATTGCCGATAAAAACAGAATACCCGCGGGAGTGGGTTTGATAGTTTTCTTTGCCATAGATATCCCCTTCCTTATTGAAGTACCTTTATCATACACGATTTTTTTCAAAAAGAAAAGTATAAAATCGACTTTTTTTGCTAAATATTTGCGGATTTTTCGTGAAGAAACCCGTTTTATGCAAAAATATAAAAAAGTTGTTGCAAAAAGATATGGAAATTGATAGACGCGTATGCTATAATATTCGATGGTCAGGAATCTGAACTTTCAAGGAGGATGTATGACGAACAAGATTACCGAAATCCCGTTCCGGGGCACTCCCGAACAGGAAGCACAGCTGAAAGAAGTCATTGCACAGTACAAAGGACACAGCGATGCAATGATGCCGGTGCTGCAGAAGGCACAGGAAATCTACGGCTATCTGCCGATCGAAGTGCAGACGATGGTCGCAGAGGGCTTGGGCGTTTCGCTTGAGCAGGTTTACGGCGTTTCCACGTTCTATTCGTGGTTTACGCTCGAGCCGAAGGGCGAACACCTGATTCGCGTTTGCCTCGGCACGGCATGTTATGTCAAGGGCTCCGCGGATATCCTTGCGGAACTCGAACGCCAGCTCGGCATCAAAGCAGGGCACACCACCAACGACGGCAAGTTTACACTCGAAGCAACGCGCTGCCTCGGCTGCTGCGGTCTCGCGCCGGTCATGACCATCGACGACGACGTATTCGGCCGTTTGGTACCCGCAGACGTCAAGGGCATTCTGGAGAAATACCGCGCATAACCGAAAGGAAACGAACATGACTATCCGGGAGATGGCTGAACGCTTGGAGGCTACTGTCTATGCAGAGCCCGATCAGCTCGATATCGATCTCAAAGGCGCCTTCGGCAGCGACATGATGAGCGATGTACTCGCGTTCGCGGACGACCGCGACGTGCTTCTGACGGGGCTTTTGAACTCGCAGATCGTGCGTACCGCGCACATGCTCGATATGAGCTGCATCATCATCGTTCGCGGCAAGAAGGCGACGGAGGAGATCAAAACGCTCGCCGTCGAGAATCACATCGCGCTTTTGGAAACAAAAATGACGATGTACGAGGCAAGCGGAAGACTGTACGAAGGCGGTTTGGGAAGATGACAGAGAACGAACCGCTGCATTTCCACTACGACGTAGACGGTAACAACTTCACATCCGCGGGGGAAGCTTCCGTGCAGGTCAAACGGATGCTTCGTCAGATGGGATTCCATCCCGATCTGATCCGCCGGATCTCCGTCGCCATGTATGAAGGCGAGATCAATATGGTCATTCATGCAAAGGGCGGAGACGCGGACGTGTATGTAACGCCGGAGTGTATCACAGTCGTCTTGAAGGACGTCGGTCCCGGCATCAAGGATGTCAATCTCGCGATGCAGGAGGGCTACTCGACGGCTCCGGATAACATTCGTTCGCTCGGCTTCGGTGCCGGTATGGGTTTGCCGAACATGAAGCGCTATTCGGACGAGCTGAAGATCGATTCGGTTGTCGGCGTCGGCACGACGATCGAAATGAAATTTTTGCCGGCATAAGGAGGACGCATGATCGTATACAAGCATTCCGTATCGCTCGACGCGGATAAGTGCAAGGGGTGTACCACCTGCTTGCGCCGCTGCCCCACGCAGGCGATCCGCATCCGCGACGGAAAGGCTTGTATCAATCCGAATCTCTGCATCGACTGCGGAGAATGCATCCGTCACTGCCCCTATAAGGCGAAAAAGGCTGATTTTGACCAATGGGATTCGCTCGATCGCAGCAAGTTCCTGATCGCGCTGCCTGCGCCGTCGCTGTTCGGCCAGTTTGCGAATCTCGACGATACCGATTATCTCCTGCAGGGGCTGATGGACCTCGGCTTCAACGACATCTTTGAAATCGCGAAAGCCGCGGAACTGGTTACCGACTATACCCGCGCCTACATGCAGCGCATGGGAGACGCACAGGCGCCGTTCATCAGCACGGCGTGTCCGGTCGTGGTACGGCTCATTTCACTGCGGTTCCCGACGCTGCGGAACAAGATGGTTCCGGTTGCGCCGCCGATCGAACTGGCGGGCAAGCTCGCAAAGGAACGCGCGCTGAAGGAGCATCCCGATCTCAAACCGGAGGACGTCAGGACCGTGTTCATCTCCCCGTGTCCCGCAAAGGTCAGCTGGGTAAAGAACACGCCTGCGGACAAGGAATGCTATGTGGACTATGTGGTGTCCATGAGCGACGTGTACTTCCGTCTGCTGTCCAAGATGGACCGCAAAAAGACGCCGAAGGTCACGTCCGAATCCGGCGCGATCGGCATGAGCTGGCCCTCGTCGGGCGGCGAGGCAAGCGCGCTGATGAACGATCACTATCTGGCGGCGGACGGTGTGGAGAACATCATCCGCGTGCTGGACGACATCGAAATGGGACATTTCCCCGATCTGAAATTCGTCGAGATGAACGCCTGCCCGGGCGGCTGTGTCGGCGGCGTGATGACGGTGGAGAATCCGTATATCGCACGCGTGCGGATCCGTTCGCTGCAGCGGTATATGCCGATTGTCCAGAACCGCATCTCGCTTCAGGAGGGCGAGCCGATTCCGCGCGAGATTCTGACCGTCGAGCCCGGCGAATACAGTTCCGCCGAGCTTCTGAACGCGGATCGGGCGCAGTCGTTCCGTATGATGTCGGAGATCGAACGCATCTGGAAACTGCTTCCGGGCATGGACTGCGGATCGTGCGGCGCACCGACGTGCCGCGCGCACGCAGAGGACGTCGTGCGGGGCGAATCGTCGCTTGACGATTGCGTCATCCGCATGAGAGAACAGCTCAAAGCGCTGCAGAAAGAGGACGGAAAGGGAGAAGAGTCATGACGGTTAGCGAACTGATCGAACGAACGGGCTGTACGCCGCTTCTGCTCTCCGAAGGCGACCGTGAGGTCACCGGCGGATATGCGGGCGATCTTCTGAGCTGGGTGATGGGACGCGCGCAAAGCGGCGACTGCTGGGTTACGATCATGTCGAACGTGAACGTGGCGGCGGTCGGACAGCTGACCGACTGCGCCTGCATCGTCTTCTCCGAGGGCGTGCATCCGGACGAGCCGGTGATCAATGCGGCGAAGCTGCACGGACTGAACCTGCTTCTGTCCGACAAATCCACGTTTGAGATCTGCGCCGAGGTCGGTGCTCTGCTCAAATGAGGTCGCTCCGGTACGATCTGCATCTGCATTCGTGCCTGTCTCCGTGCGGAGACATGGATATGACGCCCTGCAACATCGCGGGCATGGCGCATTTGAACGAACTCGATCTTGTCGCGCTGACCGATCACAACACGACGGACAACTGTCCGGCATTCTTCGCGGCATGCGAGGAATACGGCATCGTGCCGGTGGCGGGCATGGAACTGACCACGGCGGAGGACGTGCATCTGCTCTGCGTGTTCGAAACGCTCGAAGACGCGACGGCGTTCGGCGAGGAAGTCCGGACGCACCGGATGCGGATCAAAAACCGCGTGGAGATCTTCGGCGAGCAGGCGATCCTGAACGAACGGGACGAAAAAATCGGAGAGGATCCGTATTTTCTTCCGGCAGCGACGGATCTCGATCTCGAAGCGGCGGCGAAGCTGGTCGCAGCGCACAACGGCGTCTGCTGGCCGGCGCACATCGACCGAGACGCGAACGGACTGCTTGCGGTGCTGGGATTCTTTCCGCCGAAACCGGAGTTTCGAATCGCAGAACTGCGCGACGCGAAAAAACGCGAACTGGCGGGGGACCGTGCCGTCGTCGTCTGTTCGGACGCGCACCGGCTGTGGGAGATCGGCGAAGCGGGCGGATGCCTGACGCTCGATACCGACGCAACCGATGCGGAAACGGTGCGGCACGCGCTGTTTTCGAACCTGCGGGAGGGAAAGCTGTGAAGGAACTTTCGCTGAACATTCTGGATATCGCACAGAATTCGATCCGTGCCGAAGCGACGCGCATCGAGATTCTGATCGACGAGACCGAAACGACGCTCAGGCTGACGATCCGCGACAACGGCTACGGCATGTCGGAGGACTTTGTCAAGACCGTGACGGATCCCTTCTCCACGACGCGCACCACGCGCAAGGTGGGCATGGGGATCCCGCTTCTGAAGCTTGCGGCGGAACAAACGGGCGGAACCTTCTCGATCCGATCGGTCGAACGGTCGGTCGATCCGGAACACTGCGGCACGGAAACGTCCGCGCTGTTCTACAAAAACCATCTGGATTTCACACCGCTCGGCGATGTGGTCTCCTCGATCGTATTGTTGATTCGCGCAAGCGAAAAAACGGACTTCGTGTTTCGACACACGATGCCGGATCGCACGGTTGCCCTCGACACGCGCGAATTGAGACAGGTATTGGGGGAAGAGGTACCTTTGGACGAATATGAGGTCCTCGCTTGGATCCGGGATATGCTGAAGGAGCAGTATGCTGCTGAGGCTTGAAATATTCGCAAAATAAGAACGAAAGGATCAAACACATGAAAACATTGGAAGAACTTGCACAGATTCGTGACAGAATGAAAAACAAGGTCGCGCTTCGGGAAGGCAGCGGCGAGATCCGCGTGGTCGTCGGCATGGCAACGTGCGGCATCGCGGCAGGCGCACGCCCCGTTCTGAACGCCTTTGTGGAACAGGTTGCGGACCAGAACCTCGGTGACCGTGTGACCGTCACGCAGACAGGCTGCATCGGTATGTGCCGCTTTGAGCCGATCGTTGAGGTTTTCGAAGGGGACAAGGAACGCGTAACCTACGTCAAGGTTAAGCCCGAAATGGTGCCCGAAATCATCAAAGAGCATTTGATCGGCGGCAAGCCCGTCACAAAATATACCATCGGTGCGGTGGAATAACGGAGGAATAGAAGAATGATTCGTACGCATGTTTTGATTTGCGGCGGTACGGGTTGTACCTCTTCCGGCAGCGTCAAGATTGCGGCTGCAATGGAGGAAGAAATCGCAAAAAGAGGCCTTTCCGAAGAAATCAAGGTCGTTCGTACCGGCTGCTTCGGTCTGTGCGCATTGGGCCCTGTCATGATCGTGTACCCGGAGGGCACGTTCTACAGCCGCGTGAAGCTGGAGGATGTTCCGGAGATCGTCGAAGAGCACTTCCTGAAGGGCCGTGTGGTCGATCGTCTCGTCTATCGTGAGACCGAAGGCAATGAGAAGGTCGAGGTTCCGTCCCTGCAGGAGACCGGCTTCTACAAGACGCAGATGCGTGTTGCGCTTCGCAACTGCGGCGTCATCAACCCGGAGCAGATCGACGAGTACATCGCGATGGACGGCTATGCCGCTCTCGGCAAGGTGCTCACCGAAATGACGCCGGAAGAAGTCATTCAGGTCATGAAGGATTCCGGCCTTCGCGGCAGAGGCGGCGCAGGCTTCCCGACTGGCATGAAGTGGGACTTCGCGGCGCGCAACAAGGTTCCGCAGAAGTACGTGGTCTGCAACGCGGACGAGGGCGACCCCGGCGCGTTCATGGACCGTTCCGTTCTCGAAGGCGATCCGCATGCCGTGCTCGAAGCAATGGCGATCGCCGGCTATGCGATCGGCGCAAACAAGGGCTTCATTTACGTCCGTGCAGAGTACCCGATCGCGGTCAAGCGTCTTGAGATCGCAATCGGTCAGGCGCGTGAATACAACCTGCTCGGCAAGGACATCTTCGGCACCGGCTTCGACTTCGATATCGAAGTACGTCTCGGCGCAGGCGCGTTCGTCTGCGGCGAGGAGACCGCGCTTCTGACCTCCATCGAGGGCAACCGCGGCGAGCCGAGAAACAAGCCCCCGTTCCCGGCGAACAAAGGTCTGTTCGGTCAGCCGACGATCATCAACAACGTCGAAACGCTCGCGAACATCCCGCAGATCATCCTGAAGGGCGCGCAGTGGTTCGCATCCATGGGCACCGAGAAGTCCAAGGGCACCAAGGTCTTCGCACTCGGCGGCAAGATCGTCAACACCGGTCTCGTCGAGATCCCGATGGGCACCACGCTGCGTGAGATCATTTACGACATCGGCGGCGGCATCCCGAACGGCAAAAAGTTCAAGGCAGTCCAGACCGGCGGTCCGTCCGGCGGCTGCATCCCGGCACAGTTCCTCGATCTGCCGATCGACTATGACAACCTCATCAAGATCGGCGCGATGATGGGCTCCGGCGGTATGATCGTCATGGACGACTCGACCTGCATGGTCGACGTCGCGCGCTTCTTCCTCGACTTCACGGTCGACGAGAGCTGCGGCAAGTGCACCCCGTGCCGTATCGGTACGAGACGCCTTCTCGAAATGCTTGACAAGATCACGTCCGGCAACGGAACGCTCGAAGATCTCGACAAGATGGAAGAGCTCTGCAACTACATCAAGGCGAACGCGATGTGCGCGCTCGGTCAGACGGCGCCGAACCCGGTCCTGTCCACGCTGAAGTATTTCCGCGACGAGTACGAAGCGCACGTCGTCGAAAAGCGCTGCCCGGCGGGCGTCTGCAAGAAGCTCATGCACTACGAGATTCAGGCCGACAAGTGCCGCGGCTGCACGCTGTGCGCACGCAAGTGCCCCGCAAACGCGATCACCGGCAAGGTCAAGGAACCGCATGTCATCGACCAGTCGAAGTGCATCAAGTGCGGCGCCTGTATGGAGGGCTGCAAGTTCTCCGCCATCATCAAGAAATAAGGAGGACGACCATGGATACTGTTCACATGAAAATCAACGGAATGGAGATCGAAGTCCCCGCGAATTCCACGATTCTGGAAGCGGCGGAGCTTGCAGGTATCCGCATTCCGACTCTCTGCTACATGAAGCAAATCAACGCCATCGGCGCATGCCGTATGTGCGTGGTCGAAGTCAAGGGCGCTCGCTCGAACCCCGTCGCGTGCCTCATGCAGGTCGCCGAGGGCATGGAAGTGCAGACGAACACGCCCGCGCTTCGCGCATCCCGCAAGATGACGCTCGAGCTGATGCTTTCGAATCACCGTATGGACTGTCTGAGCTGCGTCAGAAGCGGCAACTGCGAACTGCAGGCGCTGTCTCAGGAATACGGCTGCGACGCGCATAAGTTCGAAGGCGCACCGACCGAGCCGGACATCGACGATTCCGCGATCCACCTCATCCGCGACAACTCGAAGTGCATCCTTTGCCGTCGCTGCGTGGCGGTGTGCAAATACAACCAGCACTGCAACGTCATCGGCGCGAACGAGCGCGGCTTCAAGACGCATATCGCAAGCGCGTTCGATCTGCCGCTCGCGACCACGTCCTGCGTCAACTGCGGTCAGTGCATCAGCGTCTGCCCGACCGGCGCGCTCACCGAGCGTGACGATACCGAGAAGGTCTGGAAAGCGATTGCCGATCCCGATCTGCATGTGGTCGTCGGTCCCGCACCGTCCGTCCGTGCACAGCTCGGCGAGGAATTCGGTATGCCGATCGGCACGAACGTCGAAGGCAAGATGATCGCAGCGCTCCGTCGTCTCGGCTTTGACAAGGTGTTCGACGTGGACAACGCGGCGGACGTCACGATCATGGAAGAGGGCACCGAGCTGATCGGCCGTCTCACCAAAGGCGGCAAGCTCCCGCTGATCACGAGCTGCAGCCCCGGCTGGATCAAGTTCTGCGAGCACTACTATCCGGAATTCATTCCGAATCTTTCGAGCTGCAAATCGCCGCAGGGCATGTTCGGCGCACTCGTCAAGTCCTATTATGCCGAGAAGATGGGCATCGATCCGAAGAAGATCTTCGTCGTCTCCATCATGCCGTGCACCGCGAAGAAGTTCGAGGTGCAGCGTCCCGAACTCGGTCAGGACGGCAGACCCGACGTCGACGTATCGCTCACCACGCGTGAACTTGCGCGCATGATCCGTCGTGCGGGCATCAAGTTCGCGGATCTCCCCGACGAGGTCTGCGATCCGATGCTGGGCGTTGCTTCCGGCGCAGGTCACATCTTCGGCGCAACCGGCGGCGTTATGGAAGCTGCTCTGCGTACTGCGTACGAAGTCGTCACCGGCAAGACGCTTGAGAAGGTCGAATTCCATGACGTCCGCGGCACCGCGGCGATCAAGGAAGCCGAATACGATCTCAACGGCGTCAAGGTCCGCGTTGCTGTCACCAGCGGTCTCGAGAATGCTTCGAAGCTCCTTGACATGATCAAGAGCGGCGAGAAGCAGTATGAGTTCGTCGAAGTCATGGCGTGCCCCGGCGGCTGCGTCAACGGCGGCGGTCAGCCGATCCAGCCCGGTGCTATCCGGAACTTCGTGGATCTCCGCGCAAAGCGCGCTGCAGCGCTCTATGGCGAGGACGACAACATGCCGCTTCGCAAGAGCCATGAGAATCCCGAAGTCCAGGCGCTC
>JAFRRO010000067.1 GCA_017428025.1 Clostridia bacterium
GCACGAGGGCGACACGGGTTCTCCCGAGGTTCAGATCGCGCTTCTCACCGAACGCATCAACCACCTCAACGAGCACCTCAAGGTCAACCAGAAGGACCATCACTCCCGCCGCGGTCTTCTGAAGATGGTCGGTACCCGCAGAGGTCTGCTGAACTATCTGAAGGAAAAGGACATCGAGCGTTACAGAGCGATCATCGCAGCATTGAACCTCAGAAAGTAAGTGAAAAAGGCGGGGGTTTTATTCCCCGCCTCACTTTTTGGGCGCTGCACTTTGAAAGGCAATTATTAAATAAAGATAAAGAGGAAAAAAGACAAAATGTTCAGAGTGTTCGAAACCATGGTAGGCGATCGCAAGCTGATCGTCGAAACCGGAAAGTACGCCGAGCAAGCGGGCGGCAACTGCCTCGTGCGCTGCGGCGGAACGGCGGTCATGGTCAACGCTACGGTCGCCAAGGAACCGCGCGACGGCGTTGATTTTCTGCCGCTGTCCATTGAATTTGAAGAGAAGCTGTACGCGGTCGGCAAGATCCCCGGCGGATTCATCAAGCGCGAAGGCCGCCCGACCGAAAAGGCGATCCTGACGAGCCGCTTGATCGACCGTCCGCTGCGTCCGTTGTTCCCGAAGGGATTCTACAACGACGTGCAGGTCATCGCGACCGTTCTCTCCGTGGAGCAGGACGTCCAGCCCGACGTGCTGGGCATGATCGGCTCCTCGATCGCGCTGTCCATCTCCAACGCCCCGTTCATGGGCCCGACGGGTTCCGTGGCGGTCGGCCTGATCGACGGCGAATACATCCTGAACCCCGACTGCGCGCAACGTGAAAAGAGCCGTCTTGCGCTGATCGTCGCCGGTACGCGCGACGCGGTCATGATGGTCGAAGCGGGCGCAAACGAAGTCTCCGAGGAGGAAATGCTCGGCGCGATCCTGTTTGCGCATGAGGAGATCAAGAAGATCGTCGCCTTCATCGAGGAGATTCAGAAGGAAGTCGGCAAGCCCAAGATGGAAGTCCATATCCATGTGCCGGACGAGGACCTCAACCGTCGCGTTCGCGAATTTGCGGCGGACAAGGTTGTGTGGCAGATGGACACCTTCGACCGCTACGAGCGCGAAGCGCGCACGGCGCAGGTGACGGAGGAGGTTCAGGCGGCGTTTGCGGAGTCCGATCCCGGCATGGAGAAGGACATCGACGCGATCCTGTACCAGATGCAGAAGGAAGTCATGCGCGACAAGATCATCAACAAGAAGATCCGTCCCGACGGACGCGCGCAGGACGAGATCCGTCCGATCTGGAGCGAAGTGCACATGCTCGAGCGTCCGCACGGCAGCGCGGTGTTCACCCGCGGCCAGACGCAGGTCATGACGATCGCAACGCTCGGCACGATCGCCGAGGCGCAGATCCTCGACGGGCTTACGCTCGAGGACAGCAAGCGCTACATGCACCAGTACAACATGCCGCCGTATTCGACCGGTGAGACGCGCCCCGTGCGCAGCCCCGGCCGCCGCGAGATCGGACACGGCGCGCTCGCAGAGCGTGCGCTGCTGCCGGTGCTCCCGAGCGAAGAGGAGTTCCCGTACTGCATCCGTCTCGTATCCGAAGTCATCAGCTCGAACGGTTCCACCTCCCAGGCGTCGGTCTGCGCAAGCACGCTGGCGCTGATGGACGCGGGCGTTCCGATCAAAAAGCCCGTCGCGGGCGTCGCGATGGGACTCATCAAGGACGTGGAGAGCGGCAACCTCGCGATCCTCACCGACATCCAGGGACTCGAGGACTTCCTCGGCGACATGGACTTCAAGGTGGCGGGCACGCGTGAAGGCATCACCGCGATCCAGATGGACATTAAGATCAAGGGTATCGACCGCGAGATCCTGACGAGAGCGCTTGAGCAGGCGCGCAAGGGCCGTCTGTTCATTCTCGATAAGATGGCGGAGACGATCGCCGAGCCGCGCGCAGAGCTTTCGCCCTATGCGCCGCGCATCCTCACGTTCAAGATCAATCCGGACAAGATCCGCGACGTCATCGGCAGCGGCGGCAAGACGATCAACGGCATCATCGCCAAGACCGGCGTCAAGATCGACATCGAGGACGACGGCAGCGTGTTCATCGCATCGCCCGATCAGGCGGCAGCCGAAGAAGCGAAGCGCATCATCGACGGCATCGTCGAGGATATCGAGGTCGGCAAGGTGTATCTCGGCACCGTCGTCGGCATCAAGGAGTTCGGCGCGTTCGTCAACCTCAAGCCCGGCACCGACGGATTGCTGCACATCTCCCGCATCGCGAAGGAGCGCGTGAACAAGGTCGAGGACGTTCTGAACCTCGGCGATCAGGTGCTCGTGCGCGTGTTCGAGATCGATCCGAAGACCGGCAAGATCGGTCTGACGCGCAAGGATCTGCTGCCCGACAGCAAGAAGGAAAACGAGGAAAACTGACAAACGGAATCAAGAGGGGGCAGAGGGGACTTCTGCCCTTCTTTTGTCGAAATTTGCACTATCCGAACGCACGATTCTGTGCTATACTATCATCGGATGAGAATGGCGCCCGCAGGGGACCGCAAGAGGCAGACGAATGGGACGGACGTTCAAGGCAAACAGACGGTTTTATCTGCTGCTCTTCATCAGCATCGTACTGCTGGTGCTGTTCGTCGTGGGCGCAGTTTATCTGCTGCGGAAGGTGACGGGCAACGTGCGCCGTCTCGACATGATGACGATCTATTCCGAGGTCGAGAGTGACGCGGTCGTCGTGCGCAACGAACGGCTGATCACCGAAACCGCAAGCGAGAGCCGCATCCTTCTGAACGAAGGCGCGCTGGTGCAGGAAGGCGACGCGGTCGCCGTGCTGTACCCGTATTCCTACGAGAGCTCGCTTGCCGAGATCTGCAATAAGGAGCTGGAGGTCTATACGCATCTTGAATCGCTGATCCGCACCGCTTCGACCGGCGGCGTGCTGCCGGAATCGATCGAGCAGTACAACCAGACGATCGAAGCGACCGCCGCGCGCATGCGGCAGGCGTCGATCGGCAAAACGCGCACGTCCGAGTACGCCGCAGTCGAGGAACAGCTGATCCGGCTTCTGGAGGGCAGGCGCAATCTGATGGTGTCGCTGCTTGCCGATCCCTCGATGGTCGCGGCGGAGCTCAGCGAGCTCGATACGATGAAGCAGAACTTCGAAACGAACAGCGCCAAGACGATCTATTCGGAATACAACGGCTATGTCAGCTTCTATTCCGACGCGAACGAGGAGAACCTCCGGGACGTTTCGCAGCTCACGGTGCCGCTCGTTAAGCGCATTCTGAACTCGCCGTCCATCAGTATGGACAACGAGAACTTCTACTACCGCATCGTGACCGACCGCAGCAACTGGTATCTTGCGTTCGTCATCAGCGGCACGAGCGAACAGCGTCTGATGCCGGGGCTTTCGTATTCGTTTACGATCAAGGGCGTTTCCGGTGCGTATCAGGGGACGATCATCACGGAGAAGGACACCGCGAGCGGCGTTCTCTACGTGATGCAGATACAGGCGGACGTGCGTCCGCTGCTGACCACCCGCGTGGTGGAGATCTCGGTGCAGAACAATGCGACGGGATTGTACGTGCCGCTCGACTACGTGCAGTACAGCGACGGCGTGCCGTATATCTACGTTAAGGCGACGGACGGAAGCTATCAGAAGATCGCGGTGTATATCGCGGGCTCGGACGGCGAAAATGCGATCGTCTCCGCGCGCGACAGCACGATCACGCTGTTTGCGGGACTCAAGGTACGCATCCCGCCGGAGCAGGAGGACGACTGATATGACGATACGGGAAAATCTCGAACGGGTGCGCGAGACGATGCGCCTTGCGTGCGAACGCAGCGGCAGAAACGTCGACGACGTGACGCTGATTGCGGTGACCAAGTATGTGGAAACGGCGCGGATCGCACAGGCCGTCGCCGCCGGTGTGACCGAAATCGGCGAAAACCGGGCGCAGGAGTTCACGGAAAAGTTAACTTTTTATAAACAGAATCATTTGCGGGCACATTTTATTGGACAACTGCAAACGAATAAAGTAAAATACATATGTGGAAAAGCGGACTTGATCCAATCCGTGGACCGGGAACCGCTGCTCGACGCGATTTGTACCTATGCGCAAAAACACGACCTCGTGCAGGACATTCTGATCGAGGTCAACATCGGTCACGAAGCCCAGAAGGGCGGCGTGCTTCCGGAGGATCTGGACCGGCTTGCAGAACGCATTGCGGCGCAGAACCACGTGCGCTTGAGAGGACTGATGTGCGTTCCGCCCGCAACCGACAAGGAAGCGGTGCGGCCGTATTTTCGGACGATGCTGCAGCGGTACGAACGGTTGCGTACCGCCTATCCCGATCTCCCGATCGATACGCTTTCGATGGGCATGAGCCACGATTATGATGCGGCGATCGAGGAAGGCGCAACCATGGTACGCGTCGGAACGGCGATTTTCGGACCGCGAAATCTGACAGGAGGACAACAGAATGGGTAAGTTTTTGAATTTTATCGGACTTGAAGAATCGGAAGAGGAAGAATCCTATCAGGACGAGCTCCAGCCGGAGCAGCCCAAGAAGGAACCGCGTTCGAGACGGCGCGAGAATCAGCTCGTCGGCGGCGGCGACGCACAGCCGATGCCGCAGAGCCTTGCCGCGATGAAGATGATCGTCTATCATCCGGTCTGCTACGATGACGCGCAGAACATCGTGGACAACCTCAAGAACCGTCGTCCGGTCATCGTGAACATGGAAGAGCTCGAAGGCAGCTGCGCGCAGCGCGTGCTGGACTTTCTGCTCGGCGCGATCTATGCGCAGAACGGCACGATCAACAAGATCTCCAGAGGCATCTTCCTGGTTGCCCCGCACGACGTGGACGTGGAAGACACCGGCGAGGATTCCGGCGGCTACACCGACATGTAACGCGCGGCGTGTTCCATGATCAGCGCGGAGAACATCGCCAATAAGGAATTCAAGAAAGCACTGTTCGGGTACGACCGCGAGGACGTGGATCGCTATCTGGACGAATTGATACTGCAGCTTCGGCAGATGGAGGAGGAGCGCCGCGAGATGGTCTCGACCATCGAGTATCTCGTTTCCGAAATGACCGGTCAGCCCGGATCGTCCGGCGAGCAGGTCATCGGACCGATCTCCCCCCATGCCACGGTCAGCGAAGCCGAACGGCGCCGCGCCGCCGCTGCGGAGAAGGAATCGCAGTGAATCGATCCCCGATCAACTCCATACCGCCCCTATCGGCACAGGAATGCAAAGCCCGCGGATTCGACGGGCTTGATTTTGTGTATATCAGCGGCGACGCCTACATCGATCACCCGAGCTTCGGCACGGCGATCATCGCGCGCGTGCTGCAGAGCAAGGGGTTTTCGGTGGGAATTCTGGCGCAGCCGGACTGGCACAGCGTCGACGCATTCCGCTCGATGGGCAAGCCGCGGCTCGCGTTTCTGGTTTCGGCGGGCAATCTCGATTCGATGGTCGATCACTATACCGCGGCGAAGAAGCGCCGCAGCGATGACGCCTATACGCCCGGCGGCAAGGCGGGCAGGCGTCCCGACCGCGCCGTGATCGTCTACGCAAACCGCTGCAGGGAGGCGTATCCGCACGTGCCGGTGCTGATCGGCGGCATCGAGGCGAGCCTTCGCCGCTTTGCACACTACGACTACTGGGACGACCGCGTGCGCCATTCGATCCTCTACGACGCGGGCGCGGACCTTCTGATGTACGGCATGGGCGAGCGCAGCATCGTCGAGATTGCGGAACAACTCGACGCGGGCGTGCCCGTGCATGAGATCCGCAACGTCAAAGGCACCTGCTATCGCGTCAACGATCCGGACGAGGTTCCCGATGCGCTGATGCTGCCGTCCTATACGGCGGTTTCGACCGACCGGCGCAAATATGCCGAGGCGTTCAGGCTGCAGTTCGAGGAACAGGATGCGATCCGTGGACGCCGGCTTCTGCAGGCGCATGAAAAAGGGTATCTGGTGCAGAACCCGCCGCAGCCGCCGCTTTCGACCGCCGAGATGGACGCCGTGTACGCGCTGCCGTTTACGCGCAAGCCGCATCCGTCCTACCGCGAACCGATCCCCGCGATCGACGAGGTGAAGTTTTCGATCACCTCCTGCCGCGGCTGCTTCGGCGGCTGCAACTTCTGCGCGCTCACGTTTCATCAGGGCCGCGTGATCTCGGCAAGAAGTCATGAATCGATCCTCAGGGAAGCCGAAGGGATGACGAAGGATCCCGATTTCAAGGGCTTCATCCACGACGTCGGCGGACCGACGGCGAACTTCCGCAAGCCCGCGTGTCAGAAGCAGCTGAAGAGCGGCGTATGCAAAAACCGTTCGTGCATCGGCTACGAGCGCTGTCCGAACCTGGAGGTCGATCACAGCGATTACGTTGCGCTGCTGAAGAAGCTGCGCGCGGTGCCGGGCGTCAAGAAGGTGTTCATCCGCAGCGGCGTGCGCTTCGACTACGTGCTCTACGACAAGAGCGACGCGTTTTTGAAGGAGCTTTGCGCGTATCACGTCAGCGGGCAGCTGAAGATCGCGCCGGAGCACATCGCCGACCGCACGCTGTACTATATGAATAAAACGCCGCACGAGCTGTACGAGCAGTTTCTGCACAAGTATGAGCGCATCAACGAAAAGCTCGGCAAACGGCAGTTCGTCGTGCCGTATCTGATGAGCTCGCATCCGGGCTGCACGCTCGAAGACGCGATCGCGCTGGCGGAGTACCTGAAAGCGACGGGCCACCGCCCGCAGCAGGTGCAGGATTTCTATCCGACGCCGGGCACGGTCTCGACCTGCATGTACCACACGGGGCTCGATCCGCGCACCATGCAGCCGGTGTATGTGCCCAAAACCCCGCAGGAAAAGGCGATGCAGCGCGCGCTGATGCAGTACTTTCTGCCCTCCAATTTCAACACGGTGCGAAAGGCGCTGAAAGCAGCGCATCGCGAAGATCTGATCGGCACGGACCGTCACGCGCTGGTTCCGCCCGAGCGATCGGGAAAACCGCGCGAAATACCGAAGAAAAACGCAAAAGGGGCAAAGAAATCTGTTGACAAACGGCGCAGGAATGGTTAAAATATCATTTGGTTCATTTTGGAGTTGCGTATGATTGTATCGGTGAATGAAGCATTGCGACGGGTAGGCGAGCCGTTTCCGTTCGAATGGGAAGGACAGCTTGAACCGCAGAACTTTGCGGGCAAAACCGTGGTGTTTGCGGGGAATGCAAAGCTTGCCGGCACCTATGTGTACGACGGCAAAACCTTCCGCGTCGATGCAGAAGCTTCGGTGTCCTACGAAACGGTCTGCGCCCGCTGCGGCGAGCCGATGATCCAGACGCTGACGTTCCCGTTTTCGGAGCGGTTCGTGCGTCCGATGTTCAAGACGGAGGACGACGAGTTCTACACCTACGAGGGCGAAAAGCTGGATCTGTCCACGGCGTTTTTCGACAATTTCTTTTTGGAGATGCCGATGACGACCGTCTGCAGCGAATCGTGCAGGGGACTGTGTCCCGTATGCGGCATGAATCTGAACCGCGGGCAATGCAGTTGCTCGGAGAATCAAATCGACGCGCGTCTATCCGCGCTCGAATCATTATTGAACGATCATAAGGAGGTGTAATCATGGCAGTACCCAAGAGAAAAACGTCGAAGGCGAGAAGAGATTCGCGCAGAGCGAACAATTCCAAGGCGATCGCGCCCAACCTCGTCGAGTGCCCGAAGTGCCACGAGCTGAAAGCGCAGCACACGGTTTGCAAGAACTGCGGCTATTATGATGGCAGAGAAGTCATCAACATGGAAGACGAGAAGTAATACCATGATTGCCCGTTCGGAGCGAACCCGGATCGGAGCTTCCCGAGCGGGAGCACCACAAGTTTGAGGGTGTTGGGTTTTCCCAACACCCTCGTGATTTATTCCGCTGTGCGGAATGTGAAATACGCCTGCGGCGTGTGAAGTATTCGCTTTGCAAATGAGATGTGCTGCCTGCGGCAGCGTGAAAGGAGCAGTCCATGGAACAGAATTTCGGTCCCGATCTGTGCGTCCCCTGCGGCGACGGCATCCTGAACATCCGCGTCGGCGCGATCATCGTGAAGGACGGCAAAGCGCTGATGGTCAAAAGTAAGTTCGGCGACTACTGCTATTCGGTCGGCGGACGCATCAAGTTCGGCGAGACGGCGGAGCAGGCGGTTTTGCGCGAGGTGTTCGAGGAGACCGGACATCCTCTTTCGATCGACCGGCTCGGCTATGTCGAGGAGGTCTATTTTATCAACGACAACCCGAAGGACTTCGGCAAGCCGGTTTACGAGCTCGCGTTCTACTTTTATATGAATGTTCCCGCGGACTTCGAGCCGCTGACCGATCATATCGCCGACGGCACGGAGCGCTTCGTCTGGGCGGGACCGGACGATCCCGTGACGCTCTATCCGGACTTTATTCGCGAAGCGATCGCCGATCCGAACCCCGCCGTTCTGCACGTCGTCCGCGACGACCGATAAAAAAGAGCCGGATCACTCCGGCGAACAGACGAATCGATTATTTCATCAATGCCTCGAAGATTTCCGAGATCTCGAGGTATTCTTTTTGCGTCTTGCGCAGATATTCCCGCCCTGCGTCGGTGATCGAATAGTAGCTCCTTGCACGGCCGTCGGCGACCTCGGTCGCGGAGATCGCAATGTAGCCCTGCTCCTCGAGACGGTACAGAACGGGGTAGAGAATGGAGATCATATACTTGCCGTCGCTGCGGCTTTTCAGCTCCGCGGCGATCTCGTAGCCGTACATCGGCTTTTCGGACAGAAACCGCAGCACAACGAGCGGGCTTGTCGCTCGCTTGAAATACGATATGAACGAATGACCGGTATCGGGCAAGTGCTTCTTTCGCCTCCGATTCATAGTATACTCCGATATCTGCCGCCTTGGCAACAGTTTCTTTCCCCGTCGGATGTATGATACCACAGTATTTGCAAAGAATCAATATATAGCATTGACAACTATGCGCGATTGTAGTATAACAGAAGCAGAGGAGGGACGCCTATGAATCTGTTGATCCTTTGGATGCGGCGCAAACCGTTTGTTTCGCTGCTGCTGATTCTGCTGTTGAGCGTCGGAGCAGCGCTCGGTTCGGTCGGCGTCTCGGCATACTTTGCCGCAAACCGGCAGACGGAGACCGCTGCCGATTTCTATACGACCGTGGCGATCCCGTATGATCCGGTATGGCTGGGACGGACGCCGACGGAGAGTTACGATTACCTGCGGGATCCGCAGGCACTGTATTACGATCTCGACGAAATCCTGTCCGATTTGCCGGTTTCGGCGCTGCCCTGCGCCGCCGTGCCGCTGCAGGGGATCATACCGGACAGCGTCAACGTCAAGCCGCACGATTTCGATTCGGTTTTTCAGTTGTGGGGATACTCCGTAACGAACGGTCCGGACTATACCTTCGTGGCAGCTGCGCGGTGCGACAGCGTGACCGACCGCAGCGAGGAACGGATCTATACCAGCTGGGACGGCGACGTTATGACCGGCACATGGACGGAAAAGGAAAAGTCCTGTTCCTACGTCTTCTCCGTGACGGATCCGATCTGCATGCCGGAGCCGTCGAAAAACGAGTATCAGGCAAAGTATCTGGAGCTGCATACGAGAATCTACCGACAGGACGGCTCGGCGCTGTTTGAGAAGGGCAAGACCTATCTGCTCTGGGGAAGACTGATTCTGCCTTTGCGCGAATGGGCGGAGGACGGGGAGGACACGCCCGCCGCCTACACTCTGTTTATCAAAGAATACGATGCACGATCCGAGGTACACCAGAACGGCGCGGTCTGGATGACGTATGACGAAGCCTATCCGATGGCGGCACAATTCTCCGGGAGCGTACAGGACTTTTTGAACAGCGAGGAGGGACGCGTCTGGCGGGAGGAGCTGATCCCCGCAGCGGAACGGAACCATCATTGCGTGATGCTGCTCGCCGTCGATTGCGCGGAGAGTCTTGCGCCCTTCTGCGAACGGCAGGCGGAGCTGGTTGCGGGCAGATTCTATACATCGGAGGAGGCCGCAAGCGGCGCAAAGGTCTGTCTGGTTTCGGCGGCATGGGCGGAAAAGAACGGCGTGTCCGTCGGAGACGTTCTGCCGGTCGCCGTCTATGCGCCGCAGATCGAGGTGCTGCAGTTTGTCGGAACGTTCGACGGGACCGGCTATGCGGGACCGGAAACGGACGGCGCGTTTTTGGAGATGCGGCCTTCCTTTGCCGCGGACGATACCGGACAGGGCGGCGACTACGAGGTCGTCGGCATCTACACCTGTCCGCCGTCCGACCACGGGAGCCTGCGCTTCGGACCGGATACGGTGCTGATCCCGAAGTCGTCGATCGGGAATGCGGACCGATACCGCACCGAGGCGATGACGCATTATCCGCTTTTGAACGCGTATCTGCTTCCCGACGGTGCGCAGGAGGATATGGAACAGGCGCTTGCGGAACGCGGATTTGCGGGGAACTTTCTTTATTACGATTACGGCTTTTCCATCGCGAAGGACGCCATCGGGCAGATGTCCGACAACGGGACGTATCTGTTGTGCGCCGGCGTCGCCGCATTCGTTCTGTCGGTCCTGCTGTTTGTGCTGCAGCAGCTGCTGCTTGCCCGCAGCATTCGTTCGATGCGGCTGATAGGGCAGACGCCCGCCGCGATCCGGAGGAGCTTTGCCGAGACGATTCCGCTCTGGAGCGTTCCTGCGGTTCTGCTCGGCGGGCTGTTCGCCCGGATCGGGTACGGACTGGTTACGAAAAAGCTGTTTTCCGCGGTGCTGTCATACGATTACGGAATCGCCGGACTTGCGGCGCTTTTCGAACTGCTTGTCATATGCGCCGCGCTGTGGATCGCAGGCGCATGTGCATCCGAGCTGCGGCTGATGCGGGGAGGGAGAAGATGAAAGGATTGCTGACCGTCGCATGGAAAAACCTGCGGCACCGGTTGCCGGCGGCGATCGGGCTTGTGCTGTTGAGCGCCGCGCTGTTCTCCGGCGGGAGCCTGCTGCGCGCAATGGCACGCTCGCAGACGCAGGCGCTGGAGACCATGACCGAGCAGACGGAGATCACCTGCATCGTAACCGACGCGACCGGTACCAAAACGGGCGGGATCAACGTATCCGATTCGTTTGCGCACAAGCTGCGCGGAAAGCTGCACGAAAGCGGCTGCACGATCGACGAGTATGTACGCGATCTTCGGCTCACGGCGCGCGAGGAGCTTGCGTCTCCCGAACGGGCGGTTTTGATTCGCGCAAACGGTCCGGAAGCGATCGGTCCCGATCTGAAGCTGCGGTTTGCGGACGGTACGGAGGAAACCTGCCTTGCCGGAACGGAGCTTGTCTGCTGCATCTCGCCGAACCTTGCCGGTCTCACGGACGAAAACGGTATGATCCGGTTGGAGAGAAGATTTCTGCCGCCCGTGTCGCTGCGCGTCGTCGGTACGGTGATCGGTGCGGAGAGTATCGCGGTCTGTCCGTTCGACGCGCAACTGTACGCGGAAGGCAGCGAATCGTTCCTGCTGGATCGCTGCAGCTTCACACTTTCGGACACGCGCCGTCTCGACGAAGCAAAGGAGGCTTTGTTCGAGTGGTTCACGGTCCCGTCGCTGACGAATGCGAGCGATCCGGGCAAAGCGGGGCTTTTGATACAGGACGCCGAGTATACGGCGGCTGCGGAAGAGATTCGTTCGCATATCGTTTTGCTCGGTCGGCTGCGCATCCTGCTGTTGCTGCTCAGCGGCGCGCTCGGGCTTTTGACCGGCTTGCTGATGAACCGGAAGCGGCAGAGGGAATTTGCCGTCATGCGCTGCCTCGGATGCAAGCGGCTTGCCGTGACGTTTTCTGCGGCGACGGAACAGCTGCTGCCGATGCTGCCCGGGATCGCGGTCGGCGCGCTGATCGGCGTTGCGGTTTTGCGGGACGGAACCGGTCTTGCGGACGGGTTTTTGCAAATGCTTCTGTATCTATGCGGCGGCATTGCCTGCGTATGGCTTCTGACGGGCGTGGAACCGATTCGATTGATGAAGGAGGAGGAATGAGTATGCTGGAGCTTCAAGATGTTCGCTATACCTATCATACCAAAGCGCAGGCGGTAGAAGCGCTGCGCGGCGTCAGCGCCGTATTCGAACCGGCAAAGCTGTATGCCGTCGTCGGTTCCTCCGGCAGCGGAAAGACGACGCTGCTGTCCCTGCTGGCGGGACTGGATGTTCCGGAATCCGGAGAGATCCGCTTTCGGGGCAAAAGCACCGCGGACATGGATCGGGACCGCTACCGCTTCGAACACGTTTCGGTCATTTATCAGAATTTCAATCTGTTTGCGCACCTCAGTGCGCTTGAAAATGTCGCCTATCCGCTGTATTTGCGGGGCATCCCGAAAAAGCGGGCGGAGGAGCAGGCTGCGCAGTGCCTCGTTTCGGTCGGGATTGGGGAGGATCGGTACGGCAGACTGCCGGGTATGCTTTCCGGCGGTGAACAGCAGCGCGTCGCCATTGCACGCGCGCTTGCATCGAACGCCGAGCTGGTCCTTGCCGACGAGCCGACCGGAAACCTCGACATCACGAACGGAGAGCAGGTCGTCTCGATCCTTTTGCGGCTTGCGCATGAGGAGGGGCGCTGTGTGATCATTGTGACGCACGACCTCGAGATCGCCGCGGAGGCGGACGAGATCCTGATGATGCGGGACGGCGTTACCGAACGGGGACAGTAAACGCGCACGTTTCCGTTTTCTCTTGCAAAGAGCGCCGGTTTGCGGTATAATCAATCGAATTTGAAATCGGAGCGAGGGGTAGCTATGAAACTGGCGATGGATGTCATGGGCGGCGACAATGCACCGCAGGCGGTGCTGGACGGCTGTCTGGCGTTTTTGAAGGAGCCGGAGGCGGAGGGCGTGACGCTCAGGCTGTTCGGCGAGCAGAGGATTCTGGACGCGTTTATCGCGGCGCATCCCGACGAGGCGGCGCGGTTCGAGACGGTCTATACGACGGAGACGATCGGCATGGGCGAGCATCCGACCGAGGCGATCCGCAAGAAGAAGGATTCGAGCCTCGTCAAGGCGATCGAATCGGTGCGCGACCGCGAAGCGGACTGCATCGTGTCCGCGGGTTCGACCGGCGCGGTCCTGACCGGCGCGACGCTGATCATCCGCCGTCTGAAGGGCATCAAGCGTCCGGCGCTTGCGACCATGATCCCGACGATCACGGGCGGCTGCACGGAGATCATCGACTGCGGCGCGAACACGGACTGCAAGCCCGGGTACCTTGTGCAGTTCGCGCTGATGGGCGCGGCGTACCTCGAAGCGGTCGAGGGCGTCAAAAACCCGCGCGTGGGACTTCTGAACAACGGCACGGAGGAGGAGAAGGGCAACGCGCTCACCAAGGAGACGCATCAGCGGCTCAAGGCGATGGAGGGCGTCAACTTCATCGGCAACGTGGAAGCGCGCGAGCTGATGATGGGCACGGTCGACGTGCTGGTGTGCGACGGGTTTGACGGCAATGTGGTGCTGAAAACGACCGAGGGCGTGGCGAAGGGCATTTCCGCCATGCTCAAGCAGACGCTGCTGGAATCGACGCGCGGCAAGATGGCGGGGCTGATCGGCAAGCCGGCGTTCGCTTCGCTCAAGAAGAAGCTCGATTACACCGAATACGGCGGCGCGCCGCTGCTCGGCGTCAACGGCGGCGTGATCAAGGGACACGGCAGCTCGGACGCGAAGTCGATCAAGAACGCCATGCTGCAGGCGGTACGGCTCGTGCGAGGCGGCGTGACCGAAAAGATCGGCGCTTTTGCGGCGACGCTGAACATTGAGGATTGACAAAATTCAGAAGATTCGGTACAATATCTTGTGGAATCAATCGTCCGAACCGGACGGAAGGGAGAACATATGGAATTTGAAAAAATCTGCGAAATCATCGCAAAGCAGTTGGATATCGATCCCAAATCCATCACCATGGAGAGCAATCTCGTGGAGGATCTGCATGCGGATTCTCTCGACATCGTGGAGCTCGTGATGGACATGGAGCAGGAATTCGACACCGAGATCCCCGATGAGGAGCTGCCCAAGGTGCAGACCGTCGGCGACATTCTTCGCTATCTGAAGAAGGACTGAGCACGAAATCCGGAACGTCGAACCCGCACAGAAACGGTGCGGGTTTTTTGGATCGAAACGGCATATGTGGTGCCGCTTCCGAAACGATCGCGGGATCGGTTCGGAAACGGTATCGGAAAGGAACGACATGCTGACAAGGGAACATTTTTCCGAACTGGAAACGCGCATCGGCTACCGGTTTTCCGAGCCGGACCGCCTGCGGCGCGCGCTGACGCACTCGTCGTATGCAACCGGCGAGGGCAAGGACAACGAGCGTATGGAGTTTTTGGGCGACGCGGTGCTGGAACTGTGCGTTTCTGAGGAACTCTTTTTCCGCTTCCCGCACATGAAAGAAGGACAGATGACGCGCAACCGCGCTTCGGTCGTCTGCGAATCGGCGCTCTTCGAGGCGGCGAAGCAGATCGGGCTCGGCGAATTTCTGCTGCTCGGCAAGGGCGAGGACGCGTCCGGCGGACGGCATAAGCCGTCGATCCTGTCCGATGCGTTCGAAGCAGTGATTTGCGCAATCTTTCTGGACGGCGGGCTGGAACCGGCGCGGACCTTCATTCACCGGTTCGTCCTGCCGCTTCTGCATTTCGGCGAAACCGCATTTGAAAAGGATTACAAGACGCGCCTGCAGGAGCTGATCCATGCGAAAACGCACGGTCGGCAGGTGACCTATGCGCTTGCGCACGAGGAAGGACCGGACCATAAAAAGGTCTTTACGATGCAGGCGGTGCTCGACGGCGAGGTGCTCGGCGAAGGCACGGGCAATTCCAAGCAGAGCGCGGGGCAGGAAGCGGCGCGCGTCGCTTTAGAGAGGTTGGAAGCAAAATGAGACTGACAAGACTCGATATTTCCGGATTCAAATCCTTCGCGAAAAAGACGGAACTGCAGTTCGGCAGCGGCATCACCGCAGTCATCGGACCGAACGGCAGCGGCAAGAGCAATATCTCCGACGCGGTGCGCTGGGTGCTCGGCGAACAGAGCGCAAGGGCGCTCAGAGGCTCCAAGATGGAGGACGTGATCTTCAACGGCACCGAGAAGCGCAAGCCGCAGTCGATGTGCGAAGTCACGCTCACCTTCGACAACGCCGACCATCTGCTCCCGATCGACTACGAGGAGGTCGCGGTCACGCGGCGCATGTTCCGTTCGGGCGAAAGCGAATACTGCCTGAACGGGCGCAACGTGCGCCTGAAGGACATTTCCGAGCTGTTCCGCGACACCGGTATCGGCAAGGACGGCTATTCGATCATCAGCCAGGGACGCGTCGACGAGATACTATCCAACAAATCGAACGACCGCAGAACTGCCCTGGAGGAAGCGGCGGGCGTCATGCGCTATCGCGTGCGCAAGGAGGAAGCGGAGCGCAAGCTCGAAAGCACCGAACGCAACATGGAGCGCATCGCGGATACACTGAAGGAGCTCGGCGAACGGCTGGGACCTCTGGAGGAGCAGAGCGCGACGGCAAGACAGTTTCTGAAGCTGCGCGAGGAGCTCAAGGACCTCGAGGTCAATCTGTTCCTGTATCAGAGCGACCGCGCAAAGGAGCGCATGAAGACGCTTGCCGAGCAGATTGCAGCGCTTTCGGAGGAACTGGCGCTCAACGAAGCGCGCGACAAAACGCTTGCGCAGGACTCCCTGCAGCTCGAATCGCAGGTGCGCGAGATCGACGAGCGCGCCTCGGCGCAGCAGAACAAGGTCATCGAAATGCTCTCCGGCGTGGAATCGCACGTCGGCGAAAGCAATCTGCTGATCGAGCGGCGCGACCACGCAAAGAAGGAGATCGTGCGCGTTTCGACCGAGCGCGAGACCGCAAAGGAAAGCGCGGATGCGATCAGAGCGGCGCTTGCGGCGAATACGACGGACGAAAGCGGCGAGCGGGAACGCGAACAGCTGTGCCAGCAGATTGCCGAACAGAGCAAGGCGCTGGAAGATACGGACGCCGCGATCGCCGCGCGCGAAGCGGCGGTGGAGGCGCAGAAGGCGGCGGTCATGGAAGCGATGAACCGCCTTGCCGACGCGAAGGGCGACCTGAGCCGTCTCGACACGATGGCGGCGGCACTGCGCGACCGGCTGACCGCGCTCGACGGCGAGGAGGCTGCGGCGAAGGAAAAGGTCGATGCGCTCAACCGCGAACTCGAAACGGCGCGCAAAGCCGAGCAGAAGCAGGCGGCGACGATGAACGAGCACATCGCCGACAGAAAGACCGCGCAGCGCGAACGCATCGAAATGGAATCGGATTATCTGGCGCTGCAGGCGGAACTCAAGGTTTCGGAACAGAACGTCGGCGCGCTGTCCTCGCGCGAGCATGTACTGCGCGAAATGATCCGTTCGCACGAAGGTTATCAGAACAGCGTCCGCATGCTGCTCTCCGCGGCGGAGACCGACGCGCAGCTGAAATCCTGCATCATCGGGCCGGTCGCAGAGCTTCTGACGGTGCCGAAAAAGGTCGAAACGGCGATCGGCATGTCATTGGGCGGATCCCTGCAAAACATCGTCACAACGACCGCTGAGGACGCCAAAACGGTCATCGAATACGTCCGCGGCAAGGACCTCGGCAGAGTCACGCTGCTGCCGCTGACGCTGCTGAATTCGAATCCGCTGACCGACAAGGAACGCGCGCTTTTGAAGGAACCGGGTGTCGTGGGACTGGGCAGCGAACTGGTGCAGTGCGACAAGCGCTGCGGCATCGTTGCGGAGTATCTGCTCGGCCGCACCGTGATCGTCGAGGACCTTGACAGCGCGATCCGGCTTCGCAAGAAGTCCAAAAGCGCATTCCACATCGCGACGCTTCTGGGCGACTTCCTCTCCACCGGCGGCACGATGACGGGCGGCAGCCTCAAGAAGGGCGGCTTCTCGCTGCTCGGGCGCGAACGCGAGGTCGAGGAGATCAAAAAGCAGCTGAAGAAAGCCGAACAGGCGGTTCAAAAGAAACAGCAGGAGATCGAAGCGCAGAAGAAGCAGATCCTTTTAAAGGATACGCAGATCGACGCGTTTACGGCGGCGGCGCACGGCGACGAGCTTGAGCTTGTGCATCTTAAGGAACAGCGCGAGATCATCGAGCGCGACCGCAGGGACGCCGAAGAAGCCGTGCAGGAGCTTTGCGACGAGCGCGGCGATCTCAACGAGAGTCTGCAGGACATCGAGAAGCGGCGCCGGAGCGCGGCAACGGTCGAGGACGATATCAAAAAGCAGAATCTTCTGAGCACCGAAGACATCCGCAAGGAGCAGCTTGCGATTGCGGAGGACAAGCAGAAGCGCGAAGAAATGAGCGCGGCGCTGACCGAACAGCGCATCCGCGCGATGGCGCTCGAAAAGGAAGCGGACGCGCGTGCGCAGGAACGGCAGCGGCTTTCGCGCGAGCTTGCGCTGACCGAGCAGAAGATCGGTTCGTTCGACGCGGAGCTTCAGACGCTGTCCGAATCGGTTGCGGCGGCGGACGCGCGCTTGTCCGAAATGGAGCGGAGCATCTCCGGCGAGCAGGCGGAACTGAAGCTTGCCAAGGAGGAGCAGTCGAAGCTCGAAGCCGAACGCACGCGCATCAACGAGCTGTTGAGCCAGTTCCGGCGCGATCGCGACGGACTGCTGGAAACGGTGCGCAGCATCGACGAGCGCAAGCACAGGAACGAGATGCAGACGAGCCGCCTTGAGATGGAGCTCAAGCAAAGCGCGGACCGCATCTGGGAGGAATACGAACTGACCTACGAGAACGCGCAGCCGATGCGCCGCGAGATTGCGGTCGGCGCGACACAGCAGCGCGTCAACGCGCTCAAAACGGAGATTCGCGGACTCGGCGACATCAACGTTTCGGCGATCGAGGACTACAAGACGGTGTCCGAGCGGCACGAGAGCCTCTCCGCGCAGTTTGCGGACCTTGAGAAGGCGAAAGCCGATCTGTACACGCTGATCGGACAGCTGACGCAGACGATGGAACAGACGTTTGTGCGCGAATTCCAGAAGATTCAGCTGAACTTTGCGGACACGTTCGAACAGCTGTTCGGCGGCGGACACGCGGAACTGCGACTGTCGGACAAGAACGACGTGCTGAACTGCGATATCGACATCATCGCGCAGCCGCCGGGAAAGAAACTGCAGCTGCTGTCGCTTCTCAGCGGCGGTGAGCGTGCGCTGACCGCGATTGCGCTGCTGTTCGCCATGCTCAAGCTCAAGGCGCCGGCGTTCTGCGTGCTCGATGAGATCGAGACGTCGCTCGACGAAGCGAACGTCACGAAGTTCGCGAACTATCTCAAGGAGTATTCGGACGAAACGCAGTTCATCATCATCACGCACCGCAAGGGCAGCATGGAGGTCTGCGATACGCTCTACGGCGTCGCGATGGAGGAAAAGGGAATTTCAAGTATCGTCTCGGCGAGATTCGGAGAAACGGCATAATGGAAAAGAACGAACAAAAGAAGGGCTGGTTTTCCCGCCTGAAGGAAGGTCTGCATAAGACCAACAACTGGTTTTCGACGCTGTTCAACAAGGAAGGCATCAACGACGATTTCTATGACGAGCTCGAAGAAGCCATGATCCTTGCGGACATGGGCATGGAGACGTCGGAACGTCTGCTTGACGCGCTGCGCGATCAGGTCAGGGCGGACAGGCTCAAGGAGCGTCCCGAAGCCAAACAGGCGCTGAAAGCGCTGATCGCGGACGCCGTGCGCGTCGATGCGCCGTTTGCGGCGGACGAAGGTCCCGCGGTCATTCTCATCGTCGGCGTCAACGGCGTCGGCAAGACCACCACGATCGGCAAGATCGCAAACGAATACGCGCAGGCGGGCAGACGTCCGATGATCGCGGCGGCGGACACCTTCCGCGCGGCGGCGGCGGAGCAGCTGGGCGAGTGGGCGAACCGCGCGGGCGTCCCGATGGTGCGCCATCAGGAGGGCGCCGATCCCGCGGCGGTCGTGTTCGATGCGATCGCGTCCTATCGCGCCAAGGGGTGCGATCTGCTGCTCGTCGATACGGCGGGACGGCTGCACAACAAGAAGAACCTGATGAACGAACTCAACAAGATCCGCCGCGTGATCGCAAGAGAACTGCCGGATACGCCCTGCGAGGTACTTCTGGTACTCGACGCAACGACCGGTCAAAACGCCGTCGCGCAGGCGGAAGCGTTCCTCGAGGTCTGCGAGCTCACCGGCGTCATTTTGACGAAGCTCGACGGCACCGCCAAGGGCGGCGTCACGGTGCAGATTTCCGATACCCTGCACGTGCCCGTGCGGTTCATCGGCGTCGGCGAGGGCATCGACGACCTCCGTCGCTTCGATCCGAACGACTTCGCCGCAGCGCTTTTAGACGTGGAATAATCTTGATAACAACAAACCTCCGGATTCGTCCGGAGGTTTTGTTTGTTCACTGAACGCGGATCGTGCTGCCGTCGATCGCGTTGATCAGCAGCACGTGAGGCGCGATGTGCGCGGCTTGATCGTCCTCGGTCGTCAGGAAGATCGCCCACGCGGGGATCAGGAACGCTTCGTCGCCCTGATTCGGAATCTGCGCGATCGCGGTCGTCAGCACCAGGCGTTTGACGATCAGCGGCGAATCCGCATAGTCGCCCGTGCCGAATTCGATCAGCTTTTGAAAACTCTGCCGGAACGCTTCAAACGGCATCAGCTTCACATTCTCGTTGGCGACCAGCACATGCTCCTTCGGCTGACTCCACCAGATTTGCTGCACGCCTTCCTCCGTGACGTACAGCTCCAAAAACTCCTGCTGCCACGGCGGGGCGAAGGTCGCATCCGGATCGTCGCCGGTCTGGATGAAGTTCTGGCTGCTTGCCTGCGCATAGCAGCACGGCACGGTGCCTTCGAGCGCGAATACGGCGTGTACCAGATACCCTTCGCTCAACTCCGCAAGCGAATAGCTCTGCGCTTCGATCGCCTTATCGGCGTCGGCAGCGCGAAAGCCCGCAAAACCGAGCGCGGCGAGCGTTTCTTCACAGACGCGGATCGCGTCTTCCCGCGAAATCTTTACGTTCTTCAAACCGTCGGGACGGTACGGTGCGGAGCCGACCTGCATAACGGCTTGTTCGGTCTGCACGCTGCTGCCACGGTGCCGCGCCAAACGGACGGAGGAACGCGTTTCCTTCGATTGCGCGGAAAGGTACCATGTTTCTCCGCGGCTGTTTTTGACGGGCGTGTTCGTGACCGGAAACTGCAGAACGGTCGACAGCGGGATATAGCTGTCTTCGAGCGGCGCCTGTTCGATCTGTTTCTGGATGCGCTGCATCTCCTCCTCGTTCGGACCGTAGACCGGTTCGCCGGTGTCGTCGTCCTCGCCGAGATACATGTTCGCCGCGTGTTTGAGGTCCTCCGTCAGTTCCTCGCGGGATAACTCGTTTTCGCGGATGTCCCAGTCCCCGGGGCAGAGCTTTTCCAGAAAGGATACGACGTCCCCTCCGGCGATCCGGTACTGTTTGACGGTTTCGACGGGGAACTGCTCCGCCGTCGGCACCTCGACGTCCGCTTCGAAACGAATCTCGCGCTTGCGTACCGTGTAGGTTTCCTCCCAGCGCGCCGGCGCTTCATAGACGTACGGCGTGACCGGCGGTTCGGTGATCGCCTGTTCGAGCGCTCCGTCCGTGCGATTCAGGGCCGCTTCCTCGTCCGGCGTCGGAACGCAGGCGACAAGCAGCAGAAAAACAAAAAACAAAGCAACGATGCGGTTCATAGTGTACTCCTTTCAACATACATTGCGGTTTTGCCGATCAATCAATCCGTCAAATCCGGCGACATGCGACTGACGGCGCGCGATATGTCTGCGGCACGATATGCGTCGATGCCTTTCCGTTCCGAGATCCTTCGGGCTTTGCCCTCAGGATGACAAGCGCTTACCGCACCAATCCGTCAAATCCGGCGACATGCGCGGCGGATTTGACACCTTGCACCGTCTGCCGCCCGGTCGCCGCAGGCGATAGGCAGGCGGTGAAAACTCGGCGAAAGCCTGCTTTTGCCGAAAGCGCGCCGTCAGTATCCCTTATTCCGGTCGATGATGCTGCCGTCGACGGCGTTGACCGTCAGGAACGAGCTGTACCACTGTCCGGCGCGGCGGCCGCGGTTTACGGCGTCGTTTTCGGCGGGATCGTCGGACCAGTTCAGAAGGTCCACATAGCCCAGAAAGTCCCAGACCGGCAGCAGGTAGAAGTCGCTGCTGTCCTTTTTGTTGACGCGTGCGTAGGAGAGCCGGACGCCGGTGACCGTCATGCGGACGTGCGACGCTTCGCC
>JAFRRO010000068.1 GCA_017428025.1 Clostridia bacterium
CTCCAGTCCGCAGGTCTGCAGATCGTGTCCATCAAGGACGTGACGCCGATCCCGCACAACGGCTGCCGTCCGCCGAAGCGCAGAAGAGTGTAAGGAGGATTCCAAAATGGCAAGATATACTGGTTCTGTTTGCAGACAGTGCCGCAGAGAAGGCACCAAGCTGTTTTTGAAGGGCGACAAGTGCTACACCGACAAGTGCCCGATGACGCTTCGCCATACCCCTCCGGGAATGCACGGTCAGGGCAGAAAGAAGCAGTCCGAGTACGGTCTGCAGCTTCGTGAAAAGCAGAAGGTCCGCCGCGCGTACGGTATCCTCGAGTCCCAGTTCCGGAAGTACTATGACATGGCTTCCAACATGAAGGGCGTCACCGGTGAGAACATGCTGTCCCTCATCGAGCGCCGTCTCGACAACGTCGCGTACCGCCTGAACTTCGGCGAATCCCGTCCGATGGCGCGTCAGATGGTCACCCACGGTCACATCCTCGTGAACGGCAAGAAGGTTGACATCGCGTCCTATCAGGTCAAGGTCGGCGACGAAATCGCAATCCGCGAGAGAAGCCGCGAGATCCCGTTCTTCAAGTCCCTCCGCGAGGAAGGCGCAAAGCGCACCATCCCGCAGTGGCTCGAACTGGACGCCGAAGGTCTCAAGGGCAAGGTCGTTGCGCTGCCGAAGCGTGAGGATATCGACCTGACGATCGAAGAGCACAACATCGTCGAGTTCTACTCGAGATAAGCCGATAAGGCGAACCGTACACGACATCACCGAAGGAGGGTACACACATGATAGAAATGGAAAAGCCCAAGCTCGAATGCGTCGAAAGCGCTCCGAACTACGGCAAGTTCGTGGTAGAGCCGCTTGAACGCGGATTCGGCACGACTCTGGGCAACTCGATGCGTCGAGTACTGTTAAGCAGTCTTCCCGGTGTTGCTGCAACATCCATTCGCATTGACGGAGTTCTGCATGAGTTCTCCACGATCGAGGGCGTCAAGGAAGACGTGACCGAGATCATCCTGAACCTCAAGCAGCTGATCTGCAAGCTTCATTCCGAAGAACCGAAGAAGGTCATCATTGACGTGATCGGTCCCTGCGAAGTGAAGGCGGGCGACATTCTGCCCGATTCCGATGTGGAGATCATCAATCCGGATCTGCACCTCGCGACCATCGATGCGAACGGTCGACTCCATATGGAGATCGTTCTGGACCACGGCAGAGGCTACGTCGTATCCGACCGCAACAAGCGGCCCGATATGCCGATCGGCGAAATCGCGGTCGACTCGATCTTCACCCCGATCACGAAGGTCAACTTCACGGTCGAGAATACGCGTGTCGGTCAGATCACGGACTTTGACAAGCTCACGCTTGAGCTTTGGACGGACGGCAGCATCGAGCCGCAGGAAGCGGCGTCGCTCGCTGCGAAAATCCTTACCGAGCATCTGCTTCTGTTCATCAATCTGACGGATCACGTGCAGGACGTCGAGATTCTGAAGGAGAAGGACGACAAGAAGAAGGAAAAGATCCTCGAAATGAACATCGAAGACCTCGACCTTTCGGTCCGCTCCTACAACTGCCTCAAGCGCGCGGGCATCAATACCGTCGAGGAACTGGTGCAGCGTGATGAGGACGAGATGATGAAGGTTCGCAATCTGGGACGGAAATCTCTCGAAGAAGTACAGCAGAAATTGGCGCAGTTGGGCCTGTCCCTGCGCACGAACGAAGATTAAGGAGGAAGCACAATGGCAAACCGTAAATTGGGGAAACCCTCTGACCAGCGTGTTGCATTGCTCAGAAATCAGACCACGGCGCTTCTCTGGAACGGCAAGATCATCACGACCGAAACGCGCGCGAAGGAAATTCGCAGCATTGCCGAAAAACTCATCACCCTGGCTGTGAACGAGTATCAGAACAGCGAGACCGTCGAGAAGGAAACGTACAACGAAAAGGGCCAGATCGTGAAGGTCGAGAAGCAGCAGGATAAGCCGTCCAAGCTGCACGCGCGCCGTCAGATCATGGCGTATCTGTACGACATTCCGGAGCCCAAGAAGCAGGACGAGAGCAAGAGCGATTACAAGGAGCGCACCAAGGACAACCGTCATCCCGTCGTGGAGAAGCTGTTCCGGGAGCTCGCGCCGAAGTATGACGCACGCATCAAGGAAGGCAAGAAGGGCGGCTACACCCGCATCACCAAGCTCGGACCGCGTCGCGGCGACGCAGCCGAAATGGTCGTTCTGGAGCTTGTCTGAAGACAAACTTACATGCAAAGGACCTGTCGTTTGACAGGTCTTTTTCGTTTGCTTTGGAGCGGGAGGCGCGCGCTGACGGCCTGAAACGTTTTCGATTTTGTATATTTTGCGAAAAATGGGCAAAATATGCATTCTGCGGTTGACAATCCCGAAAAGTCGTGCTATCGTTAACGAGAAGTTGAAATATTCGAAATACGGAAAAAAGAACGGCAATTCGGATGGACCGCAGCGGTTTTGCGTCCACGGTTATCCTTCACACACCCCCGTGTACGTATCGGAACGGTGCGGTCCATCCGAATTGCCGCAAACAAAAGAGCTGTCAGTTTGATCTGACAGCTCTCTTTTATGCAGTGTTCAGATTTTCGGAACGAGCATCAGCGCCAGTCCGAACAGGATGAGCAGGGAGGTGACGTCGACGATCGTGGTGATGAACGGACCTGCCATGACCGCGGGGTCGAAGCCGATCTTCTTTGCGAGAATCGGCAGCGAGCAGCCGATGAACTTTGCGAGGAACACGGTGCACATCAGCGCGATCGAAACGGTGATCGCGATCAGCAGATACGGCGTGAACTGGTTGTTGAAGTTGTTGTGGTACGTGATCGCGTACATCAGCATCATCTTCGCAAAGTTGATCACCGCAAGCGACGCGCCGGCAAGCAGCGAGATGCGCCATTCCTTGAAGATGACGCGGGGGAGGTCCTTGAATTCGATCTCGCCCAGGGAAAGACCGCGGATGATCGTGACCGACGCCTGATTGCCCGCGTTTCCGCCGGTGTCCATCAGCATCGGGATGCAGGCAAGCAGCATCGCGCTGATGAAGGACTGGAATTCGACCGACATGAGGTTCGAAAAGTGATTGATGACCAGCTCGGTGAAGATCGCGGCGACCATCAGGATGCAGAGCCACGGGATGCGGTGGATGTACAGCGAAAGGACGCCGGTCTTGAGGTACGGTTTGTCGGACGGCGTGATAGCGGCCATCTTTTCGATGTCTTCCGTTGCCTCTTCCTGCAGGACGTCGATTGCGTCGTCGACCGTGACGATACCGACGAGGCGGTTTTCGCCGTCCACGACCGGAATGGCGATCAGGTCGTATTTCGAAAGCATCTGCGCGACGGTCTCCTGGTCGTCCAGCGTCTTGCAGGAGATCACGTTCTGATCCGCAAGATCGCCGATCAGCGTATCCGGCTGCGCCAGAATCAGGCGGCGGATCGTCACATAGCCGTAGAGCGTGCGGTCCGCGCGCGTGACGTAGCAAATGTTGATCGTTTCCTTGTCGATGCCGGTGCGGCGGATCGTCTTGATCGCGTCCTCGACCGTCCAGTTCGGGCGCAGTTCGACGTACTCCGTCGTCATCATGCTGCCCGCGGAATCGTCCGGATACTTCAGCAGCTCGTTGATGAGCTTGCGCGTGTCGGGATCCGCCTGCGCAAGGATTCTCTTGACCACGTTTGCCGGCATCTCCTCGACGATGTCGACGGCGTCGTCGATGTACAGCTCGTCGATGACCTCCTTGAGCTCGCTGTCGGAAAAGCCTTTGATCAGCATTTCCTGCGAATCGCTCTCCATCTCGACGAAGGTATCCGCCGCCAGCTCCTTGGGCAGCAGGCGGAACAGACGCGGCAGCATTTCGGGCTCAAGGTCCTCAAACAGCGCGGCAATATCCGCTGCGTTCATCGTGGTGAGAATATCGCGCAGCGTTCCGTATTTTTTGGATTCGATCAATGATGTGATCGCGGTTGCTAAATTTGCCATAGCAGTCTTCCTCCTTTTGTTCAATTTGGAGCAAGACCCGCTTCACGGGATCAGCAAAAGGTCGGCCGCCATAGGGGCACGTCCGAAGCGTTTCCGCATAAAAGCGGGCTTGCGGAGCCGGTACTACTGCCTGCATCCATGACAGCCACCTCCTTTTGAAATGAAGAATGAAGGAATGAAGAAATGAAGGAATGAAGGATTCCTTCGGAAACATCCCCAACAAAATTATTTTATTCCGTTCGCTCTGTCTTGTCAACGATAAAATGCCCGAACGGGGCGCGTTTTTTCGCGCGCTTGCGTTTTGCGGAAAGCTGTGGTATGATATGCCGACCGAAACGAACGGGAGGCAGCTATGGAAACGCTTGCAAAGCTTTGGCCGCTGTGGGCGGCGCTCGGCGTCATGAATCTCATCACCTTTATCGTCTATGCCGTCGACAAGCGCATTGCGCAGAAGAACCGGGGCGGACGGCGCGTGCCGGAACGTACGCTGCTGTTGCTCGCATTCTGCGGCGGCTGCATCGGCGCGCTGCTCGGGATGTACCTTTTGCGGCACAAGACGAAGCACGCGAAGTTTGTGGTGCTCGTGCCGGTCGCGGTGCTGCTTTGGGTTGCGGCGTTCGTGGCGCTGGTGCTGTTTTGCTGCGGCGTAATCTGAAAAAACGCGGTTTATTCGCGGATCGTTTTCGGAAAAGACGCATTTATGACGCATTTGCGTTGTATAATGCATCTGACAATCGGGGCGGAATCCCCTTTTGAAGGAGGAAAGAAATGAAAAAAATCTTCGGCATCGTGCTTGCGGTGCTGTTCTGTATGATGCCGCTTTCCGCGCTGGCGGAAGGCGAGGAAGGAGCGGACGCGACGGACGCGCCCGAGGTCATTGCGACCGCGCAACCGGAAGCGTCCCCGACCGCGCCGGACACGATCGTGATCTCGCCGGTGCAGAGCGACGAGCATGTCTATAAGGACCTGCTGATGGATTCGCTCAAGCAGACGCTGCTCGGCAAAAACGCGTCCCTGAAGTCACAGCTTTCGAAGATCCTGTATCTTGATGACATCACGGTGACGGCGGACAACTACAACCGCATCGTGCTGCTTGTGCAGAACGCAATCAACACGCAGAAGCTGTCGGACGGCGCTTCGCTCGATCACTACACCGACGAGGACTTTGCAATTGCGGCGAAGCTGATCGGCGGCATCTGCGACGAGCTCGGGCTCGGCTATTCGATCGATCCGAGCAACGATTCGCAGAACGAGTACGCGCGCGTGGTGACGATCACCAAGAACGGCAAGGTGCTCGGCAGGATCAACAGCGACGCCAAGACGGACGTCGGCGAACGTCCCTCGATCGGCTGGATCATCGGCGGCGGCGTGCTGATCGGCGGCGCGGCCGTGCTCGGACTCATTCTGGTGCTTGCCGTAACCAAAAAGAAGAAGGCGGCCTGAGCGATGGAAGCGAAAACACGGTTTTCCGCAGGAAAGGGCATCGCGATCGCGCTGCCGTTCCTGCTGTTTTTTGCGGGCGTATTCTGTCTCAGCATGTATCTGTTTCAGTCGGTGGTGGAGGAGACCGCCTATTTCGGTCTGCTCGTCGGCGACAGCGCCCCGCGTGAAGTCAGCGACGAGGACACGGGCTTTACGCCCGGCGTCAAGCCCGAGAAGCTGGAACACATCCCCTCGATCCGCTACGGCAAGCAGTTTGCGCGGCTCAACGTCACCTGGGACGACGGCGGCTGGGACATCATCAATGTGCCGGTCTACCTCGGTTCGGACAAGCGCGTGCTCAAGAAAGGCGCGGGCATGTCGTTCGGCTCCTATTTCCCCGGCGAGGGCAAGTGCACGATCATATCGGCGCACGTCACGCGCAGCTTTGCCGAGCTTGAGGACACGCCGGTCGGTGCGATCGTGCTGATCGAAACGAGCTACGGCCCGTACGCCTACCGCGTGGAGGAAAAGAAGGAAGGCGTCAAGGGCACCGACCGCTGGTACATGGATGCGGGACAGAACGTCGATCTGGTGCTGTACACCTGTTATCCGCGCGACAACGGCGGCGAACGCCGCACCGATCGCTGCGTGCTGTTGTGCCGCCTCATCGACGGCGCGGAGGTGACACGATGAGACTGTTGCGCGGAATCGGCACACTCATTGCGCTTACGGTGCTGTGTGCCGCACTGATGCTGACGCTCGTTGCCGGACCGCTGCGCTTTATCGCGCTGAATCCGGCGTATCTCAAGACGTTTGTGCCCTCGCGCGATTACTGCGAGGAGATGCGTCAGCGCATTTCGGACGATCTCGATCATGTGGCGATCCTGTACGGACTGGAGAACGGGGAGCTGACCGATCTCGTCACAGACGATTCGATCCGCGCCTATACGGGCACGCTGATCGACGCGCTGTTTGCGCCGGAGAATACGGATTCGCTGCATCTGCCGTCCTATCCGGCGGAGCGCTTTGCGGAATATCTGCGCGAGCATTCCGCGTACAGCGACAAGGCGATCGAGGATTTTTCGGAGGACTGCGCCGCGGCGGTGACGGAGGATCTCTCCGCGATCGACGCAAGCCTTCTGATCTCGAAGTTCACGACGTTCCGCGACAGCATGTTCGTCAATATGCTGCCGATCCTGTTCGGGGCGGGCGTTGCGCTGACGATCCTGATGTGCGCGATCATCAGGCTGCTGTATGTCGGGACCTCGAAACGCGCCGGTTCGGTGCTGATGTGGGGCGGCTGCTTTATGGGCGTCACGCTCGTGCTCGTGCCGGTCACGCAGTTTTTGCTGTTCGATTACGTCGGGCGGCTGAACATCACGGTTTCGGCGTTCCGCACGATCCTGTCCGGACTCCTGTATACCGTCCTGTACGGCTGGCTCATCGTGCTGCTTGCGCTGTTCCTGTTCGTCGCGCTGTTTCTGACGATCGCGATCCTCCGCGCGGCGCGGACGAAAAAGAAATAAACCGGAAATCTGGGCTTGCGGAAAGCCTGTCATTCTGAGCCGAAGGCGAAGAATCTCTGAACGTTTGATAGCTTCTGCGTTCCGAGATCCTTCGTCTCTTTGTTCCTCAGGATGACACGGGGGAAAACGCGTCTCTCCCCATGCTTGTCATTCTGAGCCGAAGGCGAAGAATCTCTGAACGTGATTGCTTTTGCGTTCCGGGATCCTTCGTCTCTTTGTTCCTCAGGATGACACGGGGGAAAACGCGTCTCTCCCCATGCTTGTCATTCTGAGCCGAAGGCGAAGAATCTCTGAACGTGATTGCTTTTGCGTTCCGGGATCCTTTGTCGCTTTCGCTTCTCAGGATGACACGGGAGGGCTTGCTTCGCAGCTCTTTTTTTGTTTTGGCAGATTTTACAAATATTCTGCATCTTTCGGCGGATCACACGCGTTTTGTTCATGCATATGACGCAAGGATAACACATCTCCGTGTTATTATTTTTGTAAGTTTTTCGGGAGTCTTGCAGCAAAATGCGCTGTCAAACCGTCTAATGAACAGAACCCCGAACAGGAAAGGAGAACTCTTATGAAACGTTTGCTTGTTTTGCTGCTCTGTCTTGCCATGCTTGCCTGCGTGCCGACGCCCGAGGAGGAATTTGTCGTCAACAAGGGCAATCAAAGCGAAATGATCGAAGCGTCGCGCAGCGAGGACGCCGCGCCGGACGCCGACCTTCGCTTGCTCTACCACATTCCCGAACGCATGACGGGCTCGTATACGAGCGCGGACGGCGTTATTCGTGTCAACGTCGACGCCGAGATCGTCGTACCGCGGGGACCGCTGCCGATCGTGCGCGTCTATGCCGCCGAATTCGAACAGCCGGACGTGACCGCGCTGTGGAACGCGCTGGTCGGGGACGCCGTGCTCTACGATTCCTGGGAGAACGAGGAGACGAAGGACGACATCGAAACGGAGTTGAAACAGTACAACGAAATGCTTGACCGGCTGCAGAGCGGAGAACTCTCCGAAAGCGATTCCATGTACAGCATCGACGAGCTGAACGAAATGATTGCGGAGCTCATGGAGCGCTATTCGAGCGCGCCGGACGGCGGGGAAAAGACGGTCGAGACCGGCATCCTGCACAAGCAGTATCTGCCGCTCGGCGACAACAAAAAGGCGGCTTCCCGCATGGGCATTTCAGCGCACTCGGAAGGCGATCCGTGGATTACGTTTCGCGTGGAGAACGATTCCGACAATGCCGAGGCGTTGATCTATCGCGAGAAGGACGGTTGGTCGGGCATCCCCGCAAGGCGCAGCGCACGCTTCCATTACAACCGGAGCTCCGAAAAATCCGACTGCTATCTCGCCGCATATGCCTGCGATTATGCGGAGCTGGTTCCGGTCGATCGGGACGATCCGATCCCCGAAGCCGCGGCGGGCGACCTTCGCATGACGCCGCAGGAGGCATATGCCGAGGTCGACCGGTTTTTAAGCGCAACGGGGCTTTCGGATCGCTTCGCCGTCTCGCGCGCGGTCGTCGCGGGCGACACGCAGAGCCCGGATACGCCGTGCGAAAAGTTTGCGTACTATTTTGAATTGAGCCGCAGAATCGGCGGCGTACCCGTCAACCGCGCGCTGCTTTCCACGGGGTCGAGCCAAATGAATGAGGACGACTACGCGCCGACGTGGACGTACGAGCAATTCTTCCTCGTGCTGGACGAGGACGGTATCTTTATCGCGGAGTGGAAGGCGCCGCTCACCGTCGGCGAACCGATCAACGACAATGCGAAGCTCCTCGATTTTGCAGAGATCGAAAAGACTGCGGCGCGCATGCTGCCGATGACGGAGGTGCGCAATTTCGATCCGAACACCTCGGAATATGCCGAGCGGAACATTGACCGCATCGAACTGGGGCTCTGGCGCATTGCGGAACAGAACGAGCTCGGCAAGGGAATGCTCGTTCCGGTCTACTGCTTCTATGGCACGGATTCGTTTACGCGCACGGTCAAGGATGCATACCACGATTTTACCGAGACAAGCTGTCTCAGCCGCATCGTCCTGATCGTCAATGCCGTCGACGGCAGCGTGATCGATCCGCAGAAGGGGTATTGACGCTGCGCTTTCGCGTCGATGAAGGGCTTCATCAACGCGAGTTTTCACCGCCTGCCTATCGCCTGCGGCGACCGGGCGGCAGGCGGTGCAAGGTGTCAAATCCGCCGCGCATGTCGCCGGATTTGACGGATTGGTGTGTAAACATCCGCGTTTGCGCAAGCAAACATATCGTGCTTGCGTCAGCAAGTATATCGTGCGCCGCAGGCATATCGCGCCGCAGGGAATTCCGGCTTGCGTTCAGAGATTCTTCGCCAAAGGCTCAGAATGACAAGAAAGGAGAGCCGCATGCACACCGGTGTCATCCTGAGGCGCAGCCGAAGGATCTCAGAGCGGTGAAGCAATCGAGCGTTCAGAGATTCTTCGCTGACGCTCAGAATGACAAGCGGAGGAAACCCGCATTCGATGCGGTGTCATCCTGAGGCGCAAGCCGAAGGATCCCGAAACGGGGCAGGATGTACACGCGGTCAAATGCCTTTCGCGTGATCCGGCGGCGGAATCGCGTGAAAAATGCAGATTTTCTCGGACTTTTTCGAAAAATAATGCTTGACAAACCGGAAGGTCGTCATTATAATAGCTATGGTTTCAAGCAGAGCGCCCGCTCTCACCTGCCGACAATTGCGTCGCGTCACGGTATACAATCAAGATGATTTCTGATGGTGGGTGCAATCTGCGCCCACTATTTTTCTTAGGAGGTGTTTTTTCATCGCTACGCAGGATATGCAGATCAATGAGGAGATCCGCGACTCGGAAGTTCGACTGATCGACGAAAACGGACAGCAGCTCGGTATCATGGACGTGCGCGAGGCGCAGCGCCTGGCGGACGAACGCGAACTGGACCTGGTCAAGGTTTCCCAAAATGTTCCCCCGACTTGCAAGCTCATGGACTACAGCAAGTACCGCTACGACATGCTCAAGCGGGAAAAGGAACAGAAGCGCAACCAGAAGATCATCGAGATCAAAGAAATCCGCCTTTCCGCCACCATCGATCAGCACGATATGGAGGTCAAGGCAAAACAGTGCGACAAGTTTCTGCGTAACGGCGACAAGGTGAAGGTGTCCATCCGCTTCCGCGGCAGACAGATCACCAAGGGCGAAATGGGCGAGGACGTCATGGAAAGCTTTTATGAGATGGTGTCCGACGTCGCGGTGAAGGAACGTCCTCCCAAGCAAGAGGGCAGAAACATGTTTATGGTGCTTGCACCGAAAAAATGATGTAAGGAAATATTTGTAGGAGGAACAACCATGCCGAAGATTAAGACTCATCGCGGCGCAGCAAAGCGTTTTTCCCTGACCAAGTCGGGCAAGATCAAGCGCGCCAAGGCTTACAAGAGCCACATTCTCACCAAAAAGACCACCAAGAGACTCCGCGGTCTCCGTCAGACCGGCTACATTGCCGAAGAAGAACAGAAGAAGATCCGCGAGCTGATTCCGTATAAATAAGGAGGATACAAATCATGGCAAGAATCAAGAGAGCAGTCAACGCCGTTAAGAAACGTCGTAAGGTCCTCCGCCTCGCAAAGGGCTACTACGGAGCAAAGAGCAAGCAGTACCGTGCCGCTTCCCAGCAGGTCATGAAGTCGATGGCGTATGCGTACGTCGGCAGAAAGCTCAAGAAGCGTGAATATCGCAAGCTGTGGATCGCGCGCATCAACGCAGGCGCCCGCATGAACGGCACCACCTACAGCCGCCTCATCAACGGTCTGAAG
>JAFRRO010000069.1 GCA_017428025.1 Clostridia bacterium
CGCCCCCCCCGACGAAGGATAGAGGGGGGTAATGATAAGGAGGAGTCTTATTCATTGTATCATCGGGTTCGCAAGAGGGGTGGCTTGCTCTCCCTTTGATGGCTATAGTATAACCCCCAAATGCGTCAAAAATTCGGAATCCGTGTGAAAGAACCGTCACAACAATGTGACAAAAATGCAAACTGCTGCCAATTTCCGGAAAAGTTGTAAATTCTTCGACCGCAGGAGGCGCCTGCGGTTGTTTTCTTTTGAATCTGTGTTATAATGTGTGTTCAGCGGCGGCATATACGCGCCGCAAACGGAGGATGCTTTGGAAACAAACGGAACACGCAAACGCACATGGATCGTATGGCTCTGCATCGCCGTCGCCGTGCTTACGGCGGCGGGCGTGCTCGGCGTGCTTTATGCGGGCGTCAAACCGTTTGTATCGGTGGAATACGGCGATCCGCTGCCGGACGTTGCGGCGGTCTCGCGCGAAACCGACCGTTATGCCGAGGATTACGGCACGCTGCCGATCGGACTGCATCTTGTCCGGATTGTGCATAAGGGCGTCGCAATACCGGTGCTGGTGCGGGTGCGCGATACGATCGCGCCGACCGCCGAGGCGCGTCCGCTGACGATCCCGTACGGCACGACGGTCACGCCGGATAAGCTTGTCACGCACATGCGCGACGCGGGCATCGTGGCGGTCACGTTCTCGGAGCCGTTCGATTTCGACCGCGTCGGCGATTTTCCGGTGATCATCCGGCTCAAGGACGCCGCGGGCAACCAGAGCGAAGTGGCGTCGAAGCTTTCGATCCGCGCGGTCGTTGACGCGATTTCGTGCGAAGCCGGCGCGCCGGTGCCGGAGACGGAGGCGTTTCTGCTGGACGGCGTCACGGCGGAGTGCAAAACCGTGCTCACCGAATCGATGCTGCATCACGTCGGCACATATCCGGTGCGGTTTCTGCTCAAAAACGGACAGACGGCGGAGACGCGCCTGATCGTTTCGGACACGACGCCGCCTGCGGGCGAAAGCACCTTTCTCTGGGTGAAGCCGGACGAGCCGTTCTCGCCCGAAATGCTGGTCGACGGCGCGTTTGACGAAACGCCGCTGACCTTTGCGTTCGTCAACGAACCGGACCGGACGCTGATGCACGCGCAGTCCGTCACGGTGCGGATGACCGACGAGGGCGGCAACGTCACGGACGTCGTTTCGACGCTTGCGATCTCGCACATCGCGCCGATCACGGTGGAAGCGTCGACGGAACCGCTCGGCGCGGACGTGTTTGCGGATTCGGGCGAAGTCGTTCTGAACGAGCCGTTCGTGCCCGACACGCCGGGGCTGTATACGCTTTCGGTGACGACCGGCGGCGAAGCGGATTATGCGCTGATCACGGTGATCGACACGACGGCGCCCGTTGTGGAAAAGCGCGCGGACGCCGTGTTCTATACGCTGCATCCCGTTGCGGCGGACGCGGTGTTTGCCGCAGCCGATCTTTCGCCGGTCAGCGTGGAATGGATCACGGAGCCGGACTGGGAAACGGCCGGGGAACAGACCGTCCGCGTAAAGGCGACGGACCGCTACGGCAACAGCGCCGAATGCGAGGACACCATCGCGCTGCAGGAGGACACCGAACCGCCGGTGCTGTACGGCGTCGTGAACCGCACGGCGTACGTCGGCGAGCCGATCGCGTACCTTGCCGAGGTGTATGCCGAGGACAAGGTCGACGGACGCACGAAGGTCCTGGTGCGCTCGGAGGTCCAGCCGGATCAGGAGGGCAGCTATGACGTCGTGTTTATTGCGGAGGACGTCTCCGGCAACCGCACGACCGCCAAATGCAAGTATAAGCTCGTCAACGCCACCGTCTCCGAGGAGGAGGTGCGCGTGCTTGCGCAGGACGTGCTTGCAAAGATCCTCACCGACGATATGGTCACGGCGGAAAAGCTCAAAGCCGTGTTCAAGTATGTGCGCGGGCACGTCTCGTATGTCGGCAAATCCGACAAGACGGACTGGCGCAAGGAAGCGGTGCGCGGCATTCAGACCGGCAAGGGCGACTGTTTCACCTTCTATGCCGTCACGCGCGCGCTGCTCGACGAACTCGGCGTGGAGTACATGAGCGTCACGCGAAAGGGCAGCAGCACGCGGCATTACTGGGTGATCGTCAACATCGGCACCGGCTGGTACCATTTCGATCCGACGATCGCGCCGCGGCACCGTCACCAGTGCTTCATGTGGACGAACAGACAGTGCCAGGTCAAGTCGTATTTCTGGCGCTACGAGAAGGCAAACTATCCGGATATCGCGACCGAACCGTTCGATTACGACGCGGTCGTGCAGATGGAGCGCGACGGACTTCTGCCGTAAGATCATCCGCTGCAGCATGCGCCATTCCGAGGAGCAAAGCGACGAAGGACCTTCGGGAAGCTTTCGGAATCGCGGGTTACGGGTTTTCATCGATACGGCATATTGGCAACAGAAAGGGGGACGCCCAATGAAAAAAGCAATCATCGTGATTCTTGCGGCAATCATGACGCTGAGCATCGTCGGGTGCGGGAGCGGGAACCCATCCGGTGCGGGATCAAATAAAAATGTATCCGTCGGCGATGTGATCACATTCGGCAGGTATGAGCAGGACAACGATCTTTCAAACGGCGACGAGGATATTGAATGGATCGTTCTTGCAAAAGAAGGCGATAAAGCGCTCGTGATCAGCAAATATGCGCTCGATTGCAACCAGTACGATACGTCCAAGGCCGACGTCACGTGGGAAACCTGCTCCTTACGCGAATGGCTGAACGGACCGTTTCTGCATGCATTCAATGATGAGGAACGAAACTGCATGATCGATACCGCGGTAATCGCCGATCGGAATCCGTCGTATGATACGTCGCCCGGGAATGATACCACAGATAAGATATTCCTTCTGAGTATTGCAGAGGTCGACCGGTATTTCGGTTCGGACGAAGCAAGGAAGTGTGTGCCGACGGATTATACGAAAGCACAGGGCGTGTGGAGGAGCAGCCGATTTTCCGCAGACGGCGAAGCCGCCTGCTCGTGGTGGCTGCGATCGCCCGGCTGCCTTTCCGACCACGCTGCACTGGTCCTCGGCGACGGCTCCGTCGAGAGCGACGGTCGCGCTGTGTACAACATTCTCGGCGGCGTCCGTCCCGCCTTGTGGATCGATCTCGGATCCTGAATCTTGCGATCTGGAATCATCCGCAGTTGCGCAGCCCTGCTTTTTTCGCATCAGCAGTTGAAAAAGAGCGGCGACCGTGCTATAATCAAACGTAATCTGTTCGGCATGCGCCGCAAGGAGGACCTTATGGACCTGAAAGAACTCGTTCGCAACATTCCCGATTTTCCCAAAGAGGGCATTCTGTTCCGCGACATCACGCCGCTGATCGGAGACGCGGACGGCTACGAAGCGCTTGTCCATCAGATGGCGGACACCCTGCGTGAGCAGGACGTCGACGTGATCATCGGTCCCGAAGCGCGCGGCTTCATCTTCGGCGCGCCGCTTGCCTATGCGCTGCACGCGGGGTTCGTTCCGGCAAGAAAGCCCGGCAAGCTCCCGTACGAGACGATCGGCTATGCCTACGGGCTCGAATACGGCACCGACGAGCTGCAGATCCATGCGGACGCGATCCGTCCCGGACAGCGCGTTGCGATCGTCGACGACCTTCTGGCAACCGGCGGCACCGCGCTCGCCTGCGCCAAGCTTGCCGAAAAGGCGGGCGGCGTCGTGGTCGGCATGACGTTTGCGATCGAGTTGACCGATCTTCCGGGCCGCGAGACGCTCAAGGACTATCCGGTGCATACGATCCTCAAGTACTGAGCCGGTGATCATCCATTCCTTTGACGACCAATCCGAGCCGCTGTTCGGTCCGGGATCGTTTCTCGGTCCGCAGCGGCATCTTTGCGACACCTGCATTCTCACCTTTTCCGATGTGATCTTCCGGGAGCTGCAGGCGCGCTTTTCCGTGCGCGAGGCCGGTACGCTGGATTCCGCAAACGGCGCGCGGCCGGTCTATCTGTTCGAGCATGCGGGCAAAACGCTTGCGGTCGCGCTGTGCGGGATCGGGGCGACGCTTGCGGGCAATCAGGTCGTCGAACTCAACTGGATGACCGGCGCGACAACGTTTATCCTGTTCGGCTCGGCGGGCAGCCTGAACCGCGAGGCGACCGAGGGGAAATACGTCATTCCCACCGAAGCGTACCGCGACGAAGGTCTGTCCTATCACTACGCGCCGCCAAAGGACTATATCGAGATCAGGCAGGCGGACCGCACGGAAGCGATCTTCCGGGAGCTGCAGCTGCCGTACGTCAAGGGACGCGTCTGGACGACCGACGCCTTCTACCGCGAGACGCGCAATCAGTTCGAAGCCCGCAGAAGCGAGGGCTGCCTTGCGGTCGAAATGGAGATCGCGGGCGTCGAGGCGGTGTGCGATTTCCACGGCTTTGCGCTCTATGCCTTCTTGGCCACCGGCGACGTGCTCGACGCGCCGACCTACGAAAACGACGCGCTCGTCAGCGCCAATCACAGCCTCGACAAACTGCAGATCGCGCTTGCAATCGCCCAGCGCGTTTGACTTTGCGCAACGTCGAAGCCCGAAAAAATCCTTGCGTTTTACAGACACTTGTGCTATAAATAGAAAGACAGGCCGGTGTGATGGAATTGGCAGACGTGACGGACTCAAAATCTGTTGATGGCGACATCGTGTGGGTTCGAGTCCCACCACCGGCACCATGTCGAGTGGTGATAACGGATTTGGTTATCACCACTCGATTTTTCTTTTTCACCTACCGAGAATAGAGGCGGATCTGTTTTTGC
>JAFRRO010000070.1 GCA_017428025.1 Clostridia bacterium
AGAGCCTGATAACCCGTATTACCGCTCTTTCGAGGGCATTATTGCAAATCTGTACGAATACCGCAGCCGATCCTTTCAAAGATTGGTCTATTGGGGAACGAGCGGGCAAAGGGTAACCAACCAATTTACACCGGATGTTTTCTCTCTGTTTGAACTTGCGAAGTACAGCGTGCCGGTTTACGGAGAAAAAGCATGGATCCTTCCCACGCCGGGCAGAGAAGAACTGGTAAACGCAGTACGCGGGCGCTATGACGCGATCCGAAAGTATGCCGTTGAAACAAACGAAAGCCTTTATTCATGCGGATGGCTTCTGGATATCGCCCGGTGTATTTACACGTTGAGACAGAATGACGTTATTTCCAAAACACAAGCAGGATTTTGGGCGCTGGAGGAGTATCTGTTCTCGGATGAAGCCCCGCTGCGAAAGACACTCGAAATCCGACAAAACCCATCGTCCTTCAAAGACAGGGCGGATATCAAGCTTTGGCTGAAAGAATTGGGGCCGGTTGTACAACTTTATGCAGATGTGCTGGAGCGTGAGCTTCAGAATGCATAGATACCCGGATGCCGGGTTTTACCGGTACACATTAAGGCGTTCTTTCTACGGTTTGGTACACTTTTACGCGCTCTTTCACATGAAAGAAACCTCTTTTGTCTACCGGGACAAGAGAGGTTTTCTTTGTTGATTCATGTGGTTGAAATGATAGCCTGTAAATACTATACTGTAAAGAGAAGAAATGCTTGAGGAGGAGCAACATGTTTTTATGGTCGCTTTATATTCCCGATAACAAACGAGGAATGTCAAACGGATATGATGATTGCGCTGTTTGCCGCGCATGGACAAAAAAGCAAGCAATTCTGGTATTTAGGAAGATGTACAATGCCTTCCAAGAAGAAGCTGTACAGAGAGTCAAATATAATCAACTTGGGATCGCTGTTATAAGCAATTATTGAGACATACTGGCGTACTATTGCGCGGTCTTTCTATGGTTTGGTGTCCTTTTACGTGGTCTTTCATAGAAAAAAACACGCGAAAGCGTGCTTTTGCATCGAGATCCGTCCTTCCGGACGGGTGAAATCAGTATGCGGCGGGTGAAATCGCTGAAGCGTGAAATCCCGCTTCGCGTGATGCTGATTTCGTCCATCAACACAGCGAAACAAAACCATGATTCGTAAAGAAGACTATTTTGCCGATCCGTGCGGGGCTTCCTCGCTTCCGTACTGGAAAACAGAATCCATCGCCGTTCCCGATCACATCCGGATCGTGAAGGATGCGTCATTGCTGCCGCTTTGCGAAAAGGATGAACCGTATTTCAAGCTGATGCATGATCTGAAGACGGTCAAAGAACCCCGGCTGCCGGCAGGTTATATGATCGCGCAATTGAGCGCTGCGGAGTTTGCACACCACATTTGTTCGTGCTATACAAACGAAAGCGTGACAACTGAGGAACTCTTATCCTATCAGACGCGCAGCGTATACCGACCGGAACTGTGGGTTGCGGTCAAAAGCGCATCAGGCGGAACAGTCGTTGCTTCCGGTATTGCCGAACTGGATTCACGCATCGGAGAAGGGGTGCTTGAATGGATTCAGGTCTCACCCGATCACAGAAGACGGGGGCTGGGAACGTTTCTTGTCTATGAATTGTTGAAACGAATGAAAGGTCCTGCAAGTTTTGCGACGGTCTCCGGACGCGTCAACAATGAAAGCAATCCCTATGCGCTTTACACCGCCTGCGGTTTTGCAAACCCTGTCATCTGGCATGTAATGACCGTTTGATTGGTTTCGCTGCCGTTCGTACGTTTTCCCCGATACCCGCTCCGATTTGCGGTCTTTACTTTCCGGCGCGATTCCCGTATAATACCATATCATAAAGCATTTCGGAGGACCTATGGAACAGCAGACCGTCACCGTCACGATCCGCACGCGCGGAGAAAAATGCGAACTGACCGACGAACAGATCAAAGAATGGTACAGGGAGCGCATCGAAGGACTCCTCGATCCGAATATCGGCGGATACGAGGTTTCCGTTTCGCTCGAACGGAAAGAGATCGGACCGTACCGCTTCTACGGCTGGGAGAACGCGGATATCACGGATGCGGAAGGTCGGACGCCGCGGGAGTATTACGACCTTTTGAAGAACGCCTGGTGCGTCGAGACCTGCGCGCCGCGCATGCGTTCGGAATGGAGCGGGGAAAACCCGACGCTCGGACAGTGTTCGATCACCGCGTTTCTGCTGCAGGACATCTTCGGCGGAAAGGTCTGCGGCGTGCCGCTTCCGGACGGCAGTTTCCATTGCTTCAACGTGGTCGGAGACTGCGTTTTCGATCTCACAAGCGAGCAGTTCAAAGACGTCGCGCTCGATTACCGCAACCGTCCGGAGCAGTTCCGCGACGTGCATTTTGCAAAGGACGAGAAATATCGCCGGTATCTGCTGCTCGGACAGCGCCTGCTCGAAGCAAAATCAAAGGCCTGACTGCACAAAACGAACGGCGTCCGCGAAACGGCGCCGTTTTTTCGTTATTCTCTCAAAAAGATAATGAATTTGAATATTTACCCTCTTTTCGAATGAATCGAAAGGTGGTATACTTGATATACGTATAAGCATACACAAATCGAGACTGTATTCATGGCAGGAAAGGAAACGTTATGAGCATCGTTGGCAAAAGCGAGATCCGTGTGGACGCGTTCGACAAGGCGACCGGACGGACCAAATACTATGAGGACCGCATCCCCGGCGGCGCGCTCTATGTGAGAATCAAGCATGCGGAGATCGCGCACGGATTTGTGAAGTCGGTCGATACCTCCGAAGCCGAAAGGATCAAGGGCGTCGTCAAGGTTTTGACCTGCTTCGACGTGCCGGAGATCGATTTCCCGACGGCGGGGCATCCGTGGTCGATGGATCCGGGGCATCAGGACGTTGCGGACAGAAGACTTCTGAACCGTCATGTGCGCTACTGGGGCGACGACGTTGCGGTCGTGATCGCCCAGGACGAGGTTGCGGCAATGCAGGGCGTGCGCGCGATCAAGGTCGAATACGAAGCGCTTCCGTTCGTGCTCGACGCGCAGAAGGCGATGGAGGACGGCGCGCCGCAACTGCATGAGAACGCCCCGCACAACATTCTGAAGCATACGTCGATCCGCAAGGGCAATTACGAAGAAGCGATCAAGGAGCCCGGACTCATCAAGGTCGAGGGCTGGTACAACACGCCGACGGTGCAGCACTGCCACATCGAGAACCACGGCTGCTACGCGTATGAGGAGAACGGCAGGATCACGGTCGTGAGCTCCACGCAGATTCCGCATATCGTGCGCCGCGTCGTCGGACAGGCGCTCGGACGTCCCTGGGCGGACATCGAGATCATCAAGCCGTACATCGGAGGCGGCTTCGGCAACAAGCAGGACGCGCTGTATGAACCGCTGTGCGCGTGGTGCTCCACGCAGGTCGGCGGGCGGCTTGTCCGGATCGACTGCTCCAGAGAGGAGACGTTCGTTTCGAACCGCGTCCGCCACGCGATCCGCTTCCACATCACAAGCTGGATCCGTCCTGACGGCAGCATGGCGGCAAGAAAGGTCGATCTCTTTTCGAATCAGGGCGCATACGCAAGCCACGGGCACAGCATCGTTGCAAAGGCGATGGGCTCGTTCCCGCAGCTATATCCGTGCGACAACATGGAATGCGACGCCTACACCGTCTATACGAACATCCCCGCGGCGGGCGCGATGCGCGGCTACGGCATGCCGCAGGCGTCGTTTGCGAACGATTCCAACATCGACGAATGCGCGCACGCGATCGGCATGGATCCGGTCGAATACCGCGACCGCTTCATCATGCCGAAGGGATTTGAGGACGGCTTCTCGAAGAACGTCAACTACTACGACTCGCACCGCGAATGCCTCGAAAAGGGCAAGGAACTGATCGATTACGACCGCAAGAAAGCGGAATTCGCGCTCGACAAAGGACCGGTCCGCCGCGGCATCGGCTGCGCGTCGTTCTGGTACAATACGGCGGTCTGGCCGATCGCGCTCGAAACGACCTCCAACCGCATGCTGCTGAATCTCGACGGCACGGTGACCATGCAGTGCGGCGAGACCGAGATCGGACAGGGCGCGGACACCGCGTTTGCGCAGATGGCGGCGCAGGCGATCGGACTGAAGAACTACCGCGACGTGCATGTGATTTCCTGTCAGGACACCGACATCACGCCGACGGGGCTCGGCGCGTACGCGTCGCGGCAGACGTACGTCGCGGGCTTCTCGATCCGGCAGACCGCGGAGATCCTCAGAAAGAAGATCTTCGAGTACGCGAACAAGCTTACGCGCCAGTCGGTCGACAACATGGACATCGTCGACGGAAACGTGGTCCGCAAGGGCGACGGCAAGGTGCTGATCTCGCTCAAAGAGCTCGCCATGACCGCGCAGTACAATCAGCAGGACAGCGAGCATATCACCGCGGAAAGCACGTTCACGATCCAGAACAACGCGTATTCGTTCGGCTGCACGTTCGCGGAGGTCGAGGTCGACATCCCGATGTGCAAGGTCACGGTCAAGAACATCGTCAACGTCCACGACTGCGGCACGCTGATCAATCCGGCGCTTGCGGAGGCGCAGGTGCACGGCGGCATGTCGATGGCAATCGGCTACGGGCTCTCCGAACAGCTCCTGTTCGACCAGAAGACCGGCAGACCGCTCAACAACAATCTTCTGGACTACAAGCTTTCGACGTTCATGGACCATCCGGACCTCGAAGCGGCGTTTGTCGAGAATCCCGAACCGACGAGCGTGTTCGGCACCAAGGCGCTCGGCGAGCCGCCGGCATGCTCCGGCGCGCCGGCGATCCGCAACGCGATCTACAACGCGACCGGCGTCGCGCTTAGGACGCTTCCGATGAATCCGCACAATCTCTTTGCGGCGTTCACCGAAGCGGGACTGATCCGTGATTCCTTTGAGGAGGGCAAATAAGATGTACGATTTGAAGGCATTGTACGAGGCGACAAGCGTGCAGAACGCGGTCGAGCTTCGTTTGGAGCATCCGGAAGCGCAGATCATTGCGGGCGGCAGCGACGTGCTGGTGCAGATGCGCGAAGGCAAGCGCGCGGGCAAGGAACTGATTTCGATTTACGGACTCGACGAACTGCGCGGCATTTCGATCGACGAAAACGAGAACATCCGCATCGGCAGTCTGACGAGCTTTTCGCACATCACGCGCGATCCGATCATCCAGAAATACATCAACGTACTGGGCGAGGCGGTCGACATGGTCGGCGGTCCGCAGATCCGCAACATCGGCACAATCGGCGGCAATACCTGCAACGGCGTCACGAGCGCGGACTCCGCATCGACGCTGCACGCGTGGGAAGCGATCGTCGAACTGACCGGCAAAAACGGCGTCCGGCGGCTTCCGATCAAGGAGTTCTATATCCGTGCGGGACAGGTCGATATCCGCGTCGAGGACGGCGAGATTCAGACTGCGATCCTGATTCCGAAGGCAAGCTATGAGAACACCTTCGGACACTACATCAAGTATGCGATGCGAAACGCCATGGACATCGCGACGCTCGGCTGCTCGGTCAACGTGCGGCTTTCGGAAGACAAACGGACGATCGAACGCGCAAGGATCGCCTACGGCGTCGCGGGGCCCGTCCCGATGCGCGCACCGAGCGCGGAAGCCGTTGCAAACGGTCAGCCGATCTCCTACGGGCTGATCGACCGGTTCGGGCTTGCGGTGCTCAACGACATCAACCCGCGCGATTCCTGGCGTGCTTCTAAGGCGTTCCGTCAGCATATCGCGGTCGAAATGGCAAAGCGCTGTCTCTTGGAATCCATCAAACTGGCGGGAGGTGAGCTTGAATGAGTCAATACAAACTGATTCACTGCACGATCAACGGCAAGGAAGTCGAACAGATGATCGACGTGCGCGCGTCGCTCACCGATCTGCTGCGCAACGACTTCCATCTCACGTCCGTTAAGAAGGGCTGCGAGGTCGGCGAATGCGGCGCGTGCAACGTGCTGATCGACGGCGAGGCGTTCAATTCCTGCATCTATCTTGCGGCATGGGCGGACGGAAAGAACATCCGCACGCTCGAAAGCCTGACCGGCCCGAACGGCGAGATTTCCGACATCCAGCAGGCGTTTATGGAGGAGACCGCGATCCAGTGCGGCTTCTGCACGCCGGGCTTCATCATGACCGCCGTGGAGATTCTCGAAACCAAAAAGCTCTACACGCGCGACGAGCTGAGAAAGCTCCTTTCGGGACATCTGTGCCGCTGCACGGGCTACGAAAACATCCTGAACGCCGTCGAAAAGACCATGAAACGGCGTCTCGGGATTCCGACGGAATAAAATTTCAGCCGTCCGCAAGGGCGGCTTTTCTTTTTTCCAAAAAAACTTGTAACACTTTTGCCTGCTGCCGTGTTTATAAAGTGAAAGCACAGGAAAGGAAGAAACAAAAATGAAGGTTGTACGGCTGCTGCTCGTTCTGCTGCTGTGCGCGATCCTCCCGATCGGATGCGCAAAGCAGGCGGAGGTGAACGGGTATCATCTGATCGTCAACGGAACGGAGATTCCGGTTGAAGCGTTTGATCCTGACACTGCGGCAAGTGAAGTCTCGAACATGGTGCCGATCGTTTCGCTGTTCAAAGGCCTGGGGTGCGAAACCGTCGAAAAGGACGATACGGTCGAGATACGGAAGAACGGTTCGCTGCGTCTCATACTCAATCTGAAAGCGCATACGCTGTACGAACCGGATGATCCGGAATATAACTTTTTCATGCCCTGTCCCGGCGACACCGGAGCCGATTTCCGGTATCGGAGAACGGGAAACGAACTCTGGATTTGCACACATTATGTTGACAGCGCGTTTCAGCTGATGGGCGTTCCGATCGACATCGACAGAGGATCGTCCGATTGGACGATGCACATCAACGCAGACTTTGATTAAGGAGGTTCACATGAAAAAGCTCAGTTGGGTATGCTTCGGCGCTGCGGTGCTGCTTTCGGATATCATGTGCGCACATGTGGCATATCTGTACCGCGCGATGCTCTGCGGCATCGAACACATGGGGTACAGCGCGCCGGCGGGAACGGCGTTTCTCTATGCGGTCCCGTACGTGTTCGGCATTGCCTCCTGCGTGATACTCGGGATACTGCTCCGCATGAAAGCAGAGCGATAGACGAGGCAAACAGCCGTCCGGATTGCGGGCGGCTTTTCCCGTATTTTGGGATAATGCATGGTTTATTTTGGAAGATTTTGCAATTCTGACACAAATTCGGGGTTTACCGGCGTCGTAAAGTGTGGTAAACTAAACCGAAATCAGAGGTAAGGCATGAAACAAAGCATTCGAGTTTGTATTTTTATATTGGCACTGCTCACGGCGCTGTCCGTGTTTGCCTGCAATACGCCGTCCGAAAGCACCGTGACGGCGGCGCCCGTTGCGGAACAGCCGACTGTCGCGCCGACGCCTGCCGCGACGCAGGTGCCCGCGGAGGAAGTTGTAATCGTCGCGGTCACGGACGTTCCGAAGACGCCGATCCCGACGCCGGATCCGACGCCGACGCCCGAACCGACCGATACGCCCGCGCCGACGGAGATCCCGTTCTCGTACTATGCGCCGACGGTCAACATGAGCTTTGAGGAGCTCGTCGGCTCGCTGGACGACTTCAACGAAGCCGATCCGAACAACGAAAGCACGTTCCGCTTGCCGGCGGGTTATCCGTCGCCGGATACCTACCGCATCGTCGTCGACATCTACTGGCAGGTCGTTCTGGTCTACAAGAAGGATCCGGAAACCGGCGAATACACCGTTCCCGTGCGCTATATGATCTGTTCGACCGGCAGCGGACGCATCGGCGGCGAAACGCGCCGCGGCGTCTTCAAGATGAAGGAAACCAAGGTCCGTTTCGGCAAGTTCGCGTCCTCGCCCGAATCCGCGCAGTACTGGTCGCTGATCTTCTCCAAGACGTATTTCCATTCGACGCTCTACAACAAGCGCCGCGATCTGTCCTCCGTCCAGAAGCTGTCGTATGAATCGCTCGGCAGCAAGGCGTCGCACGGCTGCATCCGTCTGACCGTGCCGGACGCGCGCTGGATCTATTACAACATCTGCTACGGCACCGAGTGCGAGATCCGGGACGGCAGCAAGAACGACGAAGAGACGAAGGCGATCCGCGAGCAGCTGAAGCTTGCGCCGTGGAAGGACAATGCGTTCCTGTCCGTCGCGACGACGCCGTACACCGACAACTGGACGATCGACGAAATCGAGACCGATCCCGCGTATCCGTACGTTTCGGCGACACAGCCGCCGGTCAAGAAATCCTGAAAAACCGCATGGCAGCAACGGCGCTTACGGGCGCCGTTTTTCGTGCGTCAAAATGGATTTGCGGAATGTTTTTCCGTTTCTCCGCGTAATTTGTTGCAGCAAGGGGGAAACGGGTATGAAACTTGACGAAATGAAGGTACAGTACGAGCGCAGCCGCGACGGATTCGAGCACGAAACGGATTTTGCGGTCGAAAGCAAAAAGCCGGACGTGAAGGTTGACGCAAGCGGAATGGTGATCAAGATCAGCCTGTGCGCCGCCGTTCTGGCGCTTGCGATCATCGTGCGGGCGTTCGGCGTCGGCAAAACCGGCGGTGACGTCGTGGAAACGAGCGCGTACAGCGATCCGTCCGATACGGAACGGCAGCAGCGGGAGCAGATCGGCTCGCTGCACTATGTGGAGACCGGCGCGTTTGCAAAATGGACGGCGCCGGTGATGAGCAACGATATTGAGCTTTTGCGCGACGGACAGCTGCTGCGGTTCACGGCGATCTCGGGCACGGTCAGCGCCTGCATGGCGGGCAGGGTGTTTTCGATCGAACAGGATGAACAGCTCGGCAGCTGCGTGCGCATCCGGTCCGACACCGACTGCGAAACGGTCTATTACGGCTTTGAGACGGTTTCCGTTCAGCCTGACAGCGAGGTACAGGCGGGCGACGTGCTCGGCACGGTTGCGCCGGGCAGAAGCATCTATCTCAAGGTGCTCGAAAAGGGCGCGCCGCAGGATCCGACCGAATATGTCGATCTGTCGCTCGGCAACGAATGAGCGTTCGCATCGGGAAAGCGGAGGTTCGCCTATCGATCGGCGTGCTTCCGCTTTTTGCCGCCCTGATCGTACTGGGCGAGGGAAAAGCGCTTGCGCTTGCGGTGCTGTCGCTGTTTCTGCATGAATGCGCGCACGCGATCGCGGCGAAAAATCTCGGCTATGCGATCCGCCGCGTGTCCCTGTATCCGTTCGGCGCGGTGATGGACCTCGATCCGGTCTGCGCACAGAACGACGGGGAATGGATTGCCGCGCTTGCGGGACCGCTCGGCTCGTTTGTGACGGCAAGCGTCGCGCGGCTGTTCTGTCATCTGCTGCCCGCGTACGCGCAGGACGCGGAGCCGTTTGTGCATACGAACGCAGCTTTGGCGCTGCTGAACCTGCTGCCCGCGTATCCGCTGGACGGCGGCAGGATCGCGAAGTCGCTTCTTCTGCGCACCGCGGGGGAACGCGCGGCGCGGCGCTTGTCGCTCGCGTTTACCGCCATCATCTGCGCGCTGCTCGTGCTGCTCGGCGTGTACTGTCTCGGGAAGGGACTGCCCGCGTGGACGCTGTTCGGCATCGCGCCGTATCTGCTCGTTTCGGCATGGACGGAATGGAAGCGCGTACGGACGAACGTGATCGAAAGGGTGATCGAACGCCGCACGGCTGCGCAGACGGGGACGCCGTTGCTGACGCAGACGGTGTTGATCGACGGCTCGGCGACGCTCGGCACGGCGATGCGGGCGCTCTCCGCGAAGCGATTCACGATCTTTCGCATCGAGTCGCAGGGCCGCCGGACGGAAGCCGATGAAAACGCGCTGATCGACGCCGTTTCGCGCTGCGGATACGATGCGAAGCTGAAAGATGTTTTTTTCGATTGACCGCAGAAAAATTGCATGGTATAATACCATGTTATATTGTGATCTTATGAATGTGAGGACCTGTTTTGGACGCGATTGCGCTGGACAAGCTTATGAGCCGCGTGGAAAAACCTGCGCGTTATCTCGGAAACGAGTGGAACATGACGAAGAAGGAGTCGTATGACTTCCGCTTTGCGCTGTGCTTTCCCGACGTATACGAGATCGGCATGTCGCACCAGGGCAGCCGCATTCTGTATCACGTGCTGAACAGCATGGACGGCGTATACTGCGAACGCTGCTATGCGCCGTGGACCGACATGGAACGCGCGCTTACGGAGGCGGGCGAACCGCTGTTCACGCTCGAAACGAAATCGCCTCTTAAGGATTTCGACATCGTGGGCTTCTCGCTGCTGTACGAGATGTGCTATACGAACGTGCTGACGATGCTGAAGCTTTCGGGCATTCCGTTCCTTGCAAGCGAGCGTGACGGTTCGTATCCGCTGATCGTGGCGGGCGGTCCCTGCACCGTGAATCCGGAGCCGATCGCGCCGTTCTTCGACGCGATTCTGGTCGGCGACGGCGAGGACATGGAGCCGGAGATCGTCAACTGCATGCGCAGGGCAAGGGCGGACGGCGTATCCAGAACGGAGCTTTTGGAGCGGCTTTCCGCGATCGAGGGCGTCTATGTGCCGTCGTTCTACGAGCCGGTGTTCGAAAACGGACGCTATGTGCGCATGGAGCGCAAAAACCCGCTTGCGCCGGAGCGCGTCCGCCGCCGCGTGGTGCGGGACCTCGACAAAGCGCCGTACGTCGGCAGACAGCTCGTGCCGCATATGCAGATCGTACACGACCGCGTGGCGGTCGAGGTCATGCGCGGCTGTACGCGCGGGTGCCGTTTCTGTCAGGCGGGCTATATCTACCGCCCCGTGCGCGAGCGCAAAAAGGAAACGCTGCTTTCGCAGACGCGCGATCTCGTGCGCTGCACCGGCTACGACGAGGTTTCGCTGCTCTCGCTCAGTACCGGCGACTATTCGGAACTGCACGAACTGCTGCCGCGCATCATCGACGACATGGCGGAGCAGAAGGTTTCAGTGTCGCTGCCGTCGCTGCGCATCGACTCGCTGCTCAAGGAAGACCTCGAAAAGATGCAGACGGTGCGCAAGGGCGGTCTGACCTTCGCGCCGGAAGCGGGCACGCAGCGCATGCGCGACGTCATCAACAAGAACGTGACGGAGGAGGACCTCCTGCGGGCGGTCACCGACGCGTTCACCGCGGGCTGGTGCGGCGTCAAGCTGTATTTCATGATCGGGCTGCCGACCGAGACGGACGAGGACATCCTCGGCATCGCGGACCTTGCACGGAAGGTTTCCGCCTGCTTTTACCGGCTCCCGAAGGAGCAGCGCGGCATGGGCTTCCGCGTGACCGTCAGCGTGTCGACGTTCGTGCCGAAACCCTGGACGGCGTTCCAGTGGGTGGGGCAGAACGAGCAGGAGGAGATCCGCAGAAAACAGCAGCTGCTGAAAACCGCCATGAAGGGCGTGCGCGGCGGCGAGCTGCATTGCCATCCGTCGGTGCTGTCGGTGCTCGAAGCCGTGTTCTCGCGCGGCGACCGCAGGCTTGCGCCGGTGCTTGTCGATGCATTCGAGCGCGGCTGCCGCTTCGATTCGTGGGCGGAGCACTTCAAGCCGGACGCCTGGGCAGAGGCGTTCGCGGCGAACGGACTGACGATGGACGAATACGCGTATCGGGAACGCGATCCCGAAGAACCTTTGCCGTGGGAGATCGTCGACGCGCTGACCACGGTATCGTATCTCAAGCGCGAATGGAACCGCGCGAAGGAAGCGCGCACCACGAAGGACTGCCGCGAAGGCTGCAACGGATGTTTCGGAGAACGCTGTGAGGATTATTGCCGCATTTCAAAAGAATAAAGAGATCTCCTACACGTCGCATCTGGACGTGCAGCGCACGCTGCAGCGCGCGTTTCGCCGCGCGAACCTGCCGCTTGCGTATTCGAAGGGGTTCAATCCGCATCCGAAGCTCTCGTTCGCCACGGCGCTCGCGACCGGCTATACGAGCGACGGCGAATGGTTCGAGGTCGAACTCGACCGCCCGATCGAGCCGCAGACCTTCATCGACCGCGTCAATCCCGTTCTGCCGGACGGCATGCGCGTGGTCGAGGCGTTCGAAGCCGACGACGGCATCGACACGTTATCAAAACTGATCCGCGCGGCACACTATGAACTGACCGTGCACTTTGACGCGCCCGTTTCGGAACAGCAGGTTCAAAACGCGGTGCGCTCGATCATGGGGAACGAACCCGTGATCGTCGACAAAAAGACGAAGAGCGGCGTCAAGCCCGCCGACATTCGTCCGGACATTTTGGAGGCCTCCGTCAAGGAAGTTTCGGATTCATCCGCGATTCTTGACGTCGTGGGCACGCTGACGGCAGCTGGCGGACTGCGCGCGGAAACGTTTGTGCGCGCGCTGTTCGACCGATTGCACCTGAACGGCTTTTTCACGGCGCATCGCATTTCCCTCTGCTTCGAGGGATCCGACCGTTTGCCGCGCCTCCGGTAAGGAAAGGTATTTATGAATAAAGAAATTCTCGTTGACGCAAACGCGTTCAATACGCGCGTTGCGGTCGTCGAGGACGGCACGCCCGTCGAGCTCTATGTGGAGCAGGAGGGCAGCGAACGCCTCGTCGGCAACATCTACTTAGGCAAGGTTCAGAACGTGCTTCCCGGCATGCAGGCGGCGTTTGTGGACATCGGACTCGAAAAGAACGCGTTCCTGTACGCGGGCGACGTCTTTACGCCGGGCGACGCGTACGACGAACTTGAAAAGATTCCCGAAACGCGCAAGATCGGCGACATGCTGAAACCCGGTCAGACCGTGATCGTGCAGGTTGCCAAGGATCCGATCGGCACCAAGGGCGCTCGCGTGACGACGCACATCACGCTTGCGGGACGCTCGCTCGTGCTGATGCCGACCGTCGAATACGTCGGCGTGTCGCGCCGCATCGAAAAGGAAGAGGAGCGTACGCGCCTCCGGAAGCTCATCAAGGAGCTCAAGCCCGACGGCATGGGCATCATCGTGCGCACCGCGTCTGCTGGCCGCACCAAGGAAGCGTTCGTCGAGGAGATCGATTCGCTGAAGCTGCTCTATGAGGAGATTCAGAAGAAGGCGAAGACGGTCAAAGCGCCGAAGATGCTGCATGAGGAACAGAGCCTTCTGTTCCGTACCGTGCGCGATCTTCTGATGCGCGACGTCGACCGGCTCTTTGTCAACGACATCAACGCCTATAACGAACTCCGCGATATCGCGTCGGTCATGGCGCCGAAGCTCAAGGCGCGCATCCTCTTCAAGGACAGCGAAGCGCTGTTCGAGCGCTGCGATGCGGAGAGCAAGATCGAGCGCGCGCTTGCACGAAAGGTCTGGCTTAAGAGCGGCGGATATCTCATCATCGACCGCGCGGAGGCGCTGACGGTCATCGACGTCAACACCGGCAAGTACGTCGGCAAGGACAATCTCGAAAAGACGATCACGGCGACCAACTGCGAGGCGGCGGCGGAGATCGCGCTGCAGCTGCGGCTTCGCGACATCGGCGGCATCGTGGTCATCGATTTCATCGACATGGAGAAGGAATCGAACCGCCAGCTTGTGCTGCAGACGCTGAAAACCGCGATGCACGACGATCACACGCGCTCGCATGTGTTCGGCTTCACGCGGCTCGGACTCGTTGAGCTTACGCGCAAAAAGACCGGCAGAAGCATCGGCGACACGCTGAAGATCACCTGCCCGTGCTGCGAGGGCGAGGGAAAGGTGCTTGCGCCGCATACGGTGTTCAACAAGCTTCGCAAGCAGACGCTGCAGATTCTGAAGGGCTCGAAGATCCGCCGCATGTACATCGAGGTGCATCCGGACGTCAAAGCCGTCATGGAACAGCTCGAAAAGCGCAACGGCACGCTGTTCCCGGAGGTTGGGGACGCGACGTTCTATGTGCGCGGAAACGACAGCATGCATCCCGAAAAGTACGTTGTGCGTCCGCTGCCGGACAAGAAGCTTGCGGAAGCGAAGCGCGTCTGCACGGTGCTGCACTGAATGCGAAAAAAGTCCGAAAAATCTTGAAAAAAGCCGTTGACAACGGCTTTTTTCTGTGTTATAGTCATGCGGTGAGCCGCTTCGGAGCGGTACTTAAGTATGCTTGAAAATCAGTTTGTCAGGATACGCACTTGACACACTGGGCAGACTGCCGGGAAGCGAGGCAGAATTCGCGTTTTCACGAAGGAGCTATACTAACGTATGCGACTGAGCGAAAACACGGATAGTTTGCGGCGAATCTTCATCAAAGAAAGGGCTTTCAAGCCCTTTCCGCCGACAGGTATTTGATTGCCTGTCCACGCCGCAAACGGTCTGACCGCTTATACGACAGTCTGAGCATCTCCGTATTTGAGCGAGTCTGGGAAGAAGGAGGAAGCACAAAACCATGTACGCAATCATTCAGACCGGTGGAAAACAGTATAAGGTCCAGGTCGGCGACGAAGTTCTCGTTGAGAAACTCGACGCAGAGGTCGGTACCGAAGTCACCATGGATGTTCTGCTCGTCGCGGACGGCGAAACCGTAACGGTCGGCAAGCCCGTTGTGGACGGCGTCAAGGCAACCGCAAAGGTTCTCGAGCACGGCAAGGGCAAGAAGGTCATCGTCTTCAAGTATAAGCCCAAGAAGAACATCCGCAAGAAGCGCGGTCATCGTCAGCCGTTCACCAAGGTTGAGATCACCGCAATCGGCTGATCCATGATCACCGTGACCGTGTACCGCGAAAACGGGAATCCCGTGGGATTCGACGTTTCGGGACACGCAAATATGGGTGAGTACGGGGAGGACCTCGTGTGCGCAGCGGTTTCCGCAGTCGTACAGACGGCGATCCTCGGCATCACAGATGTATGTCGCATTCAGGCAGGCGTTTCGATCGAAGAAGGAAAAACGACCTGCATTCTACCGAAGGATGCGTCGCAGGATGCAATCGACCGGGCGGCAATCGTATTCAATACGATGCTCTCGGGACTCAAAAGCATTCAGGCGTCGTATCCCAGAACCCTCAAATTTCGGAACAAGGAGGTTTAGATCATGTTTCAGATGAATCTGCAGCTTTTTGCACATAAAAAGGGCGTCGGTTCGTCCCGTAACGGCAGAGACAGCGAATCGAAGCGTCTCGGACCGAAGCGTGCGGACGGTCAGTTCGTCCTCGCAGGCAACATCCTCGTTCGCCAGCGCGGTACGCACTTCCATCCCGGCACCAACGTCGGCATCGGCAAGGATGACACACTGTTCGCAAAGATCGACGGTATCGTTCGTTTTGAAGTCCGCCACGCGGGCAAGAAGACCGTCAGCGTCTACGCCGAAGAGCAGGCCGAAGCATAAGCAACACAATCTGAAAGGGGCCGTTAAAAAAGTCCCAATCAGAAATAGCAAGACTCTCGGGAAAAAG
>JAFRRO010000071.1 GCA_017428025.1 Clostridia bacterium
GAATGTGTTTGCGCGTGTTTCCGTTCCGAAACGCGGCAAAGCTGAGCGTCAACCGATCACCGAGGAACAAAAGGATCTGATTCTTCGTACATGGCGAGGGCATAGAATGGGTGTTGCCGTTCTGGTCATGCTGTATTGCGGACTGCGCCGCGGGGAGATCGTCGCACTGACCTGGAACGACGTGGACTTTAACACAATGACGATTTCCGTTACCAAAGCGGCAACCTTCGGGCAGAACCAGCCCAAGATCAAGCGACCGAAGACAGCCGCCGGCAATCGGATCGTGCCGTTCCCGGCACAGCTTCTGCCGATCTTCAAGGAAGCGAAGCAGAACAAATCCTTATACGTTTGCCCCGCGGCGGACGGCAGCATGATGACCAATACGGCGTGGACGACCTCATGGAACTCGTATATGCATTATCTGAACATTCAGGCAGGCGGGCGTGATGCCAGCCGCAGCAATCCGAAGGTCGTTGCAATCGACCGGTTTACGGCGCACCAGCTTCGTCACACTTACGCGACCATGCTCTATGACGCCGGGGTGGATGTGAAAACGGCGCAGGATTTCCTCGGTCATGCCGATCCTTCCGTGACCATGAATATCTACACGCATCTCTCCTCCCAGAAAAAGGAACATGCGATCCATGCCCTGCAGCAGCATTTCTCGGACGTCATCCCGGACGCATTATAAAAACAGCCCTCGAATCAAAGACCAAACAGCCGGTAAAATACACTTTTTACCGGCTGTTTTTTTGCAAAAATCCTCAGGTGAAACCTTCCGTGAAAAACGAGTTTGTTGTCAATTTGTTGTCAAAATGTTGTCAAAACCCCAAACGAGCACAAAAATGGATTGTTTTTACAAAAAGCAGAGTACGAAAAAAGCCCGAATTCTCGGGCTTTTCTGAATGGTAGCGGCGATCCGATTCGAACGGATGACAGGTCGGGTATGAACCGACTACTCTGGCCAACTGAGTTACACCGCCATTGGTACGGTTATTATAGCGGATGATTTTCGTCGTGTCAAGCCTTTTTTCAGACGAACCGGACGGCTTTTGCGTCAGTTGTTCCAGCCGCTGTTCCAGCCGTTTGCAAGCGTGATGCCCGAAAGTCCCGCGAAAACCGTTTTGACGTCGTCCGGGGCGTTCGCGACGGCGACGCCTTTCAGCTTCGGGCAGTTTCCGAGCACGGCATAATCGGACGCTTTGCGCGCGCAGTCGGAGAGGTCGAGGTATTTGAGGTGCTTGAAGTCGCCGAAATAGGAGATGTCCTTGACCGCCGTATCGTTGATGCGCAGCTGCGTCAGGTACTTCAGCTTCGTCAGCGGCTTGACGCTCTCGATCTTGCTGTCGTGTCCGAGATGCAGGTAGCAAAGATACTCGATCTCGGCAAGCGGCGTGACGTCCGTCAGGTTCGGCAGCCAGTAGAGATACAGGGTTGTGAGGCTGGGCAGCTTTGCCAGCACCTTCAGATCCTCGTCGTCCAGATCGTTGCCGGCGAGGTTGAGGTATTCGAGGTTTTCCAGTCCGGCAAGCGGCGTGATGTCGCTGATGTTGTTGTAGCAAAGGGTGAGATCGGTGAGCTCGGTCAGCGTCGAGATCCACCCGATGTCGTCAAGCTTCTCGCCGCCGTACTCGTTGCCGCAGGTCATCAGGGCAAGGTCGGTCAGCCCGGTCAGCTTGGAAAGCGGCGTGTAATCGTCCAGATAGCAGTAATCCAGCACAAGCTTGCTGAGGTTCGGGCACAGCGCGACCAGCGCTTCGACTTCCTTCTTCGTGATGCGCTTCGGATCGGTCTTTTCGCCGATGACCTTGTTGCCGTTTTCGTCGACGGTGTTCTTGTCGATCTTCGTCAGCCCTGCGGGCAGCTCCGCGCCGCCGAACAGAAACGTTTTCGGCACGGATGTGGGCTTGGGCGTCGGCGTCGGCGGCTGCGTCGGCTCCACGGTCGGGACTTCCGTCGGCACGGCGGTCGGGACCTCCGTCGGTACGGCGGTCGGCACCGGCGTCGGTTTCGGCGTCGGACGCGCGGACGCTTCGGCGTTCGGGAAGATGACGGTGCTCGTCGGATCCGAACACGCGAGTGAAATCAATGCCGCAATACAGAGCAGCAGCGCAAGCGCACGCTTTCTCCGAGATGTTTCCTTTTTCATACGCATAACTGCCTCCCTCTGCGCGAATCGCGCCGTTCTCCTTACAGTATAGCACGTCTCTCCCGTCTCGAAAAGACGCCGGACAAACAAAAAACGGCGAAATTCGCCGTTACAGAATCAATTTCGGGACGAAGTCCAGATAATCCGCCGACACCAGATGATACCGCACGCCGTTCGCTTCGCCGCAAAACCCGAACCGGTGCGACGCGCCGTGCAGATGTCCGTAGACGACGTCGCCTGCGCCTGTCTCCTCAAACCGCTTTGCAAACGCGCTCGGCTCGCCGGACTCGGCAAACGGCGGATAGTGCATCATGCCGATGCACGCGGCGCCCTCCGGCACGCGCGCAAGCGACAGATCGAGGCGGATCCGTTCGCGCTCGTACAGCTTGCGGTCGACGCTCTCCTTGAAATGCGCGGACTCCGGCACCGTCCAGCCGCGCGTTCCGGCGATATAGAGATCGCCGAAGCGGAACACGTCGTTCTGCAGGGCGTACATGCCGTCCGGCAGCGCCGCGCGGACCTTGGTGACGCTCTGCCACCAGTAATCGTGATTGCCGCGCAGCAGAAGCTTGGTGCCGTTGAGCGCGCCGAGAAAGCCGAGATCGGCAATCGCGTCGTCCAGATACATCGCCCAGCTGATATCGCCGGGCACGAGCACGAGATCCCCGGGCGCAACCGTGTCCTGCCACGCCTCTTTCAGGCGGTCCGCATGGTTCTGCCAATGCGTGCCGAACACGTCCATCGCCTTGTTCGGGACGGACAGGCTCAGGTGCAGGTCGCCGATGGCGTAAACGTGGGGCATGCGCGCCTCGCTTTCCGTGGATTACTCCTCTTCGTCCTCTTCCTCAAGGTCCTCCTCGAGCGGATCCTCCGCTTCGTCGGCGCGGATCTTATCCGCAAGCACCTCGAGGTTCGCCTGACGCTTCTGCTCCTTCAGGCAGTCTTCGCACAGGTCGTGACCGGGCAGCGCGGGCTTCTCGCCGCATTCGCTGCACATGACGGTCTCTTCTTCCGCGATTTCCGGCGCGTGACGCCTTGCGCGGGCAGCCGCGCAGACGCGGCATATCGTTTCCGTTCCGCGGAGATAATTCAGCTCACAGATCGGGCATTTTTTCAACATGGATTTCTTTGACACCTCGCGTGTGGATTTCAAAGCATAGTATGCAAAGAACCATGGCTTCTGTCAAGACCTTTTTTACGCTTCCGGACAATCTTTTTGCGAATTTTGCGCATCCAGAAACACTTGCCCGATGCGGGACAGCAATTCCGCCTTTCCGTCGCCCGTTTCCGCCGAAAACGGGATCGCGTACGGCGGCGCGCCGAGCGCCTTTGCGCGGGCGTTCGCCTCCTGCTGCCGCTTCGACTTGGCGATCTTGTCCGCCTTGGTCGCGACCAGCGTATAGGGGATGCCGTAGTAGATCAGATAGCGGAACATCTGCAGATCGTCGCGCGTCGGTTCGTGCCGGATGTCGATCAGCATCAGAAGATGCTTCACCCGCCCGCTTGAAAGATAGCGGTCCAAAAGTACGCCCCAGCTCTTCTGCTCCTCCTTCGACGCCTTCGCAAAGCCGTAGCCCGGCAGGTCGACGAGGTAGAACGACCGGTTCAGCAGAAAGAAATTGACGAGCCGCGTCTTGCCCGGCTGCGAGGACGTGCGGGCAAGCTTCTGATTGTTGGTCAGACGGTTGATGAGACTCGATTTGCCGACGTTCGATTTGCCGACGATGGCGATCTCGCACGGAAGCGGCGCCGGATACCGTCCGTCGACGCCGCCGCTCGCGACAAATTCCGCCTGTTTGATTACAAATTGTTCTTCCATATCGTTCAGTATATCGTGAAAATTCACATTTCGCAATATGTTCGTTTACACTTTCTTAACCGCTTTTTCGGCAAGGCATGGTACAATTATGGTACAAGTATAGAAGCCGGTCACCGGCGAAAGGATTAAAATGGGACTGTTTCATTCATCGGATATCGGGCTGGACCTCGGGACGAGCAACATCCTCGCCTATGTGCGCGGAAAGGGCATCGTTCTGCGCGAGCCGAACGTTGCGGCGATCGAGCGCGGCACGGGCAAGCTTGTCGCGGTCGGGCAGGAAGCGAAGGACATGGTCGGCAGAGCGCCGGACAACCTGATGATCGTCCGTCCGATGCAGGACGGCGTGGTGGCGAACTTCGACGCGACGGAGCGCATGCTGACGCTGTTCTTCAACCGCATCGTCGGCAGCCGCATCTTCTTCAAGCCGCGTGCGGTCGTGGCAGTCCCGTCGATGGCGACGGAGGTCGAAAAGCGTGCGGTCATCGAAACGACCGAGGGTGCGGGCGCGCGCTACACGTTCCTGCTTGAGGAACCGGTCGCGGCGGCGATCGGCGCGGGGCTCGACATTCTGGAGCCGAAGGCGAACCTCGTCATGGACATCGGCGCGGGCACCTGCGACATCGTGGTGACCTCGATGGGCAAGGCGATCAAGCACGATTCGATCCGCGTCGGCGGAGACAAGTTCGACGCCGCGATCGTGCGGTATCTCAAGCGTCAGCACGGCGTCGTGATCGGACTTCGCGCAGCGGAGGAGCTGAAGATCGCGTTCGCCTCCGCGTTCCCGCGGAAGGACGAGCTCAAAATGGACGTGCGCGGACGCTCGCTCGGCGGCGGGCTCCCGATCGCGCTGGAGCTCGGCAGCAACGAGCTGACCTATGCGCTTGCCGAGCCGCTTCTGAGCATTGCGGAAGCGTTGAAGGACACGCTGGAACAGACGCCGCCGGAGCTTGCGGGGGACATTGCGACGCGCGGCATCTGCCTGACGGGCGGCGGCGCGCAGCTGTTCGGGCTCGATCAGTACATTTCCGAGCAGACCGGCGTTTCGTGCTACGTGGCGGAGGATCCCGTGGCGTGCGTGGCGATCGGCTGCGGCAAGGTGCTCGAGGAGCCGCAGAAGTATGAAGGCGTGCTGTACGATTACCGCCGCGGCGACTATTACGAGGAATAAGAGGGGGCGGGTATGACGGAGACGAAGGGCAAAAAAGCGTTGTCGCTTTGCATTCTGCGGGTGCTCGAACAGCACGCGGGCAAGACGCAGCCGCTGTCTACACGGCACATCATTGAATATCTGAAGGACGATTTCGGCATGATCGCGGAACGCAAGGCGGTCGGCCGGAACCTGCTGCTGCTGCAGGAGATGGGCTTCCCGCTTTCCACCTATCAGGAAAACGGCAAGGGCTATTATCTCATCGCGAGCGAGCCGCCCGCGGCGCCGGAACAGCCGCTGCCGTTCGATCCGGCGGCGCTCGACGCGTATCTGCGCGCGCCGCGTTCCGCGCAGACGGAGCGGGCGATCGCGCGGCTGCAGGACGACGTCCCGATCTATGTCGCGGACGCCGAGCGCGTCAAGCAGGACGCGGGCGTGTTTGCGGCGCTCTCCGTTCTGAAAACCGCCATCCGTACCGGCATGCAGGTGTCGTTTCGCTACCTCGTCGTGCAGCCGAACGGCAAAAAAGCGCCGCAGCGCGAGACGCCGTTTTCGGTTTCGCCGTACGCGCTGTTCCTCGCGGAAGGTTCCTATTATGTGATCGTGTCCGTCTCCGGCTACGGCAGACTGCTGCACTACCGCTGCGATCTCATGGAGGATCTGAAGCTCACCGATCAGCCCGTGCGCGAAAGCAGCACGATGGTCGAATGCATGAACGGACTCGATGTGGCGGCGTACGTGAACCGCACGATCTACCACACCGACGTCAAAGAGACGCACACCGTGCAGTGCGCCGAGCATCTTGCGGGCGATCTCATCGACGCGATCGGCGACGCCGTGCGTCTGAAGCCGGAGGGCGAAACGATCCGCGCCGAGATCGACGCGCCGTGGGAGCCGATCCGGCGGTTTCTGTGCAACCATCTCAAGCACGCGACGCTGCTTGCGCCCGCATGGCGGCGCGCACAGATGCGGGAGGAACTGCTGAGCGCGCTCTCCACCTACCCGCAAGAGTGAAACGTTTTCATTTTGTCCGCAAATATGACACATCTTTATGGTATGGTAATGACAGAGGTGTAACCGCATGGAAAGAAAGGAACCCGGCTCCGGCGAAGTATTGGTCGCGAGCCTCAAAGAAAAATTCCGTCGAAAGGTGCCGAGCCGGATCCTCCGGATCCTGCTGATTGTCTGCGTCGCTCTGCTGTTGTGCGCAGCGATCGTCGGCATCATCTTCGGCTGTATCGCAATCGGAACCTGCCGTGCGGACGCCGCGCCGGCACAGAACGCGTCGCAGCCGATCGACAGCGTGGTTTCGCGTCCCGGCGTACTGAGCGAGGACGTTGCGCTGACAAGACCGACCGAAGCGCCGACGGAACCGCCCGTACAGGCGCAGGAAACCGCGCCGGACGAGACGCCGGAACCGCTTGACACTCCGACGGCCGAGCCGGTCGAGGTCACGACGAACCTGCTCAACGGCAAGACGTATCAGAAGGGCGACACCGATCCGCTGATCGCAACGGTGCAGTCCGCGCTGATGGACCTCGGCTACATGGATTCCGACGAGCCGACCGAATACTTCGGCAACCAGACGCTCGACGCGCTGACGACGTTCCAGCGGCACAACGACCTGACGCCGGACGGCATTCTGGGCGAAACGACCTATGCGCGCCTGTTCGACGGCACGGCGAAGGAATACGTCATGCAGGAGGGCGACGAGGGCGACGACGTCAAGGAAGTGCAGGACCGTCTCTATGAGCTCGGCTACCTCGACAAGGGCAGCCGCACCTCGACGTTCGGCGAAAAGACGGCGGCGGCGGTGCGCGCGTTCCAGAGCGCGAACAAGCTCAAGGTCGACGGCAAGGTCGGCACCAAGACGCTCAACCGTCTGTATTCGAGCGACGTCGTCGGCAACGTATTCAAATCGGGCGACACGGACGAACAGATCAAGCAGTATCAGCAGAGGCTGATCAAGCTCGGCTATCTGCCGTCCTCCTATGAAGTCAAGGGCAAGATGGACAGCAAGACGGTCTCCGCGATCAAGACGTTCCAGGAAGCGAACGGTCTGGTGCGCGACGGCTGCCTCGGTCCCGCGACGATGGAACAGATCCTGTCGAAGCACGCGGTGGAGTATGCGATGCGTCTCGGCATGAGCGGCTCGAACATCAAGAACGCACAGTCGCGGCTGCACAAGCTCGGATATCTCCGCAGCAGTCAGGTCACCGGCTATTACGGCGAAACGACGGAGGAAGCGGTCAAGTCCTTCCAGAAGCGCAACAGCATCTCGCAGAGCGGCGAGATCGACGACAAGACGCTGGACAAGCTCAACAGCGACAAGGCGAAAGCGGCGCCGACCAAGGCAACGCCGAAACCGACGGCCACGCCGAAGCCCGGCACGACGCAGAAGCCCGGCACGACGCAGAAGCCCGGCAAAACGACGCCGAAGCCGTCGTCCGGTTCCTCGTCCTCCTCAAAGGGCGTCGAGAAGTTCATCCAGATCGCCGAATCCAAGCTCGGCTGCAAGTACGTGCGCGGCGCGAAGGGACCGAACTCCTTCGACTGCTCCGGCTTCGTCTTCTGGTGTCTCAAACAGACGGGCGTCAAGCAGGGCTACATGACCAGTATCGCATGGCGCAACTGCTCGAAGTACCGCCGCATCAACTCGATGAGCGATCTCAAGCGCGGCGACGTGCTGGTATTCAAGGGCAAGTCGATGGAAACCGGTCACGTCGGCATCTATCTCGGCGACGGCAAGATGATCGACGCCTCCTCCAGCGCCGGTCAGGTACGCATCACCGACAAATCGATCCTCAAGAGTACGTACTGGCAGGAGCACTTCCTGATGGCGTACCGGATCTGGGGGTAAGCGCTCCCGCTTCGATCCGCCGCGCCAAATCCGCGGCAAACGGCTTCGAATCCCGCGCCGGAAAACTCCCATGAAACATTGTACAGCAAGAACCTCTTCGGAGGTTCTTTTTTTGCGCGGTATTGCGCATGGATATGCAGATATTTTGCAAAAAATGAAAAAAGGGCTTTACCGGAATTTGCGCGCATGGTATGATGATATATAACCATGGAATACCATGAATAAAAGGAGGAAGCACATGATCATTTCAAAGCCTGCCATTGCGGGCACGGTGGAATCCAGCGACGCGCTCGTCTCGGTTGAGCCGGGAGACGGCAAGATCGAGCTGACGCTGACCTCGAGCGTGATGAACCAGTACGGGCGGCAGATCCGCGAAACCGTATTGGAGACGCTCGAACGGTTGGACGTCAAGAGCGTGAAAATCAATGTGGTGGACAAGGGCGCCCTGGACTGCACGCTGAAAGCGCGCGTGGAATGCGCGGTGTTCAGAAGCTGCGACGCATCCGAAAAGGACATTCCCTGGGGAGGTGTCATCAAATGATCCCGAGACCGAAACCGGAACGGTTCCGTCTGCGCCGGACCATGATGTTCATGAACGCGCAGAAGCCGGGACTCATCAAGGACGCGTACATCTACGGCTGCGACAGCATCATGCTCGACCTTGAGGATGCGGTTGCCGAGAATCAGAAGGACGCGGCACGCTTTTCGCTGTATCATGCGCTGAAAACGATCGACTACGGCGATACCGAAGTCATCGTCCGCATCAACGGGCTCGACACGCCGCACTGGCAGGAGGATATCCGCGTGTGCGTCGCGGGCGGCGCGGACGGCATCCGCATCGCAAAGTGCGAGAGCGCGCAGGACGTCAAAACCGTCGAGGCGGCGACCGAGGCGGCGGAACGGGAGTTCGGCGTCGAAGTCGGCAGAACGCTTCTGATGGCGGCGCTCGAAAGCCCGAAGGGCATTCTGAACGCATACGAGATCTGCTCCGCTTCCGACCGTATGTTCGGCGTGGCGATCTCCGGCGGCGACTTCCGCAAGTGCATGCAGACCAAGCCCCAGCCCGACGGCATCGATATGCTTGTCGCGCGCGGTCAGATGCTGATCGCGGCAAGAGCGGCGGGCGTGCAGTGCTTTGACACGGTCTTTACAAACCTCGACGACATGGCGGGCTACGAAGCCGAAGTGCGTCAGAACAAGGCGATGGGCTTTGACGGCAAGAGCCTCATCAACCCGAAGCAGATCCGTCTCGTACATGAGATCTTCGCTCCGACCGAGAAGGAGATCCTGCAGGCGGAAAAGATCGTCCGCGCATACCGTGAGCAGAGCGCGGCAGGCGTCGGCGTCTTCACCGTCGACGGCAAGATGATCGACATCGCATTCATTCCCGGCGCGGAGCGCACCCTGAAACTCGCCCGTGCCTGCGGACTTTGGGAGGGGGATCTGGTATGAAGAATTACGTCGGAAGAGAAATCCCGGATTACCTGCTTCAGAACGGCAAGGAGGTCTATCAGGGCAAGAATTACATGGACGGCAAGTACCTTAAGAAGGCTTCGCCGTGCACCCGCCGCTATGAAAAGCCGCAGGAGAGCAAGATCGTCGCGACGCTCGCGGACGCGCTCCGTCAGTGCGGCGCGAAGAGCGGCATGACGTTCTCGTTCCACCATCATCTGCGCGACGGCGATTTCGTGGTCAACATGGTCATGAAGGCGGCGATCGAGGAGCTCGGTCTCGACAACCTCACAATCGCGGCGACGAGCCTCGGCGCGGCGCACGATCCGGTGGCGGAATACATCACCGAGGGCAAGGTCGTCGGCATCCAGACGAGCGGCATCCGCGGCAAGATCGGCGAAGTCGTCTCAAAGGGCTTGCTCAAGACGCCCGCGATCGTCAGAAGCCACGGCGGACGTCCGCGCGCGATCGAAGGCGGCGAAGTGCATATCGACATCGCGTTCGTCGCGGCGCCGACCTCTGACTGCGTCGGCAACTGCCGCGGCATCGGCGGCAAATCGAACTGCGGTTCGATGGGCTATGCCATGACCGACGCGAAGTACGCGGACCACGTGGTCGTCGTGACCGACTGCCTCGTGGACTTCCCGAACATGCCGGCGTCCGTGGAAGCGATCGATGTGGACGCGGTCGTGATCGTGGACTCGATCGGCAACCCGAAGAAGATCGCGTCCGCAGCGGCGCGCATCTCGCAGAACCCGCGCGACCTGATGATGGCGGAAAACGTCGCGAAGGTCATTGCGGCGACGCCGTACTTCAAGGACGGCTTCTCGTTCCAGACCGGCGTC
>JAFRRO010000072.1 GCA_017428025.1 Clostridia bacterium
AAGACGGTGAAGATCACCGACGCAAAGACGTATCAGACGACGATCAAGAGCCTGAAATCCTCCACGACGTACTATGTACGGGTGCGATCCTATCACGAATTCGAGGGCATGACGTATTACGGCGGCTGGTCGAATGTGCTGACGGGCAAGACCAGATAAATCTCAGACGAAACAAAAGGACGCGTTACGGCGTCCTTTTTTGACGCCCCAATCCGACGGTAAAGACGAATACGAACAGCAGACCGAGCGCGGCGGCGAGGGAGACGGTCAGCAGCGCCCAGGCGTTCTGTCGGATCTCGGATGCGCTTGCAAACGTCGGGACGATCGTTTCCGGCACAAAGAGCGGCGTGAGAATGCCGGTCAGAACGGCGGCGAGCAGCGCCGCGAGCGCCTTTGAACGCGCATAGCGCAAAAGCCGGACCGGAAACTGCAACGCGGTCTGAAGATGGACGGACAGCCCGCCGAACTGCACGAACCACGCGGCAAGCGCAAGACGCACGGACATGGGCAGCGGCAGCGCGGCGGCGGCGCGGACGCCGCAGGTCATTTCGAAACTGCCGAGCAGAACGGCAAGGACGGTGTTCTGCGGGATGTGAAACGCCGATTGCAGCAGCGCGCCGAGTACGGATGCGAACACGATGCACCCGCCGATCACGCCGATCGTCTTGACACCGTCGCCGATCGCGTCGGGCAGATCGTTCGGCAAAAGCCCGCGCGGCTCCGGCGCCTTCTTTGCATACAGACGCAGCAGCGGCAGCGCGAAAAGCAGCGCCGCGCCGTACACGCCAAGCAGCAGCGGGATTGCGCAGTTTAGGTTTCCGAAGAATCCGAGCGAAACGACCGACAGGAGAAAGACGGGATTCGGCAGATTGCAGCGCACGGCGACGCGTTCGGCGTCGGCGTCGTCGAGCACCTTTTGACGCCGCAGTGCATCCGCAAGCTTCGCGCCGACCGGATACCCGAGAAGCGCGCCGCAGAGAAACAGCGCGACCGGCAAAAGTCGCGGCTTGACGCGCAGAAGCGCCCCGCTGCGCGCAAGCAGCGAGGCGGCGACCAGATACGGCAAAAGCGCAGGCAGCACGCGGCTCCACCAAAGCAGCGCCGCGTCTGCGGCGGATTCGGACACGGCTGCGGGATAGGCGAGCAGACCGGCAATCAGCAGCGCGGGCGCGATCCAGTCGAGCTTTTTCAGGAACGTTCTCATACGAGAACCTATGCGCCGGACGGGAAAATCTTGTCAGATTCCGAGCGCGTCGCGGATCGCGGGGAGCGCGGCAGACGCGGCGGCGCGTCCGACCTGGATGCTTCTTGCGGCGTCGTGCGGGATGATCTGTCCCATGAACGAGACGTCCGGCCGGATCAGCACGTCGGCGGGCTTCGGCGTCAGCCGGTTCATTGCGGCGCGCATGATGTCGACGGAACGGAACAGCACGCGGCGCACGTTTTCGCGCTTCGACTGATACGCGGGACCGATCGAGAGATCGACGGCAATCACGACGTCGGCGCCGTTTCTGCGCAGCACGTCGATCGGGAGTTCCTCGACCGTGCCGCCGTCGATGTAGGTATGCCCGTTGAGACGGACCGGCCGCAGCAGCCCCGGAATCGAGATGCTGGCGCGGACCGCCTGCGAGAGCGAGCCTTCGTGCAGATAGTGCGTTTCGCCGGTGTCGAGCTCGACGGCGGAGCACCAGAAGGGGATGCAGGTCTCGGAAAAGCTGCGGTCGTTCGTCACGATGCGGCAGAGCCGCAGAAACTTGTTGCCCGACAGCAGTCCGCTGCGAAACGGGTGCGGCACGTCGAGCACGTCGCGGCGTCCGAGAAACTGCGCGAACGTGCCGAGCGCGTACAGGTCCATTTCGGCGGCATACGCCGCGCCGAAGAACGCGCCGACCGACGCGCCGGAGATCAGATCGATCGGGATGCCCGCTTCCTCCAGAACCTGCAGCACGCCGATGTGCGCCATGCCGCGCATGCCGCCGGAACCCAGCGCCAGTCCCACGCGTTTATTTGTCTTCTGCATACTGCCTCCGAAAACGGTTTTCTTTAGTATGTGAGGGACGGTTTTGTTTATTCGAGTGTGGACAAACCGATTCGGTTGTGTTATACTAACTCCGGCAAATATCCCGCTCGATCGACAAAAAACGACGCGGGACAGGAGAGGAAACGAACCGATGAAGAGATGGATACTGTGTCTGATGATCGCGGCGCTGCTGCTTTGCGCGGCAATCGGATGCAACGAAACCGCGCAGCCCGTCGACGCCGAGGCGCAGAACACGCCGGAGCTGGTTGCGCTGCCCACGGAGGAGCTGCAGGAGTTTATCACGGCGATCCCGACCGATACGCCGACGCCTGAGCCGACGGAAACGCCGACGCCTGAGCCGACCGACACGCCGGAACCGACCGATACGCCGGAGCCGACCGCGACGCCGGAACCGACCGCAACGCCGGAGCCGACCGCAACGCTGGAACCGGTCGTCGTCTTTACCGATGATTTCATGCTCGTTTCGCCCGAAAAGGATGTGCGCGTCGGCGCAAAGGTCGTCGATTCCGCATCGGTGCCGAATCCCGCGAACGTGGAGATCCGTCTTGCGGACGGCACGGTAGTCGGAACCGGAAAGGTGAAGGCGAAGGGGGATAACAAGATTACGATCAAACTTCCGCAAGGCTGTCCCGCCCGCACCGATCTGTATCTCTATCTGGAAGGCACGGAATATCCGGTCCACATGCGCAGCGTCGCGGTGATCGACAACGACTACGCGCCGGTGAACGGCAACTATGAACGCGGCGACAAGATGTGCGCGTTCACGTTCGACTGCGCATACGGCGAAACGAACACCGACTGGCTGCTGGACGTGCTCGACGAATACAACATCAAATGCACGTTCTTCATGACCGGCAACTGGATGGGCAATCACGGACGCTGGATCGAACGCATGATCGAAGCCGGTCACGAGATCGGCAGCCATTCCGTCTCGCATCCGCGCATGATCAAGCTGGACACGAACGCGATCCGAAAGCAGATCGAGCCGACGGTGAATCTGATGCTCGAAAAGCACGGCTACCGGATCCACCTGTTCCGTCCGCCGTACGGCGCGACGAACGCGAAGATCAATACGATCTCGCGCTTCTACGGGCTGGAGGTCATTCGCTGGGGACAGACGTCGAAGGATGCGACGGAGACCTACACCGGCGAAGCGATCCGCAAGCTGCTGCTGAAGGAGACGGAGCCGGGAGACATCATCCTGTGCCATAACGGCGCGAAGGAGCTCAAGAAATACCTGAAGCCGGTGCTTGACGAGCTGATCGCGCGCGGCTACACCTTCTGCACAGTGTCCGAGCTGATGGGCTGGGAGTGGGACGACACCTACACCGATCGCGAAGCGCGCATAGCCGCAGGGGAAACGTTTGAATAACCGAACCGCAAAAGAGAACCGCCCGGTGTTTTCCGGGCGATTCTGTTTTTTTTGTTCAGTCGGCGATACGGCGACAGAACACGTCGATTTCCGCATCCGTCATGCCGACGGAGCCGAGAAACCGGCGTGCGTATGCGGACAGGTCCGCGGTCGTGATGTCGACGGAATCGTCGTTCACGATATAACGAATCATTCATTCAGAATACAGCGAACGGAAATCTCCCTTTTCCAGGTAGCCTTTCACCTTGCCGAGATAAACGCCGCCGAACTCCGTCTCATGAAGGGTTCTCCTTATTTCGGACATGGGAAGCGCCTGTTCCCCGAAAGGAACAGGCGCTTGAATCGCGGATTATGCTTTGCCGTTGCAGCCGAGCACGTCGACCAGCTTATGCTGAACCATCTTCTGGATGGCGGCACGGGCGGGCTTGAGGTACTGACGCGGATCGAAGTGATCCGGATGCTCGTTGAAGTACTGACGGATGCAGGCCGTCATCGCAAGGCGCAGGTCGGAGTCGATGTTGATCTTGCAGACCGCCATGCGCGCGGCTTCACGAAGCTGTTCCTCGGGGATGCCGACCGCGTCGGGCATCTTGCCGCCGTTCTCGTTGATGATCTTCACGAACTCCTGCGGGACCGAGGAGGAACCGTGCAGAACGATCGGGAAGCCGGGGAGACGCTTTTCGACCTCGCGGAGGATGTCGAAGCGGAGGGGCGGGGGAACGAGCAGGCCCTGTTCGTTGCGGGTGCACTGCGCTGCCGTGAACTTGTAGGCGCCGTGGCTCGTGCCGATCGCGATTGCCAGCGAGTCGCAGCCGGTGCTCTCGACGAATTCCTGCACATCGTCCGGATGCGTATAGGAGGAATCCTCGGCGGAAACGTTGACCTCGTCTTCGACGCCTGCCAGCGTACCGAGCTCCGCCTCGACGACCACGCCGTGATCGTGCGCATACTCGACGACCTGCTTGGTGATCGCGATGTTCTCCTTGAGCGGGAGGCCGGACTTGTCGATCATGACGGAGGTGAAGCCGCCGTCGATGCAGCTCTTGCAGAGCTCGAAGCTGTCGCCGTGGTCCAGATGGACGCAGATCGGCAGATCAAAGCCGGCGTTCTGCTCCGCATCCTCGATCGCCGCTTCGATGAGCTTCATGAGGTAGATGTGGTTCGCATAGGCGCGGGCGCCCTTCGACACCTGCAGGATCAACGGAGCGCGCTCCGCGATCGCCGCCGCGGTGATGCCCTGGATGATCTCCATGTTGTTGACGTTGAATGCGCCGATCGCGTATCCGCCGTCGTATGCCTTTTTGAACATTTCGGTACTTGTTACAATAGCCATAAACGATCTCCTTTGCAGAATTTTACAAGTTCATTATATAACTCCGGAAAAGGAATTGCAACCGAAACTTTTTTGCGGTATACTATGAAAAACAACAATCCGGAGGCAGCGATGGCAGAAAAAATGCTTTCCTTGATCATTCCCGTCTACTACGAAGAGGAAGTTTTGCTGGAATCCTACCGCCGCATGGACGCGGCGATGCGTTCCACCGGGCATCCGTATGAGATCATCTACGTCAACGACGGCAGCCGCGACGGCACGATGCGCGAGCTCCGGCAGCTTGCGAAGGCGCATCCGGACACGGTCAAGGTCTATTCCTTCTCCCGCAATTTCGGGCATCAGCTGGCGGTCACCTGCGGCATGGACCACGCGAAGGGCGACGCGCTGATCATCATTGACGTCGACCTGCAGGATCCGCCGGAGCTGATTCCGAAGATGGTTGAGATGTGGAAGGACGGCGCGGACATCGTCTACGGCAAGCGGCTGAAGCGCAAGGGCGAAACGGTGTTCAAGAAGCTGACCGCAAAGCTCTATTACCGGCTGCTCTCGTGGATGAGCGCGTATCCGATCCCGCTCGACACCGGCGATTTCCGGCTTCTGGACCGCAAGGTTGCGAACGTGTTTCTGAAGATGCGCGAGCAGGCGCGGTTCTTGCGCGGAATGTCCGCGTGGATGGGCTTTGAAGCCGTGCCGATCGAGTACGTGCGCGAGGAACGCGCGGCGGGCAAGACGAAGTACACGCTCAAGAAGATGCTCAAGCTCGCGTGCGACGGGATCTTCAACTTCTCCTCGAAGCCGCTGGAGCTGCCGTTCGGCATCGGCGTCGCGCTCGGCGTGCTCGGCGTGCTCGGGCTGGTTGCGATGATCGTCTTGACCGCGATCTTCGGAACGGCGTGTCCGCAATGGCTCTGGGCGGTTGCGGGCGGCGTGCTGCTGTTTGCGCTGCTGTTCGGATTCATGGGCGTCTACGGCATGTATCTCGGCAGAATGTACGACGAACTCAAAGGGCGTCCGCTGTACATCGTCGCCGAAGAACTGAATACGGAAAAATAAGATGGAGTGAAACAAATCCCTGTGTCGATCACAGGGATTTTTCGTATTCCAGAAATGCGGCTGTCACCGTGCGCGGACCGCGGACCGCGCGGATGCCGAGCTCGCAGAGCTTTGAGAACGGCAGCGCGTCCGGCGCGTAGGTTTTGAGCCTGCGGATGCGCATGACGCGGCGGATGCAAACGTTCGGATCGTCATAGGCATAGGGGAGATTCACGGCGACCGCTTCGCAGCGGTAGCGCACGGCGGACACCGGCGCGCCGACGTACAGATACACGATGTCGCCGATCCGGACGTCGCTCGACTGCTTCCAGAGGATTTCCTCGCTCTTTGCAAAGGCGGCGTCGACGTCGTAATAGCGCGGATTGCCCGGCACGATCCAGTTCGTCCGCCCGTCCTGCGACGTCTTTTTCCCGCCGCGCGCGGCGAAGCTCCGGCTTCGGTCGAGCAGTTCGAGCACCGTTTCGTCCGGCACGGTATCGTCCAGCAGCACGCTGATCCATTCCGGACGCTTCATGTGATAGGCGGGGAAGATGCCGGGGATCGCGGTCAGCGCCCCAAAGCGGTCCGGGTCGATCTTGAGGTTGACGACCTCGACCTTCGGCGCGGCCTCCGCCGGTTCCTTCGTCAGCAGCGAGCGCTTGATGTCCATGACGAGACCGTACCACTTGCGCGTGTCGGGATGGCGGAACGCCGCATAGGTTTTTGCGGTACGGAACGGATGGTCGAACCGGTCGCCGTACCGGCGCTCAAGCGCGAGCGTGATGCGGTTGGTCTGAGGGAAAATGAAAGGCTCCTCCATAAAGCACTGCGCCGCGATGCGCGAAAGGATCGCCTGATAGCCTTCGCGGACGCTTCCGACGAACGCGCCGACGCCCGCTTCCGTGCGGATCGGCAGGTATTCCTCCTCGAGATCGCAGTCGACGACGCTTCCGTACACGTCGCCCGCTTCGTCGATCAGAATCTCCGCGCGAAACGCGCCGTCCAGAAACGGTTCGGCATAGCGATAGCCGTCCGGCGTTTGCACGAATCCGAACGGTTCAAGCGCATCCGGGCGCACAACGCGCCGCAAAAACGGTTCCTTTTCCGAAAACATGATTTCCTTTCTTTCCGCGGGTGATTGACAGCTTGCCGCAGAACACAGTATACTATATACAGCCATAATTCGCAAGCGGCTGCGGTCGGATTCCGTTCCCGCGAAAGGAGCTCATATGAAGAAAAAACATTATGCGCTTATCCGGGCGCTTGTATGCGCCCTAATCACCGTATTGGTCTATCTGATCGGCAAGCATCTTGGCTATCTCGATGAGATCCCGCGGTTTCAATGGAATGCGAAGGCAGCGCTGCGCGGGATTTTGATCGTGTTTGCTCTGTTTGCGGCGGAAGGTCTGATCGTGTATCTCTTGAGTCTGCCGCGTCCGAAGAACAACCGCGCGCGCACGCTGTTCTCGCTGACCAGAAACATTCTGCGCTACGCCGCGGTTCTGGCGGCGATCTGCGTTGCGCTGACGATCTTCAACGTTGACGTCGTCACGATCCTCGCCGGTCTCGGCATCATCGCCCTGATCATCGGCTTCGGCGCGGAGAGCCTGATCGCGGACATCGTCACCGGCATGTTCATTTTGATCGACAATCAGTACAACATCGGCGATATCATCGAGGTTGACGGGTTCCGCGGCACCGTGACGGAAATCAACGTCCGTTCGACCGTGCTGACCGACGCGGGCGGGAACGTCAAGATCATCAACAATTCGGACATGAAGAACATCCTGAACCGTTCGGACAACACATCCAAGGCGATCGCGGAGTTCCCGATCCCGTACGAAGTGAACCTCGTCGAGCTGGAAGGGAAATTCCCCGCAATGCTGCAGGAGATCCATGATGCAAACCAGCCGCTGATGCGCAGCGTGCCGAAGTATGTCGGCGTCGAGCGCATTGACGACAGCGCGCTCGTTCTGAAATTTGTGGTCGACGTTTCCGAGGTGGATATCTATGCGGGCATGCGCGCGCTCAATCGCGATCTGCTGCTCGGCATGAGTAAGCTCGGCGTCAATGTTCCGTATCAGAGAATTGACATGCGCGGCTGATGAAACTGTTCGCGAAAAAACGGTGGCAAAGCCGGACAGACATCCCGCCGGAGTATGCGGCCGATCCGAACAAGGAGATCGCAGCGCCGCCCGATGAGTACAACCTGAACGCACCGATCGTCAAACGCGAAGAACGGAAACCGTCGACGGTGCGCAAGATCATGCTGTACCTTGCTTCGATCGGGATCGTCATTCTCGGCGTGATCACGCCGATCGTCCGCGTCAATACGGCGGAGGAGACGGCCGCAGCCGAAACGGTTCCGCCGGTCGTTGAAGTCACGCCGACCGCCGTGCCCGCATCGACGCCGACGCTTGTGCCGACGCCGAACATCACGCCGACGCCGATACCGACTGCGGAGCCGACGCCCACCGCGGTGCCGCGGTACACCGGTCTCATTCACATCGTGGTGTACTCGGACATCTACAGCCGCGAGATGGCGATGCAGGACCGGTATCCGAGCACGATCCTTGCGGAGGAGACGCTCGATGCCGCGACGTTTGAGGAATATGCGCTGCCCGCACTGCCGGAGCTTGCGGGCTATACGGCGCAGGGCTACGTCCTGCTTGCGGACAGCAGCCGCGCGTATCTCGAAAGTCTGTGCTTTGAAAACGAAAAGCCGCACCCGATCGGTTCGATCCCGCTCGGCAGTTCGCTGCGGGCGGACGATCTCGGCATTCTGCCCAAGAGCATCGAAGGCGTCTATGAGGCGGAGATTCACGTCGTCTGGTTCGGAGATTTCCGGCTGGAGTTTTATGAAGGAGAACTGCTGTTCGGCGAGTGCGCTGTCGGTTTCCCGATCGAGTTGGAGGGACTGTTCTATCTTGCGCCGTTCCCCGTACCGCAGCGCGCGGGCAAGACGTTTGCCGGATGGTGCGACGTTGACGGCAACATGATCGACGCCGTCACGTATTATGACTTCTTCGAAAAGCTTCCGGACGCAAAGACGCCGGAGGACCGCGACTGGACCAAACGGATCACGTGCCGCGTCTATGCCTGCTGGTCGGACGGAAGCGGCGGCGCGCCGCCCACGCCGGTACCGACGCCGAAACCCACGCCGAGACCGACACCCGTACCGCCGCAGCATACGTTTACATGCTCCTCCAGATGCGGATTCTCCAAGGGTTCGTTCGGCGGTTCGAAGACCGTGTACGAGGGACAGCGGGTCACGATCTATGCGTCTGCGGAGGGCTGGTCCGGAGCGGGTATTTTCCAGACCGGCACCGGAGATATGATCAGTGTGTCGCCCTACACGCACGACGGAGACGTCTATTGGTATCGCTACACGTTCACGGTCGGCGACAGAGACCTCAAGGTCAGCTTCATGTACTGATGAAAAAAGCTCTTTGCGCAAGCGGAGAGCTTTTTTGATGCGTCACGATTGACAGGGGGCAGGACTATCCGATATAATATATTATACGGGATAGCGGGTATGGCCCGTATCGGAAAGGAGCGTTTATGAAAAAACATCGAGCATTGATTCGTATCATCGCATGTGCGGTTGCGGCTGTGATTCTGTACTTCGTCGGACATGCGCTCGGCTGGATCGAGAAAGTTCCGCATGTGCAATGGAATCCGAAGGCAATCCTGAACTCCGCCGTGATCCTTCTGGTTCTGTTTGCGGCGGAGGGCGCCGTCGGCTATATTCTGAGCCTGCTCAAACCGAAGAGCAACCGGGTGCGCACGATGATCGCGCTGACGCGCAACCTGATGCGCTACATCGTCATTCTGATTGGTATATGTCTGGTGCTGTCGGTCTTCGGCGTCGATATCATCACGATCCTTGCCGGTCTCGGCATCATCGCGCTGATCATCGGCTTCGGCGCGGAGAGCTTGATTGCGGACATCGTGACCGGCATGTTCATCCTGATTGACAATCAGTACAACATCGGCGACATCATCGAGATCAACGGATTCCGCGGCACGGTCACGGATATCAGCGTGCGCACGACGGTGCTGACCGATCCGGGCGGGAACGTCAAGATCATCAACAATTCGGATATGAAAAACATCCTGAACCGCTCGGACAATTCGTCCAAAGCGATTACGGAGTTTCCGATCCCGTACGATACGGACGTCGAAGCGCTCGAAGAAAAGATACCGGAGCTGCTCAAAATAATCCGTGCAGCGCATCCCGAAATGATGAAGTCCGATCCGGTCTATCTCGGTATCGACCGGCTGGACGACAGTTCGATCGTTCTGAAATTCTACGCGGAGGTCGCGGAGTCGGACATCTTCGCGGGTGCGCGCGTACTGAATCACGATCTTTTGATCGGTATGCGCAAGCTCGGCGTCGAGGTGCCGTTCCCGCAGTTTGACGTGCATCAAAAATGAGAAAACGACTGCACGAAATCATGGATGTGCCGACCGAGTTTCACGAGGACGGCGCACCTGAATATCCGGTTCTGCCAGACGAATTCAATCGGAACGCACCGATCGTCGAACCTGAGACAGACAAACACCGACTGCGCAAGATCATGCTGTATTTTGCCTCGATCGGTCTGCTTTCGGTCGGCCTACTGTTCTTATCGTCGCCGCATACGAAGGATCCGACCGCTTCGGTCACACCGCCGCCTGCGGCGCAGGCGAGCGAAACGCCGGCTTTGACCGCACGGCCGACCGCAGCTGTGACAATGGAGCCGACGGCAGAACCGACGCAGGCGCCTACGGCAACGCCGGCTCCGACGCCGGGGGTGGACGTTATCTATTACTATCATGCGTCGCTGGTGTATTACGCCGCGCTGAACATATCGGTGCCGGATCAGGTCACGTCTGTTTCACTGCGGCTCACTGCGCCGAACGATGAGAATCCCGCGCTCGAGATCGAACTGACGCCGGAGGAGATCGCGAAAGGCTATTATCAGCTGCGGGCCGGCGATCGGGACGATGGATTCGACGCAAACGCGTATTTTGCGTATCGCGAAGAAACGGAGCTGACGATGGAGATCCGGTACACGGCTTCGGGCGACGCAGGGCAGGAAACGTACGTTGAGACGTTTGATCCGTCGGTAGAACTCTGGATCGACTGGCGCTATGATTCCGAGGAAGACATCGGCGGGATCGCCGAATGGATGTACGGCGAGATCTTCCCGAACTGCTTTGTGGTGCGGCTCTATGAATCGACGGATCCCGAACAGCAGCTGATTGTCGGCAGCGATGCCGGCACGCTCAAAAACGGCGGCATCGCAATTGCAATCAGCATCGACGGGCGCGATATCCCGTCGGAGGACGGCACGCTGTATTCGGCGATGTATCGGTATACGGATGACGACACGGTCTTCTATGACTACGCGCTGGTCATACCGGTTCCGGAGGATTTCCCGCAGCATGGGACGGCGACAATGACGCTGACCAGACGACTGTCCGGCAGCGATGCGGTCATCGTCAGAATCAAGACGATCGAGTATTGATTCCGATCCGCCTTTTTACGCAAATCTTACTTGAAATGCTTGCATTTTCCGCGTGTTTGTTGTACCATAATAACGTAAAAATATATTCAGGAGGATTTTCCACATGGTAAGAGTTGCAATCAACGGTTTCGGCCGCATCGGTCGTCTTGCGTTCCGTCAGATGTTCGGCGCAAAGGGCTACAAGATCGTCGCAATCAACGACCTGACCAGCCCGGCAATGCTTGCGCACCTGCTCAAGTATGACACGGCACAGAAGGGGTACTGCGGCGTGATCGGCGAGAACAAGCACACCGTTTCTTCCAAGGAGCCCGTCTTCGAAGAGGACGGCAAGACCGTAAAGGTTCCGGGTTCCATCACCGTCGACGGCAAAGAGATCACCATCTATGCGGAGCCGAAGGCGCAGAACCTGCCCTGGGGCAAGCTCAAGGTGGACGTCGTGCTTGAATGCACCGGCTTCTACACCAGCAAGGCGAAGGCGCAGGCGCATATCGACGCAGGCGCAAAGAAGGTCGTTATCTCCGCTCCGGCAGGCAACGATCTGCCCACGATCGTCTTCAACGTCAACAACGACATCCTGACCAAGGAAGACAAGATCATCTCCGCGGCAAGCTGCACCACGAACTGCCTCGCGCCGATGACCAAGGCTCTGAACGACAACTTCCCGATTCAGGCGGGCATCATGACCACGGTCCATGCGTACACCGGCGACCAGATGATTCTCGACGGTCCGCATAAGAAGGGCGACCTGCAGCGCGCACGCGCAGGCGCAGCGAACATCGTTCCGAACAGCACCGGCGCTGCGAAGGCGATCGGTCTCGTCATTCCGGAACTCAACGGCAAGCTGATCGGTTCCGCACAGCGCGTTCCGGTTGCGACCGGCTCCACCACGATCCTCGTTGCGGTCGTCAAGGGCAAGGACGTCACCAAGGAAGCGGTCAACGCGGCGATGAAGGCGCAGGGGAGCGAATCCTTCGGCTACACCACCGAGAAGCTCGTTTCGTCCGACATCATCGGCATGACCTACGGCTCGCTGTTCGATGCGAACCAGACCATGGTCCAGAAGCTCGACGACGACACCTATCAGGTGCAGGTCGTGTCCTGGTATGACAACGAGAACAGCTACACTTCGCAGATGGTCCGTACCATCAAGTACTTTGCGGAGCTGTAAGAAAACGCGTCAAACGCCCGGGGAGGTTTCCTCGGGCGTTTTCCTGTTCGCGCGCGCTTGCCTTGACAGGGAACGGCGTCGCGCCGTACAATAATACCATCGATTGTTCAGGAGGCGGATATGGCGGATACCATCATCATCGTCGATTTCGGCGGACAGTATAAGGAACTGATCGCGCGCCGCGTGCGCGAGCTCGGCGTTTACTCGCTGATCAAGCCGAGCAGCATCACACCCGAAGCGATGAAAGCGCTTGCGCCGAAGGGGATCATCTTCACCGGCGGACCGAACAGCGTCTACGGCGATCACGCAAAGCTGTGCGATCCAGGGCTGTTTGCGCTCGGTATTCCCGTGCTCGGCATCTGCTACGGCATGCAGCTCATGTGCCACATGCACGGCGGCACGGTGGCGTCCGCGGAGACCAGCGAATACGGCGCCGTCGAAGCGACGGTCGATCCGAACGCGGCGCTGTTTTCGGGGCTCGAACCGGTCCAGCAGGTGCTGATGAGCCACACCGACCGCGTGGTCGGACTGCCGGAGGGCTTCGTTGTGACGGCGCACACCGCAAACTGCCCCGTCGCGGCGTTCGAAAACCGCGAAAAGAACCTCTACGGCGTACAGTTCCATCCGGAAACGGAGCTTTCGAGAAACGGACTGGAGATGCTCCGGCGCTTCGTGTTCGACGTCTGTCACGCCGAGGACGGCTATACGATGGACGGGTATCTCAAGGAACAGATCACCGCGGTCAAGCGGCAGGTCGGCGACCGGCATGTGCTGCTCGGACTGTCCGGCGGCGTCGATTCCTCGGTATGCGCGGCGCTGCTTGCAAAGGCGCTGCCGGGGCAGGTCACCTGCATCTATGTCGACCACGGCTTCATGCGCAAGAACGAGACGGAGGAGGTCAAGGCGGCGTTTTCGCAGCACGATCTCGAACTGATCGCGATCGACGCAAGCGAGAGCTTCCTTGCGGCGCTCAACGGCGTATCCGAGCCGGAACAGAAGCGCAAGATCATCGGACGTCTGTTCGTCGAAACCTTTGAGCGCGCGGCAAAGACGATCGGAAAGCCGGAGTTTCTCGCGCAGGGCACGATCTATCCGGACGTCGTCGAATCCGGCACCGACGCCGCGGTCATCAAGAGCCATCACAACGTCGGTGGACTGCCGAAGGACATGGGCTTTGTCGGCGTCGTGGAACCGCTGCGCGGGCTCTTCAAGGACGAGGTGCGCCGTCTCGGCAAGCTGCTCGGTCTGCCCGATGCACTCGTCAACCGGCAGCCGTTCCCCGGTCCCGGGCTCGCGATCCGCGTGCTCGGCGAAATCACCAAAGAGAAGCTCGACATTTTGCGCGAGGCGGACGCGATCTACCGCGAGGAGCTCGACCGCGCCAAGGTCAGGGCGGATCAGTATTTTGCCGTGCTGACCGACACCCGCACCGTCGGGGTGATGGGCGATTTCCGTACCTACGACTATGTGCTCGCCCTGCGCGCCGTCACCACGAGCGATTTCATGACGGCGGACTTCACCAAGCTGCCGTGGGAGGTCCTTCAGACCGTTTCCGCGCGCATCGCAAACGAGGTCAAGGGCGTCAACCGCATCGTCTACGACGTCACGCCCAAACCGCCCGCCACGATCGAGTGGGAATAAGCGAACGTATTTTTGAGAAGAACCGTGCAATCGCCCTGCCTTTGCCTTGACAACGGCAGGGCGGTGCCGTACAATGGTTACAATCTTTTGAAATGGGGGAACCGCAACATGGAACAGGGAAACAAACGACCGGAAACGATGGAACGCATCACGACCGAAGCGCTTGCTAACGCGTTTATCGAGGAGCAGATCAAAGCGCTGAGAGAACAGATCGGCGACAAAAAGGTGCTGCTGGCGCTGTCCGGCGGCGTCGATTCCTCGGTCGTCGCGGCGCTGCTGATCAAGGCGGTCGGCAAACAGCTGACCTGCGTGCACGTCAACCACGGTCTTCTGCGCAAGGGCGAGCCGGAGCAGGTCGTTGAGGTCTTCCGCAATCAGCTCGGCGCGAACCTCGTGTATGTGGACGCGGTCGATCGCTTCCTCGATAAGCTCGCGGGCGTCGAGGAGCCGGAGCGCAAGCGCAAGATCATCGGCGCGGAGTTCATTCGTGTGTTCGAAGAGGAAGCGCGCAAGCTGGACGGGATCGAATTCCTTGCGCAGGGCACGATCTACCCGGACATTCTGGAGAGCGCGGACGGCGTCAAGGCGCATCACAACGTCGGCGGACTGCCGGAGGACCTGAAGTTTGCGCTCGTCGAGCCGGTCAAGCTGCTGTTCAAGGACGAGGTGCGCGTGGTCGGCAAGGCGCTCGGCCTGCCGGATTCCATGGTGTACCGTCAGCCGTTCCCCGGTCCCGGACTCGGCGTGCGCTGCCTCGGCGCGATCACGCGAGACCGTCTCGAAGCCGTGCGCGAATCGGACGCGATCCTGCGCGAAGAATTTGCAAAGGCGGGACTCGAAGGCAAGGTATGGCAGTACTTCACGATCGTTCCCGATTTCAAGTCCACCGGCATTCGCAACGGCAGACGCACCTATGACTGGCCGGTGATTCTGCGCGCGGTCAACACGGTCGACGCCATGACCGCCACCGTGCCGGACATTCCGTTTGCCGCCCTGCAGCGCATCACCGACCGCATCCTTCAGGAAGTAAAGGGCGTCAATCGCGTCGCGTTTGATCTCACGCCCAAGCCCTGCGGCACGATCGAGTGGGAGTGAGCGAAAGGAAAAGCCTTGCGCAGTTATGATCGCCTGCGGCGCGTTTCGAACGCTTTTGCCGCTCAACACATCGAATTCTACACCGACGGAAACGGGAGAACGGCATGCTGAGACTCGTTGAAATAACCGAACAGAACTTCGCCGAAGCGCGGGGACTGCGCGTGCATCCGGAGCAGGAAGGGTTTCTGGACAGCGCGGTCGGGATCCTTGCGCGCGGATACGTCTATCGGGACTGCCATGCGCGGGTGATCGGGATTGCGGACGGCGATACGCTCGTCGGACTCGCGCTGGTCAGGGATCTGGATGAAGAACCAGCCTGCTACGATCTGCAGCAGTTTATGATCGACGCCCGATATCAGGGCAGAGGGTACGGCACGGAAGCGCTGCGCCTGATCCTGAAGGAACTGCTATCGGAGCGCAAATACGACTGCGCGGAGGTGTGCGTGAAACAAACGGACGCCGCCGCGCTGCACGTCTACGAAACGGTCGGATTCGTCGACACCGGCTACATAGACGACGACGCGCCGGACTGCCGGAACCTGATGGTTCGGCTTTGAGAACGGACGCGTTCTCTGAACATCGGAGCCGGAAACGGCTCCTTTTTTCGTGCGGGCGGTTGATGAATTTTTTGTGTATTTTCAGACGCTCGATTGCAAATGCGAGCGTTCTGTGGTAAGATAAAGTCGTAAAAAACCGGAAAGGCATGCGATATGGACGTTAAGAAAATCATTGCGATCATATTGGCGGTTGCATTGGCTGCGGTTCTGCTGATTCTGATTCGTTCGGACAGAAGCGACAGTGCGGATGCGCAGGGCTCGACAAAACCCGTCGTGCAGGCAACCGCGGATACGCAGGAAAGCGAATCCGCACCGCGCTACCACATCGCGGTTCTTTCCAATTCGGAGCTGGAACGGTATCCGCTCGTGCGGATCGATCTCGACGGCATGGACGTTCCGGTATATGCCTGCTCGGACGAGCATGGCGAGGTCTGCTTCTTCGTATACGCCTTTGAGGAAACCACCGGTCAGTACGGCTTCCTGCCTGCATATCCGCAGTATCCCGAGGTGCGCGTGGACAACGGCGCGGGCTTTGCGGAGTTCCCGCGGCTTGCCAAGGGCTGGACGGACGGCGAATCCGGCTATCCGCAACTTGCGCTTGCGTCGGTCAACGGAGAAGCGGCGCAGCTGTATTATCCGTCGGACGGACAGGGCAACATGCGCGACGGCGCGATTCCGGTCAGTGTAGAGGAAGTCAATCATATCTTCGGCGCGTACTACGTGTTCGATGAAGAACACAAGGCGCTGCTGTGCGTGCTTGACGGCACGCCTGCCGCCGAAACGCCGGAGCCGACCGAAGAACCGACCGCGGAACCGTCCGCGCAGACGGAAAACACGCCGGAACCCGCGACGCCGACCGCAACGGCAGGCAACGCGACGCCGAGCGCCGCCGTCACACCGCGTCCGACGCGCAAGCCGACGCCGAGACCGAGCGCACAGCCGACCGCCGCGCCGAGTACGCAGCCGACCGTACAGCCGTCCGCGGCGACACAGCAGCCGACCGCGGCGCCGACCGCTACGCCCGCGCAGGGCGGTCACTGGGAGCTCGTGTGGGTGGTCGATCAGCCGGAGGTCAAGCATCAGGAATGGCACTGCCACGTCTGCGGCAAGGTCTTCCTCGACAAGGATTCCTGTATGGCGGATCAGGCGTACCACAAGGAGCATGACGGCGTCACCGGCTGGCACGTGGAATGGGTGGTCGACTCGCCCGAGGAAGGACACTGGGAACCGGTCTGGGTGCCAGATCCGTAATCGTACGAAAGACACAGGCGGCGGGCTTGTCCCGCCGTTTTCTGCTGAAACAGCCGCAGGGACGAAGGTTGGGGGACACAATGCAGAGCAAAGCAGTAAAACGGATCGTGCACTTTGCACGAAAGAACGTCGTGATGCTGATCGCGTTTTGCGCGGCGGTGATCACGAGCTGCATCGTGCCCGTGGATCGCGCGTACCTCGGCTATTTCGATTTTCGCACGCTGACCTGTCTGTTCTGTGTGCTGGCGGTGGTGTGCGCGCTGCGGAACATCTATTTCTTCTACATCCTTGCGCGTAAGGTCGTGATCCTGTTCCGGACCGCGCGGCTCTGTGTGCTTGCGCTCGTCTATATCACGTTCATCGGCTCGATGCTGATCGCCAACGACATGGCGCTGCTGACGTTTCTGCCGCTCGGATTCTTCGTACTGAACACCACGAAGAACGAGAAATACATGGCATTCACGTTCATCATGCAGAACATCGCCGCAAACCTCGGCGGCATGCTGACGCCGTTCGGCAATCCGCAGAATCTGTACCTGTACAGCCGGTTCGAAATTCCGAACCTCACATTCATGCGGATCATGGCGCCGCCGTTCGTCTTTGCGGTCGCGCTGATCACGCTCTGCTGCATCCTGTTCGTCAAACCCGAACCGCTGAAGCTCGACGGCATGGAGATGAAGCTCAACAAAAAGCGCGTCGCGCTGTATCTTGCGCTGTTCGCGCTGTCGATCGTGATCGTATTCCGCGGGATTCCGTACTGGATCGGGCTGATCGTGATTCCCGCCGTGCTGCTGTTTGCGGACCGCAAAGCGCTGGCGATGGTGGATTATCCGCTGCTGTTCACGTTCGTATTCTTCTTTATCTTCGCGGGCAATATGGCGCGCATCGAAGCTGTGCGCACGTTCGTTTCGGGGCTTCTGAACCGCAACGTGCTGGTCGTGAGCACGCTTTCCTGTCAGTTCATTAGCAACGTGCCGAGCGCGATCCTGCTCTCGCAGTTTACCGAGAACTATGCGGACCTGCTGGTCGGCGTCAATATCGGCGGCGTCGGCACGCTGATCGCGTCGCTCGCAAGCCTCATCACGTTCCGCGAGTATCTTCATCACAACCCCGGCAAGACGTGGCAGTACGTGCGCACGTTCTCCGCGTTCAACTTCGGCTTTCTCGCGCTGCTGCTCGGGTTTATGCTGCTTTTGAAACGCTTCGGCCTGTGACGCCGCGCGATTGACAAGCGGATCGCGGAAGTGGTATAGTATCGCGAAGGCAAATCGACATGAAACGACCGTTTTACAAAATCATATTGGCGCTGCTTTCCCTTGCGCTGCTGTGCACGGGGGTGGGCGCCGCTTCTGCGGACCGGACGACCGATGCGCCGACAAGCTATGCCAAAAAGAGCACCTATGCGGACGCGCGCAAGCGCAAGTCCCTTGTGAACCGGCTCGGAGACCGCGACGAGGGGACCTATTATTCGTTCTCGAAGGACGAGTGGGTTTCGGTGCGGTGGAAGAACGCGGAGGTCGATTTCGTGTACTTCGAGTGGACCGACAAGATCGGCATCGATCCAGCGCCGTATACGATCGAGCTGCTTGACGCGGACGGCGGCGTTCTGGAAACGCGCGAGGGCGAACCGTACTGGAACAACGGCGTCGAGATCGCGGAGGGTGTGTTCGGCGTGCGGCTGACGCCGCATGCGGACGCGGAGCTGTGTACGCTGATCCCGTATATCGGCGGGGCGCCGAAGGAATATCATCCGTGGCAGCCGACCGTTCAGAAGGCCGATTTTCTGGTGATCGCCATGCACCCGGACGACGACTGCCTGTTCATGGGAAACGTCGTCGCGACCTACGGCGCGGAGCGCGGCTTCAACGGTACGATCCTGTATCTTGCGACGCGTACGCGCGTGCGCAGGACCGAGGCGCTCAACGGCGCGTGGATCATGGGCTTGCGCACGTATCCGCTGATGGCGGGGCTGCCCGATATCGGCGCCAAGTATCGCGAAGCGCGCAAGAATGAGTTATTGCCGGAGGACGTGGAGCGCGTGCTCGTACGGTATCTGAGGCGGCTGAAGCCGGAGGTCGCGGTCACGCACGACGACAACGGCGAGTACGGACACTGGCAGCACATGGTGATTGCGGAGACGATCCGCCTTGCAGTGAAGGACGCCGCAGATCCCGCGTACGATCCGGATTCCGCTTCGCAGTACGGCGTGTGGCAGGTCAAGAAGCTCTATCTGCACCTTGCCGCGGAAAATCCGATCTTCATCACCGCGACGGAACCGCTTGCGGCGTTCGACGGGCGCACGGGGCTGGAGGTTGCACAGGAGGCGTATCAATGCCATCAGTCGCAGCGGCTCTGGAACCATCTGTGCAACAACGAGAACGAGTGCAGTCTGGAACGGTTCGGACTGGTGTTCAGCACGGTCGGACTCGATACCGGCATCAACGACCTGTTCGAGCATATCGATCCGACGCCGGAGCAGACGCCGGAACCGACCGCAGAACCGACGCCGGAGCCCACCGAGGAACCGATGCCCGAACCGACTGCCGAGCCGAGTGCAGAACCGACGCTCGCACCGACGCAGGAACCGACGACGGAACCGACCGCAGAACCGGCGATTGCGCCGCAGCAAACGCCTGCGCTGACGCCCGGCAAGAACCGGACGGCGGACGGGGACCGGACCTTTCGGATCGTGCTTGCGTCGGCCGTTCTGCTGCTTGCGATCGCGCTGTTTGCGGTCGCGTTGATCAAACGGCAGGGGAAGGCCGCGACCGTTCTGCTGTTCGCCGCGCTGCTTCTGCTGCTGCTTGCGGCGGTTCTGCTGATCCGCCTGTTCGACTGCATTTGAACGTAAAAAACTGCCGTTTTTCGCGGCAGTTTTTGTGTTTTTATGTCAGCAGTCCGAGAAGTCGATGCCGATGCGGCTGACCGGCTTGATCCAGTTGCCCTTTTTGTAGTAGATCAGGTAGACGAGGTTCTTCGCCAGATCGTCGCACAGCTGCATCACGACGTAGGTCGTGACGAACGGAAGCTTCAGCACGAGCCCCAAAAGCGCGGCGATCGGGATTACGACAAGGTACTGGATGCCGAGATCGCCGTAAAAGCCGATACGCGTATCGCCGCCGGCGCGGAAGATCCCGACGACCGCGATGTAGGGAATGTTGCGCAAGCCGATTTCGAACGCGTACAGCAGAAGCAGCGCGCGCGCCACGGATTTGGATGTGTCGCCGATCTGAAAGAGATCGACGACCGGTCCGCGCATCAGCAGCACGATACCGCCGAGCACGAGCCCGAACAGCGGCGTCAGCACCAGGAACGAGTTCGCGATACGCTTGGCGCCGGGTTCGTCGTCCGCGCCGATGTGCTTGCCGACGAGGATGTTGCACGAGTGGCAGACGCCGATCAAAAAGACGAAGACGAGGTTTTCGATCGTGCGGACCGTCGACAGTCCGGCGTAGTTCTCCGCACCCATGTGCCCGAAGATCGCGTTGACGACGACGATCGACGCCGACCACAGCGTTTCGTTCAAAAACGCAGGCAGGGAACGCTTCCAGAACGGGAGAAAGAAGCCCTTGAGATGAAAGACGGAACGGACCGGCGCGATCAGGATGTTGCGTTGGATCAGCGATACGACGATCAGGATCAGCGGACCGAACGCGGCGGAAACCGCCGTCGCGATGCCTGCGCCGCGCGCGCCGAGGGCGGGGAAGCCGAAGTGCCCGAAGATCAGGACGTAGTTCAAAAACGCGTTCAGCGCCGCCGCGGTGCCGCTTGCGATCAGCGGCAGACGCACGCGCTCGGTCGAGCGCAGGACTGTGGACAGCACGGAGTTGACGACGATGCCGAGATAGGAGAACGCGGCGATCGACAGATAAGACACGCCGATCTCGCAAAGGTTCGCGTCGTCGGTCAGCACGCGCATGATCGTTTCGGGAAAGGCAAGGGAAAGGAACGTGACAAGCAGCCCGATCGGCACGAGCGTTACGAGCCCGCAGCCCATCACGCGCCAGATGCCCTCGCGGTTGTTCGCGCCGTGATACTGTGCGAGAAACACCGCGCAGCCGCTCGCCACGCCGAACGACAGCAGATCCACGAGAAACGACATCTGGCTCGCAAGGTCGACGGCAGCCATCGCATCGCCGGAATACTGACCGAGCATCAGCATATCGACGAGGCGGAACGACGCCATCAACAGGTTTTGCAGCGCGATCGGGATCGCAAGCGGCAGCATTTCCTTGAAAAACGCCTTGCCGAACAGATTCTTCACGTGGTTTTCCCCTAATTTCAGATTGCCTCGACCGCGGCTGTGAGCGCGCGGGACAGAACGGGCAGAGAAAAGGTTTCGGACAGGCTCGGCACGTGGATGAACGCGACGCGCGTTTCACTGTCACGGAAACGGTGCAGCACGGAATAGAGCAGGTCGTTGCAAACATAGGTGCCCGCGGTATAGCTCAACGCGGCGGGGATGCCGCATGCCTGAATCGCTTCGGTCATTTTGCGCACCGGAAGCGTCGAGAAATACGCGGCGGGACCGTCCGGCACGACCGGTTCGTCCTGCGGCTGCACGCCTGCGTTGTCCGCGATCCGTGCATCGCGCAGATTGATGCCCACGACCTCGGGCGTCACGGCGTTCCTGCCTGCGGCAAGCCCGACGCAGAGCACGGCGGCGGCGTGAACCGCCTTCGCTTTTTCGATCGCAAGCGCGGCGGCGCGTCCGAATTCGACCGGCAGCAGCAGCTTTTCGAGCCGGTATGCGCCGATCGCGTCCGGCAGTTTGTTGACCGCCTCCCAGGAGGGGTTCACGGCGTCTCCGCCGAACGGCATGAAGCCGGTGATCAGCAGCGTTTTCTGTTCCATGGAAATGCCTCCGTATCGGATGAACTCTCCGCATTGTATCACGGAACCGCCGCGCCGTCAAATCGGAATGCATACTGATTTTTTATATTTTTTCGGAAGCGCGCAAGACCGTATACAAACGCGAATTCCTGTGTTAAAATGACGATGGATTCGAATGATCGAATCGTATTATTGTTTGTATGGAGGTCACGCATGGCTACTACGGCAAAAGACATTATGGCGCTCATCAAGGAACAGGATGTGCAGATGGTCGACTTCAAGATCGTCGACATCGACGGTCAGTTCCGGCACGTTACGATTCCCGCAACGAACTTCAATGAAGATACCATGAAAAACGGCATCGGCTTCGATGCGTCCAACTACGGCTACGCCGTCGTGGAAAAGAGCGATATGGTCTATATCCCCGATCTCGAAACCGCGATGATCGATCCGTTCTGCAGCGTCAAGACGCTGTCCATGATCGGCAACGCCATGATCATCGACTATCCGCAAAACCGTCCGCTCGCGCAGTATCCGCGCAACATCGTCAATTCGGCGGTGCAGTACATGAAGGACACCGGTATTGCGGACGAGATGAAGATTCTGCCGGAGTTTGAGTTCTATCTGTTCGATCAGGTCGGCTGGAAGGTCGATCACAACGCAATCGCGGCGTTCCTCGACGCGGATCAGGCGTACTGGAACAGCGAGACCGAAGGCCGCGGCTGCGTCGTTCCGTTCCAGAAGCACTATCATGTCGCAAAGCCGCTGGACCGGACGTACGAGTGCCGCAGCGAGATGTGCCTCGAAATCGAAAAGGCGGGCATTCCCGTGAAGTATCACCATCCCGAAGTCGGCGGCGCAGGTCAGTTCGAGATCGAACCGCTGCTCGGCGAGATGACGAAGATGGCGGACGGCAGCATGATGATCAAGTACATCATCCGCAACACCGCCGAGAAGTACGGTCTTTCCGCGACCATGATGCCGAAGCCGGTCTACGGCGAGGCGGGCAGCGGCATGCACGTGCATATGATCCTGTTCAAGGACGGCGAACCGGTCTTTTCTGACGACAACGGCTATTCGCACCTCAGTCAGGAAGCGCACTGGTTCATGGGCGGTCTTTTGAAGCACATCGCGTCGCTCTGCGCGATCACGAACCCGTCGACCAACTCGTTCAAGCGTCTCGTCCCCGGCTTTGAAGCGCCGGTCACCGTCGGCTATGCGACGTCGAACCGCAGCGCGGTCATCCGCATTCCGGCATATGCGAAGACGCCGAACCTGCGCCGGTTCGAGCTCAGAAATCCGGACGGCACCTGCAACCCGTACTTCTGCTACGCGGCGATTCTGATGGCAGGTCTCGACGGCATTCAGAAGCGGATCGATCCGCATGCGAACGGCTGGGGCCCCTACGATATGAACCTCTTCGAGCTGCCGCCGGAGGAGAAGGCGAAGCTGCATCATCTGCCGACCTCGCTCGAACAGGCGCTCGACGCGCTCGAAGCGGATCACGACTATCTGACCGCGGGCGGCGTGTTCCCGGAGGAACTCATCAGGAACTTCATCAAGCGCAAGCGCAACGAATGCCTCGAGATCGCCAAGATCCCGCATCCGGCAGAGTTCGACAAGTACTACAATATGTAATCTGAGCCCCAAAACGGAGGGGCGGTTCGTACATGGAGAAGCAGATCAAAGCCAAAAAGAAGTCGTTCGGTCCGGCGCGTGCACGGCGGAGAAAGTTCGCCGTTGCGCTGATTTGCCTGCTGTCGATCATCGCGTTCTTTGCGATCTTCGCAATCCCGATGGGATTGAGCAATTCGATCAATACACTGATGAAAACGGCGTTTGATCTTCTGATCAACACGGTGTTCTATATCATGGCGCTTGCCGTCATCGCCGGCGCGCTGTCCGAACTGATGACGGTGTTCGGCGTCGTCGATCTCATCAACAAGGTCCTGTCGCCGCTGATGAAGCCGCTGTTCGGCATGCCCGGCGCATCGGCGCTCGGCATCGTCACGACGTACCTTTCCGACAACCCCGCGATCCTTACGCTTGCGAGCGACGCCAAGTTCCGCCGCTACTTCAAGGCGTATCAGGTTCCGGCGCTGACCAATCTCGGCACGTCGTTCGGGATGGGACTGATCGTCACGAGCTTCATGCTCGCGTTCTCAAACACGAAGATGGCGGGCGGCGGAACGCTCGGCACGGGCGTCATCTGGGCGGCGCTTTGCGGCAACCTCGGCACGGTCGTCGGCGCGATCGTCTCCACCCGACTGATGCTGTTCTTCATGAAGCGGTTCTTCGGCAAGGACCGTCCCGCGGTTGTCGAAACGGAGGTCAAGGAGGACACGCTGACCGAGACGCCGAAGGGCTTTCTGCATGTGCTGAACGCGCTGATGGACGGCGGCAAGAAGGGCGTCGAGCTCGGTCTTGCGATCATCCCCGGCGTGCTGATCATCTGCTCCGTCGTCATGATGCTGACCAAAGGCATGCCCGACGGCGGCTATACCGGCGGCGCGTACGAAGGTATCGGCGCGATCCCGTGGCTTGCGGGAAAAATCAATTTCCTCTTAAAGCCGCTGTTCGGCTTTGCAAGCACCGAAGCGCTCGGCGTGCCGGTCACGGCGCTCGGCAGCGCGGGCGCGGCGCTCCCCATGATCGAAGCGATCGTTGTGGACAGCGCGGCAAGCGGCGCGGCGTCGAGAGCGATTCTGAACGACATCTCCGTGTTCACCGCGATCTGCATGTGCTGGAGCGGCTATCTGTCCACGCACGTCTCCATGATGGACGCATTGAAGTGCAACCGTTTCACCGGCAAGGCGATCCTCTGCCATACGATCGGCGGTCTTTGCGCCGGCATCGCGGCGCACTGGCTGTTTACGCTCGTCGCCTTGATCTTCAAACTGTAAACCTCAAATGCAAAAGCGGTCCGTTTTTCCGGACCGCTTTTTGACGTTAGAAAGGATTAAAAATCGATCACGCCGGTAATTTGCAGAATGGTCTTCAAGAACAGCAGACCGAGCACGAAGAACATGACAAGACGGATGCGCTTGCTGCCGCCTTTGATCGCGTAACGGGCGCCGAGCCAGTTGCCAATCATCGAGCAGCAGATGGCGGGAATGCCGACGGAGAACAGCACGCTGCCGTTCAGAAGATAGACGATCAGCGAGGCGATGTTCGACGCGAGATTTGCAACGCGCGCGCAGCCGGAGGATTTCAACAGTCCGAAGCCGAGCACCACGGAGAACGCGATCGTGAGGAACGTGCCGGTGCCGGGACCGACCAGACCGTCATAGATGCCGATGACAAAGCCGATCAGCCCGCCGAACAACAGAATCTTTGACTTCGGGAGGTGCTTCGTGTCCCCGTCAGTACTCTTTCTCGCTAAAATCAGAATGACCGCCGCGACCGGCAGCGCGGTCAGGATGACGATTTGCAGCGCGCGGTCGGGCAAAAGCAGCGCAATGCGCGAACCGATCGCAGCGCCCGAAAGCGCGCCGACACCCGCGGGCAGAGCGCAGAGCCATTCGATGTTGCCGCTCTTTGCGTATTTTGCGACGGCAAGCGCGGTGCCGCAGCCGTTGGCAAGCTTGTTCGTGCCTGCCGCAAGCTTGACCGGAATCCCCGCAAGCAGATAGGCGGGCAGCGAAATCACGCCGCCGCCGCCCGCGACCGAATCCACAAATCCGGCGAGCAGCACCAGCGGACAGACGATCAGATAGGTCCATACGGTCGGCGTCATGGCAGTTCTTCCTTTGCGCTTTGCTGTATTATACCATGAATTCCGGAAAAATCCACCGGGTTCGCGCACGGAAATTCACGCTTTTTTCACGCCGCGTCCTTTACAGAAGCCGAACGGATACGGTATAATACTATTAATACGGCTCCGACTGAACCGGAGCGCGATCCGACGGATCGGGAAAGGAATCAATATGCAGATAAATGAACGGCATCACGGCTTCCGCGTCACGCGCGTGCGCACGCTTGCGGAGTTCGGCTGTCAGCTGATCGAAATGGAGCACGAGAAGTCCGGTGCGCAGCTTGCGTGGTTCGACCGCCCGGATGAGAACAAGACCTTTGCGATCGCATTCAAGACGCTGCCGGAGGATTCGACCGGCGTGTTCCACATCATCGAGCATTCGGTGCTGTGCGGATCGGACAAGTATCCGGTCAAGGAGCCGTTTGTCGAGCTTTTGAAGAGCTCGGTGCGGACGTTCCTGAACGCGCTGACCTATCCGGACAAGACGGTTTATCCGGTCTCGAGCCGCAACGATCAGGACTTTCTGAATCTCATCGACGTCTATCTCGACGCCGTGCTGCATCCGTCGATCTATCATAAGCCGGAGATCTTCCGTCAGGAGGGCTGGCGCTATGAGGGCGAGGGCGAGGACGTCTGCTATCAGGGCGTTGTGTTCAACGAGATGAAGGGCGCGTTTGCTTCGCCCGAGACGCTCATGTACAAGGAGCTGCAGCGCGCGCTGTTCCCGGACAACTGCTACCGCCATGTGTCCGGCGGCGATCCGGCCTGCATTCCGGACCTCACCTACGAACAGTTCATCGCAAGCCACAAAAAGTACTATCATCCGTCCAACGCGCGCATCTCGCTCGTCGGCAGCATCGATGCGGACAGCGTGCTCGAAAAGATCGATTCGTTCCTCTGCGCGTACGACCGGCAGGAAGCGAACTTCACGATCCCGATGCAGCAGCCGGTCGACCGCATTGTAAAGGAAGTGCCGTACGAGATCGGCGCGGACGAACCCGAGGAAAACCGCGCGATCATCACTTCGGCAACGGTTCTCGGCAGCTTCGAAACCAAGGAACGCAATTTTGCGGCTTCCGTACTTGCCGACTATCTGACCGGCGACAACGATGCGCCCCTGAAGCGTGCGGTCATCGACAAGGGGCTTGCACAGGATTTCTCGATCGAGCTCGACGACAGTATGCAGCAGTCGCTGGCCGGCTGGCAGGCGATGAACACCGACGCCGATAAGCGCGAGGCGCTCGAAGCGACGGTGCGCGAAACGCTCGAAGCGATCGTAAAGGAAGGGCTCGAAAGGGAGCGCCTTTCGGCGTGCCTGCACGCGTTTGCGTTCCGCATGCGCGATCATGAGGGCGGCTGGGGCCCGCGCGGACTGGGCGAAGCGCTTTCCATGTACGACACCTGGCTGTACGGCGGCGATCCCGCCGAAGCGCTGACGGTGGATGCGCCGCTCAAAGCGCTCGAAGAAAAGCTCGACACCGATTATTATGAGCAGTTCATCAAGGATGTATTTCTGAACAACTCGCACACCGTGACGATCGTGCTGGTGCCGTCCAAGACGCTCGGCGACGAAAAGCGCGAGAAGGAAGCGGCGCGCGTGCGGGCGGAAAGCGCGAAGTGGACCGATGCGGACCGCGAACGGCTTAAGAACGAGGCGGAAACGCTGCGCATCTGGCAGCAGACGCCCGACAGCGAGGAAGCGCTGAAAACGATTCCGATGCTGAAGCTTTCCGATCTCAACGACGAACCGGACCGCCTCGTGATGGAAAAGACGACGCGCGGCGGCGTTCCCGTGCTGAACAACACCGTCGGCGGCAATACCGCGTATGTGCGCGCGTACTTTGCGGCGGACGATCTCGAACTCGACGAGCTGCCGCTGCTGCCGGTCATGACCGCGCTGCTCGGCGCGCTTGCGACCGAAAAGCATTTGCGGAGCAAGCTGCCGCTTGCGATCAAGAACACGATCGGACGGCTCGACTTTTCGCCTGCCGTGCTGCCCGGCGATTCGCCTGATACCTGCCGCGTTCTGCTGAACGCATCGATCGCCTGCCTCAAGGAACAGGCGGTTCAAGCAGTCAGACTGCTCGGCGAGATTCTGACCGAAACGCGCTGGGACGATGAAGCGCTGCTCAGGGAGATTCTGCAGCAGATGGCGGTCGGCGCCAAGCTCGCGCTGCCCGCGGAGGGACATCGCTACGGCATGATGCGCGTCGCGTCGCATCTGACCGCGAGCGGCGTTGCCGACGAGAAGATCGGCGGCGTGTCCTTCATCGAATGGATGAACGGCGTCAACGAGGCGGGCGAAGCCGCGCAGAAGGAGCTTCTGACGAAGCTTGACGCGCTTGCAAAGCGTCTGTTCGTACGCGAGCGGCTGACCGTCGCAACGATGGAAGCGGTGCCCGAAGAAGCGGTCGATACGCTGATCGACGTGATCCCGCCGTGCGGTAAGGCGCCCGAACGCCGCTTTGCCGCGTATCCGGTGCCCGCGTTTGCACGTGAGGGCGTGACGGTTCCGGCGCAGGTCGGCTTTGCCGCGATGGGCAGCAACCTGTTCCGCCACGGCGGCACGTATTCCGGCAGCTTCCAGGTGCTCGCCAATATTCTGAACTTCATGTACCTTTGGGGCGAGATTCGCGTGCAGGGCGGCGCGTACGGCTGCGGCTTTGTCGCGCGCGATCACGGCGATCTGATGTTCTACACCTACCGCGATCCGCAGCCCAACCGTTCGCTCGACGTGATGAAGCGCACGGCGGACTTCATCCGCGCGTTCTGCAAGGACGATCCGGACCTGACGGGCTACATCCTGAGCTCGGTCTCCGCGATCGATCCGCTGCGCAACGCGTCGGCGAAGATGGCGGCGGCGACGATGTTCGATTTCCGCGGCATCACGCGCGAGCAGATCGTCGAACGCTACCGTCAGCTGATCGCCACCAAGCCGGAGGACCTGCTCAGGCTGTGCAACGCGATCGAGGACATCGCGGCGGACAACGAAATCTGCGTCGTTGCGGGCAGGGATCAGCTCGACGCCTGCGGCGATACGCTGGAAACCTTCGTCAACGTATAAGAGAATCCCGGAAAGACCGTCGTCCGGCGGTCTTTTCGCATGGGGGAGGAGCAAATGATCTACGTCAAAAAGATTCAAATTCCGACGCTGCCGACGCAGAAGCCGCGCAGGCTCTACGTCTATGTGCCGAAGGATTACCGGCGCAGCGAGCGCCGTTATCCGGTGCTGTATATGTTCGACGGGCACAACGTGTTCTACGACAGCCATGCAACCTACGGCAAGAGCTGGGGCATGAAGGAATACCTCGAAAAGACCGGACTGCCGCTGATTCTCGTTGCGGTCGAATGCAACACCGAGGGCAACCGGCGCATCAACGAGTATACGCCGTGGGACATCAACGGACGGTTCGGACATTTCAAGGCGCAGGGCCGGGAGACGATGGAGTGGTTTACGAAGGCGCTGAAACCGGAGATCGACTGCACCTACCGCACGCTGCCGGATCGCGCGCATACGATGATCGCGGGCAGCTCGATGGGCGGGCTGATGACGCTCTATGCCGCGGTGGCGTACAACGACGTTTTCTCGATGGGCGCGGCGCTTTCGCCGAGCCTCTGGGTGAGCAGAAAGGGCATGAAGGAACTGATTCAGGCGCATCCGCTTGCGGCGCCGACGCGCATCTACATGGACCTCGGCAGCGCGGAGGTCGACGGACACCGCGAGGCGTTTGCACAGATGTTCGACACGGCAAAATGGCTGTCGCTCGCCGGTGCGGACGTCGCGGCGCGCGTCGTGCCGGATGCGGTGCACAACGAGGCGGCATGGGAGAAGCGCATACCAGTCTTCTTCGATTTCCTGCTGCATGACGAAACGGGAGGGGAGAAATGAGCCGCGTTTTTTTGCTGGGTGTGATTCTGTTTGCCGTTCTGTTTCTGATCGTCTCCGGCGGGATCGCCGCGATCATCGTAACAGGCGTCGTGCGCAAAAAGAGAAACGACCGCGCGGCGCAGACGACGGTCGATGCGTCCGTGCTCGAAAAGCACACAACCGTACAACGGCATCCGGTCGCGGGCGACACGACGGGCGCGCACGGATACATGAGGTTCACGTCCCGTCACGTGACGTTTCTGACCGCAGACGACGCGCAGCGGACATTTGATGTGGACGAAACGGTGTATGACACGCTGACAGAGGGCGATCGCGGACAGCTGACGTATCAGGGCACGCGGTTTGTCGGCTTTGTGCGTTCGGTGTAGAACGATGAAAGAACGGATTCACATCTTCGGCGCGTCCGGCGCGGGAACGACAATGCTTGCAAGAGCGATCTGCGCCCAAACGGGCTTTACGCATCTGGACAGCGACGACTATCTCTGGGCGCCGACCGATCCGCCGTTTACGACCAAACGGACGCCCGAGGAGCGGCTTGCACTCTTAGGCAGGGATCTCGATGCGGCGGAACACGTCGTGCTGTCCGGCTCGCTGGTCGGATGGGGCGATCCGCTGATCCCGCAGTTTACGCTTGCCGTGCGCCTTGTGACGCCGACCGACGTGCGGCTGGCGCGGCTCGAAAAGCGCGAGTTCGAACGGTTCGGATCGCGAATCCGGGAAGGCGGCGACATATACGAGGCGCATCTTGCGTTTCTTGCGTGGGCGGCGGCATACGACGAAGCGGGACCGGAAATGCGCAGCGTGCGGCAGCACGACCGCTGGCAGAAACAGCTCGGCTGCAGACTGCTGACGCTCGACGGCACGCTGCCGGTCGACGTCCTTGCGGATGCGGTCATTCGGGAACGGAACGAAAAACGGTAAGGAGGCGGCGATGCTCGATCTTTGTATTCGAAACGGCTCCGTGATCAACGGATCCGGCGCGCCCGCGATGCGCATGGACGTCGGCGTGACGGACGGACGGATCGTAGCGCTCGGGGACCTTGCAAACATTCCCGCAGGCAGGGAAATCGACGCCGCGGGCAAGGTCGTCTGCCCGGGATTTCTCGATCTGCACCGCCACGCGGACGCGGCGATCTTCCGCGCAAACTACGGGCTCTGCGATCTCTTTCAGGGCATTACGACGATCGGAAACGGCAACTGCGGGCTTTCGCTCGTGCCGCAGTTCGGCAGCAATGCCGACGCGACGGCGGCGTATCTGCGGCCGGTGACGGGTGACTTTGCGGGGATCCCGACGGAATCTCTTGCGCAGTACCATGCGGCGCTTCGCAAGCATCCGATTCCGGTCAACGCCATGATGCTTGCGGGAGGCGGCACGATCCGCGCAACCGCCGTCGGATTCCATAAGACGCGCCTCGACGCGGAGGACTATACGGCGATTCACAAGCTGACGGAACAGATGCTCGAGGAGGGCGCGTGCGGCGTTTCGCTCGGTCTCGGCTACGCGCCGGAATGCTTCTATACGACCGAGGAACTGATCCGCGCGCTCGAACCGATCATAAACACCGATATCGTGCTCTCCGTGCACATGCGTGAGGAGGCGATGCGGCTGCTGCCCTCGATCGAGGAGATGCTCACGGTGGCAAAAGCGCTGCGCGTGCCGCTGCAGATCAGCCATCTGAAGGCGACCGGACCGAGCAACTGGCATTGGCTCGCGAGCGAAGCGCTGAACCGGATCGCCCGCGCACGCGAGGAAGGACTCGACGCGGGCTGCGACGTCTATCCCTATACCGCGGGCAGCACGCAGTTGACGCAGATCCTGCCGCTCGATTTTCTGCAGGGCGGCACCGGGGCGGTATCGGCGCGTCTGCGCGATCCGGATGCGCGGAGGAAGCTGCTCGACCGGCTCAGAAACGGACGCGATTTCGACAACTATTCCTATCTGCTGGGCTGGGACAAGATCTTTTTGTCCACGATCCGCAATCCGGAGGACGCGCAGTTCGTCGGCAAGTCGATCGCCGAGGCGGCGGGCGACGCCGATCCCGCGGAGTTTACGCTCGACCTGCTTGCGCGCAATGAATGCGAGATCGCGATGATCGACTTCATCACGTGCGAGGACGATATTGCGACGATCCTGAAAAGCCCGCTGTCCTATGTCATTTCCGATGCGACGTTCCCGACCTCGGGCAAGCTGCATCCGCGCGTGTACGGCTCGTTTGCAACGGTGATCGAAGAATACGTCAACAAGCGTCATGCGCTGACGCTGACGGAGGCGATCCATAAGATGACGCAGAAGCCCGCGGACCGATACGGCCTTTCGAAGAAGGGACGCATTGCCTGCGGCGCGGACGCCGATATCCTGGTGTTCGATCCGGACAGGGTTCATGTCAACGCGACGTATGCGGATGCTCAACAGCCCGCGGACGGCATGGAGTACGTGCTGGTCAACGGGCAGGCTGCGATCGAAAACGGCGTGCGCACCGGCGTCTGTGCCGGAACGGTGCTGGAACGGCGGTAACGGACCGATTGAGGTTTTCAGGAATATAAAAAGAACGGCAGGAGCATCGCTTCTGCCGTTCTTTACGTTCGGTTATTCCTGATCCCATGGGACGAAGATGCAGTAGATCGGATCGAGATCCCCCATGTAGAGCCATACGCTGTCGCCCATTTCGATCTGCTCGTCGAAGCAGAGGTTCGGCATGAACAGCTTTACGCTGGTACGCCGCGCGCCGTGCAGCGTAATTCCTTCCTTGACGGGGTGTTCGCGATAGTCGCGGATGATCTCATCGAGCTTCGGAATCTGCAGCTTTTTCGCAAGCGCGGGGACGATATCCGCCTCGCTGCAGTACTCGATGCGTTCGGGATTCTTCAACAGATTGCGTGTCAGCATGGTTTTCTCCTTCGGCAGTTCTTCGAAAGAATGCTAACCCATTCCCGCCGCGCTGTCAAGACCGCGCGTGGGAAGAAGGTTCATTTCTTTTCCGTCGCTGCCTGAGAATGGCATTTGCCCGCCATCGGGCAATGCGCGCAGCTGCAGCCGCAGGAGGAACGCCCCTTTTTCTTTTCGCGGATCAGCGAGAAAACAATGGCAAAAACCGCCGCCGCAAGCACCAGGAGAATTCCGATCGTCAAAAGATGATCTCCGATCCAGTCAAACATATTGCATACTCCCTTCGATGAAATGCCGCCGCCCCGCAAACCGGAACGGCGGCGTCTTGTTTACTTGACGCGGACTTCCTTGGTCAGCGTTGTCGCTTCTTTGTACTTCTTGAAGAACAGCATGTAGACGAACAGTCCGAGCACGAGGATCGCCGCAATGAGACCGATCACGTTGACGCCGCCCGTGAAGATACGTCCGAACTGATAGATCATCAGTGCGATCGCGTAGGCGAACAGGCACTGATAGCCGATCGCGAACCACGTCCACTTTGCGCTGTTCATCTCGCGGCGGATTGCGCCGATTGCCGCGAAGCACGGCGCGCACAGCAGGTTGAACACGAGGAACGAGAAGCCGGAGATGCCGGTAAACGCCTGAGCGAGCGCCTGATAGACGGTCAGGTCGGTGCCGCCGTACAGCACGCCCATCGTGCCGACGATGTTCTCCTTCGCAATGAGGCCCGTGACGGACGCCACAACTGCGCGCCATTCGCCCCAGCCGAGCGGTGCGAACAGCCATTCGACATAGTGACCTGCGACGCCGAGCAGCGACAGGCTGATTTCCTCCTCGCCGAGCATCCGGAACGCGCCGTCAACCACGCCGAAGCGGGAGAGGAACCAGACGACGATGGTGGAGAGCAGGATGATCGTGCCCGCCTTCTTGATGAAGGACCAGCCGCGCTCCCACATGGAACGGAGCACGTTGCCGAGGGTGGGCCAGTGGTACGCGGGCAGCTCCATGACGAACGGAGCGGGATCGCCCGCGAACATCTTCGTCTTCTTCAGCATGATGCCGGAGA
>JAFRRO010000073.1 GCA_017428025.1 Clostridia bacterium
CGACGGTCCGATCACGATCGAGATCAGGGACTGGGAGCTTTACGACCTCAGCAGCGAGGGCGAGCGCGTGAAGGTCGGTACCTTCAGCTTCACCTTCACGGTCGATCCGAAGGACGCCATTCACTCCAACGGCAGACGGTAAACCACACGATAACGACAATGCCGGAGGGCTTTCCCTCCGGCATTTTACAGGAGAATGCCATGAAACGAATCATCATCCTTTTGCTTTTGACGCTGCTCCTTGCCTGCGTCCCGACGCCGGAGGAGGACTATGTAATCAATAAAGCGGAAGCGCGGCCGGCAAACAGCGCGCAGCCCGATACGGATTCCGAAACAACGCAGCCGGAGCTTTCCGCTCTGTTTCCTTCGCATTGGACGGAAGACTTCACGCCCAATCGCCCGAACCTGACCGTGTCTGTCGACGCCGACGTTGACGCGATCGGCCGCGAGTACTACAACGTCTATCGTCTAAAGCCCGTATCGTTTACGCCGGAGCAGGTCGATACGTTCTACCGCTGCACGCTCGGCGGCGCAAAGGCGGCTGCATATCGGCACGACAGTCACGGCAACAATTATCCGTTCATCGGGCAACTGGATGCCGAAGCGCGTGAGCTTATCGGGCTATTGAATCTGTCCGACGAGGAGCTGATCGCAAATGGCATCGATCCGGACGCAATCGCCGGAACGAGAGCGTACTGGCAAAGCGAACTGAACGAGTTAAAGAAACGCTATTCGGAGGCGGTTGAGCCGGAGTTTATCGAAGATTTCGCCGCATTCTCCGAGAGTCGGGACGATATGACGGAGGGTGCGCTGTTTTCCCCGGACACCGGCGACGAGATCGGCAGCTTCAGTTTCAGTGCGGTTATCAAGAATGATGATCCGCGCGACGGTGCGCTTTCGATGGAAATCTTTGAGGACGCGCTCAAAGCGCCGTCCGAAGCGTTCCCAAATCACACCGGAAAGCAGGAGGAATCCGTCGCACTCGGCGAGACGCTTCTTGAGCAGCTCGGACTCTATGATTTCACGCTGAATCGCATCGACCGCGATCCCGGAACGGGACATTTTATACTGTATTACACGCGCAGCTTTGACGGCATTCCATACAGCAGCGCGATTGCCGATACGCCGATCACCGTAATGGACGGACCGACCCTGTCCCTTCTGTATGAGCGGTACTGGCGGGACGAGCAGCTGCAGCTGACGACCGGCGATTACGGCATCCAGATCTGCGAATGGATCTCTTCCTGCGTACCCGGCGAGGCGGTCCGCGCGGAACAGGCGCTGCCGTTTGAGCGGATCCAGGAGCTTTTTCGGCGAGATATCGGTTACGTCGCAGATTATGACGCGACATACGGCGAGCGTACTCTGGATATGAAGGTCGATCAAATTCAACTTGGATACAAGCGCGTTCCGGTCAAGGATCACGTCGGCAGCTACGAGGTCGTGCCGGTCTGGACGTTCTCCGGCGCATATTATGTCAACGGCAGCAAGACAGCCGAATACAGCGGCGTTCTGTTGGTGCTGAACGCGATCGACGGAAGCATTGTCGGATAAAAGAGATCGCTATGAAACGAATGATCGTATTATTGTTGACATTCATCCTGCTCCTTGCCTGCGTCCCGACGCCGGAGGAGGACTATGTCGTGGGGAAGGCGCCGAGCGGACCGACGGCGGTTGGGGCGGCAACGGAGAAACCCGCAACGAACACTGCGCTCGCGCAGGACTATTATGAGGACTGCGTAACGGTTCACAAGGGCTCGCTTTCGGAGATCCACTTTGCGGCGACGCTCGAGCATACGGACGTCAGATCATGCCCGGTCTATCCTTTAAAGCCGGTATCCTTCGACGCGGAGACAGTCGAACGGCTGATTTCGGCGTTTGCGCCGGATACGCGCATTTCGGTCGGCGAAGGCGCAATGACGCTTCAGGACCTTGAAAAAGCGATCGCGGAGACGCTGAACAACATCAACAACATCGACGCAAAGGTGTTCGAGTCCGAGACGGACAGGGAAGAGTACCTCAAGGAAGAACAGCAGGAATTATCCGAACTGCAGGAGACGTACCGCCGCGTGCGGGACCTGCCCGTCGGATTCGTCGAAGCATCGGCGCTGATCGAGCAGGACAAGGTCGATTTCCGCCTGATCGATGCATCCGGAATTACCGTCGCAAGAGGCAAGCTCACCTGCGGGATCGAAGTGGGCGATCCGCGTTCCAGCAAGTTCAGTATCGTTTGGCTCATAGACGACGATGCATGGATTGATCCCGGCGAGCAGGATGAAGCGAAGCTGAAGCCGCTTTGCGAGGATTGGCTTTCGAGGGCGGGCGTCGATGACTTTGCGTTCAACTGTGCCGAGCACAGCCGGGAACAGCTGACGGATCTGATTTATACAAGGACGTTTCCGTCTTTGCCATATTCTGCAGCGTACGGCATTACGCCGCTGCAGTGGCGGGACTATGACGACGGCGCACTGTTTACGGAACCGGCGTGGAGCGACGAATCCATTCATTTCGAGTGCAAAAACGGCCGGGTCGTGAGAGTGGATTGGGTATCAAAATCCGAAATCGGACAGGCAGCGCAGGAGGTCCCGGTGATGCCGTTTTCGGAGCTTTGTCACAGGATTGTCAACGGGTTGACCTTTCAATACAGCGTTCCGCGCGATCAGGAGGAGCAGTCGCATCGCATCGAGATCAGCCGCATTCAGCTTGGAATGAAGCGTGTGCCGGTTTACGGTTCTGTCGGGCAGTATCAGCTGATCCCCGTTTGTGCGGTAATCGGGCGGTTCATTATCAAATATCGAGCGCCGGAGGATGCAGAGCAGCGCATTCTCGATCAAAATATGGAATGGTATGAAGTTGAGGACGTTTTGCTGGTGCTGAACGCGATCGACGGCAGCATTGTCGGATAAAGAAAACGCCCCTTTCCCATAGCCGGGAGAGGGGCGCTGCTTTTTTGTTTATTCGTCGCCTTCCTTGCGGTGCATCGAGCGTTCGGCTTCGAAGCCGTGCGGATAGCGGGCTTTCAGTTTGTCGATGTTGTTCTGCAGGATCGTTTCGAGATCGTAACCGATCGCGGTTGCGGCCTCGGCAAGGTACCAGGCGATGTCGCCGAGCTCCTTTGCAAAGTGCTCCTTATCGAGCTCGTGTCCCTGCATCATCCATTTTTTCACAAGGTCGATCGCCTCGCCGGATTCGCCGCAGAGTCCCATCACGCCGTTCAAAAGCACCTCGGTCTCGTTGAGATTCGGGTTCAGCGTAGTCATTGCCAGCTTCTGATATTCGTTGATCGTCATTGCCTTTTCCTCAAAGTCCCATGTTTTCGTCGATCAAGATGATGCGAAACGCCTGATGCCGTCTTGACGGATACTCGGTGATCGCGGTGACGTTGCACATGCGCACCGGCGGGCGGCAGTCTCGGCAGACGTTGTCGATCGAGCAGGGCGTTTGGAAGCCCTGACGCCGCGCGTTCGGTCCGCACGCGTCGCGCTTGATGCGCGCGATCGCTTCATCATAATCCTTGACCAGCTTGTTTTTGCCGACGGCAAGGATGACGGTCTTCGGTCCGTAGATCATGCCCGCGAGGCGGTTGCCGGTGCCGTCGATGTTGACAAGCCGTCCGTCCCCGGTGACGGCGTTCGTGGAGCACAGATACACGTCCGCGCCGATCGCGTTGATGCGCGTCTGTTCGACCTGCGGCTTTTCGACCTTCCAGTGCCAGTAGACCGTGTTGCCGCGTTCCGTCAGCGCTTCGTACAGCCCGAGATCGCGCACGGTCGCCGAGCCTGCGATGCCGACCGAACGGTCCCCGATATAGTCCAGAATCTTCCGTTTCGCTTCCTCCGGCGTGTCGACGACCTCCGCGAGAAAGCCGCGTGCATTCAGATTTTTTGCAACCTGTTCCAGTTCGGGGTTCATATCTTCTACCTCCGTATGTTTTCGGTTGATTATATCACACTTCTTGCAATTTTGGCAACGGTAATGTACAATAATGGATACGTATGGAGACGGCGTCGGCACGCCGTACTTTCCCGGAGGACCTCAGCATGAATTTCGATCCGAATCTCATTCGAAACTTTTCGATCATTGCGCACATCGACCACGGCAAGAGCACGCTCGCGGACCGCATGATGGAGCTGACCGACACCGTCGCCAAGCGCGACATGGAGGAGCAGCTTCTGGATTCCATGGACATCGAGCGCGAGCGCGGCATCACGATCAAGGCGTCTGCCGTGCGCATGTTCTATCACCATACCGACGGCAAAACCTACATGTTCAACCTGATCGACACGCCGGGTCACGTGGACTTCAATTATGAGGTCTCGCGCGCGCTTGCGGCATGCGAAGGCGCGGTGCTCGTCGTGGACGCGACGCAGGGCATCGAGGCGCAGACGCTGGCGAACGTCTATCTTGCGGTCGACAACGGGCTCGAGGTGCTGCCGGTCATCAACAAGGTCGACCTGCCGAGTGCCGAGCCGGAGCGCGTGATCCGTGAGATCGAGGACGTGATCGGCATTCCCGCCGAGGACGCGCCGTGCATTTCGGCAAAGACGGGGCTGAACGTGGAACAGGTCCTTGCGCGCATCGTGGACACGATCCCCGCGCCGACCGGCGATCCCGACGCGCCGTTGAAGGCGCTGATCTTCGACTGCTTCTACGACAACTACAAGGGCGCGCTGTCCTATGTGCGCATCTTCGACGGCACGGTGCAAGCCGGCACGCGCATCCGCTCGATGGCGACCGGCAACGAATTCGACGTTACCGAGGTCGGCGTATTTGCGCCGACGTGGAAGCCGGTCGATCAGCTGACGGCGGGGGAGGTCGGCTATATCGCGGCGTCGATCAAGAGCGTTGCCGAAACCAAGGTCGGCGACACGATCACCACGGCGAACCGCCCGACGAAGGAAGCCCTGCCCGGCTACAAGCAGGCGAACTCGATGGTCTTCTGCGGCGTGTATCCCGCGGACGGCGCGCACTACGACGATCTCAAGGAGGCGCTCGACAAGCTGAAGCTCAACGACGCGTCGCTTTCCTATGAGCACGAAACCTCGGCGGCGCTGGGCTACGGCTTCCGCTGCGGGTTCCTCGGACTTCTGCACATGGAGATCATCACCGAGCGATTGGAGCGCGAATTCGATCTCGACCTCGTCACGACCGCGCCGTCGGTCGTGTACCGCGTGCATACGCTCGACGGGCGGGACCTTGTCATCGACAACCCGACGAACCTGCCGAACGCGGCGGAGATCGACTACATGGAGGAGCCGATGGTCAAGGCGACGATCATGACGCCGTCCGAGTACGTCGGCACGATCATGGAGCTGTGTCAGAACAACCGCGGCGTGTTCATCGATATGCAGTACATCGAAGCCGACCGCGTGAATCTGCATTACGTGCTGCCGCTGAACGAGATCATCTATGATTTCTTCGACAGCTTAAAATCCAGAAGCCGCGGCTATGCCTCGTTCGATTATGAGCTGAGTGGCTACGAAAAGAGCGATCTTGTGCGGCTCGACTTCTTGCTCAACGGCGAGATGTGCGACGCGCTTTCGACGATCGTGCATAAGGACCGCGCGTATGCAAAGGGACGCGCCGTTGCCGAAAAGCTCAAGGACGTCATTCCGCGTCAGCAGTTCGAGATTCCGGTGCAGGCGGCGATCGGCAGCAAGATCATCGCCCGCGAGACGGTCAAGGCGGTCCGAAAGGACGTTCTGGCGAAGTGCTACGGCGGCGACATCACGCGAAAGAAGAAGCTGCTCGAAAAGCAGAAAGAGGGCAAGAAGCGCATGCGTCAGGTCGGTTCCGTCGCGGTGCCGAGCGACGCGTTTATGAGCGTGCTGCGCATCAACGGATGATCGGCGTCTACGTACATATCCCATATTGTCTCAAAAAATGCCGCTACTGCGATTTCTGTTCGATCCCGATCGACGAGACCGCGGGGCGGTATCGCTCTGCCGTATGCGGCGAGATCGCACTTTCAAAGGCGAAATACCCGGACGAGCGCGTGAAGACCGTGTTTTTCGGCGGCGGCACGCCGACCGCGCTGCCCCCGGAGGACCTTGTTTCGATCCTTGACGCGATCCGCACTGCATTTCCGGTCGAGCCGGACGCGGAGATTTCGATCGAGTGCAACCCCAAAACGATCGGCTTTGAAGGGCTTCGAATGTTGCATGACGCGGGCTTCAACCGCCTTTCGATCGGTCTGCAGACGACGCAGAACGCGCTCTTAAAACGCATCGGGCGCGTGCATACCTTTGAAGAATTTCTCGCAACCTACAAAGCCGCGCGTGACGCGGGCTTTACGAATATCAACATCGACCTGATGCACGGTCTGCCGGGGCAAACGCAGGCGGACTATCTCGACGCGATCCGCACCGTCGCCGCGCTTGAGCCCACGCACATCTCCGCGTATTCGCTGATCCTGGAGGAGGGCACGCCGCTTTATGACGACGTAATTGCAAGGCGCGAAACGCTGCCCGATCCGGATGCCGTGGCGGACATGGAGGACGCGGGCATGGACCTGCTGGAAGCGCTCGGCTATCGGCGCTACGAGGTCAGCAATTTCGCAAAGCCGGGGTTCGAATGCCGACACAACCTGATCTACTGGCACAACGAACCGTATCTGGGCCTCGGCGTGGCAGCGCATTCCTCGATGATCGAGGACGGCTTTTGGGTGCGCTTTTCAAATGAAAGCAGCATTCCCGCCTATCTTAAAAAGCTCGAAAAAGGGAAGCTTCCGCGCGCGGAGCGGATCATCACGAACACGTTCGAGCAGATGTTTGAGTCGATCATGCTCGGTCTGCGCCTTGTGAAAGGCATCGACCGCAAAGTCTTTTTCGACCGCTTTGGCTGTGACGTGATCGAAACCTACCGCGAAGCGTATGACAAAAACGACCGCTTCGGCTTCTGGGATCATTCCGATCCCGCCCGCCTGCGGCTCAACCGCCTCGGCATGGATCATCTCGATGCCGTCCTGCGCGATTTCCGTGAACGCCGCTTAATCGACTTTTTGCGATAAAAACAACAGCCGTCCGACCGGGCGGCTGCTATCATAATGCGGCGTATCATCCGTCAATATCTATTTCGTCGTTTTCCTCGCTTTCGGCGGGGGAGATACGGTAGAAGTATCTTGCCGAGTGGACCATGGCATAGAAGCGTTCGGCGGCTTCCGCGTCCAATGCGGCGATATCCGTTTTTCCGAACTGGTATAGGATCGTGATCCCGTCGTTCTCGAAAAAGATCATGGAGGACCGTGTCCCGTCGGTCTGCGGGTCTCCGTATTGCACGACGCCGTAAGGCATGTTTTTGAGGTATCCGCCGAAATAGGCGCTCGGCGCGACTTGTATGAGCAGTGTATCGTCCAATTCTTCGTTGTAATAGGTTGCCTTCAATACGCGATGCTCGGCGTGAAGCGCGTCGGCGTTGTCGCTGTATAAACCAATCCCTTCCTCGGTCAAGACGAATCCTTCTTCAATTTCGGTCGGGAACAAGTATCCGAACGCGGCATCGAGTTCTTCATCCAGAATGGGGTTCGGCACTTTGCATTCCGTGTCGTTGACCGGGGCGCCTTCGCTTTCCGCTTCTATTGGCTCCCGGCTTGCGGTAAACCAGTTCAGTCGGATCCCCACAATGCCGACGACGGCTAGCAGCACCAGACAGACGGCAGGGATCAGAAGCTTTTTAGTATGCAGCATCGTTTTCTCCTTTCTTTTGCGTTCGGAACGGTTCGCCGAAAGAATCGCGGACAGGATCCGCGCATCCTGCGAATCGTTCGGTTCGATCGCATTCCATGCAGCAATGACAAGATCATTCTTCATCGAAAACATCACCTAACCTTTCTTTGAGGATCGCGCGCGCCTCGCGCAGATGATTACGGACGGTCGACTGCGGCTGCTTCAAAATCCCTGCGATCTCTGCGCCGGTATAGCCCTCGTAATAATACAGATACACCGCGGCTTTGTACCGGTCCGGAAGCGCCAGGACCGTTTCCAGAACCTCGTTCGTTTCAACCTTTGCCATATCTGGCAGGTCGTAACAGCGGTCGATGTCCTCGCGCTTTCGCCACCAATGCTTCAGCTGATTTTTGCAAACGTTCGACGCGGTACGGATGAGCCATGCCTTTTCGTGCTCTGCACTCTCGAACGCGGGAACGCTTCTGATCAGCCGGATAAAGGTCTCCGAAACGGCGTCCTCGGTATCGGCATTGTTTTTGAGGTAAGCAAAGCAGACGCGGTAGACCGTGCCTTTATGGCGCGCATAGAGTTCCGTAATCTCTTTGTCCGTACGCAACAAAGATCGTTTCATATCGCCTTGCCCTCCTTTCACTATACATACAATCGGGAACGCTGAAATGTCGGATGCATACGACTGTTTTATCAAACAGCGGGGAAAAAAGCAATAGAAATACGCCCTCATCAGTCAACTTCGTTGACAGCTTCTCCACCCTAGAGGGGAGAAGCCTCTTTGCGTGCGCAGTCAAAATCCTTCCCTTTGCTATGGGGAAGGTGTCACGTCGAAGGCGTGACGGATGAGTAGTACACGCAGAAAAGCAGAATGCTTTTCGCGGATCAATGAATTGACGGCTGCGCCACATGAAGATGCAAGATTCTCCGGAGGAGAATCAACCGGCAGAAACCCCGAAAGCGATTGGTAGTGCAGCGGAGGCGTTGCGAGGGCATTTACAACCGAGCAGACGCAGCAAACGTGATCGCTTGCGGATAGGAGCCGCGACGGAAAGGTCAAGCGGCAACACTGATGCGGGACAGCATAGTTATAATATGTATACAAAGTGTTGCCGCGAATAGAATGACGTCTGCGGCAACGATTTCACTTTATTGTCACATTGTTGCCTTGAAGTTCACTTGACTTTTGCGCACCTTAGTGGTACCTTATGCATAGTGATTAGCACTCGAACAAACGGAGTGCTAAACGAAAGGAGGCGATCGCATGGAACTGGACAGCAGAAAACTGCAGATCCTGCGTGCGATCGTGGATGAATACATCCTCTCCGCAAGTCCGGTCGGCTCGAAATCGTTGAGTCAGAGCAGCGACATGAAATGGTCGTCGGCGACGATCCGCAACGAAATGGCGGACCTCGAGGTGCTCGGATACCTTGCGCAGCCGCACACGAGCGCGGGCCGCATTCCGTCCGAAAAGGCGTATCGGCTGTACGTAGACCGCATGATGCGCCGCGCGCATCTGAGCGACGAGGAATCCAAGCTCCTGATGGGCTACTTTCGCGAGCATGTCAACGGCATGGACGCGGTGCTGCGCTCGACGGCAAAGGCGCTTTCGGAGATCACGCACTACACGGCGGTCGTGCTGATGCCGGATATCGGCGTCAACCGGCTGAAGCACCTGCAGCTGATCCCGCTCGTCGAGGGCAAGGCGCTGGCGGTCGTGGTCACCGACGCGGGCGTTTCGCAGAACTCGGTCATCGACATCCCGTTCGATATGGGACCGGAGGAGCTGGACCGCATCAGCAAGGCGATCACCAACCGCTTCGGCGGATGCCGCATGTCGACGGTGTCTTCGGAGCTTGTGCGCGAGCTCGGCGGCGATCTTGCCTGCCGCGCGGACTTTGTCGAAACGCTGCTCACCTCGCTCTGCGAAAATCAGGCAAAGGATCGGCGCATGGTCGAGCTGTCCGGCGCGACGAACATGCTGGAGTTTCCCGAATACAGCGACGTCAACAAGGCAAAGACGTTCCTTGCGACCGTCGAGCAGCGCGACAGCATGTACCGGATGCTGAAAAAGGCGTCCAACATGGAATTCACGGTCACGATCGGCAGCGAGAACGAACAGGAAGGTCTGCAGGACTGCAGCGTCGTCACGGCAAGCTACCGCGTCAACGGACAGCCGTTCGGCAGCTTCGGCGTGATCGGACCGACGCGTATGGACTACGCGCGGGTGCTGTCGATCCTGTCGAATGTACAAAGCAATCTCGGTACGATCCTGCAATCGTACCTGAAGGAGGAATAGCAATTGGCTTCCAAGAAGAACAAGCCGCATGAAGCGGCAAAGGAACCCGAACAGGTCGAAACGACCGAAACGGCGGAACAGACCGCAGAAACGCCCGAAACCGTCACGATGACGCAGGAGGAGCTTGAAACGGTCAAGAAGCACATCGACGACCTGCAGAAGAAGCTCGACGACACGATCGCGCTTTTGCAGCGCAATCAGGCGGACTTCGACAACTACCGCAAGCGCAACGCCTCGGTGCGCGCGGACAGCTACGACGAGGGCAAGCGCGACTGCATCAAAGGTCTGCTGCCGGTGCTGGACGATTTCGACCGCGTTGCGGACAGCGATCCCGCCGCGGAAGGCTGGGCGGACGGCGTGAAGCTCGTGCACAAGAAGCTTGCCGACATCCTGAAAAAGGAAGGGCTCGAGGAGATCCCGTCGGACGGCGCGTTCGATCCCGAACTGCACAACGCGGTGATGACCGAAGCGGTCGAAGGCTTGGAGAGCGGCAACATCGTGCAAACGTTCCAGAAGGGCTATAAAGTAAAGGACAAGATCATTCGCCACAGCATGGTGAAGGTCTCCGAATAGGGCAACAACAAGTATTTCAGGCTTGTTTGCATAGAATAAAAAGGTAAATCTCAAAGAATCCGGAGGTATCAGAATATGAGTAAGATTATCGGTATTGACCTTGGCACCACCAATTCCTGCGTCGCCATTCTCGAAGGCGGCGATCCCGTCGTCATCCCGAACGCGGAAGGCGCAAGAACCACTCCGTCCGTCGTCGCCTTCAAGGGCAGCGAACGTCTGGTCGGTTCGATCGCAAAGCGTCAGGCGATCACGAATCCGGACAGAACCGTCTCCTCGATCAAGCGCGAGATGGGTTCCGCCTACAAAGTACACATCGACGGCAAGGACTACACGCCGCAGGAGATCTCGGCGATGATCCTGCAGAAGCTCAAGCAGGACGCGGAAGCGTACCTCGGCGAGACCGTCACGCAGGCGGTCATCACGGTCCCGGCATACTTCACCGACAGCCAGCGTCAGGCAACGAAGGACGCGGGCCGCATCGCGGGCCTCGAAGTGCTCCGTATCATCAACGAGCCGACGGC
>JAFRRO010000001.1 GCA_017428025.1 Clostridia bacterium
GAATCAAGCAAGTCCTGGGGTAAGGGGTACTATATTCATTCGCACAAAACTTCACGCCGTTACATCCCTCGTTCTTCCGATTCGCAAATAAAGAGAAGCCGTTAAGATCCTCTTTCGAGTTTCTTAACGGCTCGTTTTTTTACGTCTGTGTTTATACCGTATCAGTGGTATATTGCGTCAGTGCCGTTCGATCAGATCGGCCTGAATGTGGTCGAGCACGCCGCCGTAGGGGAGCGCCCCGCGGATCGCCCGCGCGGTGAGGCGGTTGAGATCGTAGAGCCGCAGCGTCGAGAAGCCGTTCAGCACCACGCGGTACGGATGCGTCGAGTTGCCGACGCTTTCGCGCAGTCCCGTCGTAAAGCCGAGGTGCGGAATCTCCTCCAGAAACGCGTCGCACGCCTCCTCCGAGGGGAACGCCATCGTGAGCCGCACGCGTCGGACCAGCGAGAGATCGCCGTCGCGGTGCTGCACGGACTTGATGTACGCCGCGTTTTCGACCGACTGCAGCTTGGCGTCGTCGGGGAAGAGCAGGCAGTAGTAGGTGGCGTAATGCGGCTCGGTGACCTGTCCGCAGGTGATCTGCAGATGCGGTTCGCTGCGGCAGATCGCGGCGGTGCGCTGGATCAGCGATTCCTCGGCGGTGTAGAAATAGAACTGGATGAGGTTCTTGAGCGCGATGCCGCCGATGAAGATCGCCACGTCCTCCAGCTGTTCGGCAAGCGTATGCTGCAGCGCGGCAACGCGGCGCTCCTCCGCATGGGTAAAGGCGTCCGCCTTCTGATTGCGCGGCGCCACGCTGACGAATACGAGATGCGGGTATGCCAAAGCGGGAAGCAGTTCCCAGTACTGGAGATCCACCTGGAAAACCGCTTCCTGCTCATTCCATTCCCACTCGTATTTCAGCCAGTCAGTCATGAATCAGAACGGCCTTGATGCGGCGCACGCCGCTCGAAGACGCTTCTTCCTTTTTGATTTCGAAACGGCCGAGTTCGCCGGTGTTCTTCGCGTGCGGACCGCCGCAGATTTCCTTGCTGAAGCTGCCCATCGTGTAGACCTTGACCTTTTCGCCGTACTTGCTTTCGAACAGACCGATCGCGCCCTGCGCCTTCGCTTCCTCGACGGTCATTTCCTCGCAGGTGATCGGGACGTTAGCCTGAATCGCCTCGTTGACGAGCCGTTCGACCTCCTTGAGCTCCTCCGGCGTGACCTTTCTGCCGAAGCTGAAGTCGAAGCGCAGACGTTCCGCGGTGATGTTGCTGCCCTTCTGGGAGACGGTGTCGTCGTTCAGAACCTTGCGGAGAGCCGCCTGCAGAAGGTGCGTCGCCGAATGCAGCTGCGCCGTCGCCTCGCTGTGGTCCGCAAGACCGCCCTTGAAGCGCTGTTCCGCGCCCGCCTGGGATTTCTTCTGGTGCTCCTCGAACGCGGCGGCAAAGCCCTTCTCGTCGACGGAGACGCCTTTTTCCTTCGCAAGCTCGACCGTGAGCTCGATCGGGAAGCCGTAGGTGTCGTAGAGGTGGAAGGCGGAGACGCCGTCGATCATGCTGCCGTCGAGGTTCGCGATCAGTTTGTTGAACTCCTTGATGCCCTTCTTGAGCGTGTCGGCGAAGCGGTTTTCCTCCTTGCGCAGCTCGGAGAGGATCTTGTCGTGATTCTCGAGAAGCTCCGGATAGAACTCGCCGTATTTGCGGATCACCGTTTCCGCAAGCTCGCACAGCGCGTAGCGCGGCATGTTGAGCTGCGACGCGAAGCGGATGCTGCGGCGGATGAGGCGGCGGAGGATATAGCCCTGGTCGACGTTCGACGGCGTGACGCCGCGCTGATCGCCGAGGATGAACACGGCGCAGCGGGTGTGGTCCGCAATGATGCGGAACGCGCGCGTCGTTTCGGGATTGTCCCGGTAGCCCTTGTGCGACAGCTCTGCGATCTGGGCGATGATGTCGGAGAACGCGTCGGTATCGAACACGCTTTCCACGCCCTGCAGCGTCGCAACCGTGCGGTCGAGTCCCATGCCGGTGTCGACGTTCTTCTGCTTCAGCGGTTCAAAGACACCGTCGGCGACCTTGTTGTATTCCATGAAGACGTTGTTCCAGATTTCGAGATACTTGCCGCAGTCGCAGCCCGCCTTGCAGTCGGGACCGCAGGGCGCTCTGCCGGTGTCATAGAAGATCTCGGTGTCCGGACCGCACGGACCGGTCTGGCCCGCAGGTCCCCACCAGTTGTTCTTCTTCGGCAGATAGACGATGTGCGAAGGATCCACGCCGACCTCCACCCAACGGTCGTGCGCAACGGTGTCGCGCGGGGCGTCCTTGTCGCCTTCGAAGCAGGTGAAATACAGCTTGTCCTTCGGGATGCCGAGCCACTTCCCGTCGGTCAGAAACTCCCAGGAATACGCAATGCTTTCCTTCTTGAAATAGTCGCCGAGCGACCAGTTGCCGAGCATTTCGAAGAATGTGCAGTGCGACGTATCGCCGACTTCGTCGATATCGCCGGTGCGGACGCACTTCTGCACGTCGCAGAGCCGCGTGCCCTCGGGGTGCTTTTCACCCATCAGATAGGGGACGAGCGGATGCATGCCCGCCGTGGTGAACAGCACGGTCGGGTCGTTTTCGGGGATCAGGGATGCGGACGAGATGACCGCATGACCTTTGGAGCGGAAAAAGTCCAGATAGAGCTGGCGCAATTCCTTGCCGGTTAATGAACGCATGATTTCGTTTCCTTCCGTAAAAAATCGATCAACCCTTATTGTATGAAAAACCGCGCCGTTTGTCAACGATAACCGCGAAATTTCCGCGCAAACGCGGCGACGCGCGGACGGTTCCGATTGACAGAAGCGGGTGCAAAATGCTATACTGACCATATCAATACGAAAGTCCGAACATTCGGAGGGACCTTTATGAAACGGTTAATTGCAATTTTGCTCGCGGTCGTTCTGTCGATCGGTCTTTTGCCGTCCTTTGCGGCGGCGCAGGGCGGCGGAAACGACGAAGCGCCGTATGAACTCCGTCACCCGAAGGCGATCGAGGTCTGGAAGACGATCGAACGCGCGGAGACGGAAGCCGTCGCCGAGAAGGGCAGCTATTCCGACGCGGCGGAAGCGGCGTACGCGATCGTCGCAGCGTCCAACACCACGGAAGCGGGATCGCTCGAACGTCACGGCGAGGCGTTCTTCTGGCGCACGGTCGACGGCGCGGCATGCGGATACAATCCGGTCTTTCGCGCACGCGTGCGCAAAACGGCGACCGGCGCGGATATGAAACCCGAAGCGACCGAAAAGGGCGGCGTCGCGACGTCCGCGGACGTCGCGGTGTTTCAGCCGTACATCGGTCTCGATTCGAGCTTTACGTCGCAGTATGCGGACGAGGGCGGATCGATCGCCGAAGCGCTCGGCGGCGCCTGCACGGTCTATAAGACGAACGACGCGACGGTCGACAACATCGCGCATGCGCTCGAAACCTGCGCGGTCGTGATCTTCGACAGCCACGGCGACACGGACTACGCAAGCGGCGACGACTGCGTGAGCCGTGCGAACACCTCCTATATCTGCCTGCAAAGCGGCAGCGGACTGACGCAAGAGGATCAGAAGACGGTCGCCGGCAGGTTCGGCTCCTATTATCACGCGTATTACGGCGGTTCCTACGGCAGGATGCAGTATTACATGGTCGACGGCACGGCGATCGCAAACCATATGACCGGAGAAGCGCCGAGAAGCCTGCTCTGGATGGCGATCTGCCTCGGCATGGCGACCGACGGCATGCACAAACCGCTGCGCGAAAAGGGCGTGCAGACGGTATACGGGTATTCGCAGTCCGTTTCGTTCACCGGCGATTACGCCTACGAGGAAAGCTTCTTCTACGCGCTGAAGCAGGGCGCGACGGTGACGAGCGCGATCGCTATGATGAAGCGTGAGAACGGCAACTGGGATCCGGCGTACAAGAGCTATACGGAGTCGATGGCGGTCAAGCGGTACGTCGCGTTTCCGATCGTGGTCTCGGACGAGGATGCGTATCCGGGACAGGGCAATGTCGACGCCGTGCAGACGGTCACCGGCAAGGGACAGATCAAGGAAGCCGACTTCCTTTACGGCGACGTCAACGGCGACGGCAGGGTGAGCGTGACCGACGCGTCGCTGCTGCTGCGCTACGTCGTCAAGAAGGAAACGCTGACGCGCGATCAGCTGCTGCGGGCGGACGTCAATGCGAACCGCGCCGTGGATTCCATGGACGCGTCGGCAATTCTGCGCCGGATCGTGGAACTGATTCCGTCGTTCGACGCGGAACCGTAACGAAACAATCAAACAAAAGGGGCCGTTAAAAAAGTCCCAATC
>JAFRRO010000074.1 GCA_017428025.1 Clostridia bacterium
GAGATGGTTATGCCGGGCGACAACATCCGCATGGAAATCCAGCTGATCACGCCGATCGCGATGGAGCAGGGTCTCCGCTTCGCAATCCGTGAAGGCGGCCGTACGGTTGCTTCCGGCGTCGTTGCAAGCATCATCGAGTAAAAGGCTGCCGTATAACGGCACCAGATCATTTGCGGCGAGGGATTATCATAGATTCCTTGCAGGAAGAAAGGACGCAGAACGCGTCCTTTCTTTTATTTTGTCGCCGCAAATTAGCCGACGTTTTCACCCCTTCGCATACGTCAGTATAGCTCGTGGCGAAAACGCGGCTTCTGATACCATTCCCGGCAGCCTTTCGGAAAGAAGCCGAGCGATCGGCTTCTTTTTGTATGCTGAACTTTCTGCGGTCATTCGGAACGATCGCAGCGATCGGAAAGGCGCTTTTTCTCGAAAGAACTGTGTCATTCTGAGCCGAAGGCGAAGAATCTCTGAACGCTTGATTGCTGATCCGTTCCGAGATCCTTCGTCGTTTCACTCCTCAGGATGACATGCATGGCTCCGGACGAAGAACGCGGCTTCTGACACCATTCCCGGCAGCCTTTCGGAAGGAAGCCGGGCGATCGGCTTCTTTTTGTATCTCCGCGGCAACGAAATATGTTACGAAAATATGAACTTGGGTATGGATTTTGGAGCCGGTTTCCTGTATAATAGATTTGTCATAATAGGACCAGTCCGTGCAAGCGGCCGGTTCCGTTGATAGTATCAAGCAGAAGGAGACAGAGGACACATGAAAAAAGCACTGGCACTCATCCTGTCGCTGATGATGGTTCTTGCGCTGATCCCCGTATCGGCCGCAGAGGGCGCGTCCGCGACATTGATGACTGAGCTTCCCGCGTCCGGCGATCGCGTCGTGATCCACAACACGGCGAACAACAAAGCGCTCGACGCCTGCGGAACGAGCGGGTATTACAACGCGGGTGCGGACATCGTTCCTGCGGACGGCAGCATCACCGGCGTTTCCGAAAACATCGTCTGGGATGTGACGAAGAACGAGGACGGCAGCTACCGCTTCTCGCAGAACGGCAAGTTCCTTTCGATGGGCGATTCGTACAGCAGCACGCCGTATGACGACGTGAACAAGGACTGGACGATCGAAGCGCACGGCGACGGCTACAGCATCAAGAACGTCAAGCGCGAGGTCTATCTCGAGTGGTACGCGGCGAAGAACTACTTCAGCGGCTACGCAAATATCGACGACTCCGGCGCGTTCGACTTCCTGTTCTACAAGGTGGAGGGCGAGGTCATCGCCGATCCGACCGCAACGCCCGACGGTTCCGGCATCGTCACGCCCGGCACCAAGGTGACGCTGGCATGCGCCACCGCGAATGCGGAGATCTACTGGAAGATCGACGACGGCGCGTTTGCGCTGTATACCGAACCGGTTACGATCGAGACGTCCTGCAAGCTGTATGCGTACGCCAAGCTCGGCGAATCGACCTCCAACACGGTTTCGTTCGACTATTCGGTCAGCGCGTCCGACATCATGAGCGTCAAGCAGGCGCTTGAAGCGGGCGACGTCGCCTCCGCAAAGGTCGTCGGTCAGCTCGTGTACCGCTTCGGCAACTTCGGCTCGATCAACTCCGCAATCGTGCAGGCGAAGATCGACGGCGAGGTTTACGCGCTGCAGTGCTACAATTCGCTCGATACCGATACGTCCGAGAACGCGATCGAGATCGGCGAATGGCTCGTCCTGGAGGGCAAGCTCGGCGCATACGGCGGCGTACAGCAGATCCAGTCGCTGACGACGATCCGTCCGGCAGAGGAGAGCGAGATCATCGGCGAGGACGCGAAGGACCCGCAGGTGTTTGAAACCTTTGCGGATCTGAACGCGAACCACGCGGGACTGCTTTCCGAGTACGTCATGGTCAAGAACGTGACGCTCGGCGAATACAAGGACAACGGCTCCACGACGGTGACCGACAGCACCGGCGCGACGATGCCGATCTACCGCGCGGCGCCCTATCCGGTCGGCGTGGAAGCGGGCGACGTCGTGAACCTTTACGCGGTCGTTTCGCAGTACAATACGACCAAGCAGCTGCGCAACGGTTCGCCGAAGGACTACGTCCCGACGAACGACACGAAGGCGCCGACGATCGTGCGCGTGGGCAGCGCAGACGCGGAGGTCGGCAAGCCGTATGCCTTCACCGTAAAGGTGGAGGACGCGAGCGGCGTTGCGAGCGTCAAGCTGGATGTTTATAAGGGCGAGGAAGTCATTGCGACGCTCGAACCCGACGGCGAAGAGGACGATGTGTATCGCTTCGTCATCCCGGGCAGCCTGATCACCGGCGGCAACCTGACCCTCGAAGTCACGGCGGTCGACAAGTGGGAGACCCCGAACACCGCGGTCGAGACCTTCGAACTGGTCGTCATCGACCTGCCGCAGATCACGGCATATGCGCCCGAAGCGAACAGCGCGACCGGCGAGAACAAGCGTCCGGAAATCTCCGTCACGTTCGCGAACTGCGGCGAGAACCCGACCGTCGAAATGACACTGAACGGCGGAGCGGTTGAGCCCGTCGTCGAGGGCAACACCGCGGTCTTCGTGCCGACGGAGGACCTCGAGGACGGCAAGGTTACCGTCTGGGTCAGAATCACCCGCGCGGACGGAGAATTCTATGAAACGACCTGGAGCTTCACGGTCGGTCAGGCGACCTATCAGCTCTATTTCGGCGAGCTGCATTCGCACACCGCGGAGTATTCCGACGGCACCGGCACGCTGGAGCAGGCGCTCGAGCATGCGAAGAACGCGCCGCAGATCGACTTCCTTGCGGTCACCGACCACTCGAACTACTACGACACCAAGGACAACCCGAACGGCGACATGACCGATCCTTCGAAGGGCAAGATGACCGCCGACGGTTCCAAGACTCTCTGGCAGGAAGCGAAGGAGACCGCGGCACAGTACGCGGACGACAGCTTCATCCCGATCATCGGCTTTGAGATGACCTGGTCCGGTCAGTAC
>JAFRRO010000075.1 GCA_017428025.1 Clostridia bacterium
AGCGAAGCGAAGTGGAAAGCCCGAAGGATCTCGGAACGGAACAGGACGGCAAGACACGCAATGATCCTGCTTCCCCTGTATAAGATGTGCTGCAAAGCAAAAACCGGACGGGTTTTGACCGCACGCACCGTTGATTTCCGGATTTTACAACTCTGCAACAACTTCCGCCCCTTTTTTACAACTCTGAAACAACTCTGTGACAACTATTTTTCATCGCGATGCTACGATGGAGACGAAGTAAAAAGCAATCACGCTTTACAGCAAAGGAGGCAATTTATGAAACGCATGATTTCCCTGTTGTTCATCGTCCTGCTGTTTGCGGCATGCGTGCCGACGCCGGAGGAGGACGCGGTCAGGCAGAAGGATTCGAACGTGCTGATCGACACGGTCAAGCGCACCGAGGAGGGCAAAACCGGCGAGGAGCCGCCGGTCAAAGCGCAGTTTCCCGACCGGATGCACGACACGTTTACCCTGCAGCAACAGAACGTGCAGGTTATGATCGACGCGCCGGTCCGCGTGCGCACCGAAGGCGCGTCGTTTCCGCTGATCCGTGTGGAGCGGCGCACGCTGACGGACGCGGAGCGGCTGGAGCTCTGCCGCTGCCTGTTCCGCAAGGATACGTTCTACCGGTTCGAGCTTCGCTTCAGCCGCGACGAGCTGGTGCGCGAGATACAAGACCGGATGCGCGAATGGACGCCCGAGGAGAAGGCTGAGTGGATGCGCGATACGGATTCCACCGAGGAGGATTGGGAAGCGGTGCAGGCGCGGCGCAAGGAGGAGCTTGCAAGATTGCAGGAGCAGTACCGCGCATTGGAGGACGGCGAAACGCTGCCGTTCGAGGTCTGGGACGGTTCGCTGCCGCCCGATACGGTCGGGAGCTCCTCTCAGACGATCGTTGCCGATCCGGATGCGCCGAGCGACATCAGTAAAGTCGACCACGCGGCATTTTTCGGAGAACGGCACGACGAACCGGTTTCTTTTACCGCGGCAAAGCCGAACGATCATGGCACATATAGCGCTGTGTTCTTCAGCAAGGACAACGGCGACATGGAAGCGTACCGCATCGCGCCCGCGGACTATTCCGTGCCGGTCAACGGCACGAAGATTTCCCCGATGCAGGCGGCGGAGATTGCACGAAAACCACTGGAGGGCTTCGGGGACTGGGCGGTCTCCGATATCTATTGGTCGAACAATGCGAGCGAAGGCGGCGACGATGCGTTTGTGATCCATGACCGCGCATATCTTGTTCGCCTGACGCCGCGCTTTTCGGACGCCGACCTGCTCTTTTGCGGAAATCCCGCATACGCGGATCGCGATTCCGAAACGAACGTCGCACCGACCTGGTGGTACTGCCATGTCATCGCGGTCGTGGACGGCGACGGAAACCTTCTCGGGCTCGACTGGCGCGGCGCACTGCAGCAAACGCAGGTGCTTTCCGAAACGACGACGCTGCTGTCGTTTGCGGAGATTCAAAAGATCTTTACACAGCAGCTCAACTATGCCTTTGCAAACGAGATCTACGCAAACGGCACGCTGACCGTGGACGACGTACAGCTGGGGCTGTTCCGCGTCCGCGAAAAGAACGACATGGAGCACGGGCTTTTGGTGCCGTGCTGGATGTTCCGCGGCAGGCTGCTGTACGATCCGGACCGCGTCTCGACCGGCTTTCCGGCCGCACAGGACTTCGATCTCTTTCCGATGATGATCATCAACGCGATCGACGGCAGCATCATCGATCCGATGAACGGGTATTGACGGCGCTTCGCGTTCAGTCGGTTGAAAAGGATTTTTCAACCGACTGGTTATCAGTTCCCGCCTAAAATGCTTGCGCATTTCCGGGCGGCGGGAACTGCAAGGAGTCAAACGCACCGCGCATGTCGCTGCGTTTGATGGGTTGGTGTGTCATCCGCGTTTGTGCAAGCAAACATATCGTGCGGCGTAAGCCGTATATCGTGCTTGCGTCAGCAAGTATATCGTGCCAAGGCTAATCGCGTCCCGCAGGGACATTCCGGCTTGCGTTCAGAGATTCTTCGCCAAAGGCTCAGAATGACAAGAGAGTACAAACCCTCCGGTGTCATCCTGAGGAGCGAAGCGACGAAGGATCTCTGAATGGCACGGGATGTATCCGAAACCAAAAACCTTCCCCCGAGGGGAAAGGGGATCGCTTGCGGTGGATGAGGTGATGCGCGCCGAACAGCGCAATTCATTTTCGAAGTGTTTACAGAAATAACGCAAAAAGAACGCAACGGCATGATAGAATCTTGTCGAAGGAAGGGAGAGTACGCATGAAAAAGCTTTTGACGGTGCTGCTTGCCGCGCTGCTGCTGTGCGGCTTGTCCGGCTGCAAAGACGCGTCGGCGCAGATTCAGAACACAGACGACGGAAAGCTTTGCATCGACGAACAGCGGGCGATCGATTTCTATCTCGGCAACGACGAGGAAGGCGCGGATCCGATCACGGCGCAGTGCCTTGCGATCATCGGCGATCGCGAGCCGGACTCGATCGAAACGAATCTCTGTGCGGTCGACTTCAACGGACCTGAGGATTTCTTTGAGATATACATCGTCAACGGTGTGAAGATCACGCTTCTGCATTACGGAGAGGAACCGCATCGGCATACGGTGCTTTGGACGGTCGATCTGGATGAAAACCACAGCCTCGCAAGCGGCATCGGGATCGGAAGCACCGAGGAAGAACTGAAACACGCCTATAACGGAAAAACGGGATTCTATTTTGAAGATCATTACGGCGACGATGATACGAAATACTATGTTTTGTACGGAGCTTGGTACGAACGGTATCCGATCGTATTTGAAGTGGATACCGATACGGGTATCATCACGGACATATCCTATGATTTGGATGTCTGAACCACGATTGAGCAGCACAAGCCGTTGCAGATGCAGCGGCTTTTCAATTGCAAACAGAAAGCAAACTCATAGGCGAAGGGTTGACCGTGACGCGGAAAACCGGTATACTGTATTTGTGAAAATCTGTGGAAAAGGAGAACCTTTTATGTTGGATATCGCTATCATCGGCGGCGGACCGGCGGGACTTTCGGCGGGACTGTACGCCGTGCGCGGCGGCGCGAACGTGCGCCTGTACGAGGAGATGTTCGCGGGCGGGCAGATCGTCAAAACGCACAGGATCGACAACTACCCGGGCGTCTCGGACGGTCCGGACGGCTATGCGCTTGCGGCGCGGTTTGAGGAGCACGCGGCGCAGTTCGGGCTTTCGATCGCATACGGCTCGGTATCGGACCTCGATCTTTCGGGCGATCCGAAGCGCTTCACCTTCAACGGCGAGACGGTCGAGGCGAAGACCGTGATTCTCGCAACCGGCGCGCAGCCGAAGACGCTCGGCATTGCGGGCGAAAAGGAGCTGACCGGTCACGGCGTGTCCTACTGCGCGACCTGCGACGGCGCGTTCTATAAGAACCGCACGGCGACGGTCATCGGCGGCGGCGACACCGCGATTTCCGACGCGCTGTACCTTGCGAAGCTGTGCAAACAGGTGTACGTCGTGCACCGGCGCGACGAGCTGCGCGCAAGCGCGATCCTCGCGAACGCGGCGAAGGCGACGGAGAACATCACGTTTGTCTGGAACAGCGTGCCCGAGGCGTTTCTCGGCGAAGGCAAGCTCTCCGGCGTCCGGCTGAAAAACCGCGTGACCGGCGAGGTTTCGGACCTTGCGACCGACGGCGTGTTTGTGGCGGTCGGCATCGTGCCGCGCACCGAGCTGTTCCGGGAGCAGATCGCGCTTGCGGAAAACGGCAGCGTGATGACCGACGAACACATGGAAACGAGCGTTGCGGGCGTATTCGCCGCGGGCGACGTACGCAATACGCCGCTTCGGCAGGTCGTCACCGCATGCGCGGACGGCGCGATCGCCGCGACCTACGCAATGGAGGCGGCCCGTGTTAAGTGAAGCAAAACGCGCTGAGGCACTGAAAATCTTAAGCGAAACGTATCCGGACGCGAAGCCCGCGCTGCATTTTTCCTCGCCGTTCGAGCTGCTTGTGGCGACGATGCTTTCCGCGCAGTGCACGGACAAGCAGGTGAACAAATGCACCGACGTGCTGTTTCCGCTGTACAACACCGCGGCGGCGTTCGCCGCGCTCGACTTCGAAACGCTCGAGCCATATATCAGAAGCTGCGGATTTTACCGCATGAAGGGGATGCATATCCTCGAAATGAGCAAAATCTTAGTGGAGCAATACGGCGGCGAGGTGCCGAAAACGCGCGAGGAGCTCACGAAGCTGCCGGGCGTCGGACGAAAGACCGCGAACGTCGTGCTGTCGAACGCGTTCGACGTACCCGCGATCGCCGTGGACACGCATGTGTTCCGCGTCGCAAACCGCATCGGGCTCACGGAGGCGAAGGATGTGGAGAAGACCGAAATGCAGCTGATGCAGAACATCCCGGAATCCGACTGGGGCGCGGCGCATCACTGGCTGATTTATCACGGGCGGCAGGTCTGCGCGGCGCAGCGCCCGAAATGCGACGCCTGCCCGTTAAAGGAGATTTGCGACTATGCAGTTCATCGATAAAGCGACAATCGTCATCAAGGCGGGGAACGGCGGCGACGGCTGCGCGGCGTTCCACCGCGAAAAATACGTCATGAAGGGCGGTCCCTCCGGCGGCGACGGCGGCAGGGGCGGCAATATCGTGTTCGTCGCGGATCCGCAGCAATCGACGCTCGTCGATTTCAAGATGCACCGGCATTTTCGCGCGCAAAACGGCGAGCCGGGCAGAGCCGAGCTGCAGGCGGGCGCGAACGGCGAAGACCTCGTCATCAAGGTGCCGGTCGGCACGATCGTACGCGACGTCGAGACCGGCAGCGTTGTCGCGGACATGAGCGAGGCGGGCAAGACGCGCATCGTGCTGTACGGCGGCAGAGGCGGCAAGGGCAACGCGCGCTTTGCGACCGCGACCAAGCAGGCGCCGCGCTTTGCGCAAAACGGCGTCAAGACCGAGGAACGCGAGGTCGAACTCGAGCTCAAGACGATCGCGGACGTCGGCATCATCGGACTGCCGTCGGTCGGCAAATCGACGATCCTTTCGGTGCTGACCGCGGCGAAACCGAAGATCGCGGCGTACCACTTTACGACGCTGACGCCGAACCTCGGCGTGGCGACGCGGCACGGGCGGTCGTTCGTGATGGCGGACATCCCGGGGCTCATCGAGGGCGCGGCGGAAGGCGCGGGACTCGGACACGACTTTTTGCGTCACATCGAGCGCACGCGCATTCTCGTGCACGTGCTTGACGCGTCAGGCAGCGAACTGCGCGATCCGCTGGACGATTACGAAAAGATCAACGCGGAGCTTTCGAAATTCTCCGATGCGCTGGCGGCGCTGCCGCAGATCGTCGTCTGCAACAAGATGGACATTCCGGGCGCGGAGGAGGGCTTCGAGCGCATCAGGGCGGCGCTGGAGCCGCAGGGAATCCCCGTGTTTGCGGTGAGCGCGGCGACGGTGCAGGGCTTTGAGCCGATGCTCGATCGCGTGCTGCAGCTGCTTGACACGCTGCCGCCGGTGCGCGTGTACGACGAGGCCGATCTTTTGACCGAAGCACAGTACGAAAAGGGCTTTACGGTGCGCCGCGACGACGCGGGCGTCTATGTGGTCGAGGGCGGCGACGTGGAGCGCATCCTCGATACGACCGATCCGGAGGACGACGTTTCGATGCGCCGCTTCCAGCAGCTGCTGATCAAGACGGGCATCATTTCGGCGCTCAGAGAAATGGGCGCCGGGGACGGCGACACGATCCGGCTCGGCGAATGGGAATTTGATTTTACGGATTAAGGAGATTCGAATATGACAGGCAAGGAACGTGCGGAATTCCGCAAGCAGGCAAACACGCTCACCGCAATCTTTCAGATCGGCAAGGAGAACATCACGGCGCCTTTGATCGAGGCGGTCGATGCGGCGCTCAAAAAGCGCGAGCTCATCAAGCTTTCCGTGCTCGAAACGAGCGAGCTTTCCGCGAAGGAAGCGGCGGAGCAGCTTGCCGGGGCGACCGGCGCCGAGATCATCCAGTGCATCGGACGGAAGCTCGTGCTGTACCGCAAAAAAGAGGAGGACGCATGAGCGTACTTGAGATTCAAAACCTGGTCAAAACGTACGGAAACGGACCGCGCGCGGTCGACGGGCTGAGCCTTATGGTCGAAGCGGGCGATATTTACGGCTTTATCGGGCACAACGGCGCGGGCAAGACGACGACCTTAAAATGCGTGTCCGGCATTCTGCCGTTCGACGAGGGCGAAATCACAATCGACGGGCTTTCGATCAAAACGCAGCCTTTGGAAGCGAAGCGCATCATGCGCTACATTCCCGACAATCCGGACCTGTACGGGTTTCTGACCGGCGTCGGGTACCTGAACTTTCTCTGCGACATCTACGGCATCGACGAGAACACGCGCAACGCGCGCATCGCAAAGTACGCGGCCGCGTTTGAGATCGAATCGAAGCTCGGCGACCTCGTCAGCTCCTATTCGCACGGCATGTGCCAGAAGCTTGCGCTGATCGGCGCGCTCGTGCAGCAGCCGAAGCTTCTCATGCTCGACGAGCCGTTCGTCGGTCTCGATCCGAAAGCGGCGCACACACTCAAGGGCATCATGCACGAGCTCGTCGAAAACGGCAGCGCGATCTTTTTCAGCACGCACGTGCTCGAGGTCGCGGAGAAGCTCTGCAACAAGATCGCGATCATCAAGCAGGGCAGACTGATCGCGTCCGGTCCGATGGAGACCGTGCGCGGCGATCAGTCGCTCGAAGACCTCTTCCTGGAGTTGACGGACGCATGAAATCGCTCTGGATTCTGGTCAAACTGTATGTGAACAGCATCTTCCGGTTCTCGGTGATGCGCCGTTCGAAGGATTCGCGCGAGCGCAAAAACGCGATCATGGGCATCGTGGCGATCGGCATTATCGCCGTGACCTACGGCTTCATGTCGGCGTCGAACGCCGCGACGATCTTTCTGATGAACGGCGTTTCGGAAGCGCCGTTTCTGCTGATGTGCACGATGGCAAGCGTGTTCGCGCTCGTCATGGCGTTTTCGCAGGGGAGCGCGACGCTGTCCGCGTTTGCGGATTTCGACACGCTGATGGGCATGCCGGTGCGCACGTCGACCGTGGTGCTGGCGCGGTTTCTCGCGCTGTATCTCGTGGAAGCGGTGTATACGCTGCCGTTTCTGCTGCCGTGCGGCGTCGTGTACGCGATCTTCGCAAAACCTGCGTTCTGGTTCTATCCGGCGTATCTTCTGATGGTGCTGCTCGTGCCGGTGGCGCCGCTTGTCGTCGGCAGCGCGGCGGATATTCTGGTCGGCGTGCTGTTTGCAAAGAGCAAGCATAAAAAGGCGATCACCTCGACGATCAAGACGGTGTTTCTGCTCGCCTTTGTCGCAGGCGCGTACCTGATGCCGCAGCTGACCTCCCGCATCTATGCGGACGTGGACGGCATCTCCCGCACGCTCTCGCGCGTGTACCCGCCGGCGCAGTGGTTTGCGAAGGGCGCGATCGGCTCCGTACCGCTGTTTCTGCTGTTCGTGTTCGGTTCGCTCGCACTGTGCGCGCTCTATGTGTGGGCGCTGAACCGGACGTTCCTCACGGTGCACGACCGGCTGACCTCCGGCTATCATGTCAAGAACTACCGTCTCATGAGACAGCGGCAGAACAGCGCGGAAAAGGCGCTGCTCTCGATCGAACTCCGCCGCTTCTTCGACAGCACGGCATGGGTGCTGAATACGATCATCGGCTCGATCATGATTCTTGCGGTCGGCATCGCGGGCGGCATCTTTGCCGAACGTCTGATCGGGATACTTGCGTCGATCGGTCTGGAACGCATGACGGCGGGCGTGCTCATCGGCGTCATGATCTTCTGCGCGACGCTCGCGCCGACGACGTCTTCGGCGATCTCGATGGAGGGGAAGCAGATCTGGATCTCGAAGCAGCTGCCGATCCCCGCGGCGATGTGGCTTCGCGCAAAGCTGTATGTCAATCTGCTGCTGGTCGGACCGACGCTTCTGATTGCGACGACGATCTTTGCGATCGCGTTCCGTTCGGTGCTGAACCCGCTTGACACCGTCGGACTGTATCTGCTGCCGCTTGCGGCGCTGCTGTGCGCCACGGTGCTCGGGCTGTTCGTCAACGCGAGAATGCCGCGGCTCAACTGGAAGACGGAAACCGAGGTCGTCAAACAGAGCGGCGCGGTGCTCATCATGATGCTGGTCTGCTTCGGCATGGTGGCGATCACGCTCGTGCCGGTGCTGATTCTGCGGCAGTCGTGGCTTGCGATCGCGCTGTCCGCACTGCTGCTGATCCCGACGGCGATCATATATTGCAGGCTGATGCGGGATGCGGAACAAATTCGCTTGAATTTGTAATAATTACGTGACAATTATAACACATTTATGGTATACTATACTATACGATAAGTTTGTATGTGTTTTTGAGACAGAGACGCAAAGGAGGCGACTGCGTTGTCGGAACTGATCAGCATTTTCCGAACGGTTTTCAACGTCCTGAAACAACCGAGCGGATTGGCGAGCATCATTTTTGATATCCTCATCATCACAATCGTCCTGTACAAGGTTCTGGAATGGACGAGGGAGACACGCGCCTATCAGGTCATGAAGGGCATCGGTCTTCTGTTTGCGGTATCGGTTCTGGCGCGTCTCTTCGGTCTGACCACGATCTCCTGGATTCTCGACAGCATCCTGGCAAGCGGTACCATTTTTCTGATCCTGTTCATCCTGTTCACGCCCGAACTGCGCCGCGTGCTCGAACGCATCGGCTCGCACCGCATCTCGAAACTCGGCGTGATCTCGGACGAAACGGATACGCGCCGCCTCATTCAGGACCTCAAGCGTTCGATCATGCGCCTTGCGAAGCGCCGCGTCGGCGCGCTGCTCGTGTTCGAGCGCAAATCCGGTCTCGGCGATATCGCGGCGACGGGCGTGACGCTGGACGCCGCGCTGTCCGGCGCGCTGATCGAAAACATCTTCGAGCCGAACACGCCGCTGCATGACGGCGCCGTCCTGATCCGCGGGACGACGATCGTTGCCGCAAGCTGTCTTCTGCCGCTGTCCGACGATACCAAGGTCTCGCGCGAGCTCGGAACCAGACACCGCGCGGCGATCGGCGTATCCGCCGCGGCGGACTGCGTGGTCATCGTCGTTTCCGAGGAGACCGGCGCGATCTCGGTTGCGCGCGAAGGCAAGCTGATCCGCTACCTCGACGAAAAGGCGCTGACCAACACGCTCGACGGGCTGCTGGCCAAGGATCAGACGTTTGTGCTGCCGTGGCTGCGCAGAAAGAAGGAGGCGTAACATGACGAAGCGACAGAAGGTTTTCTCCGCCCTGGGACGGTTCCTGAAGGACCTCTTTACCAAGAACATCGTCCTCAAAGTGGTCGCGCTGCTGTTTGCGATCATGCTCTGGGGCTACGTGCTGTCGATCGAGAACCCCGAATACACGAAGCGCGTGCGCGACGTGGAGATCTCGATTGTCGGCGAGGATTCGCTGAATTCCAGAGGGCTGATGCTCGTCACCCGCGACACGGGCACGACGGATGTGGACATCCTCTGCAAGATCAACAAGCACAGCGAGCTGGACGCTTCGCGCGTGACGTGCACGGTCGATCTTTCGAACCGCGCGATCTCGCTCGATCCGGACGAGAACAGCAAGATCATCACGCTTGATGTGCAGGCGAACGTCGCCTCGGAATACGGCACGGTGCAGAACATCGAGGTGCCGTCCGTCGAGCTTGAGGTTGCGCGGCTGTCCTCGCGCAACAACGTGCAGGTCTCGGTCAAGTATTCCGGCAGCCTGCCGGAGGGATTCACGGTCGACGTGCCGACGTCGCTTTCGCTTTCGATGCGCGGACAGAAATCCATGCTCGACCGCATTGTGCGCGGCGAAGCGACGGTCGATCTCGATTCGTTCCCGACCGCCGATCCGGACACGCTCGCCAACACCTACGACCTCGTGCTGCCGGTGCGCTTCTATGACAGCTCGAACATCCTGCTGTCGAACATCACGACGAGCGACGGCGAGGAATTCACGGTCAACGTGCGCGTAGTGATCCGCGCGTACAAGGAGGTCGAGATCATTCCGGTCGTCGAAATGCTCGAGGAAGGCTATACCTGGAACTACGTGCTGTCGCGCAGCAAGGTCATCCTCTACGGAGATCGCTCGGTGCTCAACAACATCAGCTCGGTCCGGACGACGGCGGTTGCCGCCACGCCGGAGATGCGCAACACGCCGGTGGCGGTCGACCTGATTCTGCCGGAAGGCGTGGAGACGACGGCGGGCTTCAACAAGACGATCACCGTCACGATCACGGTCACCGAACTCACGGACACGAAGACGTTCGAGGTGCCGATCACCTATAAGAACATCGGCGGCTCGCTCGCGCTTGCGCAGGACGCGCCGACGACGGTCCGGTTCACGATCTCCGGTACGCGCAGCACGGTGCAGACGTTCGATGTGTACGGCATCACCGCAACGGTCGATCTGTACGGATACGCCGACGGCGAACTGACGCTGCCGATCCGGTTCAACGTACCGGGCGGAGCCGGGCTCACGATCGAGCCGGAGACCGACACGGTCACGGTCAGACTCGAAACGGTCTCGGCGGAGGAACATCAGGAATAACCTGCGGGGGCGGCTGACGCCCCCTTTTTCCATGAAGACGATCTATCTCAAAAACCTCAGACGCGAGCTTGATGCGACGGACGAATCGTTCGCCGCCGCCTGCTGTGCAAAGCTCGGCATCCCGCGCGACGCGCTGCAGTCGGTCAGCATCGTGCGGCAGGCGCTCGACGCGCGCAAAAAGAACGATATCTTTCATTGCATCCATGCGGAGCTGACGCTCTCGGACGCCGCGGCAAAGCGCGTGCTCAAAAATCCGAAACTCGGCGCGGAAGCCGTCGAACCGGCGGCGGAGCAGACGCCGGCGTTCGGCACGAAGCCGCAGGACGGACGGATCCTCGTCGTGGGGCTCGGTCCCGCCGGACTGTTTGCGGCGTGGACGCTCGCAAAATACGGCTACCGTCCGCTCGTCGTCGAGCGCGGACGTCCGATTCCGGAGCGCGTCAAAGACGTGCAGCGCTACTGGTCCGGCGCAATCCGCGAACCCGATCCGGACAGCAACGTTGCGTTCGGCGAGGGCGGCGCGGGCACGTTTTCGGACGGCAAGCTGACCACGCGCATCCGCGATCCGCACATCGACGGCGTACTGAAAACGCTGATCGAATGCGGCGCGCCGGAGGAAATCGGATACCTTGCCAAGCCGCACATCGGCACCGACCGTCTGCGCGAAACGGTGCAGACGCTGCGCGCGCGCATCGAGGCGGCGGGCGGGGAAGTGCGCTTTTCCACGACGCTGACCGGACTCAGAACGGAGGACGGCAGGGTGACGAAGGCGTGCCTCGTACACGGCGAAACGGAAACGTGGGAGCCGTGCGCGGCGGTGATCCTTGCGATCGGGCACGGCGCGCGCGACACGGCGCGGCTTTTGTACGATCTCGGCGTTTCGATGGCGCCGAAAGCCTTTGCGATCGGCGTACGCGCGGAGCATCCGCAGAGTCTGATCAACCAAAGCCAGTACGGACCGATGGCGGCGCATCCGCGGCTCGGCGCGGCGGAATACCGGCTGACCGCAAAGAGCGGCGAACGCGGCGTCTATACGTTCTGCATGTGCCCCGGCGGGCAGGTCGTGGCGAGCGCGAGCGGAAAGGAGCAGGTCGTCGTCAACGGCATGAGCAATTTTGCGCGCGACGGGCAAAATGCGAACGCGGCGGTGGTCGTGCAGATCACGCCCGAGGATTTCGGGACGCACCCGCTGGACGGGCTCCGGTATCTCGACCGGCTCGAACGCGACGCGTTTCTCTTGGGCGGGGCGGACGGCTGCGCGCCCGCGTCGACGGTCGGCGCGTTTTTGCGCGACGAGGTTTCCGCGCCTTCGCGGGAGGTAACGCCGACCTATCGCCCCGGCGTGCGCTATACGCGGCTGTCCGACTGCCTGCCCGAATTCACGGCGGCAGGCATCCGCGAGGGACTGAAAGCGTTCGGGCGGCAGCTGAAAGGCTACGACATGGAGGACGCGATTCTGACCGCGGTCGAAAGCCGCACGTCCTCGCCGCTGCGCATCCTGCGCGACGAGGGGATGGAATCCGTCTCGCACAGAGGTCTGTACCCGGTCGGCGAAGGCGCGGGGTACGCGGGCGGCATCGTCAGCGCGGCGGTCGACGGCGTCAAAGCGGCGGAGGCAATCATGCGCATCTACGCGCCCCTGGCATGATCTGCCAAAAATGCGTCAAAGTTTCGTCATCCTTGTAAACATTGTTTCAATAAACGCCTTCGGGCGTTCTTTTTTGCTGCAAAATGTGGTATAACGGAAGCACAAAAACGAAGGGAGGAAGCCGATGAAACGGATCGTTTGCATGCTGCTGAT
>JAFRRO010000076.1 GCA_017428025.1 Clostridia bacterium
CATCTGCGCTGCGCCCGTGATCATGTTCTTCACGTAGTCTGCATGCCCGGGGCAGTCAACGTGCGCGTAGTGACGCTTGTCCGTCTGATACTCAACGTGCGCCGTGTTGATCGTGATGCCGCGCGCCTTCTCTTCCGGCGCCTTGTCGATTTCGTCATACCGCATGGCGACTGCTTCGCCCTGCTGTGCCAGCGCCATGGTGATCGCCGCCGTCAGCGTCGTCTTGCCATGGTCTACGTGTCCGATCGTGCCGATGTTAACATGCGGCTTCGTGCGTTCGAATTTTGCTTTTGCCATTGTAGTTCTCCTTATAAAATATTTTAGCATTTTACCCGCCTGCAGAGACTGCAATGGCAGCGGGCCGACCGTTACCATGTCGGTGCCGCCGAAGCCGAGACTTCGGCTTGTGGAGCGGGTGGCGGGAATCGAACCCGTATAGCCGGCTTGGGAAGCCGGTGCTCTGCCACTGAGCTACACCCGCATGCCTCCATGATAACGTCACTATTTTACTTGCTTTTGTCGCAAATGTCAACGGATAAAAACAGCAATTGTCCGTCTTTTTCGCATAAACTGTTCCATGAAACGTACTCTTTCCCTGCTCCTGTCCGTTTTCCTGTTCGGCTGCGCCGCGCCGACGCCGCCCTGTCAACCGTACGAACTGACCGCCGAGCCGCCGCAGTATTACGTGGTTCTCGATTACGGACACGGCGGAAGCGACTGCGGCGCCGTCGGAATCGAAACGGGCGTCAAGGAATCCGATCTGAATCTCGCCATCGGCGAGCGTGTTGCCGCGGCGCTCGAGGACCGCGGCTGCTTTGTGCTGCGCACCCGCACCGGCGCGGACGCGATCGGCAAAACGAAGCGCGACGACATGGCGAAGCGCGGCGCGATCCTCTGCGCCGAAGGCGCGGACTGCACTGTGTCGATCCATATGAACAAGTTTGCCGACCGCAGCGTCAAAGGTCCGATGTGCTACTATCAGGCGGGCGCGGAGGAGGGGCAGGCGCTGGCGCAATGCGTGATCGACGCGCTGACGGAGGCGCTCGGCAAAAGCGGACGGCTTGCGAACCCCGGTAACAACTTCGTCACACGCATTCCGAACGCGCCTTCGGTGCTCGTCGAGTGCGGGTTTTTGAGCAACGCCGAGGACGAGCGGAACCTGCAGGACGCCGACTTTCAGCAGCTTTTGGCCGACGCGATCGCCGACGGCGTGCTTGCCTTTCTGAAATCGCAGAACGAAAGCGATTTTCGGGAGAAAAAGTCGAATTCCGCTTGCGCATCCCGACGGAAATTGATACAATAAACTATAAGAAAACCGACAGAGGGGTGCTTTATGAAAATCATCGAACTGAAAGAAACGGTCACCGCGTCGAACGATCGCGACGCGGCGGTTTTGCGCGGGGAGCTGAAGGAGAAGGGCACCCTGCTCATCAACCTGATGGCGTCGCCGGGCGCAGGCAAGACGACGCTTCTGGAGCGCACGATCCGCGACCTGAAGGATCGGCACCGCATTGCCGTCATGGAGGCGGACGTCGATTCCGACGTGGACGCGGTGCGCATCGAGAAAATCGGCGCAAAAGCGGTGCAGGCGCACACCGACGGCATGTGCCACATGGACGCGGGCATGACGCGCCGCGCGCTCGAAGCGCTGGGGGACGAGCCGTTCGACCTCGTCGTGCTCGAAAACGTGGGCAACCTGATCTGCCCCGCGGAGTTCGACACCGGCGCCGGCAAGTGCGTGATGCTGCTCTCCGTGCCGGAGGGCGACGACAAGCCCCTAAAGTACCCGCTGATGTTCTCGGTATCGGACGTTCTGATCATCACCAAGACCGACGTCGCACCGTACTTTGATTTCGACTTTGACGCGTGCGTTGCGCGCGCGAAGCGCCTGAACCCGAACATCGAGATCTTTGCGGTTTCGTCAAAGACGGGCGAGGGGTTTGAAGCATGGGAAAACTGGCTGAATCAAGCCGTGAAGGACTGGAAAAACGAACCGGGGAAAACGATAAAGGAGAACTAACATGCCCGAAATTTACGACCAAAATCCATTGACGAAATCCAAGTATGACGGCGAAGCGGTTCTGAACAAGAAATACGCGGAGCTCGGCCGCCGGATCACGGACAACGTACCGCACAAGCTGAAGGGCCTTAAGACAACCGACGAGGAGTACTGGGGCCTTCGGGAGATCCTCAACGAGAATGAAGTCGACGTCGCGCTTTCGATGAAGCAGCGCAAGTGGTACACCTACGAACAGATCTACGAGATGAACAAGGCGAAGATGAGCGCCGAAACGTTCGCGGAGACGATGAAGCTGCTGTGCGTGCACGGCTTTGTCGAGTACGACTACGGCGATCATTACGACGACAACGGTCCGATCCCGAACGCGCCCAAAGAGCTGCGCTACCGCACGAGCTACTTTGTGCCGGGAAGCGCGGAGCTGTTCAACTCCTCGCGCGATCGCGTTGAGAAGAACCCGCCGGTCACGCGCATGTTCGAGCGCATGACGTTCCTGCCCCTCGAACACATCACCCCGATGGTGCGTCCGGGCGGCAACGGCATCGGCATGCACGTCATTCCGGTCGAAAAGGAAGTGCAGGCGAACCGCGAATCGATCAGCATTGAAAAGATTTCCTACTGGCTGCAGAAGTACGACGGACACCTGTCCGCGGGCATCTGCTCCTGCCGCGCGTCGCGCGCGATGCTCGGCGAGGGCTGCACGGACGACGAGAACGACTGGTGCATTCAGGTCGGCGATATGGCGGACTACACGGTCGAGACCGGCAGAGCGCATTACATCACCAAGGAGGAAGCGCTCGATATCTTGAAGCGCGCCGAGGAAAACGGCTACGTGCATCAGGTCACGAACATCGACGGTTCGGATCACATCTTCGACATCTGCAACTGCAACGTCAAGATCTGCAACGCGCTGCGCACGTCGCTGCTGTTCAACACGCCGAACATGTCCAAGTCCGCGTTCACCGCGAGCGTCAAGAAGGAAAACTGCGTCGCATGCGGCCGCTGCGTCGAGGTATGTCCGGCGGGCGCGCTGAAGCTCGGTCAGAAGCTGTGCAAAAAGGACGGCACCGAGGTGCAGTATCCGAAGTCCGTTCTGCCCGACCGCATCCGCTGGGGCAAGTACGCGTGGGACGAGAACTACCGCGATTCCGCGCGCGTCAATACGCACAAGACGGGCACCGCGCCGTGCAAGACGGCATGCCCCGCGCACGTACCGATTCAGGGCTACCTCAAGATGGCAAAGGAAGGCCGCTACGAGGAAGCGCTGGCGCTGATCAAGCGCGAGAATCCGTTCCCCGCGATCTGCGGCAGAGTCTGCAACAAGCGTTGTGAGGACGCCTGCACCCGCGGCACGATCGACAAGCCGGTCGCGATCGACGACGTCAAGAAGTTCCTGGCGGAGCGCGACCTGCACGCCGAAACGCGCTACGTGCCCAAGAAGCTGATCAACAATCTGACCGGCGAATGGCAGCAGAAGATCGCCATCATCGGCGCGGGTCCCGCGGGTCTGTCCGCCGCCTACTATCTCGGCGAGATGGGCTATCATCCCACGGTGTTCGAGAAGAATCAGAAGCCCGGCGGCATGATGACCTACGGCATCCCGTCGTTCAAGCTCGAAAAGGACGTCATCGACGCGGAGATCGACGTGATCCGCGCGCTCGGCGTCGACATCCGCTGCGGCGTCGAGGTCGGCAGGGACGTCACGATCGAAGAGCTCAAACAGCAGGGCTACGAAGCGTTCTATATCGCGATCGGCTGCCAGGGCGGACGGCTTCCGGGCATCCCGAACGAGCGTGCCGAGGGCACCGAGATCGCGGTGAGCTTCCTTGAAAAGGCGCTTTCCGACAACAGCCGCAAGCTCGAAGGCGACGTGGTCGTCATCGGCGGCGGCAACGTGGCGATCGACTGTGCGCGCACCGCGCACCGCTTCGGTGCCGAAACCGTTTCCATGTTCTGCCTCGAATCGCGCGAGACGATGCCCGCTTCGCCCGAGGAGATCCGCGAGGCGGAGGAGGAGAACGTGAAGATTGAGCCGTCGTGGGGTCCGAAGGAAGTGCTCGTCGACGAAGCCGGCAAGGTCAAGGGACTCGTGCTCAAGCGCTGCGTCTCCACGATCGATCCGGAGACGGGCAGATTCTCCCCGAAGTACGACGAGAACGAGACGATCACCGTCAACGCAAAGACAATCGTGTTCGCGATCGGTCAGGCGATCGAGTGGGGCAAGCTCCTCGAGGGCACGAATGTCAAGTTCCATCACGGCAACTACCCCGTTGCGGACAAGTTCACGTATCAGACCGACGATCCCGCGATCTTCGTAGGCGGCGACGTGTTCACCGGTCCGAAGTTCGTGATCGATGCGATCGGACAGGGCCACGAGGCGGCAGAATCGCTCGCGCGGTTCGTGTCGAAGAACAACGTGAATCAGACGCTCGGCCGCGACCGCCGCTTCTTCAAGGAGCTCGACAAGAACGACATCGCGATCGATTCGTACGATCACGCACAGCGTCAGGTTCCGGCGGTCGATCCGTCGATCGATCCGAAGAACGGCTTCAAGGATCCGCGTCTCACGCTGACCGAGGAGCAGGTCAAGATCGAAACCTCCCGCTGCCTCAGCTGCGGCGCAACGATCGTCGACGCGAACAAGTGCATCGGCTGCGGTCTCTGCACGACCCGCTGCGAGTTCGACGCAATCCATCTGCTGCGCGACCATCCGCAGAACTCCGATATGCGCCGCGCAGAGGACAAGGTCGGCGGTCTGCTCGGCTATGCCGCAAAGCGCGCGGTCAAGATCGTGCTGCACAGCGGCTCGCAGGAAGCGAAGATCATGCGCAAAAAGCGCAAGGAATACAACAAGGCGACCAAGGAATTCCACAAGACGCATCCGCACACCGGCAATTCGGTCAGCGTCGAGGAATTGATGAAGGACTGATATGCACGAGATGGGCATCATCCTGCATCTTGCGAAATCCCTTGAGGAGACGGCGGAGAAGGAGAAGATCAAAAAGATCACGCGCGTCACGCTCGAGGTCGGCGAGGTCTCCGGCATCATGACGGACTACTTCACGGATTGCTGGGATTACTTCAAAAAGCGCCATCCGGTGCTCGACACCGCCGCGCTCGAGATCGAAACGATTCCGGCGGTCACGTACTGCAGCAGCTGCGAAAAGACCTATCCAACGGTGCAGTACGGACGCACCTGCCCCCACTGCGGCAGCGGCGAGACGTGGCTCATCCAGGGCAACGAGTGCATCATCAAGGAAATCGAAGTCGAAGACTGAAAAAAGGAGCTTCCGAACAGGGAGCTCCTTTCATATTCCGCGTAACGTCGGTCATCCCGATCCTAACATCTGTCATCCTGAGGCGTCAGCCGAAGGATCTCAGAACGAAAAACCAAACTGCGTTCATCCTATTCCTCCGGATACACCGGCTCGATCGAAACGGAATAGTCGCCGCCGCCTCCGGTATGCCGGTCCGCGCGGATCACGAGCCGCATATCGTCCGTAAAATACAGCCACACACCCTCGCCGTAATAGTACCCTTCGGCGTCGACCGCCTTGAAAAAGTCGGTTTCTCCCGGAACCACCGTATACGATTCCGCAACCGTATGATCGATCGGCTTCAGTCCGCCCCACGCCTTGACCGCGCCGGTTTCGTCATAGCACGCATAGCCGTCGGCGGCAAAGACGAAGCCGAGAAACGTGTCGACGTCGATATACGCGATCAGCAGCGTGTCGCCGTCCTTTTGATACTTGCCCAGATTGAAATCGTCCCCGCTGCCGATCGGCTGCCAGCCGTTTTCGGTCAGGTTCAGCTCAATGATCCGCCGGTCCACGCCCATGCAGTAGGTATAATCCCCCTGCTCCATCTGCTCATAGGCATACCCGAACACGCCACTCGCCTTGTGGAACCAGACCGTCCCTTCCGTTTGCGATCCGAAAAACGTATCCTTGGGACTGAAAGCGCCGAATGCGCACCATATCGAAGCAAGCTTGAACAACACATACCCGAAGATGTCTTCATCTATGTCATATCCGGCCCTTTTGCCGAACAGCAGCACATCCTCCGCGACCGAAGCGTCGTCCTCGCGGCAGGAGCAGACCACGGCGGCGTTTTGATTCGTCAGCAACACGCAGGGGACGACCGTGCCGTCCGGTCGCGTCCAGGTGCCGCGTACCTGTCCGTCCTCGCTGTGCAGCTCGATCCATTCCGATTTCTGAAAGCCTTTCGAATCGTCGTTCACATCCTTCAGAGCAAGCTGCCAGTCCGTGCCCGGCTGCTCGGCGGGATCCCTTGAAGGAGCGATATCGGGCCATTGATAGGAGAACCGTTCGTGATACGGCTTTTGATAGGACAAAACCGGCGCTTCGTCCACGTCCGAAAACGCGCCGTACGGATCGTTGACGATCTGAACCTGCACCCCGTCGCCGTCCGAAAGAAGCTTCAAAAGCGCAACGGTCATGCCGAAGCACGGATGCGCATACATCGATTCCGAAAACTCCAGTCCCGCCGCCGTCAAACCGTCGTCCCGCTCGACAAGGTCCAGCAGAAGCCCGCCGAGCTTCAGCTGCGCGTTCCCGTGTTCGTCGATGCGCAGATCGGCGTTTTCGCCCGACCAATAGCTGTCTTGATGCGCCGCAAGATGAAACGGCGTTTCCTCCGCAGCCGGTTCCGCGCTCGGTTCAACGCTCGCTTTCGGGACGTCTGTCGGCGCCTCCGGGGCATTCGATCCGATCCGGCAGCCAAGCGTGCCGAACAGAAGCAGCAGGGCAAACGCCCCGCAAAGCATTCGTTTCATGAAAGTCCCTCCCTCATTTTTCCATATTGTATCATGCGCTTGTAACCGAATTGCGTTATAAGTGTAAACAAAAAAGAGGCGTAAGCCCCTTTCTGCGCAGAATTGCGCGGTGTTACGGCAGAAACCGGCAGACCGTCGCGCAGTTTGCGTGTTTTATCAAACCGCCCAGAGAATGACGGAAGCGACCAGCGTGATGCCGAGGATCATCAGGACGCTCGGCAGCCACTTGCCGTTCTTGTTGAAGCCGTAGAAATCCTCCATGCGGCGGTCCTCCGGCAGGATGACCACGCGGTAGAGGTAGAAGACGCCGTAGAGCGCCGTTGGCACGAGCCCCAGAAACACCCACGGAAAGCCGAAGTCCGTGCGCTCAAAGAAGCACAGCGATACGATCGCGAGCAGCGGGCAGATGAGGTGCCAGAAGAGATCGGGACCGGAAAGCAGCTTTTTCCATTCGCCGGAGACCGGACCGAGATACAGAAACACGGTCAGCAGCGTGACCGACACGGCGACGGTGCCGGCAAATTTCAGAAGAACCACCCATAGCGGCAGCGCGCCGGTCGTCCATGCGATCAGCACGACCGCCGAACAGAGCGCGCACAGCACGTTCGAGAGCACCGTAAAGTATCGGAACAGCCCCAGAAAGCCGAGCTTTTTGAGCCCGATCGGGATGCAGACAAGATTGACAATGACGAGAAACGCGTTGAGAACGACCGACGGGACCATGCTGCCTCCTAAAATCCGAACAGGTTGAGTCCGGTTTCGGGATCGGGACGCCGCTCGATCCTGCCGTCGAAGATTCTCAGAAACAGCTCGCAGGTCGCGCCGATGCGAAGCTCGATCGCGTGTCCGGCGTGCACCTTGTGATCCTGCCCGCAGGTCGTGACGTGCAGATGCAGATACGGTCTGCCGTTCTGTTCGGTGACGCTGCCGGAGAGGTTCGAGATCTCCATGAATTCGTCGTACGTGCGCTGCACATACGCGCCGTGTTCGAGATCGTACACGCCGATCACGGCATGATCGATCGCGCCGATCGCCGAGATCTGTCCGAGCAGGATGCCCTCCTTCTCGCACAGCGCCGTCAGGCAGGGGTGTACATATTCGCCGCGGTCCAGCCGCACGATGCAGGTGTCGTCAAATCTGCGGTAATCCATGGAAACCTCCGATCAAAGAGCGTGAAACAGCGCGAGGATGAGGAACGCCGTCGGCATCGCGAAGCTGAAGCTGTCGAGCCGGTCGATCGCGCCGCCGTGTCCGGGGAACAGGTTGGAAAAGTCCTTGATGCCCGCCTGCCGCTTGATCGCGGACGCGCAGAGATCGCCGACCTGCCCCGCGAGCGTGCAGAAGAACGAGGCGATCACGTACACATACAGCGGGACCGCCATGAAGTTTCTGAGAATCAGCCACACGAGGATCGCGCTCAGCGTGCCGAGCACGGTGCCGGAGACCGCGCCTTCGATCGTCTTCTTGGGGCTGATCGAGGGGCAGAGCTTATGACGGCCGAACCAGCGCCCGAAGAAATAGGCGAACGCGTCGCAGAACGACGTCGAAAACAGCGTGGTCAGCAGGACGGGGTAGAGGATCTCGTTGGGCTGCACCGCAAGGTAGCAGAAGCCGAGAAACAGCGCGCACGGATAGAAGCAGATTGCAAGCGACGCGACAAGGTCGCGGACGCGCACGCGCCGGAACAGAAAGACGACCATCGACAGGATCAGCACCAGGGAGATCGCCGAATAATGGAAGACGGGAATGCTGTCAAAGTAGAACAGCGCCGCGTGGATCGCGGTCAGCGCGCGGGCGATCCACGGCGTGGAGCGGAAGCCCATGTGGTTGATCGCGTCGGACATCTCGCGCGAGCCGAACCAGATCAGCGCGTAGAAAAAGAGGATGCGTGTGACCGGACCGAGCCAGATCGCAAGCGCCAAAACAGCGAGGATGACGATCCCCGTGACGATGCGCGTTCCCGTTCCGCCTTTTGCCGTCATACGTCCCTCCGTTTCAGAATGACAAATCTGATGAAAAGCCGTTTTCATCTGATTGAGTATATCACAGTTTGTCCGGCTTGTCAGTCCCTTTTTTGCAGCAATCGCAGCAATTGCTGCCCGAACAGCCGCAGCCGCATCCCTTTTTTCTGCGCCGCAGCACAAAGAACAGCGCAAGCCCGACGCCGAGCAGCACCGCCGCAAGGATGATCCAGTCGCGCGCGCTCACAGCGAGAACCCCGAGCCGATCAGGTGCACGAGAAACGCCGCGATCCACGCGACGACGCACTGAAACAGCACGACGAGCGCGGACCAGCCTCTGCCGAGCTCGCGGCGGATCGAAGCGATCGCCGCCACGCAGGGCGTGTACAGGAGGCAGAACACAAGAAACGACAGCGCGCCGACCGGCGTCAGGATCCCGAACAGCGCCGATTCGCCGGGCAGCAGCACGTTGACCGTGGAGACCACGCTTTCCTTCGCGAGGAATCCCGCGATCAGCGCGGTCGACATGCGCCAGTCGCCGAAGCCGAGCGGTGTAAAGACCGGCGCGATCACGCCCGCAATCACGGCAAGGATCGAATCGTGCTGATTCTGCACGATGTTGAGCCGGAAATCGAACGTCTGCAGAAACCAGATGACGACCGTCGCGACGAGTATGATTGTGAACGCGCGTTCGAGGAAGTCCTTCGCCTTGTCCCACAGCAGCCGCAGCACGTTCTTGACGCCGGGCAAACGGTAGTTCGGCAGCTCCATCACAAACGGCACCGCCTCGCCTTTAAAGAGCGTGTTCTTGGACAGATGCGCGACGAGGATTCCCATGAGGATGCCGAACAGATACAGCCCGATCATCACGAGCGCCGCGATCTTCGGGAAGAACGCCGCGGAGAAGAACGCAAAGATCGGCAGCTTTGCCGAACAGCTCATGAACGGCGTCAGAAGGATCGTCAGCTTGCGGTCGCGGGCGGAGGGCAGCGTGCGGCTTGCCATGACGCCCGGCACGGTGCAGCCGAAGCCGATCAGCATCGGCACGATGCTGCGTCCCGAAAGACCGATGCGGCGCAAAAGCTTATCCATGACGAACGCGACGCGCGCCATGTAGCCGCTGTCCTCGAGCATCGAAAGGAAGAAGAACAGCACCAGAATGATCGGCAGAAAGCTCAGAACGCTGCCGATGCCGGTAAAGATGCCCTTGATGATCAGCGAATGCAGGACGGCGTTGATGTTCCACACGGTCAGCGCATGGTCGACGATCGCTGTCAGCGCGTCGATGCCCTGCGCCAGAAGGTTCTGCAGCCACGCGCCGATCACATGGAAGGTCAGAAAGAACACAAGCCCCATGATCCCGATAAACGCCGGAATCGCGGTCCACTTGCCGGTCAGGATCCTGTCGATGCGCGCGCTGCGCACGTGCTCGCGGCTTTCGCGCGGCTTGACGACCGAAGCGTCGCAGAGCTTCTGAATGAATGAGAACCGCATATCCGCAATGGCGGCGGCGCGGTCCAGCCCGCGTTCCTCCTCCATCTGGCAGATGATGTGCTCAACCATCTCACGCTCGTTTTCGGAGAGCTTCAGCGCCTCCTCGACGTACGGATCGCCCTCCACGAGCTTGCTTGCCGCAAAGCGCACGGGGATGCCGGCCTCCGCGGCGTGGTCCTCAATGAGGTGCATGATGCCGTGCAGGCACCGGTGCACCGCGCCGCCGTTCGCGTCCTTGTCGCAGAAATCGGTGCGGCTCGGCTTTTCCTGATACTGCGCGACGTGCACGGCGTGGTTCACAAGCTCGTCGACGCCTTCGTTTTTCGCCGCCGAAATCGGAACGACCGGTATGCCGAGCAGCGATTCCATCTCGTTGATGCGGATCGATCCGCCGTTGCCGCGCACCTCGTCCATCATGTTGAGCGCCAGCACCATCGGCACGTTCAGCTCCATGAGCTGCAGCGTCAGATAGAGGTTGCGCTCGATGTTCGTCGCGTCCACGATGTTGATGATGCCGGTCGGCTTCTCGTTCAGGATGAACCGCCGCGACACGCGCTCCTCGTCGGAATACGGCGAAAGCGAATAGATGCCCGGCAGGTCGGTGATCTCGGTATCGGGACGCCCCTTGATTGCGCCGCCCTTGCGGTCGACGGTCACGCCCGGGAAGTTGCCGACGTGCTGGTTCGAGCCGGTCAGCTGATTGAACAGCGTCGTCTTGCCGCAGTTCTGATTGCCCGCGAGCGCAAAGGTCAGCTTCGTGCCCTTCTTCAGCGGGTTTTCGGTCTCCTTCACATGGAAGCGCCCTTCTTCGCCGAGGCCCGGGTGCTCGAGCTCCGTCTTGCGCACGGGCCTCTTTTCCGCGGCGGCGGGATCGGTCGGCTCGACCTCGATCTGCTTTGCGTCGTCGAGGCGCAGCGTCAGTTCGTATCCGCGGATCCGAAGCTCCATCGGATCGCCCATCGGCGCAAGCTTCATCACGGTCACCGAAACGCCGGGGATCACGCCCATGTCCAGAAAATGCTGACGAAGCGCGCCTTCGCCGCCGACGGCGGTCACGATCGCGCTCTCATTCGGTTTCAAATCCTTTAATGTCATCGTCTGCTCCGTTATTGCTCGGGCTTGTACCGCCCTTATCTTTTTAATTATATCGCAAACGAAGCATCGATGCAATAGAAAAGCGCTTTCGATCCTGCGATCAAAAGCGCATTGTGATCCCGTCCGTTCAGCTGCCGGCGGTCGCGCTCGGGGAGGGCAAACCGTCCGTTGCGGTCGGTTCGACCGGCGCGATCGTTTCCGGCGCCGAAGTCACGGCGGGCGTCGCCGCCATGGTCGGCGCAGTCGTGCTCACGGGAGCGACGGTGGGCTTCTGCGTCGGCATCGTTGCGCTGCCGCGCACCGAACAGGTACAGCCGGTTGCGAACAGCAGCAGCGCGAGCAGCGGGATCAAAAAGAATCGGTTCATATGCGCATCTCCTTTCGGTTCTTTTCCGATAGTGTGTCCGAAGTTCGAGCCGATATACCTGTTTGTTCGCTTGACTTTTTTGATTCGTTCGCGTAAAGTGAAGCGGGAGGAAAGCGTATGGATCAGACGAAAACGATCACCGTTGCGGGCGTCGAAGCGACGCTCGTGCGCAAACGCGTCAAAAGCATCCGCGTCACGATCGTGCCGCCGGACGGCGAGGTGCGCGTGACGGCGCCGAGGCTCTGTCCGGAGATCGTCATCCGCGGCTTTCTGGCGGAGCGCGCCGACTGGATCCGAACGCATCGCGACGCGGTCCGCAGCAGGCACGCAAACGAGCCGCGCCGCTTCGAAACCGGCGAAACCGTCCCGCTGTTCGGCACGCCTTATACGCTTTGCGTTTCGGAACATCAGAAAAAGAACGGCGCCGCTTTGGACGGCGACCGGATTGTGCTGTCGCTCAAAAAGCCTGCGGACGCAAAGCAGCGCGAGGCGATCCTCAACGAGTGGTACCGCGAACGGCTCAGAACCGAGATCGAATTCCGGATGCCGCTCTGGTCGGAGCGCACGGGACTCGTCCCGTCCGGCTGGATCATCCGCAACATGACGTCGCGCTGGGGCACCTGCAACACGCAGTCCCGCCGCATCACGCTGAACCTGCAGCTTGTGAAGTACCCGCTGCCGTGTCTCGATTATGTGATCCTGCACGAGCTTGCGCACCTGCGCTGCCGCGGTCACGGCGCCGATTTCAAGGCGATCCTCGACGCGCACATGCCGGACTGGCGCGCCCGCCGCAAACAACTGAACGGATAGAAAACGGGCCGCACTTTTGTGCGGCCCGTTTTCCGATTCATATGATACGTTGAGGAAAACCGAATTTATGCACCGCGCACGGCGCGTAAGGGACGGGGGCGCGGGGAGACGGATTCGCTCTGCCCGTTCGGCGACCATTCGAGACCGTTGATCGCGCGGATGCCCTCGTAGCTTTCGAAAAACAGCGCGAGCGCGCCGGGACCGACGTGCGAACCGGTGACCGGCTCGTAATCGACGAGCAGGATCTCCTTCGGCGCCTTGCCGCTTTCGTTGATCAGCCGGATCAACAGCTCCGCGTCCTCGCGGCAGGCGGCGTGCGCGATGCCGACCGTCTGGGTTTCGGGATCGACGACATGCTTTTCGTACAGTGCGGCGAGCGCCTTCACGGAGCGCTTGCGGCTGTGCGCCAGTGCGAACGAGGAGATCTGTCCGTCCGTGCCGCCCTTGAGGATCGGCTTGATGCCGAGCACCGTGCCCGCGATCGCGGACAGATTGCTGAGACGTCCGCCGCGGCGCAGAAACAGCAGATCGTTGACCGTGAACACGTTGAACATCCGTTCCGCCGTCGCCCGCAGGCGCTTTGCCGCCTCGCAGGTTTCCACGTCGGCGTCGCGAAGCTCCGCCGCTCTGACGGCGATCAGTCCTTCGCCGAGCGACGCGCCGCGCGTATCGACGACCTCGATGATGCGGTCGGGATAGCGTTCCTTCAGCATACCGGCGCCGATCGTTGCCGACTGGCACGAGCCGCTGATGCCGGAGGACATGCTCACATAGATCACGTCCTTGCCTTCCTTGAGGTAGGGTTCAAAGAAATCCGCGTATTCGATCGGATTGATCTGCGTCGTGGTGACCGCAGTGTTTTTCAAAAGCGCATAGAACGCGTCGCCGTCAAAGGCGTCGGTGTCGATGCAGGTATGGCGGGTTCCGTCAATGAAATAGGCGAACGGGATGACCTTGAGATCGTACGCCTTTGCCGTTTCGGTCGGCAGGTTGCCGGACGTATCCGTTGCGACGACAAATTGCATCTTCATAACCTCCGTTTGTTTCTCTCCGGCGTCGACGCGTCCGCGTTCGCCGGTGTCCTTCGCCGATATTGTATGCACAGGCGCGTCCGCGGTCAATCTACTGCGCCGGTTTTCGACGCTACCAAGCGGGCATCGACCGATAGAATTCCGAAAAACCTCTCTACTTTGAGTAGAATACACGAACAGCCGTTCATACGATGAATGAACGATCGGCGAACGGCGCGTTTTGCGGTCCGCGCATTGTCCCTTGAAAAAACGGCGCGATGCTGATATACTGGAGCCGATGAAGACCGACAGAACAGCAGAACAGCGGACCGGCGATGCGAAAATCAGCATCGTTGTTCCTGTTTACAATACGCAGGACTGGCTTTGCCGCTGTATCGACAGCATCCTTTCGGGCACGTATCAAAACTTCGAGCTGCTGCTGATCGACGACGGATCGACTGACGACAGCCCGGCGATCGCGGATGCGTACGCAGAGAAGGATGCGCGCGTCCGCGTGCTGCATCTTCCGAACGGCGGCGTCAGCGCGGCGCGCAACCGCGGCATCGAAGCGGCAACCGGCGACTATATCGGGTTCGTCGATTCGGACGACTGGACGGAGCCGACGTATCTCGAATATCTGCTCGCGCCGTTCCGGAACGATCCCGATCTTAGCATCAGCATCTGCGGCTGGTACATCCACCGCAACAATCAGGTGTATCCCGGCACGGACCGCGGCGTCGGAAAGCTTGCGCCGGAGGACGCGATCCGCGAAGCGCTCGACATCAGTCACGGCTTCCACGGCTATCTCTGGAACAAGCTGTTCCGGGCGGATCTCTTTCGCGCCGGACCGAAGCTGCGGCTCGATCCCGATCTGCATATCTGCGAGGACCTGCTGCTGTGCGTCAAGGCGTTCGCATCGGGCGCGACGGCGTATGACGGCGGCGAACCGCTGTACCACTATAACTGGCGGCCGAGCAGCGCGCTGCGCACGATGGACGACAGGCGCATGAGCGAATATGTTGCGCGCGAGCGGATCGCGTCGCTGCTTTCGGACCGTCCCTCGCTGTATCGCGCGGCGGAGCTTGCGCACGTCAAGGCGGCGCTGAATCTGCTCGCGGAAGCGAAGCAGCGCAAGGATCGCGACACGGCGCGCGCGCTCAAATCGCGCATCGACGCGCGCCTCGGACTGCTGCTGCGGGCAAAGGACATCGCCCGCTTCGAACGAATCAAACTGCCGGTGCGGCGCGCGTTTCCGGTGTGGAGCTTACGTGTGTTTCGCGGTATGCGGGATGGAGGAAAAGTATGAGTACCTACGCGTTTTCGGTCGTCACGGCCGTCTACAATGCGGAACCGTTCCTGCCGGATACGGTGCGTTCGCTGCTCGAACAGGACTTCGGGTTCGATCGTGTGCAGCTGATCCTCGTCGACGACGGTTCGACCGACGGCAGCGGCGCGATGTGCGACGCGTTCCGAAAGGCGCATCCGGACAACATCGTCGTTGTGCATCAGGCGAACGGCGGCGTATCCGCGGCGCGAAACGAGGGCTTAAAGCACATACAGGGCAGGTACGTGAGCTTTCTGGACGCGGACGACATGCTTTCGAAGAACGCGCTGTCGTGCGTGTACCGCTTTTTCGAGGCGCATCCGGAGACGGACGTCGTTTCCCTGCCGATGCGCTTTTTCGACGGCTCCGACGGCGAACATATCCTGAACTATAAATATGAAAACGGAACCAGCGTGATCGATCTCGAAGCGGAGCCCTGCAATCCGCAGCTTGCGGTGACCTCCGCGTTCGTGCGCGCGGACGCGCTCGAAGGCAAGCGCTTTGATACGCGTCTCAAGTATGCCGAGGACGCCAAGCTGCTCCAGTCGATCCTGATCGAAAAGCGCAAGCTCGGCGTCGTTGCCGACGCGCTGCACCGGTACCGCCGCCGCACGCGCGGCGAGGCGAGCGCGATCCAGCAGTCGGAAAGCTCGCCCGCGTGGTACACGCCGTATCTCACGCATTTCTGCGAAGAAACGTTCGATCTTTGCATGCAGCGGTTCGGGAAGATCCCGCGGTTTGTGCAGGCGACGGTCGCTTACGATCTGCAGTGGCGCATCCGCCAAGGGCGCATCCCCTCGGCCGTGCTCGATGCGCAGGCGCAGGAGGCATACCGCGCGCAGCTCTTCTCCATTTACCGGCGCATCGACGACGACCTCATCGTTGCACAGCGCTCGATGCCGCCGTTCCAGAAGGCGTTCGTGCTCCGTCAAAAGCACGGCACGGCGCCGACGCCGGTCGCTTCCGAACGCGGCCGTCTGTTCCGCTTCGGCGAGGGCGAGCCGTTCGATCTCGGCTTCGACAAGGTCAACTGCGATTTCTTCCGGGCGGAGAACGGGATGGCGACGCTTGAATGCAACACGGTCATGACGCTCGGGCTCGACGAAAACCCGCCGGAGCTTGTCGCGGAAGCGAACGGGACGCAGGTTTTTTGCGAGCCGCTCGATCGGCACAGCATTCTGCATTCGGTCAACGAGCCGATCGCGGCACGGTTCGAATACATCTTCCGCATCCCGCTGCCCGACAGGAAAACGCCGCTTCGTATTCGCATCCTCCGACGCACGGCGAACGGGTGCGTACCGGTCGATCAACTGTCCTTCGGCCGGTTCTTCCCGATCACGGAACAGTATCGAAACGCGTACGCGCGCATCGGCGACCGCGCGCTGACCTATTCGGACGGCGTTCTGTGCTACGGAAAGCTGCCGCAGCCGCGCTTTGTGCGCGAGGTTCGCTATTGGAAAGAGCTCTGGCGCGTCGGCAGGCGCGAGGAACGCCACGCCATGCTCGGACGGCTCCTGTACGCGCTCGCAAAGCCGTTCGTGCGAAAGCCGATCTGGATCATTTCCGACCGCGCCGCAGCGGCGGGCGACAACGGCGAAGCGCTGTTCCGCTATCTTCGCGCGCAAAACCCCAAGGACCTTTCGCTGTGGTTCGCCGTGTCGCAAAAGAGCCCCGCGTTTGCGGAGCTCCGATCGATCGGACGCGTCGTCGATTCCAAGTCGTACAAGCACAAGCTGCTGTACCTGCTCTCGGAGATGAACATCTCCTCGCATGCGGACAGCGACATCGTCACCCTGTTTTCGGGGTATAACGCGCCGTACCGCGACATCGAGAACCGCATTCATTTCGTCTTTCTGCAGCACGGCGTCACGAACAACGATATGTCCGACTGGCTGAACCGCTACAACTGCAACATCGACGGGCTCGTCACCGTCTCGACGCGCGAGGCGGATTCGTTCCGCACCGGCGCGTACTTCTATCCGGACAGCGCGATCTGGCTCACCGGCTTCCCGCGCTACGACCGGCTCTATCACGACGAAAAGCGCTGCATCACGATCATGCCGACGTGGCGACGCGCCCTGTCGCTGATGGCGGATCCCAAGACCGGCGAACGCAAGCTGCGCGAGGGGTTCGAACAGAGCGAGTTCTACCGCTTCTATCAGGGCCTGCTGACCGACCGGCGCCTGCTCGACGCTGCAAAGACGTACGGCTATACCGTGCGGTTCCTGCCGCACCCGACCCTGCAGCCGCACATCGGGCGATTTGAAACCGACGGCTCGGTCGAACTGCTCAGCGCGTCCACGCCGTATCGCAAGGTCTTTGCCGAAAGCGATCTGATCGTCACGGACTATTCGTCGGTCGCGTTCGACTTCGCCTATCTTCGAAAGCCGGTCATCTACGCGCAGTTCGACCGCGAATCATTCTACTCGGGCGAGCACGTTTATGTGCGCGGCTACTTCGAACACGAGCGCGACGGCTTCGGTGAGGTCGAAACCGACCTTGCCGCGACGGTCGACCGCCTGATCGAATACATGCAGAACGGCTGCCGCCTAAAGGACAAGTACCGCGCACGCATCGAAGCGTTCTTCGCCTTCGACGACAGCGACAACTGCCGCCGCGTGTACGAAAAGCTCCGGGAATTGCAGAAGGAGTGAATAACGACGCGCTGCGACCATGTTTCGGGACGAGGTGTCACCGATAGGTGACGGAGGGAGAGATGACTACCCCTCAGTCTCGCTTCGCGATCCAGCTCCCCTGACAAGGGGAGCTCGATTTTTCTCCGGAAGGGCGCGCTGATACACCGTCTTGCGGCGGTGTGCGCTTCGTTACAGAGGCATGCCGCGCGCTTTCCGCGCGTCAGCGTGTCAAAAGGCTTTTGATACCCTCCGACCGACCGTTTGCAGGGCGGTCGTTTTTTTCCCAAAATTCGTCGGGGGGG
>JAFRRO010000002.1 GCA_017428025.1 Clostridia bacterium
CGCTTGGCTCCCCTGTGCAAGGGGAGCTGTCGAGGCTTTGCCGAGACTGAGGGGTTGTTAAACTAGGGATTGAACACAACAACCCTTCCGTCAGCCTTCGGCTGCCACCTCCCCTTACACAGGGGAGGCAAGATCGATTGCATCGGAAGAGCGCACTTACTCACCACCATACGGCGGTGATCCACTTAGCTGTCATTTCGCTTCGCTCCATTACAGAGGCATTTCGCGCGCTCCCCGCGCGTACCATACTCCGTTACAGCGGAGCCGTCGCGCGTTAATCGCGCGTCGCCATCCCTCCTTCATCGGGACGTGCGATTTCTTTTTTCATTTGACCGGAAAGGGATCATGTGAATCTGACGATGGGGCACTGAAGCAAAAAGCCGAGGCAATTCAACCTCGGCTTTCATATTTTTGCACATATTTCCTGCTTTCTGAACTGTGCGACGTCTGATTTATAAACCGGAATTTGCGTAATCAACGCATGACGTTACAAACCAAACTGTTTCTTTACTGCTTCGTATTCTTCCTTAAATGCAGGGTCGCGCAAATCTCTATGGTTCGAAAAGGAATGCTTCGATTCCCAGTACGGGTTATTTGACTTTGCTTCAATGCACGCTTTTACGGTATTCATATTGATGCTCGGCCAGTAGCGCATACCGTTATTGATGAAGCCTCGGGTCTGAAGCTTGTTGCCCGCAAGAGGAATCTCCCGGAAAGTCTTTCCTATGCAAAGGCATATCTTATCCATATCCCGAAAATTGATGGATCGTCCGTACATCACCGGATAATCAATCTCTTTCGGAAGCGATGCGTTTCCGATGATCTCGCAATCACCATAATAGAGTATATTGTCCATGATGTATTCAGAAGGACAACTGTCCAGTTTGACCAGCTCGTCTATACTGACATCCGGATCTTCCGTCACAATGTGGTATATGGAAACGCACACAGCTCTTCCCATCAGAATGTCCCAGAAGGCACCTCCGGACTCTACCCACTTGTACACATCAAAAAGCACCCTGCCGTAACCGTAGTGCTTACGGTCGAACCTAAAACGAAAGAAATCGCCTTCCTTAAATTTGCAGTGTTTTCTTTTCGCACTCGAAAAAGCATTGAGATCGGCAAGGTCCTTCTCTGTTGTTTCCTTAATCCATTTGCTGATGAATTCCTCGGGAGGCAATTTCACGCAAGCCATCTCGGAACTATAATAAGTCGTCTGCGTATCGTAATTCCCGATCAGGACTCTTGCCGTGCCGTCCTCATTCAGATGTAAATCCATATAGGTACCAAGCGGACGGCAACGCATGATGTTCATGCCATTCAGTCTTTTAGGTTTTCCTTTGGAAGTGATCGGAGCGATCACGGTACGGTTATTCTGTGTCTTCAGGTGATAAGAAGATTCTTCGAATCCGCCGTCCTTCCAAATGCAGATTACTTTTCTCAAGACATCTCCGTCAAAATACAGAACTACCGCATCGTCAGACAATCCCCAATGAGCTGTGTTGCTTGGAACCTCCATACGGTCCCAAGAAGGATCTATTGATTCAAGTCCAAAAAACAGACGCTGTTCGTTCGTTAATTCCATAGAACCCCCTTTTATCCCCTGAAGTATTAGCTCCGATTTGTGTGAATCACTATAGCATAGATGCTATGAAAAAACAACATTTGACTTGGTATCAAAAAAAAGAAAAGCGCAGTTGTCCGGAGACAACGGCGCTATACTTGCCGAAAGGAAGCAGCTTGAAAGTTGAAATACCCCCTTAACAAACCTCCTCAGAAGGGCTTCTCTTGTGCGATATTCCGCCGGGCTTGGATTACGCTTCGCCGCCCTCCCAGCGCTTTTTGCCTTCCGCTTCGAGCTTCAGAAGCGTCTCCTGCGGGTTTTTGACCTTTGCAAGGAAGATCATCGCCGCGATGATGTAGGGCTTGAACGACGCCTGCTTATAGAGCGGATCGCGATAGCGGTCGAACACGCTTGCCGCAACCTCGCCCGCTTCGCAGGAAACGTCGGTGATGTCGGCGGGCAGGCAGTGCAGATACAGCGCCTTTCCGTCACGGGTGAGGCGCATCATCTCCTCGGTGCATTCCCAGTCCTTGTGCTCCGCGTTTTGTTGAAGGAGCCGCTTTTCGAGCGCCTTGATGCCCTCGAGATCGCCCTTGCCGTACAGTTCGGTGCGCTCTTCCATCGCCTGATAGGGCGCCCAGGACTTCGGATAGACGATGTCGGCGTCTTTGAACGCTTCCTTCATGTCGTGCGTGATCGTAAACTTCGCGCCAGACTTCTTGCAGTTCTCCTCCGCCACCTTCACGACGTCGTCCATGATCTCGTAGCCCTCGGGATACGCGAGCGTGACGTCCATGCCGAACCGCGTGAACAGCCCCGCAACGCCCTGCGGCACCGAAAGCGGCTTGCCGTAGGACGGGCTGTACGCCCAGGTCATCGCGACCTTCTTGCCCTTGAGGTTTTGGATCGCCTCGTCGAGATCGTCGCTTCCGCCGAGCGTATGGATGCAGTGGAGCATGTCCGCCATGCACTGCGTCGGATGGTCGATGTCGCACTGGAGGTTGACGAGCGTCGGCTTCTGTTCGAGCACGCCCGCCTTGTTGCCCTCGGTGACGGCGTTGACGACGTTGTGCATGTAGGTGTTGCCCTTGCCGATGTACATGTCGTCGCGGATGCCGATCGCGTCCGCCATGAAGGAGATCATGTTTGCGGTTTCGCGGACCGTTTCGCCGTGCGCGATCTGGCTCTTGCCCTCGTCGAGGTCCTGCACTTCGAGACCTAAAAGGTTGCACGCCGACGCGAACGAGAAGCGCGTGCGGGTGGAGTTGTCGCGGAACAGCGAAATGCCGAGACCGGAATCGAAGATCTTGCAGGAGATGTTGTTCTCGCGAAGATGTCTGAGAGCGTCCGCCACGGTGAAGACCGCCGCGATCTCGTCGTCCGTCTTTTCCCAGGTCAGGAAAAAGTCGCCGTTGTACATGTCGTCAAACTTCAGCTGATCCAGCTTGTCGGTGTATTTCTTTACGTTGCTCATATGCTCCTCCTTATGATCAATCGTTTGCAAACTTGGTGTCGGTTCTGCCCGCGCGGTAGACGGTTACGTCGTCCGTCTTGTTCTCGGGCTTATAGCACATCGGGACTGCGGCGTACAGCGCCGCGCAGGTCACGAGGTCCTGCTTCCATGTGATCTCATTCGGCGCATGCGCCTGCGATTCCGCGCCCGGTCCGAAGCCGACGCATGGGATGCCGTAGCGTCCCTGAATCGAAACGCCGTTTGTCGAGAACGTCCACTTGTCGATCAGGGGACGGTCGCGTTTGTCCATCGCGCTCGGATGTCCGATGCGCCTGTCGCCGAACAGGGCCTTGTGCGCGTCGACCAGCGCCTGCACGTGCGCCGCGCTCTCCTTGTTGATCCACGTCGGGAAGTAGCATTCGGTCTCATACTTGAGCCCCGTCCACGCCGGACGGTCATAGAGGTACATCGAAACCTTCACGTCGTCGCCGTACTTCTTGCACGACGGCAGATTGCGGATCTCCTCGAGGCAGGAATCCCACGTTTCGCCCGCGGTCATGCGACGGTCCAAAGAGACCGCGCAGGAATCCGCCACCGCGCAGCGCGACGGCGAGGTGTAGAAGATCTGCGACGCGGTGATCGTGCCGCGGCCGAGGAAACGCGCGTCCTCCCAGTGCTCGGGGTTGTATTTCGGATCGAGCATCTTGACCAGACCTTTGATCTCGTCCGCGTCGGTCGCCGTGTTCTCGTTGAGCGCGCGGACCTCTTCGAGGATGTCCGCCATCTTGTAGATCGCGTTGTCGCCGCGTTCCGGCGCGGAGCCGTGGCAGGAAATGCCCTTGACGTCCACGCGAATCTCCATTCTGCCGCGGTGTCCTCTGTAGATGCCGCCGTCGGTCGGTTCGGTCGAAACGACGAACTCCGGCGTGATGCCGTCCTCTTTATGGATGTACTGCCAGCAGAGCCCGTCGCAGTCCTCCTCCTGCACGGAGGCGACGACCAGAATCTTCGTGTCCGCGGGGATCAGGTTCAGGTCCTTCATGATCTTCGCGCCGTACACCGCCGAAACCACGCCGCCCTCCTGATCGGAGCCGCCGCGTCCGTAGATGATGTCGTCGGTCTCATAGCCCCGATACGGATCGTGCTCCCAGTTTGCGATGTTGCCGATGCCGACGGTGTCGATGTGCCCGTCGAACGCGATGATGCGGCTGCCCTCGCCCATCCAGCCGAGCGCGTTGCCCTCCGGATCGATCTCCGCCCTGTCGAAGCCGAGCGCTTCCATCTCGGCGATCGTGCGGCGAATGACGCCTTCCTCCTCGCAGCTCTCGCTGGGGATTGCGATCAGATCGCGCAGAAACTTTGTCATTTGCGGCAGGTAGCCCTGTGCCGCCCGTTTGATTGCTTCAAAGTCCATAGCCGTTTCCTTTCTTATTCGGTTTCGTTGGTGTTGCTTGCGTCGATGTAGGAATAAAGGGTGTATTTGCTGATACCGAAATACTTCGATACTTTATCGCCGCTTCTGGTGATGAGGAACGCGCCGGCTTTGTTGAGGAACGCGATCGCCTTGATCTTGTCCTCCTTCGACATCATCGCGACCGGCTTTCCCGTGAGCCGGACCGACTGTTCGATGAGATCGTCCAGCAGATCGTTGACCGACCGCGGGATCCGCTCCGGCATCTTGCGGTCCGCCTTGTGCTGCAGAATGGATTCGACCGCGCGCTCCGCCATCAGCAGCTCCGTCACGTCGTAGTTGATCGAGAAGATGCCCTCCGGCACGCCGTTTTCGTCGCGGATAAAGACCGTGGAGCACTTCAGGATGCGTCCGTCGTGCGTCTTCATGAGATAGCCCGCGTTGTCCCTGAGCTTTTCGGGATCGGTTTCCTTCAGCGCCTCGAGCACGACGCGGCTCGGTCCGTCGCCCTCGTGCCGGTGCGTGACGTGTCCGTTCTCGATCGCGACGATCGTGTGGTCCGGATCGCCCTTGAGGTCGTGCACGACCGTCTCGCAGCTGTCGCCGAACTGCGCCGCGATCGCCTTTGCCAGTCTCCGGTAGAAGTCGAGTTCCATACGCCGTCCCTCCTTTCTTTCGATACTTTCATTATAAACGATTCTCCCCCGAATACAAGAGGAAAGCAAAAAAATAGTTTGATTTCACAAAAGTTTTTTGTTCTTCTGCGGCGACCGGCGAAAAAACTTGAAAAGTCGTTGCAAAGTCCCGCCGGATGCGGTACAATAACAGTTGAAGTTCAGCAAAGGAGATAACATTATGGAAGACGAAAGAGATCTTGTCACCTTTACCGATGAGGAAGGCAACGAGTTTGACCTTGAGGTCATCGATTATTTTGATCACAAAGGCAAGGAGTACGCGGTGCTGGTCGACGCCGATCTGCCCGAGGATCCCGAGGAGGACTTCGAGGTCTGCATCATGGAGATCGTCGTGAACGAAGAAGAGGACATGGAAGAATTCGTGCCCGTTTCCGACGACCTTCTGGACGAGCTCTGGGCGATCGCGCAGAAGCGCATGGAGTGCTGGGACTGCGACGCGGACGACTGCGAAGGCTGCGAAAAGCTCGAAGACTGACAACCGAAAGGAAAGACCGCATCCGCACGGGCGCGGTCTTTTTTTTTTGCGCAAATGCGGAAAAGCGGTTTGCAGCGGCGCGGGATTATGGTATAATGAACCATCAACTACACAGGAGGTGCGTGAATTGATTCAAAACAGTATCGTAAACGCCGTTTTGGACGAAGCATTGAAAACCGGCGGAGACTTTTCGGAGCTGTACCTGATGGACACCGAAAGCAACACCGTGACGATGATCGACGGCAAGGTTGAGAACGCGAACTATCAGCGCAAGGTCGGCGCGGGCGTGCGTGTGCTGAAGGGCACGCGGAGCGCCTATGCGTATACCGCCGATACGAGCGAAACCGCGCTGATCGCCTGCGCAAGGGCGGCGGCGTCCGCGCTCAAGGGCACGAAGGAATGCGAGGCAAAGACGGTCGCGGTCCACCGCGTCGGAACCTCGTGGGCAAAGATCCCGTTTTCCGAGATCGACAACGCAAAGCGCATCGCGCTGATGCGGCAGGGCACGAACGCGGCGAAGGCGTATTCCGGCGAGATCACGCAGGTCGTGGCGAACTACATGGACTGCGACCACCGCACCTGGGTGTACAACAGCGAAGGCGTGCACGCCGAGGACCGGCGTCCGCGCGTGCGCACGGCGATTCAGGCGGTCGCAATGGCGAACGGCGAGGCGCAGACCGGCACCTGCTCGCCCGGCTACGGCATGGGCTTTGAGGCGTACGGCGAGAAGATCGACATCGGGAACGTCGGCAGGGAAGCCGCAAAGACCGCGGTGACGATGCTGCATGCGCCGGAATGTCCGGCGGGTGCCGTGCCGGTCGTGATCGACGGCGGCTTCGGCGGCGTCATCCTGCACGAAGCGTGCGTGCACGGGCTCGAAGCGACGAGCGTCGGACGCGGCAATTCGGTGTTCTGCAATAAGCTCGGTCAGCAGATCGCAAGCCCGATCGTGAACGCGGTCGACGACGGCACGCTGACCGGCGAATGGGGCTCGATGCACTTCGACGACGAGGGCAATCCCGCGCAGCGCAATCTTCTGATCGAAAACGGCATCCTGAAATCGTATCTGGTCGACATCCTCGGCTCGCGGCTCATGAACCATCCGGTCACCGGCAGCGGCAGGCGGCAGGACTACACCTACGCCCCGACCTCGCGCATGACGAACACGTTCTTTGCGCCCGGCAGGGACGACGAGGAGGAGATGATCCGCACGATGGGCGACGGTCTGTTTGCCGCCAAGATGGGCGGCGGCTCCGTCAACCCGCTGACCGGCGAATTCAACTTCGCGGTCGGCGAGGGCTACTGGGTGAAGGACGGCAAGATCCTCTGTCCGGTGCGCGGCGCAACGCTGATCGGCAAGGGCGCCGAGGTGCTGATGAAGATCGACCGCATCGGCAAGAACATGTGGATGGCGCCGGGCATGTGCGGCTCGCAGTCGGGCAGCATTCCCACGAACGTCGGCCAGCCGCGCATTCGCGTATCCGAAATGGTCGTCGGCGGCAAAGGAGGTGCGTTATGATGACATACGAACAGTTTAAGGACGCCTGCTTCAGGCTGGCGCTCGAACAGGGCTGCGAAAGCGCCGAGGTCTATGCCACCGCGTCGGACGGCTTCTCCGTCAACGTGCTGAAGGGCGAGATCATCAAGTATGCCGCGGAGCGCAGCAACGGGCTCAACCTGCGCGTGCTCTTCAACGGCAAGAGCGGCTATGCCTACACCGAGGTCTTTGAGGATCCCGAAAGCCTCGTCGCCCACGCGATCGACAACGCCAAGGCGATCGAGAACACCGACGCAAACCCGATGCAGGGCGCGTGCGAATATCCCGAGATTCACGAAAAGCCGAACCCCGTCGTCGATCTGTCCGAGGACGAGAAGATCAACCTTGCGCTGCAGCTTGAGCGCGACACGCTTGCCTACGACGCGCGCGTGAACCGCATGGGCTACTGCTCGGTCGACACCGGCGTTGCCGAAACGCATATCTCCAACACGCTCGGGCTCAAGGCGGACCGCGAGGAGCGCTATTCCTACGCGGTGCTCGCGCCCATCCTCCGCGAAGGCGAGGAGGAGCACGAAAGCTATTCGTTCAAGTTCGGACCGAAGATGACCGAATACGGCGACATCATCGAGGAGAGCGTCGCAAACGCGCTGATGCAGTTCCGCGCTTCGACCGTCGATTCCGGCGAATACCGCATCCTGCTCCGAAACGACGCGGCGGCCGATCTGCTGTCCGCGTTCGCCCCGATGTTCTTTGCAGAGCGCGTGCAGAAGGGACTTTCGCTGCTTACCGGCAAGCTCGATCAGCCGATCGCAAGCGCCGCGATCACGATCCTCGACGATCCGTTCGAGGAGGACAACCCGCGCGCGTTCGACGCGGAGGGCGTGCCGTCGGTTCTGACGACCGTTGTGGAAAACGGCGTGCTCAAAAGCTACCTCTATAACCTGAAATCCGCGCAGAAGGACGGCGTCGCCTCGACCTCCAACGCGGGCCGCATGGGCGCTGCGGGCGCAGTCACCACCGCGCCGAGCAATTTCTACATCACAAAGGGCGAACGGAGCTTCGACGAGCTCAAAAAAGCGCTCAATAGCGGTCTGATCATCACCGAGCTTTCCGGTCTGCACGCGGGGCTCAACCCGATCAGCGGCGACTTCTCGCTGATCGCCAAGGGGCAGCTCGTCGAAAACGGCGAAATCGTCCGCTCGGTCGACCAGATCACCGTCGCGGGCAACTTCCTGACGATGATGCAGGGCATCGAAGCGGCGGGCTCCGACCTGCGCTTCGGTCCGCCGATGGGCGGAAGGATCGGCACCCCGAGCCTTCTGATCGACAGGCTCATCGTCTCCGGCAAATAATCCGAAACGGCAAAAGAGCTTCCCGCGCTGATCTGAACCCAAAAAGTTAGACACGAAACGGAAATTAAGCGGCATCAAGGGCTTGCTTTCTGTGAACAGCAGGAGGTAAGCCCTTAAGTTTTGCCTTGATCCTACGGTTATTGTAGGAAATGACGGTGTTTCATTCGATGTGTTATTCAAACTCTCTGAAGTACTTGAAGTCGCACCGAAAGATATGTTTGATTTCAGAAGTTGAGTTGTACAATCTGTCCGTTCAGAGATCCTTCGGCGCAACGCCTCAGGATGACAGGAACGGAGCCGTATTTCATCAACGCATTGACGCTTAACGCAAAAAAGCACCGTCGCGGTATTCCGCGGCGGTGTTTTCCCCTACGCCACCCTCGCCGAAGCGTTCATATCCGGTGATGCGCAATGCACGGTTTGGATGCGGTCGTGCGCGATCGGAGCATAACGATGCTCGGAGATTCCAACTCCGGCCTGCTCACGGCCTGCACAGTTGCAACTTGGGCAGTTGCCGCCTGATATGCACCCGCTTCGGTTACCGACTCGATTATTGCAGTTCCGTTTTCCAGTTCGTTTCCTGCAGGAGGTTGTCGAGCGCGCGAAGCTCGGCGCACATCGCGTCCGTCTGCTTTTGCAGCTCGGCGGCGGACAGCAGGGCTTTCACCCGAATCTCCGTTCCGCGCGCGCGGCTTGTGCTCTCGCTCGCCGTATAGACCGCGTCGCGATACGCGCCGATGCGGATGTTCAGCGCGTCCTTTTTCGCGATCAGCTCGGTCAACGTCATGCCCTTGACCTTCGTTTTGCCGTTCGTGCGGTTGATCGCCGCCATCAGCGTTTCAAGCCGGTCGATGCACGCGTCGAGCGATTTGAGCAGCTCGTCCGGCTGTTCCGCGGGCTGCTCCCCTTCCTGCACCAGAATGTTCTTCGCAAGCCGGCGCTTGATCTCGTCGATTTTACGGTTCAGATCCGCCCGTTCCTGTAATGCTTCCGCCAGTTTCATAGGTTTCCTCCGGTTTTGATTATGCTTTTGTTCCGACAACCAGATACATATGCTCGTCCGAGACCGCCGACAGCACCGTGAGCGTGCGTTCGAAGATCGCGGCAAGCGCGTCTGCGGACATCAGATCGGCTGCGAGCGTATCCGGCATGCCCGCATGGTGCGCGTTGATCGCCTCGCGGCTCCTGTCATGCGCGACGGTCAGCCGCCCGCCCGGTTTGAGCGCGTCCGACAGCGCGGCGATCAGCGCGTCCGGCTGCGCAAAGTGCGGGAATGCGTTGTAGATCACGATGCAGTCGAACAGCCGGTCGAATCGCGCGGTACACGCATCGGCGCACAGCACGGCGACGTTCGGCTCGCCCGCGAACTTTTCCGCCGCGATTTCGATCATCTTCGGCGAAAGGTCGACGGCGGTCACGGAAGTGACGTCGCGCCCGAGATAATCGGGAATCAGTACGCCGGTTCCGCACGCGACGTCCAGCACATCCGCGCCGGCGCGCACGCCTGCCGCGTCGAGGATGCGTTCGATGATTGCGTCGTTGCGCTCGGTCGTCGCGTCCCATTGCGGGGCGAGACGGTCGAAAAACGCCTGTACTTTCTTCGCTTCGATCATTTTCTTCTCCTTTTTGAAAAATGCAGCGGGAGCGCGCGCTCCCGCTGTTCGGTTTCAGCAGCCCTGCTCGATCAGCGCCTTGAACGCGGGCAGGCTTCTGAGGATCATGTCGTGGCTGACGCAGGTGGACAGCCGCAGGTAGCCCGGGCAGCCGAACGGCTCGCACGGCGGGACGAGGATGTTGTATTCCTTCGCCTTTTCGGAGAATTCGAGCGCGGTGCCGAACGGCGCTTTGATAAGCATATAGAACGCGCCGTGCGGATAGACGCAGGTGTAGCCGTAGCCCGTCAGCGCCTCATACAGCGTCTTGCGGTTCTCGTCGTATGCCTTGATGTTCGGCATCACGCCGCAGCACTGCTCTACGATGTACTGCGAGGTCGCCGGCGCGCAGATGTGGCCGAGCGCTCTTGCGGAGCCCGCGACGGCGTTGAACAGATCGACGCTGTCCGCGCAGCGGTCCGGCACGTACACATAGCCGATACGCTCGCCCGGCAGGCTCAGCGATTTTGACCACGAATAGCAGACGACGGTGTTTTCGTAGAGGTTCGGGATGAACGGCGTCTCATATCCGTCGAACACGAGCTCGCGGTACGGTTCGTCCGCGATCAGGTAGATCGGATGTCCGTATTCGGCGCTCTTTTTGCGCAGCAGCTCCGCCAGCGCTTCAAGCGCTTCCTTTTTGTACACGACGCCGGAGGGATTGTTCGGCGAATTGACGAGGATCGCCTGCGTATGCTCGGTGAAGTACGGCTCGACCTCCTCGACGTGCAGATCGAAGTCCTCCGTGTTCGCGGGGACGGTGACCATCTTGCCGCCGACCGCGTGGATGAACGTCGGATATTCGGGGAAGTACGGCGCAAGGACGATGAACTCCGCGCCTTCCACGCGCATCGCCTTCATCGTGCTCATCAGAGCCGGCGCCGCGCCGCAGGTGAAGAACAGGTTCTGCGCCCGCGCGCCGCAATGAAACCGCTCGTCGAGATTCTTCGCGACCGCTTCGCGTACGCTCATCGCGCCGGTTGCCGACGTGTAGCCGTGGACCTTGACGGTGTCCGGACGCGCGGCAAGCGCTTTGTACGCCTCCTGCACCGCCTGCGGTGCGGGCACGGACGGATTGCCGATCGAGAAATCGAAGACGTTCTCCGCGCCGACCTCCGCCTTGCGCTTCAGACCGTACTCGAACAGTTCACGAATGCCGGAACGCTTTGCGCCGAGCTGTACCATTTCATTGACCAACATAGAAAACCCTCCTTACATTCCGCGGGCAACCACCGCGCCGAGCGCGACGGCCGCCAGTTTTACTTCCGCACTGTCGGCGCGGGAGACCAGCACGATCGGAACCTTCGCCCCGACGACGATGCCGGCGTTCATCGCGCCGCCGAAAATCGACATCGCCTTGCCGATGCCGTTGCCCGTTTCGTACGACGGAACGAGCAGAATGTCCGCCTGACCTGCGCCCTTCACATCGTAGTGCTTATGACGGCAGGCGGCTTCCGAAACCGCCAGATCGAGACCGACCGGTCCGAACACGTTCATGTGATACGGCGCCCAGCGCTCGGTCATCTCGGAAAGCGTCTTTGCGTCCACCGTGGACTGAATCTTGGGGTTTACGACCTCCGCGCCGCAGATGCAGGCGGCGTTGATCTCGTCGTAGCCGAGCGCTTTGAAGACCTTCGCCGCGTTTTCGAGGATCTCGGCTTTCTTTTCGAGGTCGGGGAACGTGTTCATGCCGCCGTCGGTGAGGCCCATCATGCGGTGTCCCTTCGGTTCGTACATCATGACGTGGCTGATGAGCTTGCCGGTGCGCAGGCCCGCCTCCGGTTTCAGTACCGCGCGCATGATGTCCGGCGTGTTCAGAAGCCCCTTCATCAGGAAGTTCGCCTTTCCCTCGGACACGCATCCGACCGCCTTTTCGGCGCAGTCCACGTCGGAATCCGCGTGGATGATCTCGTAATCGGACGGGTTTTCGCCGAGCTCCGTGAGGATTGCGCGGATCGTATCTTCATGACCGACGAGGATCGGCTCCGCAATCCTGCGATGCTTCGCTTCCACAACCGCCTTCAACACGTCTGCGTCGTGCGCAGCCGCCACCGCGATGCGGCCGGACGCATAGCCCTCGGCCGCCCGAATGATCTCCTGAATCGTTCTCATTTTCCGTCCCCCAGATATGTTTTGCAGGTACCGCCGTGCAGAACGCGCAGCGCGCCCTCCGCAAGGCTCTTCATCTCCTCCTCGCCCGGGAAGCGCAGCACCGGCGCGAGCGGCGCAAGGTACTTGTCCAGCTCGTCGCAGAACGGCTTCGAATACGCCATGCCGCCCGTATAGACGATCGCGTCGACCTTGAATTTCATGACCGCCGCAAGCGCGCCCGCGTCCTTCGCAAGCTGATAGGCGAGCGCTTTGAAGATCAGCGTCGCTTCGGGATCGTCGCCCGAGAGCGCGCGGCGCTCGATCTCACGGAAATCCTTGGTGCCGAGATACGAATACACGCCCGCTTCGCCGCTGATCAGCTTTTTAATCTCCTTCTTGGTCTTGCCCGAGAAGCAGAGGTTGACGACCGCGTTGACCGGCAGCGCGCCGGGACGGTCCAGCCCCATCGCACCGTCGTCCTTGACGTTGAAGTTGTCGACGACCATGCCCTTTTCGTGCGCCGCGACCGACACGCCGCCGCCGAGATGCAGCACGATGAGGTTCAGTTCCTCGTACGGCTTGCCGAGCTGCTTTGCGGCTTTGCGCGCCACGGATTTCTGGTTGAGCGCATGGAAGAAGCTTTCGCGCTCCATGCCCTTGAGCCCCGAAACGCGGGCAAGATCGCACAGCTCGTCGACGCAGACCGGATCGACAAAGAACGCGGGGATCCCCAGAGGATCCGCGATCTCGCGCGCGATGTACGCGCCGAGGTTCGCCGCATGTTCGCCGTAGAACGGGTGCAGGATGTCCGCAAGCACGCGGTCGTTGACGCCGTAGGTGCCGGACGGGATGTGGCGGAACAGTCCGCCGCGTCCGCAGACCGCGTCGAGCGTTTTGAGGTCGAACCCCTTCTCGCGAAGCGCCTGCAGAATCAGTTCCTTTCGATAGGGCATCTGGTCCGCCACGCGCTCGAAGCCGATCAGATCCTCGGCCTTATGGTCGATGGAGATGCGAAACAGCTCGGTTTCCTCGTCAAAGACCGCGATCTTGGTGGACGTTGCCCCCGGATTGATAACCAGTACCTTCATGGCTTACACCGCGTCGAAGCCCGCATGGTACGCTTTGAGGTTCAGCTCGCGGAACTTCGCGGGAACGACGTCCGAAATGACCGCGTCCCAGTCGATGTCCGTCATGCCGAGCGCCTTGACCATGCTGCCGAACAGCACGATGTTCGCGCACTTGACGTTGCCGAGCTCGGAGGCGATCTTCTCCGCGTTCAGCGGATAGACCTTGAAACGGCTCTGCATCGCTTCGAGGCAGCCCTCGGGATACTGCACATAGCCCGCCGCGATCGTAGAAGACGCCATCTCGTAGTCGTTGATGACCGCCACGCCGTCGGGCTTGAGATAATTCGCATAGCGAACCGCTTCCATCTTTTCGAACGCAACGATGATGTCCGCCGCGCCGTCGCCGATAACCGGAGAGTAGACCTTCTTGCCCCAGTGCACCTGCGTACTGACGCTGCCGCCGCGCTGGCTCATGCCGTGGACCTCGCTCATCTTGACGTCATACCCTGCGCGCATCAGCCCCGTGACGAGCACCTTTGCCGCCAGGATTGCGCCCTGACCGCCGACGCCTACCAATAAAGCACTCTTGTTTTCCATTGCTTATTTCTCCTTTCGGGTGATCGCGCCCATCGGGCAGACCTGCGCGCAGACCGTGCAGCCCACGCAGGTGGTGACGTCGATCTTCGCTTTCCTGTTCTCGACCATAACGGACGGGCAGCCGACGGAAAGGCACTTCTTACAGCCGATGCACTTTGTCGTGTCGACTTCGCACTTTCCGATGTCGTGCTTGATGCGCTTGATCAAAAGGCACGGACGGCGCGTGATGATCGCCGCCGGAACCTCGGAGTTCGCCGCGTTCTGCACCGCTTCCTCCATCGCCTTGAGGTCCTGCGGATCGACGATGATGATGTTCCTGTAGCCGTAGGAGGCGAGGATGTCCTCGATCTTGAGCTTTTCGGCGATCTCGCCCTCGAGCGTGAAGCCGCTGCCGGGGTTGTCCTGGTGACCGGTCATGCCGGTGATCGAGTTGTCGAGCACGACGGGGATGACCTTGCCCTTGTTGTAGATGATCTCGGCGGCGCCGGTCATGCCGGAGTGGAAGAACGTGGAGTCGCCGACCACGCCGAAGACCTTTTTGTCGGTCTGACCGGACGCTTCGAACGCCTTTGCCATGCCCATCGCGACCGTGAATCCGCCGCCCATGCAGACGCACGAATCCAGCGCGTTCAGCGGCGGCGCGAAGCCGAGCGTGTAGCAGCCGATGTCGCCCGCCACGACGTAGTTTTTGTGACGGCCGATCGTATAGAAGAAGCCGCGGTGCGGGCAGCCCGGACAGAGTGCCGGCGGACGGGACACGGGCTTGACGCCGACGTCGACCGTGACCGGCTTTTCGCCGAACAGGCGTTCGCGGAGCAGCTGCGGATTGAGCTCGTAGAGGTTGCCGATCAGCTCCTTGCCGACGCACGCGATGCCCGCCGCCTTGATCTGCTCCTCCATGAACGGATCGAGCTCCTCGACGACGTAGAGCTTTTTGACCTTCTTCGCAAATGCGCGGATCAGGTCCATCGGCAAAGGATTCGTGAGCCCGAGCTTTAAGAACGACGTTCCCTCCGGGAACGCGTCCTTGGCGTATTCGTACGCGATCGACGCGGTGATGACGCCGATTTCATCCCCGTTGAGCTCCTCTTTGTTGAGCTTGCTGGTATTCGCGTATTCTTCGAGCGCCTTGAGGTTCTTTTCGACCTTCGCGTGGTTCACATACGCGTTAGCCGGGCTCGAAACGTACTTCATGTTGCGCTTGTACGCGGGGACCTCGCGCTCGGTGCGCTCGCCGAAGGTGACAAGGCTCTTACTGTGCGCGACGCGGGTGGTGATGCGATAGAGCACCGGCATGTCAAACTTCTCGGAGATCTCATAGGCTTCCTTGAGAAAATCGAGGCATTCCTGCGAATCGGAAGGCTCGACCATGCCGATCTTCGCCGCGCGGGCGTAGTGCCGGTTGTCCTGCTCGTTCTGCGAGGAGTGCATGGAGGGATCGTCCGCCGAGACGATGACGAAGCCGCCGCAGACGCCGTTGTACGCCGCCGTGAACAGCGGATCCGCCGCCACATTGACGCCGACGTGCTTCATTGCCGAGAGCGAGCGCACGCCCGCGATCGACGCGCCGTACGCGACCTCGACCGCGACCTTTTCATTCGGCGCCCACTCGCAGTACAGACTGTCCTTGTACTGCGGCAGGTTCTCAAAAATCTCCGTGCTGGGAGTGCCGGGATACGCCGAGCAGACCTTGACGCCCGCTTCGTATGCGCCCCGCGCGATCGCTTCATTGCCGGAAAGCAATACTGGATCCATGTTTCATTCCGCCTTTCTTCCGTTTTTGCCTGAGCTGTGGCTCATTTTATATCATATATGAAAAGAGCAGCTCGCGCTGCTCTTTCTCATCAATCGTCGACGTCCAATGCCTCGAGGCCTTTTTTCATGATCGGCTTGCTGTCGCCGTGCTTGACGAAGATCATTGTAACGAATGCCAGTATGACGAATGCGGTCGCATACGGGAAGAGGATCCTAAGCGAGGTCGCGTCCATCAAAAAGCCGGAGAAGATCGGCGTCAGCACCTGCGCCGCCATGGATGCGGTGTAATAATAGCCGGTGTACTTTCCGACGTTGCCGCCCTTTGCGAGCTCCACAACCATCGGGAAGGAGTTGACGTTGATCGTCGCCCAGCCGATGCCGGCAAGCGCGAACAGGACGTTCATCAGGATAGCGGAGCTGCCCTCTCTGAGGAACGCCGCGACGCCGAATGCGGTCGCAAGGATCACGATGCCCGCAAGGATCGCCTTTTTGCGGCCGATCTTACTGGAGATAAAGCCGACCGGCAGATACGAGACGATCGCCGCCGCGTTCGCGATCATCAACGTTTTGTTGTAGTCAAGGTTCAGAACCTTGCCCGCATAGACGGAATATTTGCTGGTGACGGCATTGTAGCCGAAGAACCAGAGAACGACGGATGCCAGAATCAGCAGCAGGGAGATGCGCTCGCCCTTCGAGAGCTTGCGGCTGCCGGAGCCGTCGTCGTCCTCGCCGTTGTCGATGCCGTAGCGCTTGCTTTCTGCCTCCATGTCCTCGACGAACTTCATTTCCCTGACCGTGAGCAGGAAGATCACAAGCGCAAGCACCATGATCGCGGCGATCACCGTGAAGAACAGCGTATAGCTCATCATTGCGTTCTTCGCCTTGCCCGTGCCGAACACGATGCCGAGCAGCAGCACGAGGATGCCGCCGAACGTGCCCATCAGGTTGATGACGGCGTTCGCCTTCGAACGCAGCGGCTTGATCGTGACGTCCGGCATCAGCGCGACGGCGGGCGAACGGAAGAGGCTCATCGAAACGAGCGTCACGAGCAGCACCGCCATAAACAGCACCAGGATCGAACGGTGCGATGCGGCGGTCTTTGCCGCAACCGCCTGACGCGCGGGTACGAAGTAGGTATCCCATGCGGTAAGCGCGTCCTTGTCGCCCTGCGCGGCACCGGCCGCGACGGTCTTCATCTCGTCCTCGGAGAACTTCTCGGAGATCACATACTCCTCGCCGTCATGCGTCTTGAGCTTTGCGTTCGCGATCTCGGCGTCCGCATAGACCGCCGCAACGCCCTTTTCGGACATCTGGGCCGCGTCGCCGATCTTGGCAAGCTGTGCGTTGTCGATAAACGAGAGCCCGACGAACGCGATGACCGCAATGACGGTGCCGATCACGATGTACGGCGTCCGTCTGCCGAAGCGGGACTTGCACTTGTCGGAGAGCGCGCCGAAGATCGGCAGCATGAACAGCGCAAGCACGTTGTCGAGCGCCATGATCACGCCGGACCAGCCCTGCGCCATACCGAACTTATCGGTCAGGATCTTCGGGATGATCGTGTCGTATGCCTGCCAGAAGGCGCAGATAAGGAAAAATGCAAAACCGACGCAGATCGTGCGCTTGTAATTCAGTTTCATAGGGCCCTCCCGACCGACCGCAAAGTCGATTATTTTCTACCTTTTCATTATAGCGAAAATGCGGTATAATCTCAATAGGTGAATTTCTTATATTATTTGGGAGGACAACTATGATCTGGGGAATCTGTGCGGCGGTTTTGGTGCTTTTGATACTGTTATACGCGTTTTTGATCGCACCGAAGCGCGCGGGCAAGACGCAGCGCGCGCCGTTTTCCGGTCTGATGGCGGCGCACCGCGGGCTGTACGAAAAGGATCAGAGCGTGCCGGAAAACACGCTCGAGGCGTTCCGCCGCGCGGCGGAAAACGGCTACGGCGTGGAGCTTGACGTGCAGCTGAGTAAGGACGGCGCAGTCGTGGTGTTTCACGACGACACGGTGGACCGCATGACGGAGTTTTTGGGACGCGTGGACAGCTTTACGCTTCGGGAGCTGCAGGCGATGCCCTTGAAGGATACGGAACACCGCATCCCGCTGTTTACCGACGTGATGGCGGTGCTCGACACGAAATCGCCGACGATCGTGGAGCTGAAATCGACGAAAAATTACCCGGAGCTGTGCAGTAAAACGCTTGCGATCCTGCGCACGCTCAAAGGTCCGTACTGCGTGGAGAGCTTCGATCCGCATATTGTGCGCTGGTTTTATAAAAACGCGCCGGACATCATGCGCGGACAGCTGACCGAGTCGTTCCGCTACTGGCGCAGGAGCGGCGCAAAGCTCTGGCAGGCGATCCTGATGCACACGCTTTGCTGCAACTTCCTCACGCATCCGCAGTTCATCGCGTTCGGACGCGGACCGCGGCCGCTCTGCTGGTTTTTAGGCAAGCTCACCGGCGCGGTGCACGTCTTCTGGACCGAGCGCCCCGATTCCGACCATGCGCTGCTTCAAAAGCAGTACGACTGCCGCATCTTCGAGCATTACCGCCCCGAAACGCGGTATCGGAAGTGACGGAAAACAGCAAAAACGCTCCGGAGCCGGAGCGTTTTTTCATACCACCAGATCGCCTTCGTCGCTGTTGACGACCTCGAAGATCTCCTCCTCGGCGCCGTTCTGCGCGTTGATGTAGACGATGAAAAAGGTCTCGTCCCGCTTGCATTTGCACTCGTAGCAGAGCACCTCCCGCGTGTTGCACTTTGGGATCAGGGCGAGGCTGACCGCCTCGATTGTGAGCGCGTCCGAGATGCGGTCGCGCGCGTCCTGCTCGGTCAGCGTCGGCAGGGCGACGTGGCGCGGGCGGTGGTGAAAGCGGTAGTTCGCCGCGTCGAGCCCGATCACCGCGCCGGTTTCGCGGTCCGCATAGACCTTGACGAGATCGGCATAGAGGATCACGCCGTCCTGCACCGCCGCGTAGTTCAAAACGACCGTGCCCGCGTAGTACTGCGCATAGGAGGGTTCCATCTCGCCGAAGCCGTGTTCTTTGAGATACGCGCTTGCGGAGGCGTGCAGGCGCTCGCTCTCCGCGTCGCTCGGCGGATCGTTCCTGTCCCCCGTCGGTTTGTCCATGAAATAGTAGAGCTCGCCGCCGCGCTCGGTGATCGAGACGCACAGCTCGCCGCCGTCCCCGGAAAAATCGTAGGTGACGATCGTGCCCTCGGTGCGTCCGTCAAAGCGCAGGGAACGGTCGGAAAACAACGCCTGCGCAAGGCGCATCGCCTCCGTTTCGTCGATCAAGTCCCCGGAAAGTCCCTGCGGCTCCGCCTGTTCGCTGCTTTCGGAAAACGGTCCGTCGTAGAGAAGCGACGGATACTGCGCAAGGTTCTCCTCGTTCGTCTCGCCGCTGTAAAAGTCCGTGTCCTGCGGGAAGCTCCCGCCCGTCACGCTGCCGTCGTAGGTCTTTGAGAGATCGGAACAGCAGGCGCGCAGATCGGACAGCGAATGGAGCTGATCTTCGGTCAGCATCTGCCCGTTCAGCACGCGATCCAGGAGCGTTTCGGCATAGTCGCCGGTGCGCGTGAGAAACTGCATCAACCCCGAATCGTCGCCGTAGGAGACCGGCAGCAGGCTCAAGGCCCGCGCCGCGCCCGCGCTCAAGCGCCGCACCTCGGCAAAGGTTTTCGAAAGGCGGGCGGGCGTGGACGCCGCCTCCGTCTTGGACAGGGCGACCGAGAGATCGTAGAGGTCGTCGGACAGCGCGCGGTAGGCGCTTTCGGTCTGCGCCGTCAGAAGCCGCTGCTGCTCGGCGATCGTGTCGCGCTGTTTGAGGTACGACGCGCCGAGCACCGCAAAGCCGATCAGCAGCAGCGCGGGCAGTCCGAACAGCCAGATTTTCTTGGGTAATCGCATCATTTGCAGAACACATGCTCGCCGATCCGCACCACGACCGGGCGCGAGCGGATCCAGGCATTCGTCGTCTTGTCCGGGTTATAATAGAACAGGCAGCCGCCGGTCGGATCCCAGCCGTTCATCGCGTCCTTCGCCGCCTTCAGCGCCGTATCGTCGGGCTTCAGATTGATCTGTCCGTCGTCGACCGCGGAGAACGCCCCGCGCTGATACACGACGCCGGCAATCGAATTCGGAAACGCGCTGCTCTTCACGCGGTTTAAGACCACCGCGCCGACCGCGACCTGCCCCTTATAGGGCTCGCCGCGCGATTCGCTGTAGATGCACTGGGCCAGCAGATACACGTCGCCGTTCGCCGCGCCCGCGCCCGTTGAGGCCGACGAACCGGAGAGCGTGATCCCGATTGCTGCGGCGGTCTTGGGACCGATCACGCCGTCGACCTGCAGACCGTTCTTCTTCTGAAACAGGCGCACCGCGCGCTCGGTCGCCGCGCCGAACACGCCGTCGACCGCGCCGTCATAATAGCCCCACTGCTTGAGCCGCTTCTGCACCGCAACGACCTCGTCGCCCTTCGAGCCGCGCCGCAAGGCGGCTTCCGCGGTCAGCACCGGCAGCAGGCAGCCGATCACGATCAGCGCGAGCAGCAGCACGCGCCCCCTTTTGCGGATCATGCGCATCATCGGCGGTCCCCGATCAGCGTTTTGAGATAGGTCCACACCGAGCTCTCAAGCTCGATGTCGTCGAGATCGACCGGCTCGCCGTCTTCGCTCACGATGCACAGCGGCGGGAACAGCACGCACCACCAGTTGTGTCCCTCGGCGCGTCCGAGCCGCACGCACAGCGCGTCGTACTCGCCCGCCGGAAACGCGAGATCGCCGTAGACGCGGTCGGGAAACGATTCCGTGCCGAGCGACAGCTGCACGCCGTAGTCGAGCCCGCGGCTTTCGAGCACCGCCTCCGCGGTCCGCTGCAGGTCCTTTCCGTGATGCAGCAGGTATTCGCGCGCGTCCCGATAGGACTCCGCCTTTTGAAACAGCGGCAGAAGCGCGTCGCGCACGGCGAGCTTGGCGCTCTGATCCGGTTCGCTGTCGCTGTTCGCGATCACATGCAGGCGCAGAATCCCGTCGTTCGACGCGACCGTCTGCACGGCGGGCGCGGTCTTCAGCACCGCAACGGCGGCGATCGCAATGAGAATCCAAGTGAGCATCATTCGTTTCAGCATCTTCTTTCACCTCATCGAAAGTGTTGCCCGCCGCGGACAAATTCATACCTTTTCCCTGCGCGAACATTGACTTTCGGCGAAAAAAAGGATACGATAACGGTATGGAACCGCTGAAACCCCTGATGGAACGAACGCTTTCGGACTATGTCGAACGGCAGACCGGCGTACGTCCCGCGCTGAAACCCTCGAAAAAGGCGCATCTTGCGTCGAGTTCGTTTCTGAAAACCGGCGCGGACGCCGCGGCGGGGCTGCTCGACGCGCATGCGGACGAATGCACGCTGTTCGGCGTGCCGCTGCTGCGATCGGTGACGGCGGAAAACGGCTGGCTGCTCTTCCGGTTCGCGCCGGACGCGCTCAACGCATACGCGGCGCGGCTGGAGGATGCGGAGGAACCGGACGATTCCTACTTTGCGCGGCGGCTGTGGATGTCCGCGCGGCACGACGACGCGCCGGTGCCGGACGACGATGCGGTGCTGCAGGGATTCTTTGCGGTGCTGTTCGGACAGTCGGACGGCGAACGGATGTACCTATCGGCGCCGCGGCAAAAGGACGGCGCGGCGCGCGCGGCGCTTGAACAACGCCTGACAAGACTTGCGAAAATACTATTGCACGAACGGAGGAACGGAATATGAAACGGACCTGGCTCGGTCATTCGACCTTTTTGCTGGAAACGGACGCGGGAACGAAGCTCGTCACCGATCCGGTGGACGCGGGCAGCGGCTTCGACCTGCCGCACGTCGAGGCGGACGTCATCACGGTGTCGCACCGCCACTTCGACCACTGCGCGACCGAACGCATCGGCGGAACGCCGGCGATCAAGGAAACGACGGATCCCGAAACGATCGCGGGCTTTGCGATCCGAGGCTTTGCGACATTCCACGACGAGGTCCGCGGCGCGAAGCGCGGACCGAACACGATATTTCTGATCGAGGCGGACGGACAGCGCTTTGTGCACTGCGGCGATCTCGGACACATGCCCGACGATGCGACGATCGCCGCGCTCAGGGGCGCGGACGTGCTGATGATTCCGGTCGGCGGGATCTTTACCGTCGACGGCAAAGCCGCATGGGAGATCACGAAACGCATCGCGCCGAAGGTCGTCGTGCCGATGCACTTCGCGGTGCCGAACCTGCGCTTTAAGCTTGAACCGGTCGACAACTTCCTGCGCGCGGCAAACGCCGATCCCGCGCCGGTCAGAATCGAAGTGCCAACCCTGTAAACCCTGTAAACGCAAAACGCCGCGCTGTCAAGCGCGGCGTTTTCGGTTATTGTGCGTTGAAATAGAGGATGTCACCGATCGGGCGCACGCCATACGTGCGGTTCTGGATCTCGCCGTTGAAGTAAATCTGCGCGGACAGACCGCCGTCCAGATTGTACGCGGCCTTGCAGCCGAGCTGCTTCATCAGCAGCGACAGTTCCGAGAGGCTCGCGCCCATCGAGTACTCCTCGTTGCGCCCGTCCACGATCACGAAGCAATAGTGTCCCGGCTCGTAATAGCCGATTGCACAGCGCGGGTTCGGACCGAGCAGCGAGGAGTTGAAGTGTTCCTTGACCTCGCCGTTCTCGTCCAGCAGCGCCGGACCGAACTGCCACGTCTGCCACGGATCGGACTCGAGGATCTCTTCGACGGTGTAGGTGCCGACCTCGAACGTCTTCATCACGCCGTCGCGGTACAGCACGCACAGATCGCGCCGCCGGTCGTACTGCTGCCGGTACAGCTCGCCGTTGCGGATGATTACGCCGTTGGATACCTGATAGTTGAAGTAATCGCCCGAGACCGCAAACAGCGCGTCGTTCGCCTCCGCCATGTTGATCAGCTTGTCCGTCGCGCGCGAGGTGAAGTCGTTCTTGGCGGCGGCCGTCTTCCAGCGCACGATGTCCTGCACGTACACATCCGCCACGAAATAGACGGCGACCTGCCGGAAGAGCGTCAGGTTGTCCTCATAGCGGGTGATCGTGATCGAAAGCCCGTCGTCCGAATAGGAGTTCTCGGTGAGCACCGGCGTTTCGGTGAACTTGTCGGGAAACCTGCCGCCGCACAGACCGGTCGGCGTCGGTTCGGGCGCCGGCGTGATCAGCGCGATCGTATCGGCCTGCACGGATATGACGGGCGCCGCGGTCGGTTCTTCCGGACGCGCGGATTCTTGCGGCGTCGGCGGCTGCGCGGGCGTGAACGAGCATGCCAGCAGACACAGCGCCGCCGTCAGCAGCAGCAAACGTTTCACATCAGCCCTCCATGCTCGACGGGGTATAGACGATCGAGACGACGACGCCGTCGTTCACCGTGACGGACAGCAGCGCCGTGCCGTCGATCAGGTTCCAGTCGCTTTCGACGAGCTTCGGGAACGCCGCGGCGGCGTCCGCTTCGGGCATGCCGATATAGAGTCCCTGCGGCGTTTTGATCGTGTCGTCCGCGACGGTGATCGCCGTGATGCGCATGGTGCCGTCGATCATGTTCGCCATGATCTGGAAGCCGGAATAATAGTAGTAGACGTCCTGACCTTCGAACGCGCAGGTCTCGCCCGTGAAGGAGGAACGATACTCCGGAAGCGCCGCAAGAACCGGCTCCGCCTCGTCGAAGATGCCGAAGCGCACGCCCTCGGCCTCAAAGTACAGATCGCCGTACCCGCCGCCCTGTACCGCGTTCGGATCGACAAACACCGCGTTCGGATCGTCCGCACCGCCGCAGCCGAGCAGCAGCAGCGCCGCAAGCAGCAAGATCGCAAGCTTCTTCATATCAGTTTCCCTCCGTCAATCGTAGTTTTTCCGTTTCATAGCGTTCCGTCAGCGTCCGGTACGCCGCGTCCAGCGCTTCGTCGCCGCGGCGGTCCGCAAGCGCATAGCGCGTTTTCAGTTCGCTGCCGAACCACCGGCTCAGCTTCTCCGCGCCGTACACGTTCAGATGCTGTCCCATATCGCAGGTGTCGGTCTGCATGTCGATGCCGATCGCATCGTTCTGCTCGATCATGTTGACGTACCAGAGCCCGTGCGCCTCCGCAAACGCCGCAACGTCCGCGTCCCACTCGGGGTACCAGTACGGCTCGATCGAAGGCGACTTGATCAGCACCAGATCGATGCCGTTTTCTTTGCACAGCGCAGCCGTTTTTTCGAGCCACGCCATGCTCGTCTCGGGCAGATGCGGATCCTTGAGCACCGGCGGAAGCGGCGTTTCGGTCGCGGGACGCACCTCGGTGCGCAGCAGGTACCCGTTGAACGACACCGGCTCGCCCGCTTTGAACCAGTAGGCGAAGTCCTCGGATCCGAGCTCGCTCCAGCGCGCGTGGAAGCGCAGCAGCGGGAAGACGTAGCTCATGAAGTCCTCGCCCTCGGTCATGCCCGCTTTGATTGCGCCGGTCTTGGCTTTGCCCCAGCGCATGCCGTCGAGCGTCATGCGGTTGTACGCCTCGGACTGCGGTTCGCCGTATTTGAGCGCCAGCACGTTGTACACGACGACCTTCGGCGTCTCGGTTTGCAGCGCGTCCTCGAGCAGGTAGTACGAATGCCACACAAGCTGCTGCGCGCTGCCGCGGATGTACGACGGGATGCCGTACTCGTTCCACAGCGTGACCGGCGAGAAGTTCGAAAACACCTCGCAGTCGCCGATAAACAGCACGTCGTGCGGCGTTGTGTCGCGATAGTATTCGGCGGTCAGCGAGCCCTCGACCGACGTCTCGCGGTACTTCGGCATGAGGAGCCGGGTGATCGCGAACAACGCGCCGAAAAGCAGGATGCAGGCGAGCAGGACGCCGCCGATTTTCAGAACCGTTCGTTTCATATCAGAATCGATTGTAGATGAACTGTCCGGCATCGAAGCCGAAGCCGTAACGCCCGAACACCAGAATCGTGCCGATCAGAAGAAGCAGCACGCACACCGAACACACGGTACCGTGCGACAGGATGCGTTTTCGGATCGGGCCTTTGCGCTGCGCCATCGAGAGCGCGAACATGCAGAGCACGCCGGCAAACGCCGCGCCGTAATCCGCCCACGAGAGCCCCAGCGACTGAATGCCGCCGCGGAACACCGCACCCCAGTTCCAGGTCGTGAACATAGAGAAGAACGCGGAAAACGCCTCCTTCACCGTGGCGTAGCAGTCCAAAAGCCGCAGGCTCGACAGCAGCAGGATCGTGCGGATCACGGTAAAGCCGCGATAGCACGCGCCGTTCGTCAGCCCCGGGAAGCGCGCGTGAAAGCGCGCGTACAGCGGCTTCATCTCCTCCGAAAGCAGGATCACGACGCCGTTCAGCACGCCCCAGACGAGAAACGTCCAGTTGCTGCCGTGCCAGGCGCCGGTCAGCGCCCACACCAGCAGCGTCGCAAGGTACACCGGAAGCCGGCGCGAAACGCCGACGCCGAGTCTGCGCGATTTCTGCGAGAGCGTGCGCATCGGCTTCGAGACCGACAGCGGGTAGTAGACGTAGCGCTTGAACCACTCGCCGAGCGTGATGTGCCAGCGCCGCCAATACTCCGAAATGCTTTTCGAGAAGTACGGACGGAAGAAGTTTTCCTCGACCGTGACGCCGAACCACTCGCCGATGCCGATCGTGATGTCGATGCCGCCGGTGAAATCGGCATAAAGGCACGCGGCGTACAGCAGCATTTCGACGAACACGAAGTCCCCGCGGTACACCGCAGGTCTTGCGCACAGCGCCTTGACCGCGACCAGCAGGCGGTCGGCGACGATCAGCTTTTTCCAGTAGCCCCACGCGATGCGCAGCGCGCCGGACAGAAACCGTTCGCCGGAAAACGAATGCGGCGCATTGAGCTGTCTGCCCAGAAGATCGAAGCGGCTGATCGGTCCCTGCACCAGAAGCGGGAAGAACGATACGAACAGCGCGAGCCGGAACGGGTTTTTCTCGGCGGGGATCGTCTCGCGATAGACGTCCAGAAGGTAGCCGATCGACGAGAACGTATAGAACGAAATGCCCATCGTGAGCGTGAGATCGGCGCCGAACGCGGGCGTATGCAGCCACGCCGCGGAGAGCCTTCCGATCGCCGCGCCGTACTTCAGCACAAACAGGATGCCGACGTTGACGCAAAGGCACAGGATCAGCACCGCGCGGCGCTTTTTTTCAAAGCCGAGCCGCGCTTTTTTGCGCTCCTCCTTCGTGTGCGTCGCCTTCATGGCGGCGACGGTTTCCCTCTGCCTGCGGAACAGCGCGTCGAATCCGCGTGCCGCAGCATAGACCGTGACGATCGTCACGACCATATAGACCGCGCCGCGAACGCCCGCAAACCCGACGAACACCGCGTCGGCAAGCAGCAGCACGATCCATTGCACCCGTTTCGGCACGAGGTAGTACAGGGGCACCAGTACCGCCAGAAACAGAAGAAACGCCCACGAAGTGAACAGCATCAGTCGTCCTGTTCCTGCAATTGTTCAATGAGCGCATACAGCGCCTTTGCGCTGTTGAAGTGCTCCGGCGTGATGTCCTTTGCGGGGATCACCACGTCGAACTCCTCCTCGATGCGCGTGATCAGCATCACGATGTCGAACGAAACGAGCACGCCGCGGTCGACCAGCGCCTCCTCGGTCTCGAAGTCCGTTTCGGGATGCAGTTCCTTTAAAATCTCCAGTAAAGCTTCCATCTTTCCTCCTATCGGAACAGCAGCGCCGTCGCCGCCTTCCGGTCGGTCTTTCCGTTTTGTGTGAGCGGGAGCGCGTCGATCCGCCGGCTGAGCTTCGGCAGCAGATAGTCCGGCACCTGTTTGCGCAGTTCGACGAGCAGCGCGGACCGCTCGATTGGGCCCGTGTAGACGAGCCCCAGGATGCTGCGTTCGCGGTCGAACACGGCGCACGCCGCGTCGACGCCCTCGATCGTTTTTGCCGCGGCTTCGAGCTCGCCGAGCTCGATGCGGTGTCCCATGTGCTTGATCTGATCGTCCTTGCGCCCCAAAAATTCGAGCTCGCCGCGTTCGTTCCATCGTCCGAGATCGCCGGTGCGGTAGATCGTTTCGGGATAGTCGGCGTTCAGCGGATTTTGCACAAAGGCTTTTGCGGTGCGCTCCGGATCGCGGTAGTAGCCGTGGCACACGCTTGTGCCGCGGATGCAGATCTCGCCCTCGTCCGCCCTGTGATCGTTCTCGTCGAGCAGGAAGATCTCCGCGTTGTCGAACGCGCGCCCGATCGGGATGCGCTCGCCGTCCTTGAACGTGCGGTCGACCTCGTAGCTGCACGACATGCCGGTGCATTCGGTCGGTCCGTACAGATTGAGATAGCGCGCGTCGACATGCTCCTGCCAGATGCGAAACTGCTTCGGCGGCATGACCTCGCTGCCGAACGCGACGGTCCTGAGATGCTGCGGCACGACCTCGTCGAAGGTGTGCAGCGCCGAAATCAGCGTCAGCGCCGGAACCACCCAGCAGAGCGTCGTGACCTTGTGTTCGTTCAGAAACCGTACCAGCGGCACCGGCGTCATAAACAGGCGCTTGGGCACCAGCACGGCGGAGCTTCCGCACACGAGCGCGGACAGAATTTCCTTAAGGCAGGCGTCCACGTACAGCGGCGCCTGCATGGCGAATACGTCGGTTTCGCAGACGTTCAGGGTTTTTGTGATCTGCGCGGCATAGTCGCGCACCGCGCGATGGCAGCCGACCACGCCCTTCGGCGCGCCGGTGGAACCGCTTGTGAACACGAGGTACGCGGGATCGACGTCGAGCGTCGCCGCCTCGACGGCACGGAGCGCGTCCGCGTCCGGCGCATGTGCGATCAGCAGGTCCGGATCGAGCGTCTCGCCCGCAAAGCCGTAGTCGTTCAGCAGTTTTCTGCCGGTTTCGTCGGCGATCGCAAAGCGCGGTCTGACGCGGTCGAGGATCGACCGGATGCGGTTTTCGCCCATTTCGGCGTCGACCGGCACGTAAAAGCAGCCCGCCTTCCACACCGCGAAGAACAGGGCGATCTCCCTTGCGCTGCGCGCCGTGAACACAAGCACCGCTTCGCGCTTCGCGCCGCGCCCGATGAGCGCGCTGCCCGCAGCGTCGGAGATGCGTTCGACGTCCGCAAAGGTCAGCGTTTCGTCCGGATCGGCGAACGCCGGCGCGTCGGGACGGATCCCCGCCTGATTTTTGAGCGCGGTCAACATCGTTTTCATCTTATTTGCCCTTCTTTTTGTACGGTTCCGTCGCGATCGGCGGATACAGCGATTCGTCAAAGCGCCAAAAGCTCTTGCTGACCTTGTTCTTCTGCGCGTTCGTCCACATGAAGCAGCGCTTCTTCGCCTTGCCGGTGTTGCACGCGTCGACGTGATACCAGCCGCTGCCGAGGTTGACGAGCATCCAGTAATGATGCGTGCGCCCGCCGGAGCGCTCCACGCTCATCAGCTCCGCGCCCGTATGCTCGAGCAGCAGCCGCAGGCAGGCGTAGGAGGTGAAGCAGTCACCCTTGCCGGTCGTCAGCCCGCGGACCGCTTCGCTGCGCCAGTCCTTCTTGTTCGACGAGCCGACGTAATGCACGTTTTTGAAGACGTAATTGTACAGCGCCTCCACCTGTTCGTCGAGCGTCATGCCGGGCTTCAGCACCTTTGCGATGATCTCCTGCGCGACGCGCTCCGCCTCCTCCTCGGAAACGCTCGCGTCGACGAACGTGAACTTCACCGTCTTCTTGGCGACGTTGCCCGCGCGGTCCGTCGCCGTATAGGTCACGGGATAGGTGCCGGTCTTGGTCGGATCGACCTTTGAGGTGTCGACCTTGACCTCCACTTCGCCGTCGCACTCATCCTCCGCGGAAATATCGGTCATGTACGCGACCGCTTCGTTCGCGTAGCTGTAACGGTTGCGCGCGCCGTAGATCGTCGGCGCGGCGACGTCGGGATTCAGTTTGAGCGTAAAGGTCTCCGCCGTCTCGTTTCCGCCGGCGTCGGCGGCGACGATCGTGACCTCCTGCGATTCGATCGTCCAGTCCGGCTCGGTCTCAAAGCGCAGCGCGGTCGCGGTGATGTCCTCCGCCACCGCGAAGAACGACGCCTCCTTCGGCGCGTTCAGAAACCACACCGTCTTGCGTACGCGTAAAAGCGGCGCGACCGAGTCCTTGACCTCGACGATCGCAAGGTTCTCCACGCCGTCGACCACGATGCCGAGCATATGCGTGCCGGGGACGTTCGGGATGAACGGCCGGTCGAACGACGCTTCCTCATAGCTGCCCTCCTCGAGACATTCCGAAGGCTGCAGTTCGGAGGTGCGCGCTTCCACCTGCACCGGCGCGATGTTCGTGATCAGAAGCTGCGTTTCGACGACGGTCGTGTTGCCGCCGAGGTCCTCGAGCTCGACCTGGATCGTCTGCGTCACGCGCGATTCCGGATCCGGCTCCGTGATGTAGCTGATCGAAACCTCCGTCTCGTCGCGCACGCCGGAAACGAAATCCTCGGGCAGAAGGTCCGTATCCGGCTCGACGATCTGCACGACCGGATCCGCCTGCGGCGGCACGGTGTCCGTCACGATGAGGCGGCTTTCCGCCGTCACGCCCTCCGCCGTGATCTGGATCGGATAGACGCCCGGCGTGTGCATCATTTCCTCGGTGATCTCGCTGCATGCGTCGACCGTGTAGCGGTCGATCAGAAACTCCTCCGCGTCCGGCGCGGGATCGCCCGCCTCGCGGGAGATCGAATCGCGCGCAATGCGCACATGCACCCGCACGGGGATGCGCGTGTCGTTGCCGCTCGTATCCTCCATGCGCACGATCGCCGTGTAGTCGCCGACCGTGCCGTATTTGGGCGCGACCTCGAACGTCAGCTTGACGACGGTCTCGTCCGTGATATTCTTGAGAAGCCGGTCGGGTTTCGGCGACGCCTTGGTGGAGATCGTCGTCTCCACGCCCTCCGCCGCGGGCGGGATCGTATCGCGTACGCGCAAAAGCACGAGCCGCGAACGTCCGTTCACCTTGATTTCCAGCACATAGTTGCCGATCGGATACTCGTGTTCGGGCGTGGTGACGTACTCCGCCGCGCCCTCGCCGCGCAAAAACGCGCTTGCCTCCGGCGTCACATCGCCGAGCTCGACCGTAAGCGACGGCAGCGTCGTGCGATAGAGAAGGCATGCGCAAAGCACGCCCGCCGCGACGAGCGCGAACAGCACGATCAGCGCCGTAGACAGGATCACGCGGCCGGTCGACCGTCTGCGCGGCTGCACCGGCTGCTCCGTATTGGTCTGTTCCGTCGCCGTTCCCGCGTCGGGAACCTGCGTTTTGCGGCGTATCATGCCCCTGTTTCCTCCGAAAATACGGTCCGGTAAGCCTCGACGATTGCGCGGACCTGCGCGGCTGCTCTGCCTCCGACGGCAACGCCGTCGATCGCCGAAACGCTGTGAATGCCCAAAAGGCTCGAACTCACGAAAATCTCATCCGCGTCCCGCATCTGCTCCGCAGAAAACGCGGTCTCCGAAACCGGAATGCCCTGCGCGCGGCAGATCTCCAGCAGCACGTCGCGCGTGACGCCCGCAAGGATGTGCCGGTCGAGCGGATGCGTATACAGAACGCCGTCGCGAAGGATCGCGATATTGGTGTGCGATCCCTCCGTCACGATGCCGTTTCGCACGAACGCCGCCTCGTCCGCGCCCGCCTCCTTCGCCGTCTGAATCGCAAGGATGTTCGGGATCAGGTTCAGCGTCTTGGTGTCGCACAGCTCGAACCGCACGTCCGGCATCGTGATCAACCGCATCGGCGCGCCGTCGAGATCGGGCGTTTTCGGCGTGACGGTGATCAGCAGATTCGGCTGCACGGCCGCATCGGGGAACGTGTGGTGCCGCCGGTCCGTACCGCGCGAAACCTGCCAGTAGAGCGAGGCGCTCCGTTCGCCGGACAGGGCAAGGCAGCGGTCGATCTCGGCTTTGAGCCGTTCGCGCGGCATCGCAAACGGGATGCGCAGCGCTTCGAGGCTGTGATAGAAGCGGTCGAAATGCGCCTGTTCGCAGAACGGCCGCCCGTTGACCGCCATGCAGGCTTCGTAACAGCCGTCGCCGAAATACACCGCACGATCGTTGATCGGGATGCGGATGGAATCGACCGGTCCGACGGCGCCGTTGTAATATCCGATTGCGCTCATATGGCTCCTTCCCCGTCTGCCGTACAAAACTGCATACGTATTTATGGTATCATACCGCTTTTTCTTCTTCTGTTCAAGAGATAATTTGTAAAATCACGCCTGCGCGCGTCAAAAAAGGTTTTTCAGAAGCCCCCGAACGGAACGCAGCAAAAAGCCTTTCCCGGAGGAAAAGGCGGACCGACGAAGCCGGGACGGATGAGTTTTTCAGTTCAGGCGGGATGATCCGCAAAAGCTGACGCTTTTTGCGTGTCCACCTCATCACCGCTTCGCGGAGCTTCCCATCGAAGGGGAAGCCATATTATTCCCAAATGCAGCACATCTGCAATACTTCATTACAACCCCTCAGTCACCTGACGGTGACAGCTCCCCTTGCACAGGGGAGCCTTGCACATGCGCAATCCAAAAGGCCTCCCCGTGCAAAGAGGGTACGCGTAAAATGAGCCTCCCCTGTGCAAGGGGGCGCGGATCCGAGCGCCCGCGGTGCGGGATGAAGCGAGGCGGAAGCGCGGGTCGAACAGGGAGCAGAAGAAAGCGAATAGCGACGCGCTGCGACCATGTGAGACCATCGGGTGGATTTTGCGAAGCAAAAGACGGAGGGGTTGTCCCGGAACGGTTTACAGCGGTTTTTTGGACGGCATGCCGGGCTTGCGCGGGTACGCCGCCGGTGTTGGTGCGTTTTTGGTACATATGACGAGGCTGCGCGCGCCGTAGTTCGCCTCGACCGGCACGACCTCGGCGGTGCAGTGCAGCAGGTGCAGGGCGCTCTTTGCAGTCTTGAGCTCCTCCGAAACGTCGCCCTTGTAGCAGATCGCCTTTCCTCCGACCTTGAGCAGCGGCACGGTCAGCTCCAGCAGCACCGGCAGGCTTGCGACCGCCCGCGAAAGCGCGGCGTCGAACGAGGCGCGAAAGCGCGGATCGCGCCCGAATTCCTCGGCGCGGGCATGGACGCACTGTGCCGAAAGTCCCAGTGTTTTCAGGACTTCTTCGAGAAACGTCACGCGCTTTTGCAGCGAATCGACCAGCGTCAGTTTAAGGTCCGGCCGCATGATCAGAAGCGGGATCGACGGGAACCCCGCGCCGGTGCCGACGTCGACCGCCCGGACGCCCGGCGCAAGATACGGCAGCGCCGCCAGCGAGTCGGCAAAATGCTTTTTGACGACCTCCTCCGGCTCCGTGATCGCCGTCAGGTTCATCCGCGTGTTCCAGTCGACAAGCAGCTCGTAGTATGCGACAAATTTGTCGCATGCTTCTCCGGTGAGGTTCGGGATCGTTTGTTGCAAGAGTTCACGCATGGGGAAAACCTCGTTTCAGAAATACCAGCAGCACGCCGATGTCGGCGGGCGAAACGCCGGAGATGCGCGACGCCTGCCCGATGTTTTCGGGACGGAGCGCGTTCAGCTTCTGCCTCGCTTCGATCCGCAGTCCGTCGAGCGTCATATAGTCGAGCCCCTCCGGCAGCGGCATCGATTCCATCGCGCGGAAGCGCCGGACCTGCTCGCTCTGCTTCTCGATATAGCCGTCGTAATGCGCCGTGACCTCGACCTGCTCCTCGATCTCGCGATCGACGGGTTCGAGGCAGTCGAACAGCCGCGCAAGGTCGGTGTAGCGCACGTTCGGACGCTTCAGAAGATCGAAGAGCTTCGCGCCGTTTGCGGGCACGCTCTCGCCGATCGATTCGAGATAGACTCTGAGCGCGTCGGTCGGAGGCACATGGGTGCCGAGCCGTTCGAGCGTCTTTTTGATGCCCTCCCGCTTTTCGCAAAGCCGCGCCCAGCGCGCGTCGGACACCAGCCCGAGCCGCCTTGCGCGCTCGGTGAGTCTGAGATCGGCGTTGTCCTGCCGGAGCAGCAGGCGGTATTCGCAGCGGCTCGTCATCATGCGGTACGGCTCCGGCGTGCCCTTGGTGGCAAGGTCGTCGACGAGCACACCGATGTAGGCGTCGCTGCGGTCGAGCAAAAACGGTTCCTCGCCCCGGAGGTACAGCGCGGCGTTGACGCCGGCGTAGAAGCCCTGCGCCGCGGCTTCCTCGTAGCCGCTCGAGCCGTTGACCTGCCCCGCCGAGAACAGTCCGGGGATCGATTTGACCATGAGCCTCAGATCGAGCACGTTCGGCATGAGGCAGTCGTATTCGATCGCATAGCCCAGCCGCATGATCTCGCAGTGCGTCAGCCCCGGCATCGTGTGCAGCATGTCAACCTGCACGTCGGCGGGCAGCGAGGTGCTCATGCCCTGCACGTACATCTCCTCGGTCGTTCTGCCCTCCGGCTCGATGAAGATCTGGTGCCGGTCGTGGTCGGGAAAGCGCACGATCTTGTCCTCGATCGACGGGCAATAGCGCGTGCCGGTCGCGTGGATGCGGCCCGCGTACATCGGCGAGCGGTCGAGATTCTTCAGGATGATGTCGTGCGTTTTCTGATTCGTATAGGTGAGATAACAGGGATCCTGCTTTAGATGCAGTTCGCCGTTCAGAAACGAGAACGCGGGCGTCGGCTCGTCGCCGAGCTGGATCTCCATTTCGTCGAGATCGAGCGAGCTTTTGCGCACGCGGGCGGGCGTGCCGGTCTTGAACCGCTGCAGGGGAATGCCGAGATTTTTCAGCGCGTCGGAAAGCCCTTCGCTGCGCAGAAGTCCCGACGGACCGCAGCTGCGCGACCATTCGCCGATCAGAATGCGGCTTTTGAGGTATACGCCGCCGCACAGCACGACCGCGCGGCAGCCGTACGTGAAGCCCTCGTCGGTGCGAACGCCCGAGACGCGCCCGTTTTCGGTCAGGATTTCGGTGACCTCGCCCTGCATCAGCGTGAGGTTCTCCTGCCGTTCGAGCGTCCGCTTCATGCGCTCGTGATAGCGGCGCTTGTCCATCTGCGCGCGAAGCGAGTGGACCGCGGGACCTTTCGACGTGTTGAGCATGCGCATCTGGATCAGCGTGTCGTCCGCGGCAAGCCCCATTTCGCCGCCCATCGCGTCGATCTCGCGCACAAGGTGTCCCTTGCCGGTGCCGCCGATCGCGGGGTTGCAGGGCATCATGCCGATGCTGTCGAGATTCAGCGTCAAAAGCAGGGTTTTTAAGCCCATGCGCGAACAGGCCAGCGCGGCTTCGATGCCCGCGTGACCTGCGCCGATGATGATGCTGTCAAAGACTTCGTTCTGCATATTCGTTCGCTCCGTCGGATTCGACAAAACAGTATACCATAAGTTTGAATTTTGCACAACGGATAGTGGAAATTTTCGGACGATTCTGTTATACTGAAAAAACAGGAGGATCGGACTATGGGAAAAATGCGATTGATCAGGGACGCCTACGGCACGACCGAGGGCTTTTGCCTCGTGAAGAGCGCGGCGGTGCGCACGGACGTGAAGGGTACGGAATATCTCGACATGGTGCTTGCCGATTCCGAGGGCGAGTGCGTGGCGAAGCTTTGGAACTACTCGCGCATCACGCACGGCGAGTACGACGCGAACGACATCGTCAAGGTGCGCGGCACGGTGCAGGTGTGGAAGGACACCGAGCAGTTCAAGATCGACCGGATCCGCAAGGCGACCGGCGACGACGGCGTGGACATGAGCGGGATCATCCCGACCGCACCGTACGATCCGCAGGCGATGTTCGACGAGCTGATGAACACCGCGGCGGCGTTCGAAGATGAGGATCTCAAGCGGATCGTGCAGTATCTTTTGCGCGAAAACCGCGAACAGCTTCTGCTGTATCCCGCGGGCGTCAAGCTGCACCATGCGACGAGAAGCGGGCTTTTGCACCACACCTGCGCGGTTCTGAAGCTTGCAAAGGCGATCGCGGACCTCTATCCGTCGCTGCACCGGGACCTGCTCTTTGCGGGCGCGATTCTGCACGACATCGGAAAGCTCCGCGAGCTCGACGCGAACACGCTCGGCATCGCCGGCGCGTACACGAACGAAGGACAGCTTCTGGGGCACATCAACGTCGGCGTGACGATGGTCGCTGCGGCGGCGGAGATCACGATGATTTCGCCGAAGACCGCCATGCTTTTGGAGCATATGATCCTGTCGCACCACGGCAAGCCGGAGTTCGGAAGCCCGCGTCTGCCGATGTTCCCGGAGGCGGAGGTGCTTTCCGTCTGCGACCTTCTGGACAGCAAGATGTACGAAATGGACGCCGCGCTGGACGGCGTGAGTCCGGACGGTTTTTCCGAGCGGCAGTGGGCGCTCGACAACCGTCAGCTTTATAAGATCGACTGAAAAGGAGAACAACCATGTTTGAACGGCTGGATGCGGTCAAACCCGCATTGCAAAAACTGATCGCGGCACTTCGGGAACGGTTCGCCTACGCCTCGGTGCTTGCGACCGACGAACGCTACCGCATGTGGCGCGTTTCGAAGAACGGCATCTCGATCACATCCGAGGGCGACGGCGGCTACGGCTTTGTGATCCGCGTGTTCGACGAAACCGGCTGCGCGGAATACTCGATCAACGCGTTTTCCGAGGAGCTGATCCCGGCGATCGTGAAGGAGATGCAGGCGCGTCTCGAAGCGGAACGCGCGGCGCTGCCCGAGGGCGTGACGCCGCTGCCGACCGCGATCCCGGACGATTCGCCCGCCGTGCTCAAAAAGGAAGCGCAGTTTGAGATCGATCCCGCGGCGCTCGGCGACGAGGCGATCCTCGAGCGGATCGCCCGCATCCGCGAAAAGGGCATGCAGGCCGAACACGTTCTGGACGTTTCCTGCAACGTCACGTACTGCGCGGAGCGCAAGCTCTTTCTGTCGGAGCATCGCGATCTCGACGAAACCCATATGTGGACGACCGCGGGCGTCGGCGCGTTCGGCGCGCGCGGCGAGGAGCTCAAGAACAGCTATAAGGGCTATTCGCTGCTCGGCGGCGCGGAGCTGCTCTCGGAGGTCGAACACGACGTCGGCGATGTGACCGCAACGCTCGGCGATCTTTTGCGCAGCGAACCGATGATCCCCGGCGAATACGACTGCGTCTGCAATCCGGAGGTCACGGGCATGATCGTGCACGAGGCGTTCGGGCACGGCGTCGAAATGGATATGTTCGTCAAGGACCGCGCGCAGGCAAGGCAGTTCATGGGCGAATACGTGGCAAGCCCGCTTGTGACGATGCACGACGGCTCGGCGGTCGACGAATGCGCGACCTGGGCGTTCGACGACGAAGGCACGCTGACCGGCGACACGGTCATCATCGACAAAGGCGTTCTGCGCCGCGGCATGTGCGACGCGCTCTCCGCGGCACGGCTCGGCGTAACCCCCACCGGCAACGGACGGCGCGAAAGCTATGAGCGCAAGGCGTACACGCGCATGACGAACACGTACTTCGAGGGCGGCGGCGCGACGATGGAGGAGATGATCGCCTCGATCCCCTACGGCTTCCTGCTGGAGGAGCCGACGAGCGGCATGGAGGATCCGAAGAACTGGGGCATTCAGTGCATGGTCAACATTGCGCGCGAGATCAGGGACGGCAAGTTGACCGGCCGCGTCTTTTCGCCGATCGTGCTGACCGGCTACGTGCCGGATCTTCTGAAATCCGTCTCCATGATGGGCGGCAAAATCGAGCTTGCAGGCGGCGGCTACTGCGGCAAGGGCTACAAGGAATGGGTAAAGGTCTCGGACGGCGGCGCCTGCATGAAGGCGCGCATCCGTCTCGGTTAAGGAGGGCGGCATATGGAACGCATCAAACGACTGCTGAAAGAAGCGGGCATTTCGGATTATATCATCTACGGATACACGGAGCGGACCGCGGAGCTGTTCTTTGTGAAACGGCAGCTCGACACCCGCCGCCTGAAGGACGTCGAGAAGTTCAACGTGACCGTGTTCCGCACGGCGGAAAAGGACGGAACGAAGCTGCGCGCCTTCACCGGTGCGATGGTGCTTGCCGCCGATTCGGACGCGGAGATCGTAAAAGCGCTGAAGGACGCGTATTTTGCGGCGCAGTTTGCGATGAACCCCTATTATGAGCTGCCCGATCCCGTGACCGCGCCGACGGTCGAGGCGCACGGCAGACTCGCCGAACAGGCGCCGGAACAAAGCGCGGGCGAGATGGCGGACGCGCTCTTCAAAGCGGACTGCGATAAGGACGCGTTTCTGAACTCGGCGGAGGTCTTTGCGATCCAAAAGCGCGTGCATGTGGTCAGCTCCCGCGGAACGGACGTTTCGTGGACCGAGGCGGAGATCAAGGGCGAATACGTCGTGCAGGCGAAGGAACCCGAGGACGTCGAGCTGTACCGCGATTTCTGCTTTACGGAGCTTGAGACCGAAGCGCTGACGACGCAGGCAAAGGAAGCGCTGATGTTTGTGCGCGACCGCGCGCACGCGCAGCGTATTCTGAAGAGCGGCAACTACGACCTGCTTCTGACCGGCGAAAACGTCATGATGACGCTGTGGTTCTACGGCGATCGCGCGGAAGCGTCGATGATCTATCCCGGCTATTCCGCCTGGAAGGTCGGCGACGACGTGCAGGGCGAAACGGTCGGCGAACGGATCAACATCACGCTGCGGGCGCTGGCGCCGTATTCCAAAGAGGGCATCCCGATGCGCGACCGGAAGCTGCTTGAAAACGGCGTATTGAAGTGCGTCCACGGCAGCAACCGCCTCTGCCGCTATCTCGGCGCGGAACCGACGGGCGATTACCGCAAGTTCTCCTGCGACAACCCCGGCACGATGACCTTTCAGGACATGCAGAAGCGTCCCTGCCTCTGGGCGGTCACGTTCTCCGGCTTTGAGATGGATCCCTTTTCCGGGCACTTCGGCGGCGAGATCCGCCTTGCGTACCTGATCGAGGACGGCAGGATGACGCCCGTCACCGGCGGCTCGGTCAACGGCATTCTTCTGGACGCGCAGAAGGACCTCACATTCTCCACGGACCGCTACACCGAGATCGGCTACGACGGACCGTACGCGATCCTGCTCAAGAACGTCGCCGTCGCAGGCACCGACGCGTAAGGACAGAACAACCCTTCCGTCTTTTGCTTCGCAAAATCCACCCGATGGTCTCACATGGTCGCAGCGCGTCGCTATTCGCTTCCTTCTGCTCCCTGTTCGACCCGCGCTTCCGCCTCGCTTCATCCCGCACCGCGGGCGCTCGGCTCCGCGCCCCGTTGCACAGGGAGGGCTTTTTAGCCTTGCGAAGCGAGACGGAGGGGTTGTACTTAAAACACTCTTGATAAATGTCTCTTAACGGTTCTTTTCCTCTGCATCATCCGAAGAAACGAACCGGATTGTGTTTTGTCAGTCCGTCGGTCCTGTGCGTATTATGACTGACTGACGGACGTCGCCCATTATCTTTTTTACTATTATTATTTATTTCCCGGTCGTCTCGTGACCGGGGGTGCGGTCATGTCGTGACCGGGGGTACGGTCGTGTCGTGACCGGGGGGGCGGCCGTCTCGTGACCGGGGGTGCGGTCGTGTCGTGACCGGGGGTGCGGTCGTGTCGCGGTCTGCGTATGCGCCGTTTTTATTGCGCAAGGTGCAGGTTCGCGCCGTTCAGCGCGCTCAGTACGACGCTGTACGCGGCGACGCGACCGTCTTCGAACGTCGCCTCGTAATCCGCGATCCACACCGGCAGCGTCCAGCCCCGGTCCGGCGCGTCCTTCTGCGGAACGATGCAGTACCCGAGGCGAAGCTTTGTCACGCAGACCGAAGCGATCTGCCGCAAATCGGCGTTGCCGTTGTCGGCTCTGAGCCGCGCCCGCACGAGCCGCAGCACCGTGTCGAAGTCCAGAATTGCGGTCGATTCGGACAGCGGTTCCGCAAGTGCAGCGGGATTCTGCCAGTCGAGCGACCAGATTCCGTCCCGATCGATGTACAGCTCGGCGATCTCCTGCGGCCACGGTTCGGCATACGTTTCTTCCGGATTCGCCTCCGGAAAGCGCGGCGCGATCCCCGCGACGCCGTTGATCCGCTTGCGGAAGACGAGCCGCCAGCCGGTCGCCTCCGGCTCCAGCGTGTACATGTGGATGCGCTGCGCCGTCTCCGCCTCCGCAAACGCGGCGTCCGCAAAGCCGATGCGCGAAAGAAACGCCTGCGCCCGTTCGACCGCCTCCGCAAGCGTCAAAGAGGGCTCGCCGATCCGACCGCCGTCCTGCAGGACCTGCGCTTTCGGAACGATCCTGCGGTCGAACACGGACAGCCGCACGTGCGATGCGTCCGCGTAAAAATCCAGATAAGCGTCCATACGCCCGTCGAACCAGAACGCGTCGACCGGTTCGGCGTCGCCGATCTTTGTTTCATCAAACGGGATGCGCTCCGCGCTCTGCGGCGCCGCCCGATAGTATTCCATCACGCTTTCGGTCCACGTCTGCTCGCCGTTTTCGGCTCTGCTGCGGTCGAGCTCGTGCACGCGCTCGCTGTTTTCGAGCGTCTTCAGCACCCCTTCCCAATACGCCTTGTCCGCGTGCAGATACATGCCGGGGGCGCAGATCTGTGCGCCGTCCGCCGCGGCGTTCAGCACGGCAAGGCGCTGTCCGGCGTTCCATTCGCCCCTGTCGACGGCATACACCGCCCAGCGGTCGAGGTCCGGCACGATCACATCCGCGTCAAACGCGAGCGCTGCGCCGCCGACGTCCGTTTCCTCCGTCAAAAGCAGACGGCCCGCGATGCAGCCCGCCTCGGCGTTCGCGCTTTGCGGCAGCGCGGCAACCGCGTCCCTGACGGTCACGGCGTCCGGCGCGGGCGTGGTCTGAATCAGCGCAGAAAGGTCCTCCTCCCCGCGGTTCACCACCGCGTCCGTTTCCGGCGTCGGCAGACAGCCGCAGAGGAGGATCGCCGCAAGCAAAACCGGCAGCAAGCGTTTCACGGCGTCACTCCTCCGGACGGACGACATGCAGATCGCCGTCCCACTGCGAAAAGTCGGGGATGATCGGCTGCTGCGTCGCCGCATTGATGAACACGCTGTTCGCCACCCAGCCGGGACGGACGTCGCCCCAGAAATACAGCTCGCTCGGCCAGTATTCGATGTAGGTCAGCACGCCGTCCGCAAAGCCGCATTCGTAGAACGTGCCGTCCTCGAGCTCGATGTCCATCGTGCAGTAGTGGTCCTCGTGTATCGCGTTGACGCTGATCGATTTGGCGCCGTTTCCGTAGTCGAACGAGCTGAGGATGCGCGCGATCTGTTCCGTGACCTGCTCGTATTCCTCGCCGCCCATGTGGTTGTAATCGATGTCCAAAAGCGTCTTGCAGGGGATCTTGCCCTCAAAGGAGATGACGTGGCGCGAATACGCGGAGACCGTGATCAGAAAGCCGCCTCCGCTCAGCTGCCAGCAGTCCTCGCGTCCGCCGGAAAGGTCCTTCAAAAACTGTACGGCGATCCCCGCCGTGTCGAGCTCTTTGCCCGAAAGGCTGCGGTAGAGCCGCGAAAGCTTGCGCAGGAGCATGCTCGAGGACACCATTTCCGTCTCGTTCTTTTCGGGCGGCTCGGCGACCTCGAACTGTTCGGGATAGGCGGGCGTGCTGTAATCGAACTGGATGTCCGCCGCAAAATAGGCGCTCTCGATCATCATTTCGTAGTTCGGGAAGACCGCGACCTGCGAAAGCCTGTCGCCGAAATACATGATCGACAGGCATTCCTCCTTTTCGGTGTTGACGATGATCTCATGTCCCTCGAACGCGCCCTTGACGAAATCGCGGTCGAAGCGCACGCGGTCATAGCCGAGCGCCTTTGCAATGCGCATCACGTCGCTCTCGTAATCGAAATCGGCATAGACGGGATACGCCAGCAGGTCGGCGTTGATCAGCTTGCCGTCCTCCGCGTTCATCGTCAGGATCAGTTCGCCGTCCCGGTCCGTGAGCCGCAGCATCGGATCGCGGTAGCCCGTGATGTCCGTCATCAGATAGATGCCCGCTTCTTCGAGCGATTCCTCGGTCAGCTGTTCGTAGGACATGCCGAAGATCTTTTCGGTCAGCTCCGCCGCCTTCTTCTCCGCAAGCGCTTTCTGTGCCTCGCTCGGCTTCTTCCACTCCCAGTTGCCCTCCGCGCGGTTGATCATCAGGTACGAACGGATCGGAACCGAGTAGCCGCGGCGGCGCTCGATGATCTCCGTGATCCGCGCGATCGCGCGCGCCGGAATCTCGACCGGCTCTTCCGTCTGCTGCGGCCGGTCCGACTGCCCGTTCGCCGCACGCTCCTTGGCGTCCGCGACCGTCTCAAACGGCTCGTTGCGCATCGAAAGCCGGATCGTGCCGCCGATCACAAGGCCCGTCACCACGCCGAACGCCAGCACGATCGCAAAGGCGATCATCAGAATCCGGTGTTTTCTGAAAAAGGTTTTCATCGCGTTGCCCTCCCTCGGCGAGAGTATAGAACAAAAGTTGTAACCAAGTCATCACAGAGTTGTAAGAGAGTTGTAAAATCTTCGCCCTCACCGGCTGAACCGGACGGTCGCCGTCGTGCCTTTGCCCTCCTCGGAGGTGAATTTCAGCATGGCGTGATGCAGGGACGCGATCTCGTGACAGAGCGGCACGCCGAGCCCGCTCCGGATGCTCGGGTTCTTCGCGCGCGACGGATCGTTGACGTACGCAAGCTGCTCCGCGTTCATGCCCTTGCCGTGATCGACAACCGTGATCTCCCCCGGCTTTGCGATCAGCTGCACCGGCGCGTCCGGCGGCGACGCCTTGACCGCGTTGCCGATCAGATTCCCGAGCATCGAAAGCATCAGCGCGCGGTCGGCGGTGATCTTCTCCCATTCGATCGTCGTTTCGAGCGTCGGATAGGTCTGCTTCAGGTGGTCCGTCAGCTCCCTGAGGTCGAGGCGCTCCGGACTGTACGCGCGATCGCGCGCGTCGGACATCGTCAGAAGCTTCTGCGAGATATCGCCGAGCCGCTGACTCTCGGTGACGATGTAGCTTGCCGCGCTGTGCTGCTGTTCCGGCGTGAGCTTGGCGCGCTCCAGAAGCTCCGCGTACCCGCGGATCACGGTCAGCGGCGTGCGCAGTTCGTGCGCAAGGCGGTCGATCGGGCTGTTGATGCGCACCGACATGCCGTAGAGCGCGGCGGCGACCGCAAAGCAGAGCGCCGTGCACAGCAGGATCGCGCCGTACGTCTGCCGCTGCAGGCGGCGGATCGCATCGGTCACATCGGCGCGGAACCGCAGCCACGATCCGTCGGAAAGGCGGTCCGCAAGTGACAGCGCATAGCGCCCGTTCTCCGACGTCCAGACGATCTGTCCCGGCTCGAGCGCGGCGGGCGCCGGCTCGGTCCCGATCCACTGCTCGTCGCCGATCCCGACGGAAAACGACGTATCGCCGTCGCCGAACAGCGCGAAGCCGCGCAGTACCGTCTGCCGCTTCTCCGCGTCGGTCTTTTCGAACAGCTCGTCGATCGCAAGCGCCAGCGCCTTTTCCTCGCCGATCGCGTGCGTTTTCAGCGTCGAAAACGTCGTGAAGATGTTCGGCAGCGTCAGAAACAGCATGCAGATATCCAGCACCGCTGCGACGAACAGGGTGGAAATCAGATAATTTTTCTGCCGCAGTTTCATGGTTCTTCCTCGAACCGATATCCGAACCGATAGATCGTCGCGATATGGTCGCCGAGGTTCAGCTTTTTGCGCAGGCGCTGCACGTGCACGTCGACCGTGCGCGACTCGCCCATGAACGAAATGTCCCACGCCTCCTTCATCAGCCGCTGCCGCGACAGCGCGATGTTGCGGTTCTTCACCAGCACCTCCAGAAGCGAGTACTCCTGCATCGTGAGATCGACCGGTCTGCCGTCGAGCGTGACGGTCTTTGCGCCGAAATCGATGTCCATGCCGTCGATCCGGTAATGCTCCTCGGTCTTCTGCGTGCGGCGCAGAACCGCCTCGACGCGCAGCAGCAGCTCCGTCATCTCGAACGGCTTGACGATGTAATCGTCCGCGCCGCGTTCGAAGCCCTTGACCTTGTCCGCCGTCTCGCCGAGCGCGGTCAGAAAGATCGCGGGCGTGCCCTTGAGCTTTTCATACACCGTGAACCCGTCCGTGTCCGGCAGCATCACGTCGAGAATCAGCAGGTCGAACGGCTCCTTCTTCGCAAGCGCGAGCGCCTCCGCGCCGGTGTACGCCTGCGCGACCGTGTATCCGACCATGCTGAGGTTCAGCGCAACCAGTTCGTTGATTGCCCGTTCGTCTTCCAGTACCAGAATCTTTGCCATACCAACCTCCTGTAACCGTATTATACCATAGGAGTTGTAACAGAGTTGTAAAATCGTGTTGAACACGGATGAATTAGAGAACTTTTTTTGCAAAAAAAGGCTCCCCGATACAGGGAGCCGGTGCGCCGTCGGAGACTTTTCCGGGCACTATACGCGATTCGCGGGTTTCGGCTGCGTTTTACGCATCCTCCTCCGCTTCCGATTCGGGGGACTGTTCCTCCTCTGCGGGGAACGGTTCCTCCGATTCGGGGGACGGCGCTTCCTCTGCGGGGGACTGCGCCTCCGCATATGCCTGCAGCTCCTCTGCATCCATCGTGCCGAAGCGGCCGTTTTTGACGCCGAGCGACAGCCAGACGATGCCGAGTGCATGGAAGATGAGGTCAAATACGAGCTGCAGCGGGCTTTCGCCGACGTACTTCATCAGGAACATCATCCCTATGACGCAGAGCGTATCGAGCGAGAACAGGATCAGCGCCGCGAGCATCCAGCCGCGCCGCCGCTTGCTGAAGAAGAACGCGCAGAGATACACGCCGAGCAGGACCGCCGCGACCGCGACCGTCACGGGCGTGACGCCGTAGACGGCCATCATTCCGTAGATCAGAAAGATCGAGGAGAGAAAATAGGTCGAGGATCCGACGGCGAGCAGGACGCAGTTGACCGCGGTCAGAATGACGAGCGACAGGATCGTGTTTCTTGCGCCGCGGTAGGTGTTGGCGCGCTGCGCAGCGGTGACGGTTCGTTTCATAGATATCCTTCCTTTCGATAGGTTTCCCATATATGAGACACGGCGGACCGGAAAAGTGTTACACGGTTTTGAAAATATATTGTTTCGCCGTTCCCTTTTTCGTCATTATATCACAGATTCCGCGCGTCGCCAACGGGGTTAATGGGATGCTGCAAAAAAGGGCAGTTCCGAGGCGGTTTGTCAAGGGGGTATTTCAGCTCTCTTCTTTCTTTCGGCAAGTACAGCGCAGTTGTCTTCGGGCAGCCGCGCAGTTCATTTTCATGATTTCATGTTGATTGTTGTTATTTCACTTTCATAGTATCTATGCTAAAATGAATTACATATATCGGTGTTTATAAGGAGGTGATAATGTGGATGACTATAACGAGGATTTTTGGAAAGCGTTAGATGAATTGGTAAGCAATTCAGAAATCGTGATCGACAGACCCAAAGGCTCTGCTCATCCCAGATTCCCAAACTTCATCTATAAAGTTGACTATGGATATTTGAAAGATACCACCTCTATGGATGGTGCAGGAATTGATGTATGGGTCGGAAGCAGTGACAAAAAGATTGATGCCATCATGTGTATCGTTGATTTAATGAAGAGAGATTCAGAAATCAAAATACTGGTAGGTTGTACGGAAGAAGAAAAGCTGGAAGTATACAAAACGCATAATGAAACGCAGTATATGAAAGGCGTTTTGATACGTCGGTAAATTCCTGTTTGTATAACAGATGTCGCATTCTTTCTGCTTTGTCGTATAGGTTAGTAAGCAGGACATTTTTGTGCCAAATGTCAAAAGCCGAGGTTGAATTGCCCCGGCTTTTTCGCTTGAAGGGACATCCCTGACCCCGTGATCGTTAGGTTCACGCTATACTATCCAGTCGACTGGCAATAGAAAGCGACAACGGAAAGCGCACGTCCCGACGCAGGCGGGTATCGCCGCCGACATGTCGGTGGTGTATAAGTGCGCCCTTACGGTAAAAAATGAGCTCCCCTTGTCAGGGGAGCTGTCGAGGCTTGCCGAGACTGAGGGGTAGTCATCTCTCCCTCCGTCACCTATCGGTGACACCTCGTCCCGAAACATGGTCGCAGCGCGTCGTTATTCACTCCTTCTGCTCCCTGTTTCGGTCGCGCCTCACCTCGCTTCTCCTCGCACAGCGAGCGCTCGGATCGGCGCCCCATCGTCAGAGGGAGGTCGAATCGTCCTGCTGCAAGCTGTTGTGGCTGTTTGAAAAGCACCCTTTTCAGAATCGCTCTTATCAGCCCCTTTTATTTGTCTTTTCAGATGCGTTCGGGGACCTTGGCGTTGATTGCGGCGATCAGCTCTCTGACCTTGGCGGCGACCGTTTCGGCGCCGCCTTCGATCGCAATGTCCTCGCGGAAGGACTTGTCGCGCGCGGAGAGTTCGAACGCATTCCGTCCGAGCGTCTTGGGCGAGATCACCACGCGTACCGGCGCGCCCAGAAGGTCCGCGTCGGAGAACATGACGCCCGCGGAAACGGGACGGTCGTCGTAGAGCACCTCGACGCCCGCGGCTTCAAGCTCCGCGTTGAGCCGATCCGCGGCGGCTCTGACGTCCGGATTGTCGATTCTCAGCGCACAGATCTCGACCTGCCACGGCGCGATCGTGATCGGCCAGACGGGACCGTAGTCGTCGTGATGCGCTTCGCACACGGATGCGATCAGCCGTCCGACGCCGATGCCGTAGCAGCCCATGATCGGGTTCTTGCGCTCGCCGTTTTCCGCGTCGTAGGTCATGCCCATCGCCTCGGTGTAGCGCTTGCCGAGCTGGAAGATGTTGCCGACCTCGATGCCGCGGCGCACGATGAGAGAATGCTTGCCGCAGTTCGGGCAGATGCCGCCCTCGACCGCCTTGGAAAGATCGAGATATTCGGTATCGGCGGGCAGATCGCGCGTCGGCGTGAAGCCGGTCAGATGGTACTCGGCCTTGTTCGCGCCGCAAACGAGATTCGTTGCGCCGAACAGTGAACGGTCGATCAGCACGGTCGCGCTCGTTTCGAGGTTCACCGGACCGATGTTGCCCGCGGCAAGGTTCGCGTTTTCGATGTCAACCGCCGGATGGATCTCCGCCTTGAGATAATTCGTGAGCTTGGTCTCGTTGACCTCCTTATCGCCGCGCACGAAGATCAGCACGTAGGAATCGTCCGCGTTGCGCTGATAGACGACCGCCTTGCAGGTCTTTTCATCCGGCACATGCAGGAGCGCGCCGACCGCCTCGATCGTCTTGGCGTCGCCGGTGAACACCTCGGTCAAGGGCTCAAGCACCTCGTCCGCCGTGTTTTCGGTGATCGCGTCGCACGCTTCCATGTTCGCGCGGAAGCCGCATTCGGGGCAGATCACGATCGAATCCTCGCCGATGTCACAGAGAAGCATGAACTCGTGGCTGACCTTGCCGCCCATCATGCCGGAATCCGACTTGACCGCAAGCACCTCGGGCACGCCCGCGCGGGCGTAGATGCGCTCGTACGCGCGGTATGCGCGCTCGTAGTACGCCTCGAGGTCCTCCTGCGAGGTGTGGAACGAATACGCGTCCTTCATCGTGAACTCGCGCACGCGGATGAGCCCGCCCCTTGCGCGCGGTTCGTCGCGGAATTTCGTCTGAATCTGATAGATCATGAACGGGTATTTCTGATACGTGCCCGCCACGTTCATCGCCATCTGCACCGCCGCCTCCTCGTGCGTCATGCCGAGGACCATGTCGGCGCCGCCGCGATCCTTGAACCGCAGAAGCTCCTTGCCGATGGAATCGAACCGTCCCGAGCTCTGCCACAGCGTCGCGGGCATCACGACCGGGAACAGAACCTCCTGTCCGTCGATCGCGTCCATCTCCTCGCGGAGAATCCGCTCGATCTTGTTCTGAATGCGCTTTGCGGGCATGAACAGCGAATAGATGCCGTTGCCGACCTGCTTCATATAGCCGCCGCGCGTCATGAGATTCTGGCTCTCGATGTCGAACGCGCGTTCCTTGAACCGTTCGCCCAAAATGTTCTTGACTTTCATTGTTGCCTCCAAATATTACTCAACCCGCAGATTGGTTATTCTCTATCTTCAAACATCCAGTAGATCTCGCCGTCGGACATCACCATGTCCAAGCTCTGCTGGAGCTTTCTGGACGCCTCGTTGCCGACGAAAATCTGCCCGTACGGCGTCCAGCCGCGCCGGAGCGCTTCGTTGTGCAAAAACACCTCCAGCGCTGAGCCGATGCCGAGTCGCCGGTATTCGGGCAGCACCTCGAGCATGCCGCCGCTGCCGTCGTCGTGGAACCCGATGAACGCGCAGAGCTTGCCGTCGCGATAGCCCGCAAACAGTTCGTTTTCGTCGATGCGCTCCTCGAAGTATTCCGGCGAGCGGATTACGTCGTAGTGCTCCAGCAGAAACAGAATGTCCTCCCTGCGAAACGGCCGCACCTCGCACACGTCCGGCACCGGCCGCAGTTCCTTGCCCGCGTAGTACGCCTGCCAGCACGGATTGACGTGCGTAAACGACGGAATGACCGCCTTAACCGCGTCGCGCGCCGCTTCGCTGTGCGCAACGATGCTGTCGCAGGATGCGTCCCGGTGCGCAAGCGCCCGCACACCCGCCTCAACGGTATCGCAGGCAAGCAGCATCAGCCAGCCGCGCGTTTTCAGCAGCACCGCGTCCGGCGCGGCGTACAGAAGCTCCGACCTGCCGCGTCTGACCGCCTCGGTCATATCGATCGTGAGGGCATCGCCGCGCTCCAGATACGCAAGAATCTCCTGTTCGTTCAATTCGTAACCCCCTTCACGTCCTTCGAAAAATGCTGATAGTCCTTCTGCCCATTGAAGTGTCCGCCCCACTTCCAGCCGTGCTTTTTGAACAGCTTGTAGCAAAGGTCCTTCTCGGTGATCATGCCGGGACGCACGTCGCTGCGGTCGAGATACGGCTCGCTCTCCTTCGGCGCAAAGCTGCCGTCCGGACGGATGTACGGATTCTCGACCGGATTGACGTCGATCGCCGTGCCGTAGCTGTGCCGCGAAAAGTAGGTCTTGCCGGTCACGCGGCGGCAGCAGTACGCGGAGGTATTGTCTGCGGACATCGAAAGCCCGTCGGTAAACGGCTGCCCGAAATCGTCGACAAGCCGCACCGAGCGCAGCGGATAGCGCGCGTCATACAGGGCTTCGAAGATCTCGATCACGTCCTTTGCAACCTTTTTATGCACCAGAAGCTCGCCCTCGTGCTCCACGCCGTCGAAATCGACGTACAGGATGTGCACGTACCGCAGATCGCCGATCTTCACCGGCGCGTCCTTCGGATCCTCCGGAAAGCTCATGCCGATGACGCGGGTTTTCAGCGCCTCGGTCGGCGCGCAGTACCAGAACGCCTCGTTCTTCTTCGAGGCGGTGACCTTTTCGGCGCGGTACGGGTTCGGCGTCGGCGTCGGTTCCTCCGTCGGCTCCGGCGTATCGGTCGGCACCGGCGTGGGCGCTTCGGTCGGCGGCACGGTCGGAACCGGCAGCGGCGTCGCCTCCTCCGTCGGTACGGCAAGCACGACCGCCTCCGCCGGCGGTTCCGTCGGCGCTTCCGTCGCCTGTGCGGACGGCTGCGGATTCGATTGTGCGGCGCACGCCGTCAGAAGCACGACGGCGATCACCCACAGAAGTCGTTTCATAAAGGAGAGTATAACGCAATTTCGCGCGCTTGTACAGAGGTATTTTCCCCGCATCCGACGCAAAAAAGCTTGTTTCGGACCGGTTCGGGTGTTATAATGAAATGTGATGTATGTGCGCCGACGCGCGACGCCCATGTTTTGTCCGCTTTTGCGGCAGGAAAGGACCTACACGTTTATGAAGAAAAGACTGCTTGCGCTGCTGCTCTGTGTGCTGATGGTCGCCGTTATGCTGCCGGCCTATGCCGCCGCAGAGGACGAAGCGCCCGAAACGGATTTGCCGGAAACCGGCTTTGCGGAGGACGTCGAACCGGCAGAAGAAACGACGGAACAGGCGGTCGCCGGAACCGGCAAGGAAGAACCGACGGACATGACGCCGCGGCAGGATATCATCTCCGGCGAAACGGTTTTGATCGGTACAAGCGTGTTTTCCATCGACAACGCCGGAGACCGGGTGTATAAGATGCTCTATGCGACTGCCACCGGCACCTACCGGATCTATTCCGTCGGCGACAGGGACACCTATGGCACCATCTCGGTCGACGGAACGACCTATACAAACGACGACGGCGGCGAAAACCTCAATTTTATGCTGCAGGTTCATTTGACCTACGGTGAATTCTATTCGCTCGGCGTATGGTTCTTTGACAGCAGCGCAACCGGTTCCATCACGGTCGTTGTCGAGTTCGACAACACGCCGCTTGTCCTCGGCGACAATACGTATGTCATTGAAACCGGCGGAGAAGTCGCATGCCGTCCGTTCACCGCTCCGCAAAACGGAATCTATCTGTTTTATTCGACCGGAAGCGCGGATACCTTCGGTCAGATCGCCGATACGGAGTTGCATGAAATCGACTATAACGACGACGACGGCGCCGACTATAACTTCCTGCTCTCCTACAGCATGTATGAAGGACAAAAAGTCTTTGTAACCGCAAGATTCTTTGATTCAAGCAAAACCGGCACGATCAATGTCGTCGTTGTCCTTGCAACCACGACCGAAACCCCGACGCCCCCGCCTACGCCGACGCCCACCCCGACGCCTGCGGTACCGGCGTTTCAAGGAACGGTCGAATGGAACAAGAGCGATCTGCAGTTCAAGGGAACGACGGCGTACACGATCTACGACGGCAGCGCCAAGACGCCGCGCTTTACCGTGAAGGACGAAAACGGCGGCACGGTCGATCCTTCCGATTACACCTACCGGTATCAGGAGAACACGCAGCCCGGCACCGGTTATCTGTTTGTGACCTTCCGGAACCGGTACAGCGGCGAATACCGCGCAAGCTTCAAGATCTATCTGCCGGCTCCCCAAACGCTGGAGGTCCGGAACATGCAGTCCAGCATCCGGCTCACATGGTCGCCGGTCGAAGGCGCGGCGGGCTACGTAATCTATCGCCGTGCGTGGAGCACCACGACCAACGGCTGGACGACGTTCGCGCGGTGGAACAACACAACCTCGACGACCTATCTTGACGGCGTCGACGAAGCGCACAAGGTCTTTGCGGGCACGCGGTATCAGTACGGCGTCAAGGCGTACTTCGCGCGGCGCACCGATCCGGTCGCGGGAACGGCGATCGGCGGCAACATCAACGACAATTCCGGCAACTACAACCTCGGCATCGTCAGCCCGCTGAAAACGACGGTGCGCATCACCAGCCGCCGTCTTACCGAGCTGATCCCCGGCAGCAAGCAGCTGACCGTCAAGTGGGAGGCCTCCAAGAACTTCACCGGCTACGAGGTGCAGATCGCGACGGATTCGGCGTTTACGAAGAACGTCAAAACGTCCAAGGTCAGCAATGCCGATACCGTATCGACGGTGTTCAAGAGTCTGAACAACTCCACGACCTACTACGCGCGCGTGCGTTCGTACCATGTCTTTGAAGGCATGACCTACTACGGCGACTGGTCGAACGTGCTCTCGAACAGCCCCGGCTCGTCCTACGTCGCCACGCTGTCCGTGCGCCGCGCGCTGCTGATCGGCGAAACCGACTACGAGAGCGGCAATACGCTGAACGGCTGCGTCAACGACATCAACGCGCTCGGCGGCACGCTGGACGGTCTCCGGTACCGCTTCCGGACGACGAAGCTTTCGAACACCACCAAGGCGCAGGTGCTGAACGCGATCGCCTCGACCTTTGCGGACACGACCGACGACGACGTTTCGCTGTTCTTCTATTCCGGTCACGGTCTGAACTACATCGGCAGCAACGAAAGCACCTATCAGAAGTATGAGGGTGCGCTCTGCATGGTCAACGGCGAATACATCACGTTCTCCGATCTGGCGGACGCGTTTGCGAACGTGAAGGGCAAGGTCATCTTCATCTTCAGCAGCTGCCACAGCGGCGCGTCGATCAGCAAATCGACCGAAGACGAGCTCGACGCGTTCAACGCTTCGGCGATCGCGGCGTTCTCCGCCCTCGACGAACAGACGACAGCCGGAACCAGAATGGGCGAACTCCGGCAGAGCCGGTTCTACGTCATCACCGCCGCGTCCTATGCCGAAAGCGGCTGGGAGGGCAGGTTCGACGGCTCCGGCTATATCCAGGGTGCGCTTGCCGCGGCGGTCGTCAAGGGCATCGGCGGCAAGTACCCGAGCGGCAGCTATACCGGCTCCATGCCCGCCGACAGCAACAAGAATTCGCAGGTCACGCTCAAGGAGATATACACCTACGCGTACAACCTCTCGTACAAGTGGACGAACGTCTCCGGAACGAACTACACCCCGCAGCACGTCCAGTACTACGGCACAGATACCGCCGTCCTGTTCCGCAGATAATGAATAGACAAAGAGGGGCTTTTCGAAACAACCGTTTCGAAAAGCCTCTTTTCATTGCGGCGAAATGCGCCTGTAAGGTTGTCTTGCCGTCCCTTTCCGTTCTGAGATCCTTCGGGCTTTGCCCTCAGGATGACAACGGAGGGGAGCGCGGTTCTTCCTTGCTTGTCATTCTGAGCCTTTGGCGAAGAATCTCTGAACACAAGCCGGAATGCCCCTCCGGGACGCGATATGCTTTTGCACGATATACGGCTAAAGCCGCACGATATACTTGCTGCCGCAAGCACGATATGCCTGCGGCGCGACCTGCGGTTTCGCCGCGCGACGTTACAGGATCCGCAGGGCGTGGGTTTCCGCCTTGTAGGCGTCGAAGCCCTCCTTGCGCGCCTGATGGCGATCCGCCATCGGAATGCTGATGAACCAGAACATCAGCGTATTGAGGATTGCGCCGAACAGCAGCTGCCAGACGCCTTTCAGCGCCGCGATCGACGCGAGCGCTACGCCCCACCACATCAGGATTTCGCCGAGATAGTTCGGATGCCGCGAGCGCTTCCAGAGCCCTTCGCGGATAAAGCCCGTTTTATGCGCCTTGCGGAAGCGGTGCAGCTGCCAATCCGACACGCCCTGCAGCACGGTCGCAGAAAGCGACAGCAGCAGCCCGAACAGGCACAGCGGGTTCCACGCCGCGCCGCGTTCGACGACGAGCACGGCGGGCAGCGTCACACAATAGACGACGAGCGTCGGGAACAGATGGATGCCGAGGAAGTTCACGAGTGGGTACAGCGCGCCGGTGCGCTCATGAAGCATCGTATAGCGCCAGTCCTGATGATCGAGCCCGTGAAACGTGTACGCCCAGTTCGCGGTCAGCCGCACGCCCCAGATCGCAACGACCGCCAGAAGCGCCGCGCCGACCGGCGTCAGCCCGCAGTGGATCGCAAAGCCCGAAAGGATCACGATCGGCTGCACGCTCCAGTACGGATCGTAGACCGAGGCGTTCTTCAAAAGCACGCTGAACACGAACACAAACGCCGTCGCCGCGACGTCCGCAAGCAGGAGCCTCTGCCAGAACGCGCCGGGCAGCACACGGTACAGCGTCACGCCGAGCACGATCGCCGCCGCATAGACGAGTGCGATCAAAAGAAATCCGATCCGTCTGTTTTCGCGCATGTTTCGATCCCCCGATCCCCTGTTATCCGCGTCCCATCATAGCATTCGCGCGGCCTGCTGTCAATTGCGTCCTTTATGGGTTGCAAGCATGCGGAAAGTTTGCTATACTGATATTTGTAGAACTATGCGGGAGGGCCTATGAAACCGATCAATTCGACAAACGAAAAAACGCCGCTGCGCGACAACAAGGTGCTGCGCGAGATCAAGGCGATCGTGCTGATGACGATCATGATCACGATCGAATCGCTGGCGGTACAGCTGCTGTACACGCCGGCAGGCGTGGTGACCGGCGGCGTCACCGGTATCGGCATGCTGATTTCGTATGCGACAAACGGCGCGTTTCCGAGCTGGCTGTTCGTCGTGATCGGCAACACGCCGCTGCTGATCCTTGCGTTCAAGTACCTGCACATCCGTTTCACCGTCTACACCCTGTATCTCACGGTGTTGTTCTCGGTCGAGCTGGCGATCTTCGGCGCGCTTCCGATGCCGGTGCTGTTCAACGTCGAGGAGCCGGCGTGGCGCGTCGTCAGCGTGATCTTCGGCGCCGTCACGATGGGCTTTTCAGGCGGCATGATCGTGCGGCTCGGCGGCAGCACGGGCGGCATGGACATCATCTCCCTGCTCTTGAACCGCAAGTATTCGATCTCGATGGGCACGATCTCGATGTCGCTGAACGTCGTGATCGCGGTCACGCTCGGCGTGGTGCGCGCGATCGGCGCGCATGATTTCCTTGCGGGCGTCGAAGGCGCGGCGCTTTCGATCATCGCCCTGTTCGTGATGAGCATCGCGTTCAACAACGTCATCCTGGGCATCAACCGTACCAAGACGCTGTTCATCATCTCCGACAAGTGGGAGGAGATCGCGCCGGAGGTTCTGAACCGCATGCATCGCGGCGTCACGTATATCCCGTGCCGCGGCGCGTATACCAATACCGAAAAGACGCTGGTCTATATCCTCACCAAGACGATCGAGCTTGCGGCGATCCGCCGCATCGTGCTCGAAAAGGATCCGAAAGCGATCATCTCCATCATCGATACGCGGGAGGTCATCGGCAAGGGCTTCTCCGCAGTCAACTGACAGAAAGGAAAGGTACAAACATGAAGAATTGGATCGAACAAACGCTGCCCGCGCAGATTGAGGACCTCAAAGCCCTCGTGCGCATCCCGTCCGTCTCCCGCGGCGATCCCGCGGAACCCGGCAAGCCGTTCGGCAAAACCGTGTATGAAGCGCTGCAGGCGGCGCTCGCGATCGCGCGGCGTCTCGGCCTCAAGGCGTGGGACACGGACGGCTACTGCGGTGTGGTCGAGTACGGCGAAGGCGAGGAGGTTCTCGGCATCCTGGCGCATCTGGACGTCGTTCCGGAGGGCGAAGGCTGGTCCGTGCCGCCGTATTCCGCAACCGAAAAGGACGGCCGCATCATCGGCCGCGGCACGCTGGACGACAAGAGCCCGGCGCTCTCCGCGATCTATGCGCTCGCCGCCGCGAAGGAATGCGGACTGAAGATGAAGCGCCGCGTGCGCGTCATCCTCGGCTGTGACGAGGAGATCGGCTCTCTGGGCGTCGAGCACTATCTCAAGGTCGAAGGTCAGCCGACGCTGGCGTTCACGCCAGACGCCGAATACCCGGTCGTCAATTCCGAAATGGGCATCATGCACACGACGTACGAGAAGCACTATCCGTCTCAGCTCAGGATCGACTGCGGCACCGCGGCGAACGTCATCCCGGGCGTGATCCGCGCCGAACTGCCGGTCAAAGCGGTTCCGGTGCATGCGCCGGCGGGCTATACCGTGACGTACGACGAAAACCGCATCACGGTCGAGGGCCGCGGCGGACACGCGTCGATGCCGGAGTTTGCGAAGAACGCGCTGCAGGCGCTGATGAAGATTCTGACCGTGCAGCCGCTGCCGGATGCGGACAAGGAAACGGTCCGCGCGCTGTACGCGCTGTGGCAGTTTGACATGCACGGCGAGTCGCTCGGCATCGACGTCACCGACGAATCGGGACGCATCACCTATCAGCCCGACGTCATCCGCTTCAACGAGAACGGCGTGCGCTTCATTGCCGACTGCCGCCATCCGTTCACCGCAAAGGCGGAAGACCTGCTGAAGACCTGGGACGCGGCGTACGGCAAAGCGGGCTTTGCACGCACCGATACGGTCATCAAGCCGGGACACTTCATTCCGGCGGACAGCGAGCTGGTCTCGACGCTGATGAACATTTACAACGAGCTGAACCATTCGGATTCGAAACCGCTGTCGATGGGCGGCGGCACCTATGCGCGCGAGCTGGAGAATGCGGTCGCGTTCGGCATCGTGCGCGAGGGCGAGGAAAGCATGTGCCACATGCCGGACGAATCGATCTCGATTGAGGACATCCGCTTCAACACCAACATCATGGCGGAAGCGATCAGACGGCTTGCCGCATACTGAGATGGCGCTCGTATACATTGTAGAAGACGATATCGACATCCGTGAGATGGAGACCTACGCACTGAAAAGCGCAGGTCTCTCCGTCGACGCGTTTGCGGACAGCGAACGGTTCTTCGAGACGCTCGCCGTGCGGCTGCCGGACATGGTCCTGCTCGACATCATGCTGCCCGGCAGGGACGGTCTCGAGGTGCTGAAGGAGCTGCGCGAAAGTCCTGCGACGCAGACGCTGCCGATCATGATGGTGACGGCCAAGACGAGCGAAGCCGACCGCGTCAAGGGACTGGACAGCGGCGCGGACGATTATCTCATCAAGCCGTTCGGCATCATGGAGCTGGTCTCGCGCTGCAAGGCGCTGCTGCGCCGCGCAAACCGTCTCATGCCCGTGCTGGCGTACGAGACGATCGAGATGGACGACGATCGGCACCGCGTGACCGCCGACGGCGTCGACGTGGAGCTGACGTTCAAGGAATACGCGCTGCTGAAATACCTGCTCGAAAACAGCGGCACCGCCGTCACGCGCGAACGGCTGATGGACGCCGTCTGGGGCTTTGCCTTTACCGGCGAGACGCGCACCGTCGATATGCACATCAAAACGCTTCGGAAAAAGCTCGGTCCGTCCGGCGCGCTGATCCTGACCGTGCGCAACGTCGGCTATCAGCTCGGGAGGTAGCGCGTGAACGAAACGATCCTTGCGGGCATCCTGAATACGCTCGAAGACGGCGTCGCGGCGTTCGATCTGGACGGGCACACGCTCTGCTGCAACGCGGCGGCGTGCCGCCTGCTGCACATGGACGCGAAATCGCTCCGGCACGTGTTCGATCTGCCGACGCCGGTCCGCGCGTTTTTCGGCGGCGTCCGCAGCGGCGACAGCACGACGGTCGAGCTGTACGGACAGGCGGTGCGCCTGCTGTACCACGACATCACGGAAAACGGCCTGCGCGTCGGCGCCGTGCTGACGCTTGTCGACATCGGCGAACGGGACCGCGTGGAGCGCATCCGCCGCGAGTTCACCGCCAACGTCTCGCACGAGCTCAAAACGCCGCTGACCTCGATCTCCGGCTATGCCGAAATGATCGAAAACGGCATGGCGAAGGACGCGGACATCACCGCGTTCGCCGAACGCATCCGCCGCGAATCGAACCGCATGCTCGCGCTGGTGAGCGACATCATCACGCTTTCGGAGCTTGAGGAACGCGGCATTCGGGAACAGGAGGAAACGGTCGATCTCTACGCGCTCGTGCAGGAGAACATCGAAACGCTGAAGGGCGCCGCCATGGTGCGCGGCGTCACGGTGCAGCTTTCCGGCGAGCCGACCGAGGTCGAGGCAAGCCGCGTGCTGCTCAACGAGCTTGTTTACAATCTTCTGGACAACGCGATCCGCTATAACCGTTCGAACGGCACCGTCTCCGTGCGCGTGCACAACCGCACGCTGACCGTGCGCGACACCGGCATCGGGATTCCGCGGGCGAACCGCGACCGCATCTTCGAGCGCTTCTACCGCGTGGACAAGAGCCGCAGTAAGGCGACCGGCGGCACGGGGCTCGGGCTTGCGATCGTCAAGCACATCTGCGAGCGCTACCACGCCTCGCTGAAGCTCGAAAGCGCCGAGGGCATCGGCACCGAGATCACGGTCGCGTTTCCGCGGGAATAGCGGGCGGGACAACCCTCCCGTCAGCCTGACGGCTGCCACCCTCCCTTGCACAGGGAGGGCTTTTGGGTTACGCAGAAATAAACCCACGTTGCACAGGGAGGGCTTTTGGGTTACGCAGAAATAAACCC